>JALGSV010000047.1 GCA_029821755.1 Candidatus Zipacnadum vermilionense | reverse complement strand
GAGCCGGGTTCGTAGTAGATCTTGTCGGAGCACACGGTCTGCAGCGTTAGCTCCGCCGCCGCGGGAAGCGCGGCGAGGAGAGCGAGGGTCAGGACGAGCAGGATGGGGCGCATGGGATACCTCCCGGTGAAGCGCGTTACGCTACGCTGATGGAGCTCTCTGCTCGGCGGCGGCTCGTCCCGCCCCGCACTGGCGCTATGCTCCGATGACGCAACTGGCCGGTTTGTCCCCGGACAGCAAGGTCCGCCCCCCCTGCTTGACCGTGCCGGGCGCGAGCATGGTTGCCATTGTATTGCCATCCGCCTTCGTGAGGACAAAGGCGGTGCCCTCCAGGGAGAGGCCTTCCAGCTCCACCTTCCCCGGCTGGTTGAGCAGAATGACGGTGTCCACGCGGTCGGGCCAGGTGACCTGGAGGCCCTGGCCTGCCAGCACCGTCGCGAACGTCGGCGCCGCAGCCTCCGCCTTGCGGGGTACCAGCGCGGTGAAGTATCCGCCGCCCGGCCGCTGGGGTATGCGCAGCAGTATCTGCTCCTCCTTGAAGGGCTTGCCGAAGGTCTTCTCGTAGTATGGACCGAAGTCGCGCCCGGAGGTGTGTCCGGCCCGGTGGGTGACGGGCGCGAACGTCGCGGGCTCCGCCACGTAGACCTCCAGGTCTACGCCGTACTGGCCGGTATAGGTGGCCCGCTGGCCGTCGACGTCGAGGCGGTCGGCGAGGCACCAGAAGTTCAAGGCCGGGGTTAGCTCCGTGTCACCCGCCAGGTCATCACGCAGCACGAGGTAATTCGGTCCGCGCAGAGTCGGGCTCTTGACGAACGCGGCACGCCGGGTCCAGGTGAACGGCTCCTTGAGCCATACTCCCTCGGCGGGACCGGCGGACATAAATTGCTGGTGCACGTCCTGCAGCATGTAGG
The DNA here is from genome assembly GCA_029821755.1 of Candidatus Zipacnadum vermilionense. GTDB lineage: Bacteria > Armatimonadota > Zipacnadia > Zipacnadales > Zipacnadaceae > Zipacnadum > Zipacnadum vermilionense. The sequence goes on along the minus strand of JALGSV010000047.1, from coordinate 23,661 downwards.
GGACTCGTGACAGGTAGCTGAACTTCCGGGTGAAGACCCCGAAGTCGGCCGCGGGCAGGGAGACGAAAGCCGTGGCCTTGCCATAGCCCTCATCCATATTCTCCGCCTGGGGGTCGACTGCCGGCTCCAGGCAGGTGAAGGGCTCGACGGTATGCTCTGTCCAGACCTTACCACCCCCCGTGTAGTAGCAGCCTTCCTGACCCCGGCCGGGACAGGGCCGCACGGTCTCGTCATGGTTGAAGGTGATCATGCCGTTGTGCAGCCAGGCCGCGGCCATGTGGGGCACGTACTGCGAGCCCCAGTCCACCATGAGCGGGGCGCCCTGCGCGTACATGAGAAACCCGCCCCGGTCGTTGTGCCCGTGACCGATGGCGAACGCACCGGCATTCAGGTGGAGGTACGTCTCCTCCCGCGAAGGGAAGCCGTTGCGCATGATCATCCCGCTACCCTCGAAAAACTCCGAGTGCAGCTTGGGGACGTCCGCCGGTTCGTCCGGATCGATCAGCAGACCCGGTAGGGCCGAGGCCCATCCGTTCATTTTGAGGCCCCCCTCGCGAATGCCCCAGATAAGCTGCCGGGTCAGGGCAGGATCTGCTTGGCGCAGCGCCGCGGCGAGCATGGGCAAAGAGTACTCCGGGACGTAGGGAGAGTCGCCGATGGTAGAGGGCGCCCGGAACCCCCCGCGTACGTCGTAGGGGGCCAGGTAGGAGAGGCGGTTGTGCGCGGCCGCGCGCAGGCGCTTGAGGACGGGCGCCATGTCCAGTTGCGTGTCCGTTCTTGACAGGGCGACGAAGGGAATAGTGGCAAACTCAATCCCCATCACTCCGTACCCGCCGATTTCCAGGGTGGCGCCGGCCGGGTTGATCTTGGCCTGGGTATTGGCGATCAGGAACTTGGCCAGGGAACTGCGCCAGGTCTTGCCCTGGGGGTGATTCGGCAGCAGGCAAACGTTGAGCAGCGCGCCGCGCAGGCGCAGTGACTCCATCATGTTGGCCGTGCCCCAGGCATAGCCCGCCTCGCGGGGGGGAACGTAGTCCGGGGACAGGCAGTTGTAGGCGATGGCCGCCACGTAGCGGCGCATGCGGGTGGCCTGCTCCGGCGTGCACTCCGGCACCCCCAGCGCCACGTCCGCCATGCAGGCGAAGCGAGCCATGTTCGCCGCGTAGCTGTTGTGGTCCCAGTCGCGGGTGGCGGTCGTCTGTACCGTCTCGCGGAGTTGGGTGAGCAGCGTGTCCACCAACTGCCTGCCGGTTTCGGGATCGCCTTTGAGCAGATACCCCAACTGGTAGTTGTAGTTGTCCTCCGTCAGCCCGTTGCCCCGGGCCCGGACGTGCCGCAGCATGATGTCCGAGGTCACGGTCGGCTTGCCCTCTTTGTCGGTTCCCTCTCTCCGATGGAGCACACCTATGCCATACATGCGCCGGCCCAAGCAGGTGGGGGCGCGCAGATACAGGTCCGGGGCGGTGCGCCGCTCGATCCACAGGTTGTTGGTGGCGGTGAACTGCTGCAGCGACTTGACCGGATGAGGGTCGAGGTCCGGGTGGATCCACTGGCTGGGCCGCAACCCGACTATCGCCACTTCATCGGCGCCCTGCGCGCTGTAGGCGCCGAAGTAGAGCGACTCGTCGTCGCTCCACTGCAGGTAGGCATTGATGCTGGTCCAGCGGCTGTCACGGTCATAGGCAATCGGAGTGTCGTGGCTGCCTTGGATCCCCGGCACCACGTGATACATGCGGCCGTACCATTCGCAGCGGTCGGGCTGGAGGCCCTCGTAGAACGAGAAGTTGTAGCAGTGGGGGGAGGGGACGCGCCCGTGCGTCCCGCCCCACCAATCCCACAGCAGGCCTCGGCCCGGCGGGTCAAAGTGCGGCAGCACGTACTGATACCGCGTCCCCGGCTTACCGGGCTGCTCGGGCATCTCGTAGCTCTCGCCCTGGGAGAGGTTGAACTCTTCGGTGACGATCGCGAGGTCCTGTCCGGCGGACAACTCCACGGTGGCCGTGTAGGAGGTACCCTCCGCGAAGTCGTAGCGTAAGGCGACGCGAGCAAAGACTGGACCCTTCTCCACCACTGTAACCGCGTAGCCCAGGCAGGGGCGGTCCGTCTGCCACCAGCCCTTGCCGATCCAGCGCCCGTCGCTCAGGCGCAGCGCCTGCAGGGGCGCCGGCACCCGCTCCGCAGCGGCCGGCGCCGGGAACTTCACCGTCCCGACCGGCAGCCGCACGCCCGTCTCCCGGGTAGACAACTCCACCAGGCCGTTCTTCTCGACCACGGTCAGATCGGTCACCGGCTGCTTTACCGCTTGCGTGTCCCCGCTCAGCGTCCACCGCCCCTCCTCCTCCGGCTGCAACGAGGCCATGAAAGACAGGGCGGCCGACTTCACGGTCTTCCCGTCCGCCCACAGGGCAATATCGGATAGCTGCACGGCGACCGGGTTGCCCGCGGCATCGGTCAGGGCCAGACCCTCAGGTGTGACTTCTCCGGCAGGGAATTCGACGCGGTAGTTGACCCGATCCGGCCCCCACGACAGGCCGAAGGGTTCGCGAATGGTGAACACCTTCGTAACCGCGGCCTGCGCGGCGCCACCATCCGCTAACAACAGACAGAGACCAGCCAACAGCCCATACAGTCCGAAGTGTAGCTTCATGAGGTCCTTCCGCGCGAGGGGGGGATGGATACTCTCCACGGGGCCACCAGGCCGGTTGGGGGGGGCGTCGCCAACCAGAGGCACGAGGGGCGGAGGGACCTCCGCCCCTCGCACTGCCATCTGGGACTGTGCCTCACAACCGCGTCCTGGCCGCCGGGGCCAGGTAGGCGCAGCTTTCCTCGCCCGAGCGATTAGAGCAACGCAGGCGTGCGACCTGAGTACCGTGGCGGGAACCGCACAGGTGGGGGCAGGCCCCCTGTCCTGCCCCCCCCAGCCCGGCTATCGGTTGGCCCCCCAGCTACCCGCCGTACCAGAAGACACTGGCCGGCGAGCCGTCGATGCCCCCCGTCCACACCCGGGCGAGGGCAACGTCACCCGCCAGCCATTTGACGTGATCATCTACAAAGCCGAAGTTGCCCCCCTCGTTGTGGCGCCAGACCATCCCACTCGCCAGCACAACGTTGTCACACCGCTGCCAGCCGCCCTGACACATGTATGACGCGTCGACGAGCATCCACTGCTCCGACAGGTAGTCCACGGCGTCCAGACCCACCGGGAAGCACACTCCGCCGCCGCCCCAGTTGCCCATGTGCCAGTTGGCCCCGTAGCTATACCACATGCCCCCGGTGCCCCATGGGTTGCTGGTGTCGCTCTTGTCGCTGGGGCAGATGTAAATTTTGGCCTGCCCCCATCTGCGCTACCACTTCTCAAGTTAGGATCTAGGCCACTTGGGTTCAGTTTTGCGCGTAGCCCGGCGTGAGCGCCACGGGTGGTGGCAGGATCGCCTCGGGTGCCGGCGGGCGGTAGCCCAGGGCGCTGTGCGGTCGCACCTGGTTATAGTGTTTTCGCCATCGCTCCACTAGCACCTGCGCCTCCAGCAGCGTGTCGAAGATCTCTCCGTTGAGCAGCTCGTCTCGCATACAGGCGCCGCTGATCTGCCTATCAGTCAACTGCCAGCGGCTAGCCAATCTGCTGCACGCAATTGGCGGCCCGCCGAAGACCGCCTCGTGTCCGGTGAACGAAACGGGGAGGTGGAAGAGACTAGACAGCGAAAGGAAGGTAACGGTCTGCCGACGGCTCAGGCGCAATCTGACCTGCTTCGGCACCCAGATCCAGAACCCAAATAGTCCCAAGATTTGGACGGGTGGCTTGCCCACCCGAGCCGCACCCTCTCCTTCAAAGGAGAGGGCACTTCCGCAGCGGTCTCGTTCAGGTAGTGCTGGCGAGGTCGCCCCGCGACTGAATCCTGCCGAGGAGGGACCATTATGCAATTGAGACTGAGCACCCGCAAGCGGACCTGGGTTTGGAGTGCCCGGAGGGGAACGGCCCTGTGGGGGATAGTGCTATTGGTATGGCTCGCGCCCGGCACCTTCCTTGGGGCGGCAGAGGAGAGGGTTACTCTGCGCTTCACTGAACCGATGACGGCGATGATCAACGCCCGTGCCTGGGACGATACGCACCATCTCTGGCACAAGGGCGCGCCGGACGAGTTGTACTTCGATGGCGTGCACCGCTTCCTGCTGGTCCGCTTTCCCGGCAGTGCGGAGGCCATCCACGCTAGACTGCAGGAAGGCTACCAGATTGAGGCCGTGCGTCTGGTGCTCAGCTGGCAGAAGCAAGAGTGGGAGCGCGTGGAGGGTTACGCCGATCGTCAGTGGTCTCTGGTTAGGGAGGGGCATCCGCCCGCCCACTGGCATGCTCGGGTCCACGCCCTGCTACGCCCTTGGGCGGACGATCCGGAGTATGGACCGACCTGGAACGCCTACCTCAACGGAGCCGGGTACTGGCGACTAGGCGGCGCCCGGTCACCGGGGTCGGACCGGCTGCCCGAGTCGCTAGGCCGGATAGGCTTGTGGCAGGAACAACCCACCGGAGACCTGGAGGTGACCAGGTTGCTGACCACGGAGGCCTTGGGAGCGGCTCTGCCGGGGCGGCTACGCGCCCTGGAATCTCAGGGGTTCCTGGTGCAGAAGGACGAGATCTCCAATCCGGAATACGGGTCCTACGCGGGCTCGACCGGCGCGGCCCGCGTCTGGATCGAGAAGCCCGAGCTGGTGGTTGTGCTGGCGGCTGCTCCCGAAGCGCCGCGGCCGGGCCCCCTGCCGCCCGCCGTCTCCTTGTCGGAACTGGCGCACCAACTGGCTGAGGCCGGCGGAGACGGGCAGCCGACCACGCGGGTGCCGGACAGACTGGCGGAGTTGTCCCGACAGGTCATCGAGGCACGGCGCCGCCAAATGCCGGCATGGATGTGGGAGCGGGTGGAGGAGGTCAAGCGGATCCCGGCCGGTCCGGGGTACGACCCCTGGTTCCAGCGCCTGGTTCACGCACTGGACAGCGGGGACCGCCAGCAGTACTTGGCCACCGTGGACGACATTCTCTCCCGGCCTCCCGGGTGGTCCCAGGGCCATCAGCGCATCGAGTTCTCGCTGCCCCTGTACCTATATGGCGACCTGCTCCCCGAGGTGGTCCACTATCATCTGCGCCTGGACTACGAGGCGGCCTTGCCGCAACCCCTGGAACCATACAAGCTGTGGGCGATAGCCTCCATGGGCACCCTCAATCACATGGCTAATGCCCGTCCCACCTGGCTGCTGGGGGCGCAGTTGACCGGTCAGACAGGCATCGTCGAGGCTGCGCAGTACGGTCTGTCCCTGCTCAACCGGCAGATGGTGTACAGCGATGGCTTTAGCTCCGAGCACGGGGATTCGTACTATCGCGGCATCACGCTGGCGCCGCTGCAGGCGGCCGCCAAGTTTGCCGAGGATCCCTTCATTCGACTCAAGGCAAGCCTGATGGTGGAGAAGCTGCTCTTCGAGGACATCTCCACGTACCATCCGGGCTTGCGCCACCGGGTTTCTCGCATCAGCCGCCGGGCCGGAGGGCTGCATCAACTGCTGCTGGCCCAGGACGTACCCGAGGCCGCGCTGCACACGCTCTCCCGCGAGGGTGTGCTCCTCCATCAGGAAGTACCCGGCGACAAGCCTGAGGTACACGGAATGCCGGTCTTCGACTTGGCCAACACCCCGCCCGCTCGCGTGGCGCTCATGGCGCCGTGGGGCCGGGAGTGGGAGACCAACGGCATCGACCGCAAGCCGCTCCCCTTCCGTACCGTCTCCTCGGCCCGGCTCTTTGGCTGGACGAAAGAGCCGGTCCATGCCATGACCTACATGGGGCACAACTACGCGATCGGCACCGAGCAGTTGCCCAACTACTCCTTCGTGCCGGCCTTCGCCGCCTGGCGGCGCGAAGCCCGCCCGGTTACCTCCCTGGAGGACTTCGGAATCATGCTCCTGCAGGGCCGCCTCAACGAGGAACCGGTCTCCGCGATGGACAAGACACCCTTCGGCATCCTGCAGCACGACAACAAAGTCCTCTGGGCGGTGAAGACCGTCGAACGCAAGTTCGTGCGGGAAGGGCATGGCAACTTGCCCAAGGACGTAGACAAAGGGCTCACTAGCTTCAAAGCGGTGGTGGGGCTCGTAGCCTATGGGCCCGAAGAAGCTCGCGAGGTGTACGTCAATGGTGATCGGACCACAGACTTCCCGGCCACGGCCCGCTTCGGAGACCTCATCACCATCAAGGAGGGCGTCAGCTACCTCGGGCTGATTCCCCTGTCTGCCACCGACCTGGGGCGTAGGGCCGAAGTGGTCCTGCGCCGCGAACACCCCTTCTTGACACTGGAGGCCTACGTGATGCAGCGCGAGGCGCCCGTCCTGTCCGACGACGATGCGACCTGGGCGCAACTGGAGGACGCGACCGCTGCCTGGGCGCTCGAGTTCGGGGACGAGGCGGCGTACGGGAGTTTCGCCGCTTTCCAGCAGCACATGAACGGCGCCCGCACTTCGAGTCGGTGGGACGCGAAGGGGCGAGTGTTGCACGTCTCCTACGTGACCGGGGAAGACACCTTGGAGATGGGCTTCCGCACGGACTGGGCACGGGACGTGGACCTGTGGCACGACCAGCGCGAGTTCTCCCAGGTTTTCGCCTACCAGCGAGTCAATGGACAGTGGCCCTGGCCCGATCCGGGCGTGGCCCTGGACAACCCGCTGGGGCAGATGGGCAAGGCGGGGCTGTTAGAGAAAGGCGGGGCGCGTCTACGTACCCTAGAGGGGCAGATGGCCCTGCTGCGCGTGGACTCGCTGAGCGGCACTTATGAGGGGGTCAACCCCTTCGTGGAGCCTACTCCCTTTGAACTGGAGGCCCCGGAGGGGGCCGTCGTCCATTCGGAAGGGCCTCTGGGGATGGCCAGAGTAACCATGCGGCCGCGTGAAAGTAGACTGTGGGTGGACTATGCGCGGCCTTCGGCGGCCAGTACCCGGGCCCTGGACAAGCTCCGACGCGAACGCCCGGAGTTCTTCCCCCGGGGTCTGCAGGTGAGACAGGCGCGCGAGCAGTCGGCCCGAGCGCTGCTAGTGCGCGGGCTGGGGGACCGGCCGGTGGTGATCCTGAATGGACAGACGTTATCGGGGCCCTTTGGCCGAGTCAAGGTAGACGGAGAGGATTACATTAGAGTCCCGATAACTGGGTAGCTTGACGCACGCAGGAACAGCACACTCGATGGTTCGGTGAGACGAACGTTGCGTTCTTCCAGGAATGGTTTAGGAATGGGATTGTCGAGGGAGAGAGAATCGACGCTACCCCGATAGAAAGATCCGTAGATTGCAGAACTTGGCGTACACAACTCAGCCATTCTGGAAAGTCGTGACGTATGCCCCGCCACTTCACAACTGAGGCACGGATAGTGTGAGCGGCTCGCAACCTGCATTCAGGCCCTCCCTCTTCGGTTGAGCTGAAGGCCCGTATGTGATAGACTCTGTATGCAAGGAGCCGGGGCTCAGGCAGAAGGGTGCCGTTAGCAGGTTGCCGAGCTGCCGGAAGTGGTCAGCGCGTAGTGACCACTTTGGGCATTCCAGTCTGGCAACCGCAGGATGGCCATTTTGTGCTAGTCGGAGGCCCGAAGCATTGAGTGCCGCCGTTGCTGGCGGCAGAGAGGGAGGCACGGTCGGCCGCGGTAACGCGCCCGCGAAGGGCATGCGCCGCGATGGGAGTTGGGTCAGTGGAGAGTGGGGTGGGCGCAGCTCCGTGAGCGCCACAGGATGACCCATGGTTCCGACGGTCTCACCACGCCCCGCCGCTGCCGGTGGGCGCCTTTTCCTTGCGTAGCTCCCCTCGCTGAGTCGCACCCGTGACTGGCCTGCCTGGCCCCGCCCTCCGCCCGACCGCGACCCCCAAAGTGTCCTGCACCGACCGTCACTGGGGATGGAGGCAGGAGTGTTCGGCATATCTGGCCCAGACATCCGCCGACGCAACGTCGTCCCGCTGTCCGCGGCGCAGACGGCCCTGTTGCTGTGCCTCCTGGTGGCACCCGCCGTCGTCCTGTCGGGATGCGGACGCCCGACGGAGGCTCACGACGCGCTCGTCATCGGCATTGACCAGGATATCCCCACCCTCGATCCGGCGATGCATCGCTCCCGCACAGTGGAGGCCGTCCTGCGGAACGTATTCGACGGGTTGGTCACGCGTGATCCCAACATGAGGATTGTCCCCGAGCTGGCGGAGTCCTGGCGCGCAGTGACGCCAACCGAGTGGGAGTTCCGCATCCGCGCGGGAGTTCGTTTCCACGACGGCACGCCGCTGACGGCAGAGGACGCCGCCTTCACCATCCGGCGGACGATCCGCCCCGGCGCGATCGGGGGACAGAGTTCTCCCCGCAAAGGTCTCCTCGGCAGCGTAATCGGTGCTGAGGCCAGAGGCGAGCTGATTCTAAGGATCACTACAGGGGAGCCATACCCGATTCTCCCCAAGATGCTGACCTTCCATGAGATCGTCCCGAAGGCGTACATCAAACGCGTAGGCGACGCCGAGTTCGCGCGCAGACCGGTGGGGACGGGGCCATTCCGCTTCGTGCAGCACGTCGAGGGTGAGCGCATCGTGCTGGAGCGCTTCGACGGCTACTACGGCGGCGCACCAGATATCCCGCCCGTGGGTCCGGCACGCATCAAGCGGCTGGTGTTCCTGCCCATCCCGGAGGTGGCAACGCGCCTCGGGGCTCTCCTGGCCGGTGAGATCGACATCGCGGAGAAGGTACCTCCCCACACCATGAGGCTGCTGCAGCGCACGAAGGGCGTCAGGCTCTCGACGTGCACGGGCACCCGGACCTACTTCATCGGCATCAACTGCCGGCGTCCGCCCTTCGACAGGGTCGAGGTGCGCCGGGCCCTTGCCACGGGCGTGCACCTCCAGCGCGTAGTCGACAGGATCCTGGGTGGCACAGCCACAGTGCTGGCAGGGCCCCTGGTTCCGGCGGCCTTTGGCTTTGACAAAGGCCTCACCCCGCGCCGCTTCGACCCCGCTGCTGCGCGCAAGCTCCTGTCGCAGGCGGGTGTCGCCAAGTCGGCGGAGTTCGAGCTGGACTGTGTGGACAACGACCGGGAGCTGGCCGAAGCCGCGGCCGGACAGCTGTCGGAGCTGGGGATTCGCGTGCGCCCCCGCGTCTGGAAATGGGACGTGCTGCAGCCGCTCCTGGCCGCGGGCGAGCGCGACCTGTTCCTCACAAGCTGGGGAAATGCAAGCCTCGACCCGTCGGGGATTCTGCTGCCGCTTCTGGGGACGGGCGCCCGGGGCAACCACATGGGCTACTCCAACGCCGAGGTGGACAGGGCCCTTGAGCGCAGCCAGACGGAGTTCGACCCCCGGAAGCGGGCGGACCTGTTCGTGCGCGTGCAGCGCCAGGTCTATCAGGACGTTCCGGCGGCGTTCGGCTGGGCCAGGGAGGAAATCTACGGGGTACGCGACCGTGTCCGCAACTGGGAGGCGCGGCCGGACTCGATGCTGATGATGCACAGGGCCCTTCTGGCTACGGACGGAGAGGCGGAGGTGGCGAGATGAGGATCGTTCTCGTCCTACGCCGTCTCGCCCTGCTAGTGCTGGTCTTGTTGGGCGTGAGCCTGGTGGTCTTCTCGATGATGCACCTGACCCCTGGTGACCCGGTGCAGCTGATGATGGGCCAGGCGGGTCATGTCAGCGAGGAGGAGGTCGAGGCGCTGCGCCACGAGTATGGCCTCGACCTACCCACAGGCCAGCAGTACGTGCGCTTCCTGTCAGGGGCGGTGCGAGGCGATCTGGGGAACTCCTACAAGCACAAGGCGCCTGTTGCGCAGGTCATCAGGACGCATCTGCCGGCGACCGTCGAGTTGACCGTATGGAGCCTGGTGCTGGCCCTGCTGTTCGCGATCCCGGTGGGTGTGTACTGCGCCGTCCGGCGCGGCTCCGCCGGCGACTGGGCGGCGATTGCGGGCGGGCTGATCGGGGTGTCGGTTCCCGGCTTCTGGCTGGGCTTGATCCTGATGCTGGTCTTCGCCGTGTGGCTGAAACTGTTGCCCGTAACCGGCCGCATGGATCACTTCCTCGCCTTTGAGCCGATCACCGGCTTCTATGTGCTCGACAGCGTTCTGCATCGCGACGGTGCCGCACTGCTCAGCGCGCTCAAGCACCTGGCCCTGCCCGCCATCACCATGGCAGCGCCCATGGCCGCCGTCAGCTCCCGGATGGTGCGCACCAGCATGATCGAGGCGCTGCAACAGGAGTACGTGCTGTTCGCGCGGGCCAAGGGCCTTCCGGAGCATGTCGTGCTCGCCAAGCACGCCCTGCGGAATGCCCTGATCCCCACGATCACGGTGGTGGCCTTGCAGACGGGAGTGCTGTTGAGCGGGAATATGATCATCGAGACGGTGTTCAGCTGGCCGGGGATCGGGAGACTGGCAGTGCTGGCCATCGAGGCCCGAGACTACCCACTGGTGCAGGGCATCGTCCTGCTCTACGCCGCGACCTACGTGGTGCTGAATCTTGGCGCCGACCTGCTGTACGGGTGGGCCAACCCGAAGATGGAGACGCAGTAAGACATGCCTGCGATCGAGGGGTCGATGGATAAGACCGTGGTTTCGGCGCCGGCCCCCACGCTCTGGCGTGACCTGTTGCGCCACCGGGCAGTGGGGCTGGCTCTGGTGGTCGTGGCGCTGTTCATTCTGTGCGCCGCCGCCGCACCACTGCTGGCGCCACACGACCCCGCCCACCTGGACCTCGACCGCCGCTTGCAGCCCCCGGCGTGGGCCGGCGGGGAATGGTCGTATCCCCTGGGCTGCGATCAGGTGGGCCGCGACCTGCTGAGCAGGATCATCTATGGCGCACGCACCTCCATCCTTCTGGGCGTCGTGATCGTCCTGCTGACCCTCGTCGTGGGCGTGGCCCTGGGCAGCATCGCCGGGTATGCGGGGAGTGTGGTAGACATCGTCCTGTCGCGGATTGTGGACGTGCTGCTCGCCTTCCCGTTCCTCGTGTTCGCTCTGGGGATGATGGCGGTGCTCGGACCGGGGCTACTCAACCTGATCCTCGTTCTGGCCTTCAAGGGCTGGGTGGACTTCTACCGTGTGGCGCGGGCGGAGGTCATGTCCCTGAAGGCCCAGGAGTTCGTCGAGGCGGCCCGGGCCCTCGGCCTCTCCGGCACGCGCATCGTCATCTCGGAGATTCTGCCTAACATGTTGCCGGCAGTGACGGTGCTCGCCGCCCTCTGCATGGCCACGATCATCATCGCCGAGGCCTCCCTGAGCTTCCTGGGCCTGGGCATCCAGCCTCCCACACCCTCCTGGGGCATGATGATCAACGAGGGACGTCCCTACATACTGACCGCTTGGTGGATCTCGACATTCCCGGGACTCGCCATCGCCATGCTGGTGGTCGCGATCAATATCCTGGGCGAGGGCCTCCGCGACGCACTGGACCCGAGACTCAAGGAGACCAGTTGAGGGGAGCCGGATACCCGATACGACACACCGAGAGGCGACCAACTTGCTGCTGCAAGTGAGCAACCTGACGACTGATCTGCCCACACGTGAGGGCTACTTCCGCGCGGTTGACGGCGTGAGCTTCAGCGTGCAGGCGGGTGAGGTCTACGGTCTGCTCGGCGAGTCGGGGTGCGGGAAGTCCGTCACGGCCTTGTCGTTGATGCGCCTGCTTGGCCCCCGCGCCAGGGCGAGTGGCCAGGTGGTGTTGGAGGGCGAGGACCTCCTGCAGCTCAGCGAAGCGGAGATGCGGGCGGCTCGCGGCGCTCGCATTGCGCTTATTCCGCAGAGTCCCTTCACGGCCCTCGATCCTGCCCACAGGATTGGCGACCAGGTCTCGGAGGCCATCCGCGTACACGATGGCGCCGCGGGAGCGAGACGGCGCGGGTTGCTGCGCTGTGAGGATCGCCGGAGCGTAGTCTGGCGCCGGGCAGTCGAGCTACTGGCTGGTGTGGGGATAACAGAACCGGAGGAGGCCGCTGAGCACTATCCGCATGAGTTCAGTGGCGGGATGTGCCAGCGTGCGGTCATCGCAACGGCCCTGGCCGGCTCCCCCCGGATGCTCATCGCCGATGAGCCCACCACGGCCCTCGATGTCACCGTACAGCGCGGCATCGTGCGCCTGCTTGACCGACTCCGGCGGGAGCTTGGGCTCGCCATAGTCGTCATCTCGCACGACTTCGCCCTGCTGGCAGAGTTCTCCGACAGGGCGGCGGTGCTGTATGCCGGGCATGTGGTCGAGCGTGCCTCCACCGAGACGCTGTTGCGCAGTCCCCTGCACCCGTACACACAGGCTCTGCTTGCCTGCGTGCCAGACCTCGACGGACAGGTCGCCCCTACGCCCATCCCCGGCAATGTCCCGCCGCGCTACGACCGCCTTGCGGGTTGCCGGTTCTCCGAGCGCTGCCCGCATGCCCGTGCGGAGTGCCGGGGCGAGGTCCCCAAACTGCGTACGGTTGGCCCGGAACACAGCGTGCGGTGTATTCTCTATGATGCTGTCGAATGAACCCCAAGAAGGCCCGATGCTGTCCGTCCGGGGACTGAGCAAGCAGTTCCCGCGCCGCACGGACGCGTTCAGCGCGTTCGTGCGGCGGCTGCATGGCCTGCCTCTGTGGGCCCACCGTGCGGTGCGCGAGGTCTCCTTCGAACTGCACCGGGGAGAGAGCCTCGGGCTCGTGGGAGAGAGCGGCTGCGGGAAGACGACCCTCGGGCGGGTCCTGCTGCGACTCATCGAGCCGGACGCTGGCGAGATCGTGTTCCGCGGCCAGGACCTGGTCGATCTGGCTCGACCCGAGTTGAGACGCCTGCGGCCGGCGATGCAGATCATCTTCCAGGACTCGGCCGCGGCCCTCAACCCGCGACACCGCGCAGCCGAGACGATCGCCCGTGCCCTGGAGGTGGCCGGCGTCCCAGGGAAACAGCGCCGGGAGCGAGTGCTCGACACACTGGAGGCCGTCGGCCTGTCTCCTGACACGGCGGGGCGCTACCCCCACCAGCTCAGCGGTGGGCAGAGGCAGCGCGTGTGCATTGGCAGGGCTCTGGCCACCGGCCCGGACTTCGTAGTGGCGGACGAGCCGGTCTCGTCTCTTGACGTCTCGATCCAGGCACAGATCCTGAACCTTCTCGCCGACCTCCAGGCCGAGCAAGGCACCAGCATGCTGTTCATCTCCCACGATCTGAGTGTAGTCCGGCAGATCAGCCAGCGCATGGCGGTCATGTACGCCGGATGCATCGTGGAACTGGGACCCTCCGACGAGGTGGTGCGGTCGCCCCTCCATCCGTACACGAATGCGCTGCTGGCAGCCGTCCCCCGGCTGCACGGCCGGAGGCTGCTTGAGGCCGAGACGCAGGCAGAAGCCGAGGCCGGACGCCCGCCGGACATGGCAGGCTGCCCGTTCTTCGGCCGCTGCGACCTGGCGGTGGGCGAGGACTGCTCCGCCCTGATGCCCCCGCTCAGGGAAGTCGAGCCCGGGCGTCACGTCGCCTGTCATCGAGCGGGGTAGGCCCGGGGCACTGTGAACGGGCTGTGGTTTCTCCCGACTGACCCAAGACCCAGCAGGATGCCGTGCCGTCAGGTTGCAGGCAGCGGCACGTTCTCCGGCACCATCCTAGCCTACCGCTTCACCAACTCAAGGCCCGCACGATCCCCTTGACCGACAGACCTCTGCCGTCCCGGCTGGTGAACAGGTATTCATGCCTCCCTCAGGCCGGAACCCCAGCCAGTGAGCGATGATGTTCGCTACGGCAGGGACCAGCGGGATCAGTACGTCACCCACCCCCAGGCCCAGGACCTCCGCGCGCCGCAGCCCACAGTACAGCAGGACGCCGATGATCGCCCGATTGCGGAAGGCCGTCCGCACGTTCGGATGATCTTCACTGGCGACCAGCAGCCGCTTCGCCTCCTCCACCGTCAGCACCGCCGGCAGCCTCCGCCGCTTCTTCGGCAGCGCCAGCCCGAGGCAAGGATTGTGCCCAAGCGCATCGACACTGACCAGGTACCGGAACAGGCTCGATAGCGCGGCGATACGGCGGCGGATAGTGCTGGGCTTGTAGCCCCTCTCACCCATCCACACCAGGTACTGGCGAACGACCTGCTTGGTTATCGCCTCCACTTGCAGTGCCACTCCCACCTCCCGCAGAAAAGCAATGCACCGCCGCAAGTCGGCGCCATAGGCGCTCGACGTTGCGGCGGTGCATCCTTTCTCGTGCTCCAGGTACTGAAAAAAGCCCTCGGTTGCTGTCGCGAAGTCCATGCTGCCGTCACTCCTTTGGGTAGGATTGACCGCAGAGACTCACGGCAGATACTGACCTCCGGGCATGAATCCGGGTTACCGGCCCTGTCCGAACTGGTCAATAACCCCATCACTACGCCCAGAAAAGGGGGACAGTGAGTCTATGAGCCGAATTGGGTACCCACCGTTTGGGCCGTGTGGGGACTAAACCCAAGGCTTTAGTGCGCACTCCGAGGGGAGCTTATGTGACTGGTCTTCGTCGTGGGGCAGCGCTTCTGACATGTCGGTCACGTGAGTGTTCCACATCGACCCACGGGAGTCCTTGTTGTGTGGCCTTGGGTCCCTCGACAACGCCTCGCGAGAAATGCCATCCAGTGTGAAGGAATGTAGTTCGGGGGTTGTCCCCGCTCACCTCCGGAAACCGCCCTGAGGCCACCCGGGTCTGCCTTCCTACCGCCTGCCGCCCCCGCGGAAATGGGTTATCTGGGGCAATCCTCCTCCCTGCGTCGCAGGGAACACCTATCCTCACGCCGAATAGTACTCTCACGACCCCTTCTCGCCTACCCGACCAGCGACGCGACCGCAAACCAGGAGGCCCACTGCTATTGCTCTGCAACGCAGTATCCCCTCACTGGACGTACCCGACTACCACCGCAACGACAGGCCACCTAGGAAGCCCACCGCCAATACCTCCGCCGATCCTGATTCTTCATAGGCCGGGCACGGCTACGTGAACCCAAGATCCCACAGCAAGATGCCGGCCCCACGTCAGTGCATGGAAGAGATCGCGCGCATCCAAGGAGATGATTCTCTTGAGTAGCTACCTGGCTCATTCTCCCGACGAGCCGCTGGCTGCCCATCTACGAGGAGTGTCGTCGCGAGCCGCAGAGTTCGCGGCGGCCTTCGACGCATCGGAGGCTGCAAGGGTCGCGGGGCTGTTCCACGATTTTGGCAAGTACGGGGCCTTCTTCCAGAGGCGAGTGCGCGGCGAGCGGCTGCGTATTGACCATTCTTACTCCGGGGCCGCCGAGACGTTACGCCGGTACGGTGCCACAGGGGTGCTGCCAGCTCTAGCGGTGCAGGGCCATCACGGAGGGCTACAGATCGCTGCCAATAAGGAGCTGCGGGGGCTCATGTCTTGGCGATCAGGGGATCCGGTCGCCGACGGTCGGCTCCGCCCGGAAGAGCCCTCGGAAGAACTCATGCGACGCCTGGAGCAGGACGGGCTTTCGGCGCCTGAGGCCTTGATCGGGGGGGAATTGCAGTTGAGCGCGGGAAACGCCGCCGCCATGCTGGATGTGCGTATGCTCTACTCGGCGCTGGTGGACGCTGATTTCCTGGCGACTGAGGAGTACAAAGAGGCGGCCTCCAACAAGTCCCCGAGCCGGCCGGTCGGTGTGACCATGAACCCTGGGACAGCACTCGCCGCGCTTCTGAAGCACATTGAGAGCATCGCGGCTGACTCGGAGGGGTCCGCCAAGGTCGCGGAGATGCGGGCGGACCTGCGGGATGCCTGTGTGCACCGGGCTGTGGAAGCCACGGGTCTGTTCACTCTGACCGCCCCCACCGGCGCGGGCAAGACGCTCAGCATGTTGGCCTTTGCCCTCCGGCATGCTCAGAGGCATCGCCTACGGCGAGTGGTCGCCGTTATACCCTACCTGAGCATCATTGAGCAGACTGTAGGCGTTTACCGCAACGCGCTGGAGGGCGTGTGGCCCGGCGAGGACTTGCAGCGCTGCGTGCTGGAGGACCATAGCCTAGCGGGAGTGCGGCCTACCCCCACGAACGGCGCACAAGTCTCGAACCAGGAAGAGGAAGCGGATGCCGCACGCGGTCTACTCGCCGAAAACTGGGACGCCCCCCTGGTAGTGACTACCAGCGTGCAGTTCCTGGAGTCACTCTTTGCCAACCGCCCCGCTCCTTGCCGCAAGCTGCACCGCCTGGCCCGTAGCGTCATCCTGCTGGACGAGGTGCAGACCCTACCAGCCCGCTTGGCCGTGCCGACGTTGGCCACGCTGGCACGCCTCGCCGAGCGCTACGGAGCCACCGTGGTCTTCTCGACCGCTACACAACCGGCCTTTGCGCACCTGGACGGCGCCGTCCGCAAGTTCTGCGCGTCGGGTTGGGAGCCGCGCGAGATCGTGCCGGAAGGCCTGCAGTTGTTTGAGCGGGCGCGGCGTACCCAGGTGCGTTGGCCTCGCTCCGGGGAGCCACCCACGACATGGAGCGACCTGGCCACGGAGTTGGCGGCGGAGCCGCAGGCCTTGTGTATCGTGAACCTCAAGCGCCACGCCTGGGCGCTACTCGATGCACTGGAGGCGGACCGCCCGGATGATCTCTTCCACCTATCGACCAGCATGTGCCCGGCGCACCGGCGAGGGGTTCTGGGGAAGGTGAGGCAGCGCCTGAAGGCGGGAGAGCGGTGCCGACTGATCTCGACACAATGTGTGGAAGCGGGCGTGGATGTAGACTTTCCGGTGGTCTACCGGGCCTGGGCGCCGCTGGAGGCGATTGCCCAGGCGGCGGGCCGCTGCAACCGCGAGGGCCGGCGCGAGGTAGGCGAGGTGCGCGTGTTCCGGCCCGAGGCACAGCTAGGCCGACTGTACCCCGACAGCGCCTATGAACAGGCGGCACAGGTGACCGACACCCTACTGCGTCAGCGGGGGCCAGAGGACTTAGACCTGAGTATGCCGGCGTTGTTCGACCAGTATTACGCACGCCTGTACACGCTGCAGGACCCCAAGGGCTACGACTACCATACCACCAGGGATGAGCTAATCCGCGCCATCTACGAACGAGATTTCCCCGAAGTGGCCCAGAACTACCGCCTGATCACTCAAGATGCGATTAACGTGCTGGTACCGTATGACCCCAAAGCCTTCGCGGCCCTGGCGCGGGAGGTTCGGCAGACCGGCCTCACCTATGAGTGGATTCTCCGCGCCCGGGCCCACGCGGTAGGCCTCTTCCGGCCTCGTGCAGAACAATTCGTTATTACGCATCTGGAGCCGGCGCGCCTGCCGCGGAATCAGGGGGATTCGGAGGACTGGTTCGTGTACCTCACGTCGGACCACTACGATGAAAGGAGGGGATTGATGCCGCCGCAGGCCGACAGCGTACAAATCGCTTGACACGTACAGAGAAGGGAGGACCCATGCAACCCAAGGATCAGGTACTGGAGGTGTGGGGCGAGTTGGCGTGTTTCACTCGCCCGGAGCTGAAGGTGGAGCGCTTCAGTTACCCCGTGATCACGCCCTCGGCGGCGCGGGGGATCTACGACGCCATCTACTGCAAGCCGTCCTGCGACGGCAAGCACTCCGAGTTCCGCTGGCAGGTCACGCGGATTGAGGTGCTGCAAGAGCCGAGCTACCTGGCGCTGCGGAGGAATGAGGTGAAGGAGAAGGGTCCCTCGGAACAGACGGTCCGCCAGTGGCGGTCGGGCGCGCGGGAGATCGAGCCTCTTTGGGCCGACGGCGCCGAGGACCAAGTCAAGGGCCGTACACAACGGCAGACCATGGCGCTGAAGAATGTCCGCTACCGTTTGCACGCGGAGATTCGCCCATGGCCCGGCTTCGAGGAGCGGCAGCAGAGCCTGGAGGGCCAGTTCCGCCGCCGGGCCACCCACGGCAAGTGCATCTACCAGCCGTACTTCGGCTGCCGGGAGTTCCCGGCCTACTTTGACTTGGTGGAGCCCCACGCTGCGGTCGAGCCCGCCCTGTCGTGGGAGGCCGACCTCGGCCTGATGCTCTACGACGTATTCGATCTCTCGCGGCCAGGTACCGCCAAGGACGCGCCGCGGGTGAGCCTATTCCACGCGCAAGTACGAGGTGGTGTGCTGGAGGTTCCCGACTACGCGAGTGACGCCGTCTTCAAGACAGGAGGTGCACTCCGATGTTGAGGGAGCTGTACGAGTATGCCGACAAGTACCTCCACGCCGAGCCGGGCTTCATCCCGAAGGTGGCTCGCTGGGCGCTGTCGTTCTCGGAGCAGGGCCGCTACCTCGGCGTGGTCTCGCTCAAGACCAGTGACGACAGGGACGCCAAGGGGCGCGAGTTCTCTAAGTGCCCCTACCTCTCGCAGCCCGAAATGAAGGCAGGGGGAGAGCCCAAGGCCCATCCTCTGCTGGACACGGCTGACCGCCTGGTGATGCTAGGCGTAGAGGACAGCAACGCGGAAGCCAGACAGCGCTTCGAGTTCCACCTGCAGATGCTCCGGTCGGTCTCCGCGCGGGTCCCAGCGCTCGGCCTGCTGGCTGCGACCCTGGGGGACCCCGAGACGCGGGCTTGCATCCAAGCGGACCTCGCCGCCGACGAGGCCAAACCGAAAGAGAGCGTCACTCTCCAGATCGGCAGGGGGTTTCCGGTCGAGTGGGAAGAGACTCTGGCGTGGTGGCGGGAGTATCGCCGTACCATTAAGGCTGCGCCCGAGGGAGAGGAAATGATGTGCTTCCTCAGCGGGACCCCCGTCGTGCCCGTGATGACGAATGACATCAAGATCAAGGGACTGGGGGCAGTGGGAGGCCAGCCGGCCTTCGGTGATGTCCTGGTCGGCTTTGACAAATCTGCCTTTGAATCCTATGGCCTGCGCCAGGCGCGCAATGCAGCTTGCTCCGAGGAAGCGGCAGCCGCCTACTGCTCGGGACTCAACGACCTCATCGCGAGGCATTCGTACCGCCTGGCCGGAGCGCTGGTAACTCACTGGTTCAAGGGCCGGGTGCCCGACGAAGACGACCCCGTGCTGCTGTTAGAAGAAGGGCGCGATGACACCGAGGAGGTGGACGCCCAGCGCTATGCGCGGGAGCTGCTGGAGGCAGTGGAAACCGGCCGGCGCCCGGACCTTTCCGGCAACTACTACTATGCCCTCACTCTGTCCGGCAACTCCGGTCGCGTGATCGTCCGGGACTGGATGGAGGGGCGCTTCGAGAATCTCCTCCACAATGTCAGTGCCTGGTTCGATGACCTAGAGATCATTGCCTTCAATGGCAAAGCCAGCGCGAAGCCGCCCACGATAGAGAGGGTAGTCACATCTCTCCTGCCACCCAGGCGACCGGGGCAAAAGTTCGGCGACTGGGTCAAACCGGTCGGGCCGGAACGTATGGCCCTGTGGCACGCAGCCATCAGCGGAGCACCGCGCCTGCCACGGCAAGGCCAAGGCAAAGCCGCCCACGGTAGAGAGGGCAGTCACATCTCTCCTGCCAGCCGGACGACCGGGAGAAGAACACCACTGGGGTATGGCATCATGTCGAGGCTAGTTGTTCTCGATAGGGCGTTTCGGCTATCCGGGAAGTTCGAGGAGGTAACTGAGACGCACAATCACCCCGAGTTCGCCGCGACAATCTCCTTGGTACACACGCGAATGGCCCTCCTGAAGGCCTATCACCTACGCAAAGCCCGACAGAAAGGTGGCGACGGTATGTCAGACCTACAACCGTACCTGAATGAGGTGCACCCCAGCCCCGCCTACCAGTGCGGGCGGCTGCTGGCGGTGCTGGCGGCCTTGCAGCGCTCCGCCCTGGGCGACGTGGGCGCGGGGGTCGTACAGCGCTATTACGCCGCGGCCAGTACCACGCCGGCTCTGGTCTTGGGCCGGCTCACCCGCACGGCCCAGTTTCACCTCAACAAACTCGAGGGCGGCCTGCCTTACTGGTACGAGGAGAAACTGGCCGAAATCTGGAGCCGCCTCGGGGATCAGATTCCCCGCACCCTCGACCTGGAGAAGCAGAGCCTGTTTGCGCTCGGCTATTACCAGCAACTCGCCGACATGCGCACCAAGAAAGTCGTTACCGAAGAAACCCAGGAGGGAGAAAACGATGAACAGCTCGATCACTAATCGTTACGAGTTCCTGTATCTGTTCGACTGCGAGAACGGCAACCCCAACGGCGACCCCGACGCCGGTAACGCGCCCCGTATTGACCCCGAGGACCTGCACGGTCTGGTCTCCGACGTAGCGGTCAAGCGGCGCATCCGCAACTACGTACAGGCGGCGCGGGGCAACCAGGCGCCCTACGCCATCTTCGTCGAGCACGCCACCAACCTCAACCGCCCCATCATGAGGGCGCACGAGGAAATGCAGACCGGCGTAGACCCGGGCGGTAAGGCCGCCAACAAGGCCAACGTGGCAGCGGCGCAGCAGTGGATGACGCAGACCTTCTTCGACGTCCGCACCTTCGGCGCGGTGATGAGTACCGGCCCCAATGCCGGGCAGGTGCGGGGACCGGTGCAGATCGCCTTCTCCCGGTCTGTGGACCCGGTTCTTCCTCTCGACTTATCCATCACTCGCATGGCCGTGGCCGAGACCGTGAAGGAGGCCAAGACCAGCGCGGACTACCTGCAGTGGGAGGAGGCGCAGCCGGAGGACAAGCTGCGCACCATGGGCCGCAAGTCGCTGATTCCCTATGGCCTGTACCTGGGCAAAGGCTTCCTCAGCGCTCACCTCTCCCAAGGGACCGGCTTCTCTGAAGAGGATCTGAGCCTCTTCTGGGAGGCCCTGCTTAAGATGTACGAGATGGACCGCTCCGCCAGCAAGGGCCTGATGTCGGTGCGCGAACCGATCTTCGTCTTCAAGCATGTCGGCACCGACACCAACGCGGAACAGCGGGTCCGGCAGGCCATGCTGGGCTGCGCCCCGGCTCACAAGCTGTTTGACCTCGTGCACGTGGAGAAGCGGCCGGGCGTCGAGTCGCCCCGACGCTTTTCGGACTACGAAGTCACCTTCCACCAGAGCCGCTTGCCCCGAGGCGTACAGATGGGCTTCGTGGTCACGGGCGACGACGGGGGAGCAAGCGTGCAGTGGGACCAGGCTCCCGAGGGGGTAACGGTAGACTGAGTACGCCATCCGGCCGGATCAACGCGAGGTGACAATCATGTACTCCGAAGACGACTTGCTGCCCGTCTCCGCCTTGCAGCATCTGGCCTTCTGCGAGCGCCAGTGTGCGCTGATCCACGTGGAGGGTCAGTGGGAGCAGAACCGCTTGACCGTGGAAGGCAAGCACCTGCACGAGCGTGCCCACGAGCCGGACGTGGAGATGCGCGGCGACGTGCGGCTGTGCCGCGGGCTGAACCTGCACTGCCTGCGGCTGGGGCTGGTGGGGAAGGCCGACCTGGTGGAGTTCCACCACCTGCCCACGGACGCGGAGATTGAGCCGCGCACGGGGCCTCCTGGCGTGGCGCTGGAGGGGCTGCCGGGGCGTTGGCAGCCCTATCCCGTCGAGTACAAACGCGGCCGGCCCAAGCCCGACCGGTGCGACGAGGTACAGCTCTGCGCCCAGGCGCTGTGCCTGGAGGAGATGCTGCACGCCCCGGTGCCGATCGGGGCCCTGTGGTACGGCCAGCCGCGTCGCCGCCAGGAAGTCGCCCTGGACGTGCCGTTGCGGGATGAGACCGAACGCCTGGCGGCCCGGCTGCGGGAAATGCTCACCGCGGGGGAGACGCCTCCCGCGCAATACGCGAAGAAGTGTCGCAGTTGCTCGCTGCTGGACGTGTGCATGCCCCAGCGTGCCGACGGGCGACACAGTGCCCGCCGCTACCTGGTCACGGCGCTGCGGGAGGCCCTCGCAGAGCAAGGAGGTGAACCAGACGAAACGACTGCTTAACACGCTGTACGTGACTACCCAAGGCGCCTACCTTGCTCGCGAAGGCGAGACCGTGGCGGTGCGAGTGGAGCAAGAGACCCGGCTGCGAGTGCCCCTCCACACTCTGATGGGCATCGTCTGTTTCGGGCGGGTGAGTGCCAGCCCGGCCCTCATGCACCTGTGCGGGGAACGGCAGGTGGCGCTGTCGTTCCTGAGTGAGCACGGACGCTTCCTGGGGCGAGTGGAGGGCCCGCTCACGGGCAACGTGCTCTTGCGCCGGGAGCAATACCGCAGGGCAGACGACGAGGAGGCCTCGGCGGAGATCGCCCGAGCTGTGGTGGCCGCTAAAGTGGCTAACTGTCGGACAGTCCTGCTTCGGGCCATGCGGGACCATGAGGCTACCGTGGACGCGCCGGAGTTGGATGGCGCCGCCTGGCGTCTGGCACGCGTGCTGCGGCGGGTGACGGAGCCGCTGCCTCTGAGGGAGGTGCGCGGCTGCGAAGGCGAGGCCGCTCATGCCTACTTCGGCGTCCTCGATCATCTCATCGTGGCGCAGAAGGAGGAGTTCTTCTTCACCCAGCGCAGTCGGCGCCCGCCACTGGATCCCCTCAATGCTCTGCTGAGCTTCATCTACACGTTGCTTGCTCACGACGTGTCGGCGTCGCTGTCGGCGGTGGGGCTCGATCCGGCCGTGGGCTTCCTCCACCGGGACCGTTCCGGACGCCCCAGCTTGGCCCTGGACCTGATGGAGGAGATGCGACCGTTCCTGGGCGACCGACTCGTGCTGTCGCTGGTTAACCGACAGCAAGTGCGCGGTCGAGGTTTCCGCCGCACGGAGACCGGCGCCGTGCAGATGGACGACGAGACCCGCAAGACGGTCCTGGTGGCCTACCAGAAACGTAAGTCCGAGGAACTGCAGCACCCCTTCCTGGGCGAGAAGATCGCGCTCGGGCTGCTGCCCCATGTCCAGGCGATGCTCCTGGCCAGGCACTTACGCGGCGACCTGGACGGCTATCCACCCTTCATCTGGAAGTGAGAAACCATGTTGGTGTTGGTAACCTACGACGTTAATACGCAGACGGCGGAAGGGCGCAAACGTCTACGGCGTGTGGCCAAGACCTGTGAGAACCACGGGCAGCGGGTGCAGTTCTCAGTGTTCGAGTGTTTGGTAGACCCGGCCCGGTGGGCGGCGCTAAGACATCGGCTGGAAGCGGAGATCGTCCCGGAGGAGGACAGCCTGCGCTTCTACTTCCTGGGCAAGAACTGGAAGAAGCGAGTCGAGCATGTGGGCGCAAAGCCGGCTTACGACCCCCAGGGCCCCCTGATCGTGTAGCGACGGTCTTCCGCGAACCTCCGGCCCACATGGAATCCCTGGGGGGTTCGCGGAGGCCGGTGGGGCCGCGTGAGATGCGGAGAAGTTGGACGCTCCCGCTCCGCGAGGGAGCGCCGAGAGACGTGCGAGGGACAGGTTCGCGGAAAGGGGCGCTTGAACCCGCACGGAAAGCGGGCTGTGAGCGTCGGGGTCGCCCCCCCCGCGGGGGCGTGGATTGAAACCCTTCCCCCGACGAGATGGGCAACAACCGACCAGTGTCGCCCCCCCCGCGGGGGCGTGGATTGAAACCCCGTTTCCACACCGGCATCAACCACGGCTGGGGTCGCCCCCCCCGCGGGGGCGTGGATTGAAACCTGGGGCCGGGCGGGGGGGCCGCGCGCGGCAGCGCGTCGCCCCCCCCGCGGGGGCGTGGATTGAAACGTGGTCACAGAGCAGAGGTCGGCCACCTCGCGGGGTCGCCCCCCCCGCGGGGGCGTGGATTGAAACCAATTGCACCGACAGCCCGACGACCCGCGCCGCGTCGCCCCCCCCGCGGGGGCGTGGA
>JALGSV010000079.1 GCA_029821755.1 Candidatus Zipacnadum vermilionense | reverse complement strand
GACGCAGTTGGCCATGATCACGACCGACCCGGCGGGCCTGCATACGGGGCAACTCAAGCTGGAGTGTACGGCAGGCGCGGCCAAGGTCCACGTCTGGGCGGACCCGGACAAGACGCAGGCGGTGACGCTGCCGGCGACGTGGAACCGGGCGCAGGGCGGGCCGATGGGCCTGTATGTGGAGGGCGCCGAGGCCAGCGACGAGTGCCGGGACATCACCTTCAAGCTGTCGTGGTGGGCGCAGGGGAATGAGGTGGTTAGTGATACGGTGAAGGTGACGGTGTTTGGGGTTGAGATCACTAGTCTGGATAAGACGCGCTTCATTCCTCTGTCTGATGACCTGGACCTGAACTCGTTGACGGCGACCTATGCGGTTTGGCCGGACGTCGGGGCATTGTTGTCGCTGACGAGGCTGAGACTGCGCGCGTGGAACAAGAACAACGCCCTTGTCTACGACAGTGACTACACGGCACCCGGCCTACTCACGGGTGGAGCGCATCAACTACTGTACGACGGGACCGATAATCAAACCGGAGATCAAGTGATAGACCCCGAGAATGATACGTATCAGATGAAGCTCACGGGGTACGTCGGCGCTGCATCCAGCGACTCCGGCACAATGGAGTTTTGGGCCGACCCTTGGCTCGAGGGTGTCTACATCGGAGCGCGCGTTGACAATGGGCAGCCTGCAACCGCGAACCTTGGCCCACAGCCGCATGACAAACCAGTGGGCCTATTCGTCATCGTGAAAGCGCAGACTACCGGCAATGCCCATCGCTACTACTGCGGGTACGACCAAGCGGCCTACGCCGATTACCCCACCCAAGCTACCGTCAACGGCGTTGAGGTCACGCTCGGCCGATGGAAAGCCGCCACACAAGGCTGGTCCAACCTGCAGTTTGAGTGGCGCAAGGTAAGGCCGATATACGACAGCTACGACAGGACGTCCGGGAACGGGACGCCGAGCTACGAGGAAATCGCTGACGGTACCGCCACCACCTACTGGAAGCATACGCTCAACTGGTCGTTAAGTCAGGTGAATATCTTTCGGTATAGAGTAATCGTACGCTACGCCCACATTGGCGGTGGCGTCAGCGGTCAGAGTTGGTACACTCCGGGCAAGGACGAGACCGATACAAACGGCATCAAGGACACGGTGCGCCGCGTGGTTTGGCTGAAGGAATGGTCCACCGATTGGCTTAGGCACGCGGGCTCCAATGGGGGCGCGTGCTGGATATACGGCAGCATCGAGACTCAGGCAGACCGCTTCATCGGCATGGACTGTGCGGACATGATCGTTAGCGGCATACGCAAGCTAGCTGGGCGTGGGGATACCTACACAAGCGCCGATGGTCTATACGATCGCTATCAGAAGGTTACCGATTCGGTTCCTGGAAACGCCGTCCCCAAGCCGCAGCCTGGTGACGTGCTGGTAATCAGCTTCACCGGACAGCGGCCTTACGAACACTCGGTGATCTTCCGGGGCGCGGGGGACTACGATTGGCGCATGACCACCAACGACTATGAATTCTCCGCGCATTACTCAGGCTGGGAGAACACTCCGTATCCCAATTACATGGTCGCATACGGGACAATGAAATCCGGGTGGCTCGCCCCATCTTGTCTTGTGTCAGTGCTGAGGCCTTGTCCGTAAGAAGGGGGCACACAGAATGAAGAATCGGACGATATCTTTGACCTTGGCCGGGACGTGTCTTCTCGCTTTTTCGATGGCGAGCGCCTTCCCAGCCGACGAGTACATCTTTTCGCGAGAGATGTTAAAGCCCGCCCTCAAAATCAACTTGCAGCCCCAAGTGGCGCATCACGTGGAGGGTTTTCCAGCCACGCCTCTGAGGCTTGCGCGAGGCGGTCCGACTCGGCACTATCCATATGACGAGCCTACCGCCCTGGCGCGGGGCGGTAATGACGCCTACTTCGTACTGAACTTGGGGGCTCCTTTCTTGATCATTGTGCCCGAACGGGGTGAGATACAGGGGTTGGACATTCCACGCCGAGCGTACGGTGATATGTACCAGGGCCTGGCGGTGGACGAGACGGTCATGTACTCCCCGGTAACTGGGATGACCCCGCCGGCAACGGTTCTCATGAAATTCTGGCTTGCGGACCAGCAGGTCGGAATCCCCGGCATGGTGGGTTGGTATACATACGACCTGAGTCGGGAGCATCCCTTACGATGGGAGCGCTTCCTACAAGTGGCCGAGGGAATCGGGGCTCTTCCTCCCGAGGAGCGGGGCGATGTCATGCCCTCCAGTTGGGGGATTGGTCTGGTGGTGGAGGGCGACGGAAACGTGGCCGTGTCTTTCGACGAAAAGAAAGCGAGGAAGGCTGCCGTGTTTGACAAGCAAGGCCGTTTCGTCCGCGTAGTCCCGTCGCATCTCCGAGATGACCGGGGGTACTACTACCAGGTCCGTTACGACTCGCTATTCGTGTATGACCCGCAGGAGAAGCTCGAAGCCATCGTTCGATTCACCGGGCCTGACGCGGGACTGACGAATGAGCGCTGGCAGGCATCGGCGCGGGGGGTATGGATCAAGATAGCCCTCGATCAAGGCAAGGACCAGAGGTACGTGCTCCTGGGCAGCGACGGGAAGCCGAAGGCTTGGTTTGCCTGCAGCGACATCAGATTGAACACGGGCGAAGAGCGCACGCTGCTGAACCCGTTCTTCAGCAGGTCGGGCGTGTTCTGTTACGGCGCAATTGAGGTGACACCGACGCCAACCGGGGCCGAGAGGGCCGCGTATGTCATCTATGGAAGCCCGCTGAAGCTTCCGGGAACCCAGGACCCGCGTTGACCCCCCGAATTCAACTCCGGAATTCCGGGGACACCTATGTGAATCCCGGACGCACAATTCCGGCAGTCCCGGGGACACCATACCGAACTCCCCCGCGTTCTCTCCCCAGCCTCCCCTGGACTCCTTCGCGGACGGTGTCTTCCCTGCCGTCGTATTGCCCCGCGGTCGTTCTTCCCCCTGATTTCCCTCTTTTCTCCTGAACCTTCCCTCCCCGTGGTGCGTCGGTGTGCATATCGGTGAGACTTGAGGTGCGACTCGGAAGGAGTAGGTTGATGAGCACGGCCCTGGTAAGCACAGCGACGGCCTCGGTCCTGATGGGGAGGGAGGCGCCGTCGCCTAGGCCCGAGTTCGGCGCGGGCAGTATGGCTTGTGGCCACATGGGTGGAGGTAGAGGCGGCCGTGGTGAGAACCCGGTCGCGGGCGTAGGGTGGGCCACATGCGGCGGTCCCGCCCCCCCGGGGCCGCCGACTCAGTAGGGCGAGACGAGCCGGGGAGGTCGTGAGTCTCCGGCGCACCGCCCCTCGTCCTCAATGGCGCGGGTCGGCGGACCCGCACCAGGTCAGCAGGGCGGGCAATCCGGCCCACTCCCACAAGGGTGAACAGACGGCGGCGGGGGGAGTGGGCCACGTAACCCCAGCGACGAGGCGATCGGAGATTTGGCGGTACGCCTGTCGCTTACACAAGCAGGGATGGCGTTCCGTGGTGTACACGACAGACGTGCGCGGCGCGGGTACCTGGCGCAGAGGAGGCGGACTAGCGGCGCCATCCCCTACAGAAGGCGGGTCCCCCCCCCGCCGTTGCCGAGAGCGGTTGGGTACTGAGCAGCAGACCCGGCCGCTCTCGTGCTGAGGGGAGGTCGGAAGTCGAAGGTCGAAAGTGGTCGGAGCCGAGCGGCACCGGAAGCCTCGCGGCTCGACTCGCCACTTTCGACTTCCCGCTCCCTACACCATATCCAACCCCCAGTGGTAGAACTCGAGGGGGAAGAGGTCCGAGGCGAAGGGGAGGGGGCGCTCGGGGCCGAAGAGGAGCTTGGTTAGTTGGCTAGCGGCGAGGTCGGCCTCTTCCGAACCGCGGCGGAGGCGCCAGCCGGTATCAGTGCGCTCGGCGGTGATCTCCCTGGCCAGGCCGAGCTTCTCGAGCAGGCTCTCCAGGTTCACCACCCACATCATCCCGCGCGGGCCGTAGCGGTAGGGGAGGCCGAGGCTGAGCAAGAGTGCGGGGAGGCCACCGGCGACCACGGGGGTTTCCACGACCAGGCGGCCCGGGCCATTGGTGGTGGAGGTGGGCTGGTCGGGCTTGTCCAGCAGGGCAAAGACCTCGCGGAGCAGGCCCGCGGCCTCCGGGCCCTCGCCGGCGTACTCCAGCACCTGCCCGCGTTCGTTGGCCACGACATAGGCCACCAGCCGGCCATTGCGCGCGGCGGTGTAGGTCTCGCCCCGGCTCTGGCGGTCGCCCAGCAGGACCGGCCACAGCTCCGGCCGGCGGCGGGCGCCCAGGCGGTCGGCCTCGTGCAGGGCGATCATCTCCTCTAGATCCGGCCACAGGCCGGTCTGCACCTCGCAGCCCGGCAACTCGGGCAACAGACTGAAGCTGCTACGGTCCAGCTCGAACTCGTAGCCCCGCCCGGCTTTCTCCCAGCCGAAGGCACGGTACCAGTCCCAAATGCCGGTACCCAGCCAGCCCACGTCGCAGCCCAGCTCCGCCATGCGCAGCATTGCATCGCGGACGCAGGCCTCCCCGTAGCCCTTGCGGCGGAAATCGGGGTCGCAGGCGACGCCGTAGACCCCACCGAGACGCAGGTCGCCGCGGGGGGTGACCATCTCGGTAACAAAGAGGCCCGTATGGGCGACGATTTGCGGCCCCACGAGCAACACCCGCATGTTCTCGCGGTTCTCCTCGCAGAACAGATGCGGCCCGAAGTGGCCCATCTGGGCCTGGTCGGGGGTAAAGACGCGGTTGAGCAGATCCAGCGTCGGTCCTAGCTCATACTGCGCGCAAGCGCGCGGTCCCTCTAGATGGTCGGACATGGCCAGACTCCTTTGTGGTGGCAAGATACAAATGGCGAGCAGGGAGGAAATTTCGCCGGGGAGGGGGGAGAGTCCTGCATGGGGAGGGAGGGTCAGCGGACAGGGGACTCGAGGTACCCGTGACACCTACCCCGCAGGAGAGCCGTCGGAAATAGGTATGGTGTCCCCCGATTCGAAATAGGTATGGTGTCCCCCGGTAACTACTCACCTTCCCCGCGTGGGCGCGTAAGCGCCTGGGAATGCGGGTGAAGGCGTCACACAATTATCCCCCCCCCCACGATTGTCAAGGCTTTTGAGAAACTTATTGAG
>JALGSV010000078.1 GCA_029821755.1 Candidatus Zipacnadum vermilionense | reverse complement strand
AGCGTTGTAGATCTTGACGGTCACGTCCCAGTCGGGGTCGCCGTAGTCGAGGTGGGACAGGTCAAAGGTCGCGTCAGTGTCGCAGTTGGCCGGGACCTCCGGGTCCCAGGTGAGGACCTTCCCCGCCGGGCAGTGGACGACCGTATTGTAACGCGTCCAAGTCTGCGCCACCGTGTGCTGAATCGGGTCAGGTGAGAGGGGCGCCGGGGAGAATGGGGCCGGGCGCGAAAGAGGGTTCATTGGGCCTCGTGGCGACGGCGCGAACTAGGTATGGTGTCCCCCGAATCGCCAGAATCGGGGGCGATGCCCGGAGAGAATATCAGTCTGCTTCCTGCGCGGCGGCCTCCGAGGGACGATCCCCCAGCCCGTAGATCTTGCCGGTCTCGGCGTCCACGGCCCAGGTCTGCGCCCACTGTTCGAGTTCTTCGGGTTGGTCAGGACCCAGCGTCTTCCCACTGACGCGCACGGGGTACACTAGGCTACCGGCGACCGCTACGGGTGAGGTCCAAGTGAGTTCGCCTAGCACTACCTGAACGTCCGTGAGCGCAGTAGGCAGGGACGAGCGAGCCCTGGCGAGCGCGTCCGAGGGGGACAGGCGCGGCGGCGACGCCGCTGCTGGCTTTCCGCGCCAAGAGCGTGTCAGCACCTCCCCGGTGCTGGCGTCCACGCCACATCCCTCCTGGCAGGGCCCAGGCTCTCCCGTTGGCCCAGGGCGGGTACCGCGGACGTTGAGCATGTAGACCGGCGTCCCCGGCGGGGCGAAAGGGCTCCTCGTCCAAAGCAAGTAAACTTCGGCAGAGAACGGCGGGTGCATGCCCGGCCAGAGTTGAGCCGCCTGCGCTATCACCTTCGCCACCGCCTCCGCCTCGGTCACGCGCACGGGCGCGCTCGAGGGCGGGTCGGCAGGCATGATGTGCGCCTGGTACCGGACCACCTCACCGGTCGCCGCGGAGACCTCGATCGAGAGCCGATGGCGGAACTCCTCAGGTCCCGAGCCTTGCCAGAGAAATTCGTATATCGGCGGATCCCGATAGTCCCTGTATTTCTCGTACGCCAGGCGGTCCTCGGCGCGCCAGAACGGGCACCGCCGCTGGGCAAACGACCTCGCGGCCTCCAGGGCAGCGTCGCGGGCTAGGGGACGGAACCCCGCCCGGCTAGAGGATCCCCAGTGCTTCTCATCTGTTTTCCATCCCACGCTCGCCACATAGTACAGTTCAATGTTCACCAATATCGTGTCCGCCCCCGGGGCGTGCGGCGTCCCTTGGGCCAGGCAGCGCCACCAGGTCGCTCGCTCGCCGTAGGGCCCGTAGACGAAGGGTTCGGGGCGCACCGCCTGGATGGCTTCCAGAGGGACCCCCATCAACTGCGCCGCTAGGCGCTGCTCCGGAGCCACTTGGCCCGGGCGCAAGGTGTCCAGGGCGAACGCCGCAACCGCCAGCACGAGCAAACCCGCCGCACCCCACAGCCAGATCCTTCCTCTCATGGAGTAGCCTCCTTTGCCGACCGCGCCACTGCGCTCCTAGAAGCGAAACCCATAGCGGGCAGGGACCAAGGTGCAGCCGGTGTCCCCGGCTACCTCATAGCTGTCGTAGCCGCAGAACTCCTCGTACACCTCAAAAACCCAGTCCCTCGCGCAGGCCGCCGCCTCCGTAACCGACAATCCCGAGACGCAAGCGTAGTAGTAGAACCAGGCAACCCACACGCCAACGTACTCTCCTCCCGATATCAGCTCGCGGAATCCCAGTGCCGCGTTCGCCCCGGCATCTACGGCGTCCTCCGTCAGCCAGCCGAACTGGCCCCCATCCTGAGCGGTTTTGCAGCCGACGAATGCGACGAAGTGCAAGGGCCGACAGTGTAGGGGCTCCAGGTCCTCCAAGGCAAGCATGATATCCGGCTGGAATCCGTCGAAGCGCTGACCGACTACCCACCCGTCATCCGCAATCTCCTGGTATCCGGGCCCCGCGTGGTTCTCCAGGAGCATAAGCGCCGAATTATAGAAGGCAAACTCCAGCATATCGTCGTCAGGCATCCCTACGGTAGCATACGCCTGGTACCGCTTGGCCCTATGCACGGTCTCCTGGTTCTGGACGAGTCCCTCACCCCACGTCAAGTCTGTGCCACGCCAGTTTCTCGAGAACGGCCGCACCTCCACCGTTGGCAGGCCTTGTCTCGCCGCCTTGGGCTGCCTGTCGCGGTTGTACTGCTCGGCCATGGCCGTAGTCTCGGTAGCGTAGACGACGGCGGTGTAGTATCCCGCCCCCTCGCTTACGGCCGGCAGCAACAACTCAATCCAGTCGCTCTCATGGGTCCCGGCAGTTGTGGGGAGCCCGCTCACCTGCCCGAGGTTAGTGAAGTCCGGGGACAAGATGCGCAGACTAGCGCTCTCTGCCGCTGTGTTGAGGGTGTAACGCACCTTCGCCCAGATCTGCCTTGTGGGAATGTTCACGGTCCATCCACAGAACTCGACGCCGCTGATCTCCAGGTGGCTGGACTTGTCGGTGTCCCGACATTCAAGGAGCATGGGCACATCGTGCACGGCCTCGACGGTGTAGGTGTAGAGGCCCTTCGGCGCCGGCTCCGGGTCCGCCGGGGGGATGGGGTCCGCCATCCCGTCCCAGACTACGGTGTTGGGCCCCAACTCGAACCCGCCTTCCTCCACGAGGGTCTTGACCAGCCCGCCCCCGGCGCTGTAGATCTTGACGGTCACGTCCCAGTCGGGGTCGCCGTAGTCGAGGTGGGACAGGTCAAAGGTCGCGTCGGTGTCGCAGTTGGCCGGGACCTCCGGGTCCCACTTGAGCACCTTATCGCTCCCGGTGACCACCGTGTTGTTCGGGGTCCAGGTCTCGGGGTCCGTCTCCAGGAGCACCAATTCCGATAAATGCCTCGAAATAAGTATGGTGTCCCCCGAATTCCCCAGGTATGGTGTTCCCCGATTCCCCCCCCCGATTCCCGATTCCCCGGCGGCTGTCGGCTACCTCGACCCCCATTGGCCGTCCTAGCGCGGAGCACTGATGACCTGTCCGTCGCACGCGTCCACGATGACCAGGTCCTTCCATGTTGTGCGAGGTTCTTGGACCCGAATCAGCCAGACGGGCCCCTGCAGAGGCGCCGCGACGTGGGAGAGCACGAGCTCGCAGTCGGTCACCTCCAGTTCCTTATGAACGCGTTGACAGGCTGCCTGTCGGGCGATCTCAGCCGCCTGTGTGCGGCCTAGCCTGGGTTCGGGGAGGGGACCAAGTGGAGGAAGATGCACCGACGCACTCTGGATAGCTCCATTGCGCGGATTGACGGTGGCAGTCATCATCCTGCCCGTATACGCTTCGCCCTGCCGCTCGCGCCACACGAAGAGGATGAGCCTACAGTGACCCGTATCGGGGACAGCCCTGGCATCGAAGTGTACTTGCTCCGTTAGCTCCGGCAGGAGGCGCTGGCTCAGGCCTGCCACCCGGTGTAAGGCCTCCTCGATCTGCGCCTCGGTGACCTCACTGGCCCTGTCGTCGATGCTGCCCGGATGGTACAAGCCGATCACGCGCAGGCGTTCCCGATCTACAACTATACGCACCTCTTGAGCGTCGGGCATGTGAGTGCTGAACTCCTCCTGGCTCGACGAAGGGCCCGGCGCGGCGGTCAGATCGGACTCCGGGACGCCCAGGAACGTCGCCGCGATTTCCGTGGTGGTGAGCGGCTTCCGGGTGCCGTCCTCGGTCGCGATGGGTGCAGCGACAGACCCGCTCGGGGCCACGGAACCGACGATCATCCAGGCGGCAGAGGCGATTACGCAGATGACTCCGGCAGTCACAGCTACGAGGCGCCGGATAACCGACTTTCGTTTACTGCCCATTTCGGTCTTCTCTCCTTCATGCTGCCCTTCGAACTATCCCGTCCTCGCGGAGTGCGGCCCCGCGGCATCCGGGCGACAGCGGGAGGGCGCGCAGCGCCCTCTACCTGACTGGGGCCAGGAACCCGTCTACTCGAGCGCGTAGCCCGGGAGATTCGAGCGCTGGTCGCAACAGTTTCAGCTCCCCGCTGGCCAGTCTCCTGACGTCGCCATCGGCGTCCTGGCCAGCCGCTCGCAGCAGCGCCTCTACCAGGTCCGCATCCGACAGCACGCAGCGCCCGGCTGCCAGGCGTGCGCACACCAGGGCTGAGAGGGCGTTACGCCGCACGCGGGGATCGGGGTCGCGCAGAGGGGCCACGAACCATCGAGAGACCTCTGGCTCCCCACAGCGGCCGTGCAGAAACGTGGCGGCCTGGGACCGCACGTCGGGGTCTTCCGCGCGCAGGTCTGCTGCGTACCACGAAGCTGGTACCCAATGGTAGTGTCGGAACTGGGACCAATACTTGACCGCCGGCACGTACCGCGCGCAGGCCACGACAGCGCCGGCGAGCAGCAAGGCCGACAAGGTGTACACGAGAACGCGCCTGCGTGGTGATGGCTTGTTTGTCCGCACGCGCATGTATCCTCCTCACTCTCCGTACCTGGCCGGATACGCAGTGGCGCCACCCGACAGCGCCCCGTGAATCTCGTAGAGGTACCAGGATAGATCCGGCGCGTGCAGGAAGGCGTTGTCTGCGGCACGGAGGGTTGCCATGCCGACCGAGTCGCCTTCGCGAAGCAGGCGGTACCAGAAAGTGTAGCTGAAGTTGTCAACAGCCGATATTGGGATGCTTCCCCCAGCGGTATCGAAACCGATGGCGCAGTCCGCGCCACAATCGTCAACCATAGCCTTGGCGAAGTCGCCAGAGTAGCAGTTCAGGTGAAGAGAGAGCAGCACGTGGAGATCCGACAGTCCGCCCATGATGTCGCCGATATCCACCTTGGAGTCATCTCCGTGTGATCCCACGTCGATGGAGCTGGAGTCCCCGTGCCCTACGGTCATGATTAGAGCATTTCTCGGAGCACAAAGGAGGAACTGGTCCCTGGTGCCGTCCGTCATCAGGGGATCGTATTGCGTGCCGTCCGCGCACTGCTGCTGCAGCGTGTATGCGCTGTTGGCGGCTGCCATGGCATTAACGGAGGTCGAATCGTAGAAACTCGTCGCCATCGGCCAGAAGACGCGCGGCGCTAGGCCCTGCGCCAACTTGGCTTGACCGTCGCGATTCGATGCCTGCCCCTCGGCTGCCGTCTCCAGGGCGTCCACCACAGCGGTATAGGTGCCGACACCTGCCGCCCCAGCGGGCAGGTCGAAGGTGAACTCCCCCGTTAGGTTCCACCCCTGGACGGCAGGTCGAAGGTGAACTCCCCCGTTAGGTTCCACCCCTGGACGGTAGGCACCGTTGCGTTCGGGTCGTAGTCGCTGTCATAGACGCAGGTGAAGTCCGAGGCGAAGACTCGCAGGCGCCCGCTTTGCCCGTCGTGGGAGAGCGTGTAGCCCACTCTGGCCGTGACTTGCCAATTGCCCCAGTCCATATTCCACTCGTTGAAGGTAACGCCCGCAACGCTCAGGTGCGTGGACTTGTCGGTGTCCGAACACAAGCAGAGGATGGGCACGTTGTGCACGGCCTCGACGGTGTAGGTGTAGATTCCCTTCGGCGCCGGCTCGGGGTCGGCCGGCGGAATGGGGTCGGCCATGCCGTCCCAGACCACCGTATTGGGCCCCAACTCGAACCCGCCCTCCTGCACGATGGTCTTGACCAGCCCGCCTGCGGCGTTGT
>JALGSV010000077.1 GCA_029821755.1 Candidatus Zipacnadum vermilionense | reverse complement strand
CGTCGGTGTCACAGTTGGCCGGGACCTCCGGGTCCCACTTGAGCACCTTATCCGAGCCGTGGACGACCGTATTGTCCGGGGTCCAGGTCGCGACGCCGGTCTCCAGGAGTACCTAGTCCGATAGATGCCTCGAAATAAGTATGGTGTCCCCCGAATTCCCCCGAATTCCTTCATCTTCACGGTGTCGTCGAAGAAGGTGCCCGGCAGGATGTGCATCAGCACCTGCGCCACCACCTTCTTGGCCCGCTCACGGCCCGTCAACCCTCTCCCACTTCCCCTCTTTCTGGCGCAAGATGGCGGTTTGCGTGGGATCGGGGCCGCTTACCTTGAGCGTGAGGTTGCCCTCCCCATCTCTCTGCATCTCCTGAACCGTCGCGTCAATGTACAGTTGGTCTTTGATCCAGTTGACCGACTCGGGAATCAGGTCCTTCACAGAGATGGGGACACCCGGAGCCAAACGCGGCCCGGACAGGTATTCCGCCAGCGAAGGGGTGGCAGCGCCGACCTCGAACAGCAGCAGTGTCCCGAAGCGGGCCGCCAAGAGGAAGTTCTCACCTTGCGCCGTGGTGGCCGTCTGTAGCCGCGTGACGGGGGTGACCGACGACCAGAAGGACCAGGCGAAGGCGATGGCAGGATCGGTCGACTTCAGTTCGTAACGCGTGCACGGGGTAGTACCCTCGCGCGGCGGCTGGCCCTCGACAACGCGCAGTACGCGCACCTGATAGAGCGTGGCTTCGAGGCCGACGGGTACCTGAGTCAGGTTCCCATCGGCTTCCCGCACCGACAAGGTTCCGCCCCGGAGTTCCAGTCTTTCGGTGCCTTCCGCCTTCACGTCGAGGATCGTGACCTTCACCTCCGGCCTGGGTGCGGCCGCCTGCGCCGCGGGCGAGGAGGCCTCAGGCGCGGCATCAGTGGTCGGGGAGGCAGTAGCGGCCGCCCCCCCATCGCCGGCTCTAGCGCAACCGGGCAGGGCCGCAAACAAGATGGTCGCCACAAGCACACAGTACAGTTCGTTCGCTCTGGCAAACATGGTAGGTTTACTCCTCCTATGGGTTGAGCACTAACGTCGGGAGAATTCGGGGGACACCATACTTAATTCCCCCTATTTTTCTCCGGACTCCGCTGTATTCTTCCGCGGCCGGGCGCGCAAAAGGGTTGACTGGCCCTCGTGGCACCGGCGCGGATCAGGTATGGTGTCCCCCGAATTCCCCCCTAAATCGGGATAGATAAGTATGGTGTCCCCGGAATTCCGGAATTCCCGGAATTCCCCAGAAGAGTCAGCGGATTTCCACAGGAACCAACTGGTCCAATCGCAGCTGCGACCTCGCGGACTTCGGGGCCGCCCAAGTCTTGTGCGCCATGTCCTGCCGCGTGACCACGGCGTCCGGGGTGTAAAGACGCAGGCTGGCGATAGCCACGATGTTGTAGGCGCCGGCGGGGAGGGGACGATATATCCTCAGGGGGTCCGCGATTGTTTGACTATAGCTGTCACTCGGCTGCAATATATGCACCTGCTCGACGTGGACGGTCAGGTGCCCGTGCTCATCTTTGATGTATTCATCCCCTGGCGCGATAGGAGGCGTGTCTACGGGTCCCCGCGGGACAACCGGATCGCCCTTTGAGTCTTGCAGTTGAGCGCCGCACGCAATCGACAAATAGATTGCCTCTGTTGACTCGTTGCGTACGGTGTACGTCAGGGGGATCGGCTCCGCCCGGCCAAAGCCGGCCTTGGGACAACTAACCGCCAGGGTGAGGCCCTGCTGCGCCGCAGAAGCGCCGGCCGGCTGCGCCTGGCCCCCCCCGCCCTGTCAGACCCGTTTCTTCTCCTCGGGGGGTCGCCTGGTCGGGGCCGACGTGAGGCTGAGTCTGTGGTCGTGCCACCTCCGCCTCCTCCTCAGTGCGCGCTGCTTGCTGGTCCTCCTCCCGGCACGAGGCTAAGCCCAGAAAGCAGATTGCGGCGGGTACCAGCACCAGAAATAGCCTAGTGAGAGTTTTCATTCTGGGTCGACGCCCTCCTCTAGTTGTTGTGTATGAGCACCATAGCCCTGCAATCAGCGCAGAAGTGGCCATCTGTGGTCCAACTGTTGGACCACCTGTACATGGCACACGTCTGATCGTCACAGTGGCCATCCCACGGGCCGTAAATGCCCACAGCATGGCCCATTTCGTGGGTAATCACCGCCCGAACGACCTGCGCTTTCTCGGCCTCGATGCTGTCCGGAACGGGAACCTGGGCCTGCATGGGAAGCTCCACTTTACCGTCGTTGTCAAGGTCCATGGGGCTAAGCCCAGCGTACCAATACCAAGCAAGGCCGTCCCTGACGGGGTGATCCCCGTCGAGGAACAGGTCCCCGTTGTCGAGAGGGGGATTTGTGGCGCCATCTGTTTCGTTATCTTGCAGTTCGCCATCGTCATTGGTATCCTCGACTCGTTCCGGATTGACTGGATCCAGGACTCCGTTGGGAGCGCCGGTCCACTGCGCAGGTGCAGTCCAGGTCATGTGGTCAAGATGCGGTCTGTCACCAAAGTAGTAGTTCACCGCCATCTCGTAGACCTGGCACGGGTACCATGTGGCATATGCGTCTGCATCCCCGACGCCGCTCCGTCCCAGCGTGTCAAAGGTCCAGTTGCGGACCCCGTTACCATAGGGAGATCCGCGTCGGGAGATGTGCCCGCCGTCTATCGCATTTAGATACACCGGGAGAATGTCTATGTTACGATCGTCGGTGCCTACGACGCCAATGAAGGGATGGACTCGTATCTCGGCCTCCTGACAGGCCGTTCCGCAGGAAAACTCCGGAGAATCGCCACCAAAACCGACACCTTGCACGAAGAGGTCCTTGCGCGTCGGATCCAGGCGCTCACCAACCGAAACCAAACCGTCGTGGTTTATGTCAACGCCGCGGTACTCTTCGTAGCGGGTTAGGCCGTCACCGTTGTGCGTATTGTCCAGGCTAGTATCCGCGTCGTCGGCCGCGAGACCGGCGTTGCCCGCAGCCTGCAACTCCCACGCGTCAGCGATGTTGTTGCGGTAGTGCTGTTTGGGCTGGTTGACCAGATCGTCTTCATCCAGCGGAACGGTGGCGAAGTGTTCGCCCGTTCCGTCCACCCGCGCCAGCCCCAGCGCGCCGGCGATTGTCGCTTCGGCCTTTATCTTCCCGTAGGCCCCGTAGTCGTACGAGTGGACGACTACGGTGCCGCTGCTCACTTGGCCCGCACTCGTCGCCTCCGAGTCCTGCGCGCCGCCGACCGTGAAACCGTTTTGGTCCGCCTGGAAGAAGTTGAGGTCGTTATCGTCCGTCGTGGCGGTGCCGTTGTTCAGGCAGTCGCCCGGCTCGGTGGAGACCTCGAACAGCGTGAATTCCACAATCCCGACGAGCCCTGTGGAATTCCTGCGGAATCCCGCGAGCTACCCCACCCAAGCGATTCGGGTGTTCGCGTCCCATTTCACCCGGTGGCCGAAGGTCTCGGCCACGAAGCGCAGAGGCACCAGGGGACCGTCGTCACCCGCAGTCGGCGGCGGGGTCATCGTCACCGGCTCGTTGTCCAGTTCGCCCTCGTGCTTGTCCAGCGTGAAGACGAGTCGGTGCTGCTCGTTGGAGAGTGTTCCTTGCTGCTCGCCGTCCTCCCAGTCCAGCTTGAGGCTGAGGCTTTCGGCCAGGTCGGAGGCCGACACGAGCAGAGATCCCTCGGAGTCGCGCAGTTCGCCGGAAAGCCCCAGCCCCCCGATCATAACGAAGGGCGGAACGGCTGCACCCTCGGCGACCAGCTTCTTCCGGGCGCCGACGTACTGAACCACGATGGCGCTGGCGTCGGGAACCCTCCGCAAGACCTTCTCCCACCACTGCGTGGCCGCCGTGGCGTCGCCCTTCGCCCAGTAGCAGTCCCCAAGACCCGCCTCCGCATCGAGATGGCTAAGCTTGTACTCGCGGAAACTGACGGTCAGCTCGGGGTTGTAGGCGACGACGGCCCGGTAGGCGCTGATGGCCTCGTCCGTCTGCCCCTGCCATTGATAGGCGAGACCCAAGACGAGACCGATCGTGGCTCTGTCCTCGGCGGAGGTCGCGCCGTCGAGTGCCTCCCGGAGCTTGCCAATCGCCAGTGGGATGTCGTTGGTCTTTCGTAGCGCGATGAGACCCGCCTCGAAAGCCGCGCTACGTGGCTGCGCCTGCGCCGGAAGACTGGAGGCGAGAACCCCCAGCGCCATCAACGCCAGTAACCCGCAAGGCGGCACGGAAAATACAGCCAGGAAACGGTTCATTGCCGAAAACCTCCTTTGGTCACTCGCAAGCGGCGCTAGTGCAATCTGAACCCATGTAGACAATCTTCCAGCCCGGGACCGCAGTAAGTGTGACCGACGAGATCACCTTGGTATCCATCGCCGAGGTACTCGTCTGCGGGGGCACCGTCGTGCATCACGCAGTCCGCAGCGGTCCCAGCTGTGTGGTGCGCAAGGTTGACCGCGTGGCCACACTCGTGGCCGATAGCTTCCCGGGTGACGTCGTCGTCCTGCGGGTCGGGCGTCGTTCGGTCGTACGTCGGCCCGTAAAGAAAATGTATCCTCTCGGTGTAGATTTCGACGGGGTCGCATTGGCTCGGGAGACCGGGCTGAGGCCAACAGTAGCCGAGGTAGTAAGGGTCCCAGCCGCCGTCTACCAGCCTGATCGCGCACTGGTTCATGACGTGGGCGGTCTCGGAGTTGAAGTTCACTCTACGGGTGGTAGCGTCCCACTCCGCTGCGTCAATGACGCGGATCTCCAGCCCGGTCGCGGTGAAATCGTCACTGCCCAGGCCGTCAACATCCCGCAAGAAGACTTCCTTCTTGGTGGGGTCGAGGCGGGTGTGGACGGTGGCGATGAGAAACCCCCGGTACTCCTCGTAACGGCTGAAGCCGTCACCGTCGGTGCCGTCCCCAGCGGGGTCGTCCTCGGCGTCGTCGTCCGCCAGCCCGGCGTTGCCGGCAGCCTGTAACTCCCAGGCATCGGCAATGTGGTTTCGGTAATGCTCCTTGGGGTCGTTGTCCAGATCGTCTTCGTCCAGCGGAACGGTTGCGAAGTATTCGGTCCCGCCCTCGACACGCGCCAGCTGGACTGTGCCGTCTATCGTGGCCTCCGCCTTTATCTTGCCGTAGGCCCCGTAGTCGTAGGCATGAACGACCACGGTACCGCCATTCACGGGGTCGTCACTGGTAGCCTCCGAGTCCTGGGCGCCTGCGACCGTGAAACCGTTTTGGTCCGCCTGGAAGAAGTTGAGGTCGTTATCGTCCGTCGTGGCGGTGCCGGCGTTCAGGCAGTCCCCCGGCTCGCTGGAGACCTCG
This sequence comes from Candidatus Zipacnadum vermilionense, assembly GCA_029821755.1. Lineage (GTDB taxonomy): Bacteria > Armatimonadota > Zipacnadia > Zipacnadales > Zipacnadaceae > Zipacnadum > Zipacnadum vermilionense. Next base: position 10 of record JALGSV010000077.1, on the reverse strand, counting down.
AACAGCGTGA
>JALGSV010000004.1 GCA_029821755.1 Candidatus Zipacnadum vermilionense | reverse complement strand
CCGGCGCTGGGCCGGGACATGGAGGGTCTGCCGGGGGCGATCCTGTCCTACGCGAAGATGCACGACGCCAACCTCCCGGCCGGGGGCCCGCTGGATCTGCGCCTGAACCGGTCACTGGTGGAGGGTGAGGAAGGCACGGCGCGCCTGCTCGCCCTGGTGCGCGGCTTCGTGGAGACCGGCGGGAGCATGATGACGCTGACCGTCGCGGACAGCGAGGAGCTGCGGGCCGCGCAGCGGGAGCCGGAACACTACGCCTCGCTGCGCGTGCGTATGGGCGGCTGGTGCGCCTACTTCACCATGTTGAGCCGCGAGCAGCAGGAGCACCACATCCGCCGGCAAGAGGGACGCGGATGAGCGGCCGGCACGGGTTGATTTTCGACCTGGACACCTTCGCAGTCCACGATGGCCCCGGCATACGGATGGCCGTCTATCTGAAAGGCTGCCCCCTCGCTTGCCGATGGTGCCACAGCCCGGAATCGCGCAACCCACGGCCCGAGCTGATCTTCGTTGCCGGTCGATGTGTCAACTGTGCCGCGTGCGCCGACGTGTGTCCGCATAATGCGCACGAATGGGTGGCGGGGGCGTATGTGGTCAGGCGCGATCGCTGCACGGCCTGCGGCCTGTGCGTCGGGCAATGTGCACAGGGCGCCTTAGCTATCAAGGGATATCAGGTGTCGGTCGATACCCTCGTGGAGAAGGCCCGGCGCCTGCAGCCGTTCTTCACCCCTTCCGGCGGCGGGATTACCCTGACCGGTGGCGAGGTGACCGCTCAGGCGGAATTCGCAGCGGCGGTATTGGCCGGCTGCCGGGAGGCAGGCATTCACACGGCGATAGAGACCAGCGGGGCGTGCAGTTGGGAACAGTTGTCGCTGGTCGCCGCGCACGCTGATCTGATCCTCTACGACCTGAAGCTGATAGACGACGCGGCGCATCGGCGGTGGGTGGGGGCCTCCAATCGGCAGATTCTCGATAACGCCGCCCGACTCAGCGGGCGCACGATACAGGTGCGCGTACCTTTGATACCGGGCCTCACTGATACGGAAGAGAATCTGGCCGGCATCTTTGCCTTCATGCGCGCTGCCGACCTGTCCTCCGTGGCTCTATTGCCGTTCAACCCCTCCGCGCCCGCGAAATATGAGTGGTTCGGCCTCCAATGCGAGATCGTCGGGGAGCCGCAATCAGCCGAGCAGTTGGAGGCCATGGTCGGGCTGGCCCAGGCCGCCGGGCTGGACGCCATCATCGGGTAGTCAGGCTTGCGGCCCAACCTACTGCGCTTCGCATATTGCGCGGTGTTCTTGGTCGGGCAGTCCTCGCCCCTCTCTGGCTGCTCTGCTTCCCCCTTCTCTCTCTGGGCACAGACGCGCTGGGTAGGAGAGGGGGGAAGCAGAGCGGCCACGGAGGGGAATCGCAAAGGAGCTATCCATGCGTCATTCCAGCCGAACGGTTTACTCGACCCTCTCGCTCGCCAACCTCTGCCTGCTCACCAGCGCCTGGGCGGGGGCCCAGACCTCCGCCGCTACGCCCCTCGTGTCCATCCTGGAGAAAGATGGCAACCCCAAGATCAACCCGGCCACCCCTCCGGCGTACCTCAATACGCTGGAGGCAATGGGCCTACGCGTGGCGTTGCCTGAGGCGACCAAGGCGGGGCCGCTGACTTGAGAGCGACTGCGGCAGTTCAACCTGCTCATCATGACCAGCTTCACCAAGGAGCACGCAGGGACTACGGCGCTGGTGGTGGGGGAGGGAGACCGCTCGGCCCCGCTGCTGGACCGCTACCGGCAAGAGGGTGGCGGCATCCTCTATATAGGGCAGGAGATGCTGGCGAGCGTCCTGGAGCATGACGATCTGAACACGTGGTTGAAGCAGTATGACGCGTAGTTCGACTGGGGGACGGTGCAGGATGACGAGCATACCTACCAGACGCCGCCGCCGGTGCCGTGGCAGCGGCCCAGCTAGCAGTGGACCACCAACATCCTCCCCTCGCCCCTCACGCAGGGTGTGCGGACGCTGTTCTATCAGAACACCTGGTACTACAGCCCGGCGCTGCGCCCGCTGCAAGTGAGCCCGGACTGGCAGGTGCTGGTGAGTACCATGCCTACGGCGCAGACCTGGCCCCTGGTGAGGCCGCGGGCCAATGCCCCGTGCACCCGGGCGACCGGGGAGGAGACAACCGGCGCGCGGGCCCTGATCGCAGTGCGGCAGGTGGGCAAGGGACGGCTGGCGCTATTCGGCGCTGATCCCGGGCCCTTCTACTACGACCTGAGCGAACCCGTACTGGGACAGGTGAGTTCCGTGCGCGGCGACGGAGAGCGGACCTCGGACTGGTTGCCGCTACTGCGCAACCTGTGCGTGTGGCTGAGTGAGCCGGCGCGGGCGGCCGGGCTCGCCGGAGGCTCGACGGAACGCGCCCGGTTCTTCGTCAATCCCGAATACGGTAACCGCGCCCCCATCGACTGGGAGAGGCCGGACGCCGCGATCCCCGACGTGGAGCTAACCCGCCTGTACGCCATGCACTCCTCCATGTGGAAGGAGGCCGACTGGCGGGCCCTGATCGCGGGGAACTACCCGGCCTACAAGTTCCTAGTGGGCACGCATTCGGCGCGCAGCGGCGGGAAGGGTACGGTGACCGAATGGCGGGCCGCTGCGCAGAAGGTCGGCTACAACGGGGTCATCTTCCGCGAGCAGATCCTGTCCATGAGCAAGGAGCAGTGGGGGGCTTTTGAGGCCGAGTGCCAGGCCGCTAGTGACGACGACTTCTATGCGGTGCCGGCCAGGAGTTCGAAGACTGGGAAGGCAACCGCTTCATGCGCTACAACCAGTACCTCCCGTACGAGATCAACGCCGCGCGGCTGACGGAAGACGGCAAGCGCGTGAAGCAGCAACTGAGCTTCTTCTTCGACGTCGGCTGGCCGGCGAACTTCCCGATCTTCTCCCAGCACAACCCTAACCCGTACTGGAACTGGCGCGTCTGCAGCGCCTTCCCGGTCGCCGTCTACCAGGGCGGCCAGCAGATCGAGGACAATACCGCCGAGTGGAAAGCGCTGGTCGAGCGCAACGAGTGGCCGTCGCCCATGGCCATTCACCTGCTGGGGGACCCGAGCGAAGTGGCGGCGACCGTCAATGACCGCCATCTGCTGGTGCTGGTGCCGAGCCTGCGGGATATGCAGACTAATCTCCGCTGGCAGCGCAGCATCATGGGCACCGGCTGCACAACAGCCTGTCGGCGTACGTCTCCGATGGACCGGTGATTGACGCCTTGCAAGCGCTGAACATGTACCGCACCACGTTAGATTCCCGGGGGGTGCCGGGGAGCTACCGGTACCGGGTGTATGTGCGGGCGCATGGCGACGTGCCGATCGCGCGCGTGGAGCTGTGGGGCGGGGGGCAGTGCCTGCGCCGCTACCGGCCGAACCAGGAGGAGGTCCTGCTGGCCATTGAGGAACTGCACGACCGCCAGCGGGAGCTGTTCGTGCGGGTGGTGGACACCAAGGGGCGGGAGGCGATAGGCACCTCGATCATGGTGCATGACAAAACGATGGTCTTCGGGTGGTGCGGAGACCACTGCAACGTCCTGCCGGGAGGCACGGGTCTGGACCGGGAGGGCAATCCAGCCGCCTTCGCTGGCTTGTCACACCCCAAGAGCATTCTGGAGGTCGCCGGCGGGCCCGGCACCTCCATAACCGAGATGGGGATGTACGTTCCTTACGGCACCGATACCTCGGCGCCTCCCCTGGGAATCCCGGGCATGGTGTCCTTGGCCGGGGCGGACGGGGTCCTGCCGGCGCTGCAGCTCTGCCGGGGAGAGGTGCGGTTCAAGCGCCCGGTGACGCTGGCGGCCACCGAGACGGTCAATCTGGTGCTGGGGCAGGGGGGCGATGGGGTGGTGCGGCACGGCTTGTACACGGCCCAGGGCCAGGTCGCGCAGTCCGGCAAGCTGGCCGGGGCGCTGGGGAAGGGCAACTTCCTCACCTGAGAAGGCCAGTGGTGGCACGGCACCTTTCTGGCTCTGGACGACCAGTTCGCTGTGCAAGCGGCGGTGGACCAGAACGGGGGGGCGCAAGGTCGCCCGGTGGTGGGCTATGCCCTCGGTGGGCGCACCTTCCAGGCGGGGGAGACGCTGCGCTATCAGTACCTAATCATGCGCTGGCCGGTGGGGGTCGAGATAGCGGCCGGGCTCGATGCGAAGGTGGCGGCCGCCGTGAATCTCGGCCAGCCGGAGAGCGGGGCTCGCGTCGTGGCCGCGCAGGGCGCGGTGACTGGGACGCAAGTCTTCCTCGACTTGCAGGCCGCGGGCGGCGTGTTTCGAGGGACGCTGGAGCAGGCGGACCTGGGGATGAGGGTGCCGCTGCGGCTGGCGGGGCTCAACGCCAAGTGGACGGCGGGGGTGTGGGGGTTGCCGCATGGTTTGCTGGTCCCCCTCGCTCCCGACCCGGAGGGTCTGGCGTGGTTCAGCCTCAATCCCGCCACCGACTACGGGCGTTTCTTCGCGGGGCACCCGGTGATGTGCGACCGGCCGGAGGTGATCTTGCGGGTCCTGCAGCGGACCAAGGGCGGCTGGGACATTGTCGCCCACAACTCGCGGGAGCGGGGCGCGGAGGTCAACCTGACCGGGGGCGCGGGGGGCCCGTGGAAGGCTTCACCAAGCGGGTCCGCCTCGCTCCAGGCGAGGAAGTCCGCTACACCATTGAGGGTAGATGATGGGGAGGCCGTGATCATGAAGGCAGCGGAGCGTGAGAAGCAGGCAAGCGGGGGCGGCAAGCGACTGGCGCTGCGTCGCGAGATGACGTTCAGAGAGATCTTCCAGCGGTTCCCGCAGACGCGACTGCTGGCGATGCGGTGCCTGGGAGATATTGACCCGATCCGGGATGCGGACCTGACGGTGGGCGAGTACGCGCAGCGGTTCGAGTACGGGTGGGCCTTCGAGATGCCCCTATGCACGCTGAACAACTGCCTGGTCCTGCTGGAGAATGCCGACGAGGTGATCGAGGGCGATCCTAGCCTGGTGGACTACGCCCGGTTCCGGGGCCTGCAGGACCTCCCCTCGCCGGAAACCACCCGGTGCGTCGTGCCCTTGCACATGGACGAGGAACGCCTGGGCCTGGTCTGCGACGGCGGGGTGCCCTATGTGCGCTGGGTACTCAGCGACGGGCTCAATGCCGTGCAACTGCATGAGGAGGGGCTGGCGGTGGAGATGCTGACCTGTTTCCAGCGGGTAGCGGGCATGAGTTGCGAGCGCATTTTCGACGGCGGCTTTCTGGACATGCGCGTGAATGGCGAGCGCCACCGGTTCGATCAGGTACACCTGCGCCCGTACGGCTATGAGAACCACTCGAAGACCGATCCCCAGGAGCAGCCCAGCCTCCTGATGTTCGGGGATCGAATGTGGTTGAACCTCGCGGCTCCCGGCGAGCAGGTGCAATGGGTGGTGGATGAGGCGACGATGGTCACGACAGCCATGGCCACTGCCCAGCGGCAGGTCTACGGTCACGGCTGGGACGAGGAGGCGCGCTGCCTGTTCTTCACGACGATTGACGACCGCCCCAATCTAGTCGGGGTGCGACCCCAGGGATATGACGGGTTTACGGACGAGGAGATCCTGGGTTTCCTGGGGACGGAGTGGCCGGAGACGGTGCAGGGCGCCAAGCCAATGCACACGGAAGCCTGGGTGGCCGTGGGGCCTGAAGAGGCGACCGCATACGCGGGCCAGGAGGGATCGCTGCACACCTTCTCGGCGCGGGACGGCGGCTGCCTGATGGTCGGCGTCGGGAGCACGCGGACCGGGGCCCGGGCGGAGTTGGAGGCGGCTCGCGAGGGGCAGGAGGCGCCCCGGCAACGTCAGGGGCGGCGCTATGCGGCGGTGGCGCGACGGGCGCCGAGGCTGGAAGTCGAGGGCATCCCCTCGCCGAGGAGATGGCCGCGCTGATTCCGCCGTTCCTGGAGAGCCTCAAGATGGGGTTCGTGCTGATGCGCTCGCGCCCGCACACGGGGGCGGTGTGCGGCGGGTGGGACCAGTTAATGATCGCGGCGCCGATGGTGCGGGCGGGTGACTATGACATGCCCCCCCGCTACCTGGAGCGCTGGTTGCACCAGATGGCGCTCGATGGGCAGATCTTCCACGTTTCGGATGTGGATCTGGGCCCCGCGGCGCTGTTCAAGCGGTGGGACATGGACGACTTCCTGTATCTGATCGTGGCCGCGCAGTGGATAGCGCATGGTGACGACCAGGCGATGCTGGCGCGGCTGGCGGGCAAGTGCACGCACATGCTGCGGGTCATGCTGGACGAGGCGGAGTCGGGGACGGGCCTGATCGCCGCGCGCGGGATCTTCCCGGGCTGGCCGCCGCTGGAGTCGGCCCGCACGGGGATCATCTGCCCGGCGCTGGAGAACGGGCTGTGGTTTGAGGCGCTGCGCTGGTGGGAAGGGCTGACTGCTCGGCTGGGCGAGACGGCGCCACCCCGAGCGACATGCTGAAGCTGCTGGATAACACGGTGGCCTACCTGGTGGCGCCGACGCTTAACAGCCAGGAGATCGGCGGGTATGTGTCTCCGCCGTACCCTTCCCAGAAGTCACAGCCCGTACCGAGCAAGGGAAGGTAAGGGACACGAAGTTCTTCCTCGACTTGGAGGCGCAGGACGGCGGCTTCACCGGGATTCTCAGCCAGGCCCGGCTGCCGTTGTCGCGCCTGCCGATTCGCGTCTACGGACTTAACCCCCACTGGAGTGCGGCGGTCTGGGACCGGGGGAAGAAGGAGTTGACCCCCTTCGGCTTCAGCGAGGGAGTGGGTTACGCCAGTGGCAACACGCGGGCCGGAGATTTGGACGTGTATATCGGCAGCCTGGCCACCTGCAACCATCCCGACCTGCGGCTGTGGGTCGTGGAGGACCGACCCGGCCAGATAACGGTCACCGCCCACAATCCCACCGACGAGGAGATCAGCGCGGTGGTCAAGCGCGGGGCGGGGTACGACCGGGTCCCCGCCTTCGACAAGCCGGTGGCGGTCCCCGCAGGGAGCAGGGTGAGCTTCACGATCGAGGGATGAAGGCAAAGATGAAGGCCATTCGCGGGCCGCTGATCGCGCCCTCGGGCAGCATGTTGGGTCTGTTTGTCACTGCCCGGGAAGTGGCGTCAACGGAGGCACCTAGGCGAGGAATCGGCACAGCGACAGCCGCCTACCGTTGCCAGATCCGTCTGTGGGCTGAAGACGAGCGTTGGCACCTCAGTAGCGGCGTCCGCATCGTCGGGCTCGCCTTCGTGGACTCATCCCGAACCGTACTGGTCGCACCCTCCGGGTGCATGCTCGGTCTCTTCGCAAGGGCACCCCGCGCCACTACCAGGCGGAACGGGTGACTCGCCTGCGCAATGGGGGGAGGTCAGCGGCTGTTTCTGCTGTCAGTCTTGCGCGGCCGCCATATCCCCACCCCGCCCAGACACAATTCTGGTACTGAGAATCTACAAACCTGAAGCTGCCCGAGGCATTGGCGCTGTAGCGGACTTCGACGCCCGTGAGGGTCCCTAGAGCAGGGGCGAACTGGTCGATGGTCCAGTTCCCACGCCACCCGGACCAGAGATACTCGTCAAGAGTAGTGGTAGGGAACAGGTCAGGGGGATAGGTGAAGGTCTGCCAGTCAGTGCAGTGGTCCGCCCAGGCCACTGATGAGGTGACAAGAACAGCCAGGCAGATGAGTGCCGGAGAGGTGAGAGTTCTCAGCGGCTTCCCGGTTCCTGCCGCCACAGCCAGCCCCGTCTTGCCGAGGTAGAAGGAAGCCGCGCTGTTCTGGTGGGACGGGGCTGCCTGCAGGACAAACTGGCCGCAGCCGCGCCGGTGCGGGCCGCGCAAGACCTCACCGACGCCCCGGACCTGGACGGCATGGCGTGGAACCTGCGGCGGCAACCGGCGGACCGCCAGCTGACGCTCCTCCGCCGAGGCTTCCGGTATATTGAGGTCCGCAAAGAGGGCCTACCCTTCGTCGCCGAGCCCGAGGGGGGCAGTTACCACGTTGCCCTGCCTCCCCGGTGGGAACCCGCGAAGAACATCGGCGAAAGGAAGTCGCCACTTTCTCCCTATTCTCTCCCGCCAAACATCGCCTCTTTCAACTCCAGATAGTACATGTAGCTCTCCGGCGTTACATCCGGCGGGCAGCGGTGGTCACAGTGCGGAATGAACCCGCCCTTCTCCACCCATGGCGCGATCGACTCCATGTATGCCCGGATCGCCTCTTTGCCCTTGATCATCTGCAGCTTGTCAAAGCCGCCCACGATCCGCAGCTCCGGGCCGTACTTATCCAGCGCCTCCCCCGGATGTCCTGACCCGTTGACCTCGAAGGGGAACATCGTGTTGAGCCCTGCCTTCAGGAACCCCGGAATCAATGGCCGCACATCCCCGTCACAGTCCGTCCACCAGATGTCAATCCCCGCCTCCCGCAACTTCTTCCCGATGCGCTCGTACCGCGGCACGATCACCGAGTCAAAGAATGGTACCGAGATGATCGGTCCGTTCTTGAAGCAGATATCCTCCCACCCGGTCGCCAGGTCAAAGTCGAAGTGGGGCAGCACCTGATCCAGAAAGTCCTCCACCAGCAGGCACGCCATCTCGATCATGTCCTCGACCATCTCCGGGTAGTCATAGGTGGCGAAGGCCAGCCCCTGGAAAGTCAGCATGTCCCGGATCCGCCCGATCATGGATCCGCAGGAGACCATGAGCGGATAGTCCCGGTCCGTCGGATGCTGGAGCTTGAGCGCCTCCACGTCGACCTGCCGCGCCGGATCGTCCCGCCGGAAGCGTTCCTCCTTCGCCCTCTCCCAGTCCTCCGGCGTCTGGATGGTGGCCTTCATGAAGTGCGGAATGGTGCTATGCCCGCTCTTGGGCACCTCCGCCAGCAGCCCATCCCCATTCATGATGATGTAGGTGGTCTCCGTCTCATCCACCTGCTTGCCCTCGAACGCCGGATTCATCCACTGGACCCCACCAATACCTCCCATAGTGTCAAAGCTAAACGCCTGGTTGGCCTCCGTCTCGTCGGTGATCCCGTTCTCCGTGAACAGATCCCACTGCTCGTAGTTCTCGGCCCAGTAGCCGAACTCCATGTTAAAGCAGCGGTCAACCGGCTGGTAGTGCATCTGCGCGTTGAAGCGCTCTCGGTCGGTCATTGTGCTCCGCCACTTGGGGCGAAGTATGGGTATCTCGCTCATCGGGACTCCTTTCACCACGGGCCAGGCGCGCCCGCTCTGCTCGCGATTTCGCATGCTGCGCCAGCGCTGTAACTTAGGAACACTTTCCTTGTTTCTTTCCACCTCCGGCCCCGCTCTACCTCCACGTCCGGGAACAAAGCAGCCGCTCCGGTCGTTGTGGAAGGGAGAGGGCGCCCGCAGCGTCCCGTGCGGTCAGGAAGGAAGTCGCCCCCCTCGTGGCGAACAGGCTCTCCGTGCCCCGTGGTAACCGCGAGCAAGGAAAGAGACGACCACCGGATATGACTAGAGTGCAAGTTCTACACAGACAGATCCTGGCCGGTATTGTCGTGCTGCTGACCATCCTCGCCATCTTGGGCGTGCGTTCTTTTCTCAGCTCGTTCGGCCACCAAGTGCCGCTGGGAACGCTCACGGAGGCGACCCTGGGGTCCAGCAGTGGAGCGCTGCCGACCTGGAAGGACCCCGCCATCCTGGCGGAAATTAACGGGGCGCTCGCCCGCTACCAAGTCGGTCCCGGCTTCGCCGCGCATGAGCACGGGCACGCGAGCATCACTCTCGTCCTCGTCGACGACCAGGGCCGCCAGGTCAGCCTGGGACTGCCGGTCGGTGAGAGTGTCTTGGTGACCATTAGCGCTCGCCCGGGCATACCGAAGGGCAACTCCTGGCCCATGCCCCGCCTGCTGTCCGTCCTGGCCAAGTACGCCCTACCGGAACTGCAGGCCAAGCACATGGACGTCCCGGTCCTGGAATACCAGCTTCAGCACTGGCGCGATACCTTCGGTAAGGGTGGTTAGTGCCTCGCTGTCCGTCAGCCTTCGGGTGTAGAATCTGGAAGCCCTTTCCCATCTCCGCACCCGATTTCTTCATTGCGCCCCTCGCTATCGAGTGGGGGGTGAGGCGCCGCGTTCCGAGTTACGGTAAGTGCTGGCGGGTACTTGTCACAAGGAGGACCACTATGGGTCCGGCAAACGGACCATTTGTGTTGGGCATTGACACCGGCTCCCAGTCGGTGCGGGCGGGCATCTTCGCCTTGGATGGAACGCTCCTGGGTGTGGCCGCGCACTCCTGTGAGACCTTCTACCCCCGGGTAACCTGGGCCGAGCAGGACGCGGCCGAGTGGTGGAAGGGCCTGCGTATCACCGTGCCCGCGGCCCTGGCGCAGGCGGGACTCCGCGGCGGGGACGTTGCCGCGCTCAGCGTCGATGGCACCTCCTGCACCGTGGTTTGCTGTGATCGCGACGGCACTGTGCTGCGCCCCGCGATCATGTGGATGGACCAGCGCGCCTTTTCCGAGGCCCGCCGGGTTAGTCTCACCCAGGACCCGGTGCTGCAGTACGTCTCCGGTCACGAGTCGCCGGAGTGGATGATCCCCAAGGCCCTCTGGCTCAAGGCTAACGAGCCGGAGATCTACGAGGCTTCCGATCTCATCGTCGAGGGCACCGACTGGCTCACCTTCCGCCTAACCGGTGAATGGACTGCCTCCCTCTGCAACGCCACCGCCAAGTGGAACTACGCTCGCCCCGCCGGCGGCTACCCCGTTGGTTTGCTCGAGACCCTCAGCGCCTCCGAGTTGCTCGACAAATGGCCGCGGGAGGTCCTGCCCCTGGGCGCACCCGCCGGGGAGCTCTGTGCCGCCGCCGCCGCGGAGTTAGGTCTGCAGGCGGGCACCCCGGTCGCCCGCGGCGGCATCGACGCCTACTCCGCCACCCTCGGCTCCGGTGTCGTCGTCCCCGGCCGGATGGCCATGGTCATGGGCTCCAGCACTTGCCACATGGCCCTCTCCGACCAGGCCATCTTCGGCTCCCACGTCTGGGGCCCCTACCCCGACGCCCTGATGGACGGTACCTGGATCCTGGAGGGCGGCCAGACCGCCACCGGCTCCATCATCGCCTGGCTGGCTGACAACTTCGCCTGCCGCGAGACCGCCGAGGCCTGCCGTCGTGGCGAAGACGCCTACGCCTACCTCGACGCTCAGGCCGCCGAAATCGCCCCCGGCGCGGAGGGGCTCGTCGTGCTGGACTACTGGCAGGGCAACCGCACGCCGCTTCGCGACCCGCTCGCGCGCGGCGCCATCTGGGGCCTCTCCCTGCGCCACTCTCTGCCCCACGTCTGGCGGGCGGTGCTGGAGGGGACGGCCATGGGCAGCCGCCACATCATCGAGGACCTGGCCGAAGCGGGCTTTGCCGTGAAGGGCCTTTATGCCTGCGGTGGGGGTGCGCGGTCCGAGCTGTGGCTGCAGATTCACGCCGACATCACCGGCATTCCGCTCTACCTTCCCACCCTCACTTACGAGGCGAGTGTCCTGGGCACCGCGATGTGCGCGGCAGTCGGCGGCGGGCATTTCCCGGACCTGAAGAGCGCGGCGGGGGCGATGGTGAGCATCGCGCGGCAGATCGACCCCAATCCGGCGAATCACGGGGTGTACCGCGACCTCTACAGCCACTATATAGCTACGTATCCGGCCCTCCGCGACCTCATGCACGAGGTGGCGAGGGAGGAGTGAGGCGACGCAACTGCTCACCATCTGACTTCACGGGGCGCGGGGAAGAGATGATCGCGCCCAAGCTTGCCTCGCGCTGCGGGACGCTGCCGCACCCATGCGGGCAGGGCGAGAAATCGCGACGGGAGGCGCACTAGATATGCGGAAGGCACGATTCATCCCCTGGGCCGTCGTCGCGCTGATTCTGGCCGCGGCGCTCGCCGCGGCCGCGGCACCGCCGCCGCCCCTGTTTGTTGCCGTCATCTCTGATACGCAAAAGAGGGACGACGACCCTTTCACCGACCTGCAGTGGGCGGTGCAGCAGGTCAACCGGCTGAAGCCACAAGTCGTACTAATGCCGGGGGACCTGACCGACGGAGGCACGGTCAATCAGTACGAGCATTTCACTGCGGCGCTGAACAAGCTGCGAGTGCCGATGTACCCGTGCCTCGGCAATCATGACGCCGGCATTGGCAGTTGGTATGAGAACCGTTGCCCACCGGACCAGGTCGCGCCACGCTTTTTGCAGTACACTGGCTTCCCCCTTTACTACCATCAGCGCCTGGGCGGATGGCACCTGCTCGTGCTCAGCATAGCGGACTACCAGGAGGGCAAGCTACGGCAGGGAGCCCTCTCCGCCGAGCAAACGGAGTGGCTGCGGCAGGAACTGGCGGGGATACCCTCCGGAGAGCCGGTGCTGCTCATGTGCCACTACCCCATGTATGACTTTCCCTTGCGGCCCGAGTGGAAGGGATTGCCGGATGCCGAATCAGTCCTAGCCGCCTTCGCCGGTAAGTACCTGGCCTACACCCTGTCGGGTCACTGGCACACCAACACGCATACCGTGGACAGCCAGGGGCGATTGCACCTGGTCACCGGGGCGCTACAACCGGGAGGCGGGTATCGGCTCCTCAGCACCGTCGGGCAAGATCTGTACACGGCCTGGGTAGGTCGTCGGGTCGAGGAGCCGCTGAGTCTGCTGGGGGAGGTTGCCGGTCCAGGCCCCCTGAGCGTGCGCGCTCCTTCGGACGCGACCGCTCTGGTGTTGCGCGTGCATTACTCGGGAGGGCCCCTGAGGGCGCGGATCGTGGACGCGAAGGACCGGGCCTGGACAGGAATACTGCCCGCGGCCCCGGAGCAGGCGCAGGCGCTCGTGGTGCTGCCGAGCCGTTGGTCGCAACAGCTCGGCCAGGACTCAAGGCTGCGGCTCGTGGTGGAAGCGCTGGCCACGGCCCGGATAACTCGCTTGGCCTTGTACACCAGCCCTCTGTCCTGGGATCACTACCGCCTGACGGCCCCGCCCGAGCCGAAGACTGAGCACGAGTGAGAGGCCCGCGCAGCGATCCTGTATGCGTTACCTTCGACGAATGTGGCGGAGGCGACGGTAAGTATTGCGCGCCAGGAGTAGCAGCCGACAGCGCGCATAATGTAGACCCAAGGAGGCCCTCTCTTATGACCCGCCTTCCCCTGCTCCGCACGGCTCTGGTCTCTCTCCTACTCTTCGGCCTGCTCGCCGCGGCTGCCGCCCAGCCGCCGCCCCTCTTCTATGCGGTCATCTCCGATACCCAGAAACAAAACAATGATCCCTACGATGATTTTCGCTGGGCTGTTGAGCAGGTCAACGAACTGCAGCCGCAATTCGTGCTGTTTCCCGGGGACCTGACCAGTGGCGGCAGCGTCAACCAGTACGAGCACTGGTCGGCCGTGCGCCAGGACCTGCAGGTGCCACTGTACGCCTGTCCGGGCAATCACGAGGGCGATGGGTGCGCACGCGCTGAGTTCCGCGCGCGCTTCCTGCAGTACACGGGGCTGCCCACCTACTACGGGCGGCAACTGGGTGGCTGGCAGCTCTTTGCGCTGGATGGCGTCCACTTCATCAACGGCAAGAACGAGCACGAGGGCGCCCTCAGCCCGGAGCAACTCACCTGGCTCCGGGCAGAGCTGGCGCGGCTACCGGCCGCCAGGCCGATCCTCGTGATCTGCCACTTCCCCGTCCTGCCCCAGTGGAGGAGCCTGGCGAACGGTGCAGAGCTGCTGGACTGCTTCACCCCCAACTACCTGGTCTACACGGTAACGGGTCACTGGCACAAGAACGAACATGCCGTGGACCAGCAAGGCCGTCTGCACCTGATCACCGGCGCGCTGTCGTTCTCGTCCGACGCCGCGCCGATCGGCTACCGGCTCATCAGCACGGTAGGGTACGACCTGTACACCGCCTGGATCGGCCGGCCGGTGGAGGAGCCGCTGTCCTTGGTGGGGGAGACGGATGGGGCGGGGCCGCTGACCGTAGCGGCTCCCGCGGGCGCGAAGGCACTGGCTGTGCGGCTGGAATATCAGGGCGGGCCGCTGCGGGTGCGGATAGTGGGGGATAAGGGGGCGAACTGGGCCGGGGTGTTCCCTGCGGCGCCGGAGAGTACGCAGGCGCTGGTGCCGCTGCGCGCGCGCTGGGCCGAGCGGCTGGGGAAGGAGGGCAAGCTGCACCTGTCGGTGGAGCCGTTGGAGGCGGTGCGGGTGTCGCGCCTGGCGCTGTACACTAGCCCGCTCGCCTGGGAACACTACCGCTTGCCTAGTCCTCCGTCGGCAAGGTGAGCCCACGATGGCCCAACTGCACAACAGCTTCGTCTCCCTGTCCCTCGACGCCCGCGGTAATCTCGCCTCCCTGCGCAACCTCCGCACTGGCTGCGCGTACGTGACCCAACCCGGTCTCCATAGCCATTACCTGGCCACCTACCCGGCCCTCCGGGACCTGATGCACGAGGTCGCCCGCGAGGAGTAGCAGCCGACAGCGCGCCCAATCGACACCCAAGGAGGCCCTCTCTTATGACCCGCCTTCCCCTGCTCCGCACGGCTCTGGTCTCTCTCCTACTCTTCGGCCTGCTCGCCGCGGCTGCCGCCCAGCCGCCCCTGTTCTATGCTGTCATCTCCGATACCCAGAAGGGCGACAACGACCCCTTCGACGACTTCCGCTGGGCTGTTGAGCAGGTCAACGAACTGCAGCCGCAGTTCGTGCTCTTCCCCGGGGACCTGACCAACGACGGCTCGATCAACCAGTACGAGCACTGGATGGCGGTCCGCCAGGACCTGCGCGTGCCCTTGTACGCCTGCCCCGGCAACCACGAGGGCCCGCCGGGCCCGGGGGAGTATGACGCGCGCTTTGTGCGATTCCTAGGGCATCCTAACTACTATACACAACGACTGGGTGGGTGGGTGCTGGTGGCGGTGGACGGGGTGTACTTCAGGGACGACAAGCTGCAGCACGAGGGCCACATGTCCGTGGAGCAGCTCCAATGGCTGCGCGGGAAGTTGGCGACCTTGCCGCCCGGGCAGCCCCTCTTGGTGATGTGCCACTTCCCCCTGCTCCCCTCGTCGAATCAGGTAGACAACGCCGCCGACCTGCTCACCTGCTTCGACGGCCACTACCTGGCCTATACCCTCACCGGCCACTGGCACCGCAACGCACACGCCCGGGATGAACAGGGGCGGCTGCATCTGGTGACCAGTTCCCTGTCCTTTTCCTTCGCCGCCCCGCCGGAGGGGATCGGCTATCGCTTGCTCAGCACCGTCGGCCAGGACCTCTACACCGCCTGGGTAGGGCGGACGGTGGAGGAGCCGCTTTCTCTGGTAGGAGAAACCGCCGGAGCCGGCCCGCTGACTGTCCCCGCCCCCGCAGGTGCCGCCGCCTTGGCCCTACGGATGGAGTACCAGGGCGGGCCGCTGCGGGTGCGGCTGGTCGGGGAGAGAGGCACGGAGTGGGCGGGGGTATTCCCTGCCGCGCGGGAGCGGTCTCAGGCCCTGGTGCCGCTGCGGGGGCGTTGGGCGGAACGCCTGGGCAAGGAAAGCAGGCTGCGCTTGTCGGTGGAGCCGCTGGAGGCGGTGCGGGTGTCGCGCCTGGCGCTGTACACTAGCCCGCTCGCCTGGGAACACTACCGCTTGCCTAGTCCTCCGTCGGCAAGGTGAGCCCGTGATGGCCCAACTCCGCAACGACTTCGTCAGCCTGTCCCTTGATGAGCGCGGCAATCTCGCCTCCTTGCGCAACCTCCGTACCGGTTGCGAATATGTGACCCAAGCCGGTCTCGATCTCTGGCAACTCATCTACCCCACCGACGATGACCCGGAGACCCCCATCCGCGCCTCCGAGCAATCCCCCCCGGAGATTCGGCGGGACGGTAACACTCTGATGGTCACTTACTCCTCCCTGGTCGACTTCCAGGGCGGACCGGTGGACGCCGAGTTGAGCTACCAGGTGACCCTCTCCGGTGAGGAGCTGACCTTCACCGCGAGTCTCACCAACCGCTCTGCCCCGCGCCTCGCCGAGCTCTGGTTCCCCCTGATTGGCGGTCTGGGCAACCTCGGTGACGATCCGGACGCCGCCTTCCTACTCTACCCCGAGTCCGCCGGTCGCCGCATCTCCGATCCCCTTCGCAACCTCGCCGACCGCAACGCCCAGCCGGTCCGCGGTGTGCGCTTCAACTTCCTGCGCGACTTCTACCCCGGCCGCGCTTCGATGCAGTGGCTCGGCCTGTATGGCGCCTCTGGCAGCCTCTACGTCGGTTCCCACGACTCCTCCCTCCAGACGACTGCCACCAACACCGTCCTCAACTTTGGGCCCACGTCCGAGGAGGATTCCCTCTCGCTCGGCTTCATCAAGTATCCCTTTGTTGCCCCCGGCGAGACCTGGCAGAGCGCCCCCTTCGTGGTGGCCGTGCACGCCGACCTCTGGCGCCGCGACGCCCGCCGCTACCGCGCTTTCTGCGACACCTACCAGGACCATTCTCGCTCCAAGCCCGCCTGGGTCCGGGACATGCCGGCCATGCAGGACGTGGTGATGATGCACCAGCATGGGCGGGTCAAATTCCGCTACGACCAGATCGGCGAGATCGCCGCCGCCGCCCGCACCGGTGACATCGACGTCGTCAAGCTCACCGGCTGGTCCCACGGTGGCCACGACAACATGCTGCCCGACTTCCTCGCTAGCGACCGCCTCGGCGGGGAGGCTGCGCTGGTGGAGAACTTCCGCCGCGTGCAGAGCGATGGCTATCGGATGGTCCTGTACTTCCACTTCATCCAGATGTCCCCGAACTCCGAGTTCTACGCCCAGCACGGCGAGTTCTGCGCCATCAAGGGTCCCTACGGCAATCCCTTCGTAGACATCTTCACCTGGCCCAGCCACGGCTCGATCATCGGCATGAACGAGCGTTTCCAGCTCATCAACGCCTGCATCGCCACCGAGCCCTGGCAAAGGCAGGTGCTCCGCTGCGTACAGCGCGGCCTGGACTGGGGTGTAGACTGCGTCTTCCTCGATCAGGTCGCCGGCGGTCCCAGTTCCTTCCTCTGCTTCGACGAGCGCCACGGTCATCCTAGCCCTGCCTTCTCCTGCGGCCCGGGCAAGACCGAGCTATCGCGCCAAGCCCGCGACCTGGTCAAGGCCAAGAGTGAGGACCTCGCCCTCGGCGGAGAGTACATCGCCGATGTGATCCTCCAGTACTACGACTTCACGTTACCCTTCGGTTTGGGATTCTTCTACGGGGATCAACACTTTGGGGAGATGTACCGCTACACCTTTCCCGAGGACATCCTCTGCACCCAGTACATGGCGCGGGAGAACTACGAGCAACTCCATTACTCCTTCGTCATGGGCTACCGCTTCTTCCTCGCCCCGCGCCAGCAATGCGAGGTTCTCACCGACCTAGCCCCCGCCTTCGTGGCGCGCCTCGCCGCCCTCAACCGCCTCCGCCGCAAACACGCGGCAATCCTGCTGCGGGGGAGATTTCTCGAAACCGAGCCGCTAGAGATAACTAATCCCGCGCTGGTAGCACGGGCCTTTGAGTCCGAGGCCGGCTGCGCCGTAGCCGTATGGAACCCGACCTCCGAGCCCCAGGAGCTATCCCTCTCCTGGCCTGGGAAGTCCCTCACCACCATCGAGACTCCCGCCGGACGTCTCTCCGGGGACGCTCCCCTGGCTCCGGAGGACGTCGCGGTGATATTGTTCCGCTGAGGGTCTGCGCGGCAAGGCCTCTCTCCCGATGGCACCGACGTCTCGCCGGTGCAGGGTGGCGGTGGCCTGGCTCCCCTCCGCGTGGGGCGGGCAATCCCGCCCTTCTCCTGCGCTCAAGTGGTCTCTGTCTCTCCGGCCAACCACGCCTCGTGCGACAGCTCCCCGCCACCTCGTTCCCCGGAGCGATCTCCCTTCCGAGGGCCCCCCTCCTCCCGAGCGAAACGAGGGAGAGGGGGACAGGGGGGTGAGGCTCCTCTACTTGGGCCACCGCAACGCCGAGCCGCAGTCCACGATCGTGACCCACCTCGGCTTGACCTCCACCGATCCCTCGGTGATCTGCAGGTCCTGCACCTGCGGCCGGATCAAGTCGAAGGAGCGGCAGATGCGGCGCGCTTGCGCCTGCGTACCCGTCGGCACCGGCAGCCGCCCTGGCTCCCGCCCGATCCCCAGCAAGATCAGCGATCCGTCGCTGCGCCGCAAGCCCACCGCCTGTTTGGTGCCCACCCAGCCGGTGATCTCCGACTTCTGCTCCTTCTCCTTGCCGAAGTGGAACAGGTCCGCCTCGTTGAGGTCCTCGATGTCCTCCCGCAGCACCTCACTGGGCAGCATGGTCAGGCTGTACTCCACCTCCAGCTCGTCGCCGGCTTTCATCCCCAGTGGTGTGAACAGCTCATTCCAGAAGAGCAGGAAGTGGTTGTCCGCCCCGTCCCCGCAGTGGCCATGCAGCGGGCTTGCATCCTGGCGCCAGGAGGCTTTGTACTGGTGGAACACCCATCCGCACGAACCCACGCCCGTCTTGGTGAAGAAGCCGCCGATGGTGTTAACAGCCTCCAGGGGCTCGGCGGCCCCGGTGTGGTGCTGCCCGGCCATGGTCACCTTGGTGGGATCGGTGGTGCTGGAGTGGTAGGGGTAGGTCCGCGCCGAGTTGTCGTCAAAACGGCACATGCCGGTATGAGTCCCTGGCAGCGCATCCGGGGCGTCCTCTCGCTGGCTCCGGTACCAGGTGTAATCAGGCACGCCGTCCTGCCAGTCCAGCCCGTAGGTGGGGTTGATGACCACGTGCAGGAACTCCAGGTTGTCCCCCCAGCTCGGCTCGCCCACCGCTCGCAGCACCTGCCGCACGCGCAGCGTATAGGCCCCGGTCATCGGCTCCGGTTCCAGCGTGATGCTGGTAGGCATCACCAGATTGCGCTCCGGATACTCGAGCGTATAGGCTAGCGTCGCCGCCCCAGCCCCGGTACTCCCGCAGACCTTCCGGGCCGCGCTGGCGTACACCTCCCCGTAGTACCGGTCCCAGCGCCCGCTGAACCACAGGAAATGGTCCCACTCCGGCCCATAGTACACGTTGACCGAGTACTCCTTCTCCACGGTCAGCAGTTGCTGCAGGTCCAGGGAGAACACCGGCCGGCCGCCCGCCTCGGTTGCGGCGCCGAACCAATGCTGAGTGCCCGGCACGTGCACCACCTGTGCCCCGTCGCTCTCGGCGACCGTGACCTCGTTCATTCCGGCCTTCAACTGGGCGGTGACCAGCGCGCTGTCGGCGTGGCCCTGCAGCAGCCCCCCGGTGGCCAGCAACTCCAGCCCGGCCGGGGCACCGCCGTTGACCTTGACCTCCACAAACCCACCCAGCGACAGCCCCCGCACCAGGACCGTCGCCGTCCCCGCCGCGGGGGCCTCCAGCGCAAACTGCCCCGGCTTCCCGGCGGCGGCAATGTCTACAGTGTAATCGGCTTGTAGCGGCATCTTCAGCGGCTCCTTGTCAGCGAGGGAGTGGCCCAGCGTTCCCGCCCAAAGCAGGGCGCTGAGCGCAGCGATAAGTCGACATCGGCGCATGGCATTCACCTCGCCGAGATTCCCGCTACCTGGCGTCAGGACCTCTTCTCGGCCCTGTGGAGGTGTCGCCTCGCGGGGCCGGGAACTACCGCGGCACCGCACCATCTCAGGGAGGTTTCGTCCGCGATGCCTTTGACCGTTAGCTCCGGCTCCTGCCGTCTCGAGATCACCGACCGCCCCTTCGCCCTGCGTCTGTGGCGAGAGGGGAGGCTGCTGGGCGAGCCCGGGCTTGTCGGCAGGCCTGACCAAGCGCCTTTTGCCCTGCGTCGCGCCGGACGCTGGGATTCCCTGGAGGAGATCGTTAGCCACGACCTTGCGGCAGGCGTCGCTCGCCTGGTGGTCCGTACGGGCGGTGGCGTGGAGTGTGCGGTGGACTTGGAGCTGGCCGGTGACCTGCTGACCGTTCTCTGGAGCGTCACGGAAAACTCACCGGGCCAGGCGCTGCAGCAGACCCTCGCCCTGGCTCCCGCGGGACACTGGTACGGCTTCGGCCACCATGAGCCGATGTTCTGGCCCCTGGAGACCGGTGAGATCACGCTCGACCCTTGCTCCGCCTCCAATACCCGCTCTCCCCTGTGGCTGACCTCCTCCGGCCTGGGGCTGTTGGTGCCCACTCGCGAGACGATGCGCCTGGAGTTCAACACCGGCGACAGCGGCTTGATCTCCTGGGGCGTCGTCGACACGATGCAGAGCCGCTTTCACCTGATCGCAGGCAGCGATATCGAGCAGACCCGCCGGACTGCCATCTCCCTGCTCGGCGCGCCCCGCCGCCGGCCGGGTCGCGAGTCCTTCACTCGGCCCATCTTCAGCACCTGGACCCAGTACGGTCACTCCATCACCCAGGAACAGACCCTCCATTTGGCCCGTGACATTCGGCGCTACGACTTCCCCTGCCATGTCGTGCAGGTGGACGAGCGCTGGGAGACCGGCCACGGCGACCTGCGCTTCGACCGCAGCAAGTTCCCCGACCCCACCGGTATGGTGGACGAGATTCATGCCCTCGGGTACCACGCTACGCTGTGGACCTGCCCCTTTGTCAATGAGGACACCGCGACCTTCTCCGAGGAATACGACACCGGGTACATGGTGATGGATGCCACCCGACGGCGGCCGGCGATGATGCGCTGGTGGCACGGCCCGGCCGGGCTGGTGGACTTCTCCAATCCGGCGGCGGCGGACGAGTACGCCACTCGCCTGCGCCGCCTGAGGGACGAGCACGGCTTTGACGGCTTCAAGATGGACGGCGGCGACCTGCGCTACCAGCCCACCGGCGCCGACCGCGGTTTCCACCTGCTTACTACGCCTGCCAGGTATTGCGACCTGTATGTACAGTTCTTCCACGACCATTTCTACGACCTGGTTGAGACCCGCACGGAGTGGTTGACCCAGGCCAGCGGGATAATGGCGCGGGAGGGCGGCAAGGATTCCGTTTGGGGGCTCAACAACGGCCTGGGGGCCGTATTGGCGCTGGGGCTGACCCAGGGCCTGCTGGGCTACCCCTTCCTCATCCCCGACATGATCGGCGGCCGCATCAGCACCCGCGAAGCAGACCTGGCCCTCCCCGGCGCGGCTATGTTCCTGCGCTGGACCCAGGCCTGCGCCCTACTGCCGATTATGCAGTTCTCCTGGGCCCCCTGGAACTACGACCGCAATACGGTCGACCTCGCCCGCGAGTACACCTGCCTGCATGAAGACCTCGCCGGCTATTGGGACGCCCTGGCCGACCGGGCGGTAGCCGAGGGCCAGCCGATGGTACGTCCGCTGTTCCTACAGTGGCCGGGCGACGCGGAGACTTACCCGATCTACGACCAGTTTCTGGTGGGGGAGAGCCTGCTGGTCGCGCCGGTGATCACGCTCGAGTCGCGCCGCAGAGTCTATCTGCCGGAGGGAGAGTGGCTGGACCCGTGGGGCGGCGGGTCCCTGAGCGGGCCGCAGTGGCTGGCGGAGCAGGAGTACCCGGTGGAGCATCTTCCCCTCTACGTGAGGGCGGACCGGACCGCTCTGGCGGAGGTAGTCATGCGGCGGCTGGCGGGAATGCCGAGGTTCGCGGGAGGGGGAAGGTCTGCGTAGGAGTGCCCCCTCTGTAGGGCGCGGGCGGTCTGACAACGAGTGGGATATCTAACCTCGCGCTTCGGTAGCGGGATCCGGTGACCTGGGAGGCCCGCCGCCAGGGAGGTTCGCCATGGAGATGGAGCACATGGCTGACCGGTCGCTTTCGCAGGCCCCTTCAGTCAGATATTCCATATTCGGCGACCTGACCGGAGGGGCAGTGAGTGGTGAGGGGACGGCGATGCCTGGCTGGTTGAGGCCGATCATCGGCGTGGTGGCGGGCCTGGGGATCATAGTGGGGACAGCGGCTGTCGGCAAGCGGCGAGGGGGGAAGCCGGTGGCCGGCTGACGCCTCAGCCCTTCTCGGCACCTGAGGAGGCCCAGATCATCTCCGGATGGTCGCAGACGGGTTTGCCGCGGCACATGCGAGTGAAGGCGCGCTGCTCGGTGAGACCGGCGGCTTGCACCAGGGCGGTGGCCGGGTGATTGTCACGAGGGACGTCCACCATGACCGCCTGTCCGCGGCGGAGGGCGAGAGCGGGGGTAAGCAGGGCACGGCCGTCGCCCGCGCGGTCGGTGATGCAAGGGCCGATTTCGACGGCGCGCTCGCCGGCGCGAGCCATCAGGTAGGCGGTAAGCTCGCCACGGTCGGTGGTCAGCCAGGCGGCCTCCGGCCACTCCCGGGCCAGGGCGGCGAGAAGCCGGGTACGATCGGCGCCGGTGGCCCGTCGGTCAAGGGTCGCCAGCGGCGCCAGGTAGTCCTTCCCGTAAGGCTGCGCCCGAGCTTCCTCGATCGCGATCTCCGGCTCCCCGCTCCACCGCACTACCTCGTACTCGGCCACAAAGCCCAGCTTCTCGTAAAGCGGGCGGCCGGCGGGTGTGGCGTCGAGGCGGACGGACGGGACACGGCGGGCGTCAAGGTAGGCCAGCGCGTGGGCCATCAGCGCCGTGCCGATGCCTTTGCCGCGCATCGCTGCGGAGACCAGGACCATGGCAATCCAGGCGACCTCGCCCAGGACGCAGGTGGTGGTGGTGCCGCAGGGCGCGCCGGCGTATTCGGCCACAAAGCAGCCGGTGGGCTCCAGGGCCAGGAAGCGTCGCCAGTCGGCCTCGGTCTGGTTCCAGCCGGCCTCGCGCTTGAGGGCCATCCCCAGCGGCACGTCGGTAGCGGTCATGGTGCGGATCGCCAGCATCAGTCCCCGCCTTCCATCCACCTGCAGACCTCTCCTACTGTCACCACCGCGCCACACCAGGCGGCAATGGTGCGCAGGCCGTACACGTGCAAGTCGCGGTTGAAGGCGGCGGTGCCGTCGGCGAGGTAGTAGACAGAGAGGTCGCGCATGAAGGCGTCCACGGCGGTGGCGTAGGGGCAGACGTTGGTGAGGACGCCCCCGAGGACCACCTCCGTTACTCCCAGACAGCGCAGGGTCAGCTCCAGGTCGGTCTGGTAGAAGCCACTGTAGCGGCGCTTGAGAATGATCTTCTCAGCGGGAAGCGGCTCCAGACCGGTGCCCATGGCGACGTCGTCGGTGCCGGCCTGGATCATGGTGGGCCACCAGCCGGCCAGGTGAGCGCCGCGGTCGTGCTCGAGGGAGTGATGGCCCTGGACCAACCACAGCACGGGGCGTCCGGCCTGGCGAAAGGCGGCGATCGAGGCCGCCAGGCGGGGAATGATCGCCTGAGCGCTGGGGACGGTGAGGAGGCAGCCGGGCTCCACGAAGGGGCGGTTCATGTCCACGACCAGCAACGCCGCGTTCGCCGGAGTGAGCGGCGGGACGGGTCGCCATTGGTAGGGCGCGACCTCGGTCATCCAACGGTCCAGTTCCGCGTCGAGGGTCTCTGCGGTCACGTAATCCTGCTTGATGTCATTGATTCCGGGCATGATGGTACCTCACGGGCGCTGGCCCAGATTCACCTCACAGACCTCGTAGGGCTCCAATTCCAGGCACAAAACCTCGCGAGCGACGGTCGCGGTGGCCTCGATCGGAGAGGCCAGCGGTTCCGTGCCAAGGAAGCGCCGGAGGGGCGCCTGCGCCAAGGCGCCCAGGCCACCGACCAGGACCGTCTGCGGGTCGGGGGTCTGGTTGATGAGCCAGAGGCGTTGTTCGCCCCCGACCAGGGCAGCCCCGGCTCGAACCGGGGAGGGTGACAGGCCGAAGAGCTGCGTAGCAAGGGCGGGGCTACCGGCCTGGGCGGCGAGGGCCTCGAGTACTGGCTGGGAGGCGGGGCCAGCGCTGAAGGAAGCCTCGCGCACGCCGGCTTGGACCAACTCCAGGTACGCCGCGGCGGCCCAGGCAGCGGCGAAGCGGCCCTGCCGCCGTGCGTCCGGGGCCGGGCGCGGGTAGGGGGAATCGAAGTTGATCGGGCCGACTTTCACGGTCGCCTGGGGCGCGATCGCCCGCACGGACGCCACCTGCGCGGTCAGTGCCGTGAGGTTCTCCATGAAGGTGTCTTCGTCCGGCATGTGAGCCGCGGGGTTGAAGGGCATGGTGAGGGCGCGGGCGGCGCGGTAGTCGTCGGGCTTGCCGTTGATCTGGAGGAAGTCGGCGATTTCGGCGGCGTCTGGCGGAGGCGTCAGACGGGGGAAGACGCGATCCGGCCGGGCCGCGCGCACGAGCACTCGGACGGGGCCGGGACTGGGAGCGGCCGGGGTCGGTCCGGTCACGGACAGCTCCAGCACCTCCTCCTGGTTCTCGTCCTGGGGGATACGGGGGTACTTGTAGGGCAGGGCGCTGTAGGCCTTGTAGCTGCTGTCGCCGAAGTTGCGCTGATCCTCCATGCCGAAGTCGGCACCGGTGACTTGGCACGCGATCTGCAGGCCGGTATCGGTTTGGTAGGCCAGGCGCGTCCACTTGCCGGTCAGTAGGCTTGGGGAGACGGGGACCGGGAAGACGCCGGGCGTGGTCTGGCCAGCGGCGTCCGTGGTCTCGTAAGGGAGACCGGCGAGGGAATCGCTGCCGAAGAGGACGTTGAGGCCGACGCGGGGCGAGTCGAAGTCGGAGCCTGCGGCGCCGGAGACGCGGAAGGTGATCTTCCCGTCGGCGGTGCCGAGAATCTCTCCGGTCCAGGTGTAGTCGGTGATGTCGTTGCGGGAGCGGGCCGCGAAGTTGAGGCGGAAGCCGCCATCGGTGCGCTCAACTTCGGTGCGCGTGAACTCGGGCATGACCGTGTCCCACCGCGAGTCGCGCACGGCGAAGTAGACACGGCGGACGATCTCGCGGTCGCCGACGTAGAGATAGCGCAGCTCACCGTCCTGGAATTTGAGTCGCACCGGACCGGCGGTGAGGTGTTCTACCACCGCCGCTGGGCGCTGGGCGCCGTAGAGAACCACGTCCTGCATGATGACCTCCTGGGGTACCTGATACGGTCCGGCCAGGACGCGCTGCGCCGTCGCGGTGACGAGGGGGCTGTGGTCGGTCAGGGCGTCGAGCAGGGCGCGCACGGCAGCACCGCGCAGGTCGCCGGGCGGAATCGGGGCGCGACCGAGGGCCACGACGGCACCGGCGCGGACGATCGCCTCGGGGTCCTGAAGTGCGGCCAGAAGAGCGGGCACGGTGTCACCGGTCTGCTCCGGGTGGGCGCGGGTGATCTCGCCCAGGGCTTGCAGGGCGGCCAGGCGCGAGAGCGCGTCGGCCTCCTGGAGTTCCTTGACCAACTCAGGGACCGCGGCCGCGGCGGTCAACTGGCCGAGTTCTTGCGCGGCGATGATGCGGATGAAGGGACGGCGATCCGCCACCAGCGAGCGCAGCCCGGGAATCGCGCCGTCGCCCTGGCGGCCCAGCGCCTTGGCCGCTGCCTCGCAAACGTCCCAGTGCGGGTCCTTAAGCGTGGCCTCCAGCAGGAAGGGGACGGCCTGGGGGTCCGGTAGCGGAGCCATGGCCTCCACGACCTGGATGCGCACAGCCACGTCAGGCCCGGTGGCGGCGGGGTGTTGGGCGTAGCGCTCTCTGAGTTCCCTGAAGCTGGCGGCGGGGACGGGGGGCGCGACGGGATCGGTTGCGGCGTCCGCGCCGGCGAGGCAGTACAAGTGCTGCTCGGTGCGCAGGTACAGCCTCCCTCGCGCGACCGCCGGAGAGGCCTGGCACTTCTCGCCCAGGCTGTTGACGGCGAGAACCTTGGCCTCATAGCGGGGCGAGGTTAGGCCGCTTGCGTCGAGGACGTAGGTGTCACCAGACTGGCTGGTCCAATAGATCCGCTGCTCGGCGCCGAGGGGGGAGGCGAAGAAGTGGCCCTTGAGCCGCAATTCCGCCACCACCTCTCCGCGAGGGCTGAGGAAGCGAACGTGGCCGTTATCGCCAGGGAGCATGAGCAGCGGGTAGAGTAGCGGGGAGGGGACGTAGGGGCCGCCGACGGGGTAGTACATGCGGACGGCGGTGTCGCTAACGTCGCCGGCCAGGCCGGGGTCCAGGGCCATGGCGGGGCCATTGCGGCCGGAACTGGCCCAGACGAGGTCGTTGCCGAAGACGGGGCTGGGGACGACGTTGGGGCTCAGGCCGCGGCAGGACCACAACTCCTGGCCGCTGTCCGGGTCGTAGGAGACAACGGTCTTGGCGCCGATCACGACCTGCGGCTTGCCCTGGTAGTGTATAAGCAGCGGCGTAGACCAGTGGGAGCCCAGGTTGCGCGGGGTGCGCCAGCGCTCCACGCCAGTAGCGGCGTCGAAGGCGGCGAGGAAACCCTCCGCCTGCTGGTCGCAGCAGAGCAGGACGGAGTCTTTGTAGAGAACCGGCGAGCTGGCCTCGCTGTGCATGTTATTGAAGGGGCCGAGGGGCGTGGTCCACAGGAGGTTGCCGTCCAGGTCGAGAGCCACCAGGCCGAGGCCCTCGAAGAAGGCGTAGACGCGCCGGCCGTCGGTGACGGGGGTGGAGGGGGCGTGGCCGGTGTCGCCGTAGAGCCTGGGGAGGGCGGGGAGTTCCAGCGCCTTCTGCCAGAGCAGCGCGCCGGTGTCGGCGTCGTAGCAGAGGACAATGCGGGTCTTGTCCATCCCGGCCGTGAGGAAGAGGCGGGTACCCCAGATGATGGGGGAGGAGTAGCCATCGCCGGGGACTTCAACCTTCCAGGCCACGTTGTCGGTGGCGGTCCAGTGGACCGGGAGGCCGGGGCTGGGGGAGATTCCGGAGCCGTCGCCGCGGAAACCGGGCCAGTGGTCAGTGGTGACCTGGGCCATAGCCGGGCAGGCAAAGAGAGCGAGGCAGGCTAAGGTCAGCACGGAGAGCGGTCGGTTGTTGGGCATGGACGGGGGCTCCTTCCGACGCAGTGCAGGACGCCTCGCGTCCCACAAACGGCCGATTGCTTCCTTCCCTACAGGTTGATGGCGAGCGTGCGCCCTTCGCAGGCGGCCTGGCAGAGCAACTCCCAGGCGCGGACGGCGCGGCGACCCTCGCGCCCGCTGACTGGGAGGGGGCCATCCTCGCGGAGGGCCACGTGGAGCATCTGGTAGAAGTCCGGGATGCACAGGTCGGTGGCCATGAAGGGCAGCGCGGCCATCCCCGAGCCCGGCTGGAGGGACTTGAGGGAGAAGTCTTTCATGCAGGCGTCTTCAGGGCGCTGGCACCACTGCTGGTAGATCACGCCCTCGGTGCCGGCCAGCATGAAGCGGTAGGCCATGCGGCCGGGGAGGAAAGTGCTGCCGTCGGCGGGCGGGAGCATGGACATGTCATGCAGCACACCGTCGGCGGTGCGCAGGCGGGCGGTGAAGAAGCCCTCGCTCTCGCCGGGGTCCTCGGGATGGGGGTGGGAGAAGGTGGCGGTCATCTCAACGAAGGGCTGGCCGAGGCTGAGGGCCATGGTCTGATCGATGATGTGGATGCCCCAGTCGTAGGGCGAACCCTCGAACCCGGCGGTGTACTCGTTGCGGACCAGGCGGGGCTCGCCGAGGACGCCCGACTCCAGCACATGACGAGCGGTGAGGAAGTCTACGTCCCAGCGGCGGTTGTGGTGCACCGCCAGCAGGCGTCCGGCGGACTCGGCGGCAGCAACCATCTCGGCACATTCGGCGTCGGTGCCGGCCATGGGCTTCTCCACGACGACGTGCTTGCTCGCAGCGAGTGCCATCACCGCGATGTCGCGGTGGGTCGCGGGCGGCTTGGTGGCGATGACAACCAGCTCCACCTGCGGGTCGGTGACTAGCTCCTCGACGCTGGACATGACTCGCAGGCCGAAATCCGAGGCGAGCTTGCCGGCGGCTTCCGGCACGGCATCAGCGCAGCAGTCGACCTCGTAGAGGTCGGCGTGTTTGCTGAGCAGGCGCATGTGAATGCTGCGTCCGGCGCCGCCGCATCCGACTAGTCCGACGGTGATCTTGTTGTTGGGCATGAGTGCTTCTCCGTGATGAGATGTTAGAGGGGCCCTCTCGCGGAGGGGCCGTGTCGAGCGGCCCGCGACGATAGTCGCGGGACGGGAGGCCGGCCCCTCCACTAGGAGGGCATGACGCGTTCGTCGGACTCGCTCAGCGACTTGAGGTAGGCAATGCCTCGGCCGACCTTTTCCTCTACGCTCAGGCCGCCGCGGAGGTCCTCTATGCTCAGGTACCCCTGAAAACCCTTGTCCTTAAGGGCGGTGACCAGCTCAGGGAAATCGGCGATGCCACGTTCCAGGCTGTCCCAGCCCTGCTTCCAGCTGCCGTCCTCCGCTTGATCCCAACGGCCGTTCTTGCAGTGGATGTAGTCCAGGTATGGCCCCATCAGCTCCACCGAGTTGCGCCAGCCCTCGTTGCCCTCGAAGCACATGTTGCCGGGGTCCATGAGGATGCCGACTCGGTCGGGGGGGAACTGGTCCATCAGGCGCAGGGCGCCGCTCGCCGAGTTGATGGCGTAGCCGTGGTGCAGCTCGAAGGAGAAGCGCACGTCGTAGCCCTCGGACAACTCGACCAGGCGAGCCAACTCGTCGCGGTTGCGCTGGAGCCAGTAGGCGCCGGAGCGCGTGCCGTCACAGTCGGCCATTAAGGGAGGGAGGACCGAGTTGGGGCCGCCCCAACGGACGTGGGGGGCGGAAAACATGCGAATGCTGCGGACGTCGAGGGTCTGGGCTACCTTACAGGTGGCCAGGACCACGTCAGGGGTCTCGGCGTGTAGGAGCAGCAGACCGGGCGTCAGGGAGATGAAGTCCATGCCGACGGCCTCGAAGTCGGCCCGCATGGCGTCCGCTTCCTCCAGGAGCGCCTCCAGGGCGACCTTGCCGGAGTTGATGTTGGCGACGGGCAAGTCTACTTCCAGCCCCTGACAGCCCAGAGACTTGCCATAGTCCAGTGCGGCAGGGCGGTCGAGCTTCCCGAGCGAACTGAGCTGAGTTCCGAATTTCACGAGGGGTCCTCCACGAGTTCGAGATGCTGACGGGGCCGTGTTTCGACGTGAGGGAGGGGGAGGCCTCCCTGGAGCGGGCCGGATTCGCTCAGCCAGCTTCGCTGCGCAGCTCATCGCGGCCCTTCCGCTAGGCGATCAGTATGCGGCTGGTGGCCCAGTCGGCGAATTCCATGCGCTCGGCGTCGAGCGCGTGGAGGATATACTCGTCATCGATCTTGCGCGCGAGCCCGGCGCGGCCCTGCAACACGACCCCGTCGAGGCTGACCTGGAGCCCGGGGTTAGTGCGCAAGAAGAGGAGGTCCTGGCCCTCCGGGTGCACGACGCGTAGAACTTGCTCCCGCGGCAGGTATTCCACCTCGGGGGTCAGCTCCGCCGGGCGGCGCGGGAACAGGACGGTGGTGAAGGTCGCGCCGGGGGCGGCAGGGACGTGCATGAGCCAGTGCTCGATGATTGTCCAGTCGATATCCCCGGCTTTCAGCTTGGCGCGGCCCTCGGTCGTGAGGAGGTTCTCTTGGAGGGGACCAGACTCGAAGGTGATCTGCGGGGCCGTGGGTTCGAACATGAACACCTCCAGGCCCATGTCCAACTCCGGGTGGCCGGGGAACCAGACGTGGCCGGGGGCGAGCAGGCGGGGCTTGCGGGAGAGGACGTCCAGGTTCCACTGAGGGGCGTCGGGACCGGCGCAAGTGTCGCGGAGCACGGCGTACTCGATGCCGCCGGGCTGCGGGGATTTGACGAAGATGATCTCGCGGGTGAAGCCGCTGTGGTGTACGCCCTCGAAGTTCATGCCTTCGGCGCAATAGGCCCCGGGAGCCATGCGGCCCCGGACGTAGTCGGCACCGGGGGTAACCGCGAAGTGCTCTACGACCATGGTCGGCTGGCCCGGCGGCTCGAAGGAGACCACGTTGTGCAGCCGGGACACTTGGACGTTCATCAGCGGCAGGCCGTCGACGGCCAGAGGCACCCCGCGGGCGAACCAGTGCAGGGAGCCCTCGTCGTCCTCATGGTGCGAATGGACACGGCCGGCCTTGAGGAAGAGATAGCTGCCCTGGCCGCTGCGGTCGTGGCTGCGCAGGACGGCCCCGACGTACGGTAGCTCGTGGCTCTCCATGCGCGGGGCAACCTCGGGAATGGTCGGGTCGTGGAAGAGATAGTGACGGGTGAGCGGGTTAGCGGTGATGCCCGAGTGGTCATAAAAATTGGCGACGGGGGAGCCGACCTGGCGCCAGGCCCACATGAGATTGGCAGCGAGGCTGGGGTCGCTGTCCTTGACGAAAGCGGCGAGCCAGGCGAACAGGAAAGGCGACTTGCGGGCGCCGGGATGGTGGCCGATGGGAGGCATCTGGCGCCGCCCGCCGTCGCGGGGGTCGGGTGGACCGAGGGCCCTGAGCAGGAAGCGGGCTCCGGCGCGGACGCGGGGGTCGTCGGAGTAGTCCTTAATCCCGCAATGGCGGAGGCCCCAGAGGGCAGGGGTGAGCAGTTGGCCCCAGGTGGAGATGAGGTAGTTGCCGACGTTCTCCTCCCCGCCGCCATCCAGGCGCAGGTGGTACTCCAGGTCTAGCTCCAGCCGGTCCACCAGGAACTGCACCCAGGCGCCGGAACAGGGGTGGTCAGCGAGGACTAGTCCGATGAGGCCGGCGCAGCAGAAGACGTCAGTATTGAAGTTGGGCAGGTAGGTGGTCTGGGCGGGGGTGAGGGCGTACTGCCACCAGTCGCCGTCGCTGAGAATATAGGCGGCCAAGGCGCAGACCCGGCGGGCCTCGCGGCGCTCCTCGGCGGTGAAGGAGTCCCATTGGACGTCGCAAGCCAGGGCGTAGCGGCGCAAGGGGCGGGCCAGGGCGATGCAGTAGTTGGGCGCGGTGTAGCCCTGGGCCAGGAGGGTCTCGACGATCTCCCGCCCGTGGGTGGTCTCCTCAATCGCAGCCAGGCCGGAGGCCTCCCCGGTCATGACGTACCGGTCGGCGCTACGCCACTGCTGGGTGGCCTCGTAGTTGGCCAGCAGCTCGGGGACGGAGCGGATCTTCTCGCGGATCGCCGAGAGGTCGGCAGCGTTGCACAGGACGCGGGGATGGGTCTGGGGGCCTTCGGGCCAGTCGAGAATCCAGTCCTTCACCTTGTCGAGGCGCAGGTCGCCCTGGCAGCGGCGTAGACGCCAGAGGGAGAAGGTGGGGTCAGGGGCCTGGCGGCGGGGGCCGTCTGGGGACGGAGGCGGATCGGAAGGGTCCAGGGGCTGCAAGGCGGCAGCCGCGGCGGCGGGGGCCACGGCCAGCAGCCAGCGACGCTTGATATTCTCGACAGGGAACTTGAGGAAGGTGCCCTCCTGGGCACCGTCCAGGAGGATGACTTCCTCGCTGGCGCCGGCGGTGCGGTGGGCGGGGTGGAGGGTCTCATCCGGTACCCCCCAGTGAGCGATATCAAGGGAGGCTACGCCGACGAGGTCCTCGCCGGTGGCATAAACGCCTAACCAGCCGCCGTCCATGAAGGGATTGGATGCCCGCATGGCGGTGTAGGTCTTGAGGACCGGGGAGGCGAGGGGGAGATCCATAAGCTCCCAGGAGGCCGTGGAGTGGGTGATCAAGCGGTCGGGGTCCCAGCCGGCACGCAGGTCGAAGATGAAGTTGCTCGTGGGCCAGGGGCGCAGGCAGGGCAGGGCGAGCTTCTCCAGCGGCTGGGCCCAGTGGGAGCCGCCCAGGCTGCCAATCTCCCGATAGGGACGGGGCTGGGGCCAGAGGCGGACGGGGAGGGTGCTGGTCTCGCGGACCTGCACGTATTCGGCGTCGGGCTGGATGCGGAACTGAACGCAGTAGCAGGGCGAACAGACGTCCTCTGCGTCTCCCGCGGCGAAAGTGTAGGTGACCTCCACGGTTGTCCAGAGCGAGCCGGACTCGGTCACCCGGGTGGTCAAGGCGGTGCAGGGGAGGTTGGTCTCCAGGCGGCCCTGACCAAGCCACGGGCCTTGGCCGCGACGCACAGCCAGTAGCGCGCCGGGGAGGGGACAGGTGAGGTCGGTGTCCGCGGAGGCCGGCAGGCGCAGAGACATGGCTCCGTTGTCTACCAGCACCGCGTCCGGGGTCTCGGTGACGCTGACGCCGGAGGTGGTGGAGGGGGTAGCCTCGCCCAGGGCGACCTCGAACACGCGCTCCTCCCCGGCGCGGAGGCCGTCCACGCGCAAGGCCAACAGGTCGCCGTCCCACTGGCTGGGGACACTCGCCCCCGCGCACGCGACGTCTACGGGGCTACCCGGCTCGACTTCGGGGAGGGGGTAGCGGACGATCTGCGCGTCCCAGTCTTGGCCGAGCGGTTCGCGGAGTGCAATGGTGAAAAGCCCCGGGCCGGTCGGAGTCACGTGCTGAGGCAGTATCCAGGCGTCATTGATTCCCTGGTCTATGAAGAGCATGAGGGGCCTCCTGGGGGATAGCAGAACGGTTGCCAAACGGGCGCACAGCAAAGGGCCGAACGGGGGGGGGATTCCCCGTCCGGCCCGTGGTTCCCTTCCGAGGGGTGCAGGGGCTAAGCCCCGATGTTCAGCCCGCGGATGTAGTTGTCCAGATCGTCCTCGAGCTGCTTCTGCTGGTCCTGGAGCTTGGCGATGTCGACCCGGGTGGCGTCGAACTCGTCCTCCTGGGTGGTCAGCTTCTCCACGTACTTCTTGTACAGGTCGGAGTTCTTCTCCAGTTGCGCCATGTTCTGGCGGATGCGCTCCTGCTCCTTGGCAATCTCAACCAGGCGCGCCTCTTTCAACTGGCGCTGGTACTGCACGTCGGCGATCGCCGCGCGGCGCTTGACGATCTCCTGTAGCGCCGCCTTGACTTCGGGGCTGATCACCTTTGACTGTAAGAACATGGTGATCTTGGGGGCCTGGTCCGGATTGACCAAGGCGACGAACTCGACGACCGGCTGCTCGAACTTGACCACGAGCTTCTCGGCGCCGCCGGGGGCCACCGCGACCTTCAGCCGGTAGTAGCTGGCGGTCTCCTCCTCCGGTTTGGCCGGCTCAATCAGGTCCCAGCCCTGCATCTTCGGCTGCTCGACCAGGACCGTGCGCGGCTGCTCGGTGCGATTCTTGACGGTATAGGTCATGGTCAGGGCGTTGCGGCGCTTGGCCTGCAGCACGCCCTTGTCGATGATCAGGGAGATCTCGGTGCTCGCATTCTCGCGTTCGGTGGCGATCTCCGTACCCAGGTCCAGGGCGTAGGTGATGAGGCGCTCATCGCCCACGCTGAGGTCGTCAATCAGCGCGTCGCCGGCGTAGACGCCGCCGTCAAAGACGGTGAGGGCGCCGCCCATGAGGTGGGCACCGGAGGTGTTCTTGAGTCGGAACGCGTTCAGCGGGTGCTTGGCGTTGGTCTGGGCGTTGTACAGGTCCACCTTCTCGCCGCCGATCTTGTCGGTGACGATGATGGGGATCATTGCGGACCGCTGCCGCCCGATGTTGACCGGCTGGTCGATGTTGTAGGAGAACAGCTCCCCGACCTTCTCGCCGGTGGCGCCGGCCGTGACGCCAGACTCGCCCAGTGCGGTGCGGTCCATCGCACCGCCACGCCCTCCGCCAAAGGAGGCTGCAGCCAACGCGGGGGCCGGCGGCGGCGCCGCCCGCATAGAGGCCTTGGCCGTCTCTTCGCGCGCCTCCGCCCGCGCGTAGTCGGCTAACATGTTGCCCCTCTCGTCGGGCTCCAGGGAACCCTCGGCGATACGAGGCCCGACGGGGATGGGCAAGGCGACCGGGATATTGGGCCGGTAAGCATAGAGCGGCTCGTACAGGTCCTGGGTGAAGCTCACCGGTCGGCCCGAGACCAGGGCCATGCTCACGTTCTCCCAGTCGCTGTCGGTGGTGTTCTCTACGATAGCCCAGCCTTGCAGATAGGGCTGCTCGTCGTCGACGACCAGGCGATAGGTGGTCTTCCAGACAGGGGTCTCGAGCAGGTAAGCGGCGCTGACCTCGCGCTTGCCCGTGCCGGTAAAGTTGAGGTCGACCTGGCGCTTGGCGATGTCACGGCTGGCAGCTATAGCGGCCAGGGCCGCCGAGAGCTCACTGTTGACCTTAGCGTCAGTGAGCTTGACGGCGGTAACCTTGTTGAGGGGGAGGCTTCTGAGGCCGCCCCCGGTGAGCAAGTTGGCGTACTTGAGGTTCTCGGTGGTGTCCTTGACCGTGACCTCCTGCGACTCAACGCCCAGGATGAGCCCGCGGACACTGTCGCGACCCATGCTCACGATGGCCTCGGCGCCGCGTAGGCGCAGGAGCAGGTCGTACAGTGAGGGGTTATCGCCCAGGTTGATCGAGAAGGCTTGCAGGGACTTGGAGAGCGGCTCGCGCGGCGCGTAGGTGACGGGCGCGATGGTGCCGCCGTTGTGGTCCATCAGGACCAGAGACTTGAGGATGTCGTTGATTTGCTCCACGCGAAAGGACAGGGATACGGTAGCGTCTCCCTCCACGGTGCCGTCGTGCTGGAAATAGCCGACGCCGGTGGAGAAGAGCACCACGCGGGACAGCGGCAGGTCGGCGGCCTGCGCTCCCAGCGCGGCTAGTGCAAGCAAGGCAAGAAGACATAGGGCGGTTCGTTTCACGGATGGACCTCCTTCAGAGATACGTCTTCACACATTTATGCGAGTTGGACGGATGAGTAGTGTGGAGAGTTCCACGTTGGCGCGGTGTTTGATGAGAGATACTTCAACGTCTATCGGGAAAGTCCTACCCGGGATGACGGGGGGCGCTAGGCGCGGCGGGCAGAGGTTCCCGCTTCGGGGTTGGAGAATCCCTCCGGGAACCCCGACCGCACGGAAAGGACGAGATTTATGACTCACCGGGAGCGTGTGCTGGCGATCTATCGACACCAACAGCCTGATCGAATGCCGTACCGGTTCGGAGGACCGCGGGCTTCTACCTTTGCCGCCTGGTGCAAGCAGGGATTGTCGCAGGAGCAGATGGACCATTTCGGGGAGTTTACCGGCGGCGACCCGGGTTGCGGTATCGGCAAGATGTACTTCGGTCCTCTGCCGGCCTTTCCTGAGGAGACCATCGAGATTCGGGGCAACACTCGCGTCTGGCGCGACTCCTGGGGTGTGACACGCCTGGACGCCATCAACCAGCCGACCGCGGGCTTTGCCACCCGGCGGTACTTGGAATTCCCGGTCAAAACGCCGGCCGACTTCGAAAAGATGAAGGAACGCTTCGACCCGCACACCCCCGAGCGTACGGAGTCGGACCAGGGGGAAGCGGTGCCCGATACGCTGAACCCCGACAGTTACCGGCACTACCGCCCCGGCCAAGGCTGGCGCGATCTGGTGGAGTACTGCCGGACCACCGACGCGCCGGTGGGGACCTCGGTCCCCGGACTGTACTGGACGGCGCGCGATTGGTGTGGGTTCGAGGGGCTGTCGATAATGTTCCACGACCAGCCCCGGTTGGTGCATGAGATGATGGAGTATTGGACTTGGTTCCTCATGGAGATCTGCCAAGCGCCGTTCTCCACCATCCGGGTGGACCGGGTGGTCATGTCCGAGGACATGGCCTACAAGCACGCCTCGATGATCTCCCCCCAACACATCCGCGAGTTCATGCTCCCTCACTACAAGCGGCTGCACGAGTTCTTCCGCGAGAAGGGCGTGGCGTGCTTTGCCATGGACTCGGACGGGTACAACGGGCAGATTCTGGAGGTGATGTACCCGGAGGGAATCATGGGGATAGAGCCGATGGAGATCGCGGCGGGGAATGATCCCGAGATGTACCTGCGGCAGTACCCGATGCTGACCATCGAGGGCGGGATCGACAAGCGGGAACTGCGCTTCACCAAGGAGCGGGTGTGGGCGGAAGTGGTCAAGCGCTACCGGGTGGCCCGCAAGTACGGCGGCTACATTCCTACCGTGGACCACGGCACGCCGCCGGACGTGCCCCTGCGCAACTTCCTGTACATGGTGGAGCTGCTGCGGGGCTTCGCCGACGGGGAGAATCTCGATACCTACGAGCCGCCAGGGAAGTTGGAGGCGCAACTGGGGCCCATCGAAGAGATGTTCGACCACCGCGCGGCTCTGGCGGCAGCTTACGGAGGAGAAGAGTAGTGGAGAATCCGCAGGCGGGGACGGCGCCCGTAGGCGAAGCCGCAAGCATCCGGCCCACCTCCGCGGTGTCCAGTTCGCGCCTCGCCCTCGTCAACACTTGGCTATCCCGCCGCCAGTCCCCCACGGACGGCCTGCCCTCGTGGATTCTGAATGTCATGGACACCGGGTGGACCGAGCGGTTGCTGGAGGAGGAGGAGGGGCGCTACTGGTCCGATCCGGAGGGGTTTGTGGCGCGGCAGTACCAGGCCATCGGCACCGCCTTCTGCGACCAGTTCCTTACCCAGGACCCCGCCATGAGACGCGACGGCTGGCGGGTAGAGCGGTCGCTGGGGCCCTTGGTGCGGGACGGGATAGTGATTGACTCGCCGGAGGCGGTCTGCGAGCACCTGGAACGGCACGTCTGGCCGGACCTGGAAGAACGCATCGCTGGGTTTGACGGCGCTGCCCCCGGACTACGAGAGCAGTTTGTCGTGCAGATGGAGGCGCTCCGGGCCCGTCTTGGGCCGGAGATCGCTGCCGCGCCCTATATCCAGCCGCAGGCCAAGCCCACTTTGCGCTACGGCGACTACGGGTACGAGAACTACTTCATGTTCTACGCCCTGTACCCGGAGGCTGCCGAGCGCAGCTTCCGGCTGGAGGCCGACTATGCGGTCCTGCACAATGCGGCCCTGGCTGAGGTGATGCTGGCGGAGGGATACCCGCCGATGGTGCGGGTGGATCACGACATCACGGACTCGCGGGGGACGCTGGCGAGCATGGAATCGATGGAGGAGCGCTACCTGCCGCACTACGCGCGGGCGCTGCAGCCGCTGGTGGAGCGGGGGATTCGGCTGCTGTATCACTGCGATGGGAACGTGAATCCGCTGATCCCCTGGCTGCTGGAGACTGGTTTTGCGGGGTTCCAGGGCTTCCAGTACGAGGACGGCATGGACTACCCGGCGATCGCGCGGATGACCACGCGCGCGGGAGAGCCGCTGGTGCTGATCGTGGGGGCGTCGGTGACGACGACCCTGGTCCAGGGCACGCCGGAGGACGTGCGGCGGGAGGTAGACTGGCTGGTGGAGAACAGCGCCGACGCCAGTCTGGCGCTGGGCGCGACCAGTAGCATCTGCCCCGGCACGCCCTGGAAGAACATCGACGCGCTGGTGGAAAGCCTCCAATACTACCAGGAGCACGGGAAGGCGGGGCTGCGGGGGAAGGTGGGGAAGCACAGGCCCTTCGCCGGGCACTGACCCGTCCCTCTCCGGATGTCGTTATGCCTGTTTCTGCGCCTGCCTCTGCGCCTGTTGTTGGGCCTGCCGTATCCTGGTGCCGGGGGTGGGATTCGAACCCACACGGGGATTTCTCCCCAGCGGATTTTAAGTCCGCTGTGTCTGCCTTTCCACCACCCCGGCATGTTGCAGTTCTTCTGACCGGAGTCAAACGGCGGAGGGCTAGCGCGCCCTCCGCCGTTGTAGTTGCTGCTGGTTCTCGCTTCCGCCCAGGCGCTTACGGGCCGGAGAGGAACCAATTCTTGTAGTTGCGTTGGAATCTGTCGTCGGGCGCCGTCAGGTAGATGATGCCTTCCACCAGGCCGAGCACAGAAGGCAGGCCGGTCCAGAAGAACAGCAGGTACAAGACCGCCAGCAAGTAGTTCCCCAGGTACCAGTGATGTCCGCCAGCCCCGCCGAGCAGGATGCCCAGGATGCCGGCAATGGTCTTGTCTTTCTGCCCGGGGGTAGCGGCCGCCGCCCCGACCGGGGCGGCGGAGGCCGGTGCGGGGTTAAGTTCGGCGATCTGACTCAACGGCCGCCAGGTGTCCCCCTCGCCGCGGCTGGCCTGGGTGTCCCAGGAGAGCTGGCCGCTCTGCAGCCAGGCGTGGAGGTCGGCGGCGCTGTAGGGGCCGTAGACCTGGCCGGCGCTGGTGGTGTACCACTGGTCGTCGGCCATGACTGGGGTGGGGGCCGGCGGCGTCGCGGCCGGCTGCGCCGCCGGCTGGACCGGGGTCGCGACGGGCTGCGGCACGGCGGCGGCCGGGGGCTGCTCATCGGCGACGGGAGTCGGTACAGCGACCGGCACCGGTGCCGCTACCACGGGCGCCGGCGGTTGGTAGGCGGGGGGAGGCGTCTCTGGAACCGGCGGGCCGGCGGGCGCGGCCGATGGCCGCTGTTCAGGAACGGGCGGGGGAGGGGCGGCGGCAGCGGGTGAGGGAGTCTCGGCCGCCAGGTCCTCAGACGAGATGTTGAGGTCGGGCTCCTCTTGTGGCGTGCCGGATGGGGATGCAGTGTCCTCGGCCATTTCGTCACCTCACAGAAAGCTCAAGATGGATGGGACGAGAAAAGGGAGGAGCTAGGGAATTGATAAACGATAAATGGCGGAGAGTCGGGTATGGCTGGTCGAGAGGATACGGAGACCCTCACCTGCCACTTGCGAAGGCGTATGGTGGAGGCGGCAGCCGGAATCGAACCGGCGAATAACGATTTTGCAGACCGTCGCCTTAGCCACTTGGCTATGCCGCCTCCGAATTGGTGTAGGGCACGGAATAGAACCGCGCACGCCCCCATGTCAACCTCTACTGGAGAGGGCCGCGGACTGATCAGACTCCGCGAGGGAACGGTGGGGGTAGTCGCCCCCGCCCTACGAAACGGTTTGGTTGTCGGCGCTGTCCGGGTTAGTACGCCGCTGGGTCAACGAACGGGCGTCTGTTGCGACTCAGAAGCCACAGAAACCGCCCCTACATATGCAAAAGGCGAGCCAGGCCTGTGCCCGTCTCGCCCGGGTAAACTTTGGAGCGGAAGAAGGGATTCGAACCCTCGACCTTCTCCTTGGCAAGGAGGCGCTCTACCAACTGAGCTACTTCCGCTCAATGCGCCCCGCGGGGCTGAGCCCGGGGGGTTAGACAAATTTGGAGCGGGAAATGGGGATCGAACCCACGACACCCAGCTTGGGAAGCTGGTGCTCTACCACTGAGCTATTCCCGCTCGTGTGGATCCCGCCGACAGCTGTATTATACACGAGACGCATCCGGGGCGCAACCGGTTCCGGCTTGC
The DNA here is from genome assembly GCA_029821755.1 of Candidatus Zipacnadum vermilionense. Taxonomy (GTDB): domain Bacteria; phylum Armatimonadota; class Zipacnadia; order Zipacnadales; family Zipacnadaceae; genus Zipacnadum; species Zipacnadum vermilionense. The sequence goes on along the minus strand of JALGSV010000004.1, from coordinate 348,261 downwards.
CGGGGAAGCGATGGTGGGCGGTAGAAGACTTGAACTTCTGACCTCATCCGTGTGAAGGATGCGCTCTGCCAGCTGAGCTAACCGCCCGGGATACTACAGGCCAGCAGTAGGCCCAACAACAGGCCCGGATACAGGCGCAACGGCCTAGGCCCGGCCAGGCTGTCGCGGTGCCTGCCGTTGTGGCTGGTGTTGTTTGGTGCCGAGGGCGGGACTCGAACCCGCACGAACCTTGCGGTCACTAGCCCCTCAAGCTAGCGTGTCTGCCAATTCCACCACCTCGGCATCAATGCGGAGTATAGCCAAGGGGAGGCCTCACGTCAAGCGGATCGCGATGATGCATCCCGCACTCGGGCCAGCGAGACGGTGGCGCCACCGAGAGCGACCTCAATCCGTGAACATTCCCCGCCGCCCGGCGGGGCCGGGTCTATTGATCTCCGGGAGGCGTTTGCGGACGGAGAGCACCTCATAGATGACTGGCCCCCGCTCGCTTTCTACCGTTACCTGGTTGCCGGGCTTGTGCTCCAGGAGGGCCTGGCCGATCGAGGCACGATAGTTGATGACCTCCGGGCCGCGGTAGCTGTCGTCCTGGCCCAGGATCCAAACGGTGCGCTCAGTGCCAGTGGCGGTCTCGCGGAGCACGACCTCGGTCCCAGCGGTGACGCGGTCGCCGAGGATAGGGAGGTCCTCGAGGATGCGAGCGTGGTCTACCAGTGCGTCGAGGGAACGTGCCTCGGCGGCGGCCAAGCCCTGGCGCTCGCGGGCGGCGTGGTAGTCGGCGTTCTCGCTCAGGTCCCCCAGCTCCCGCGCTGCGGCGATCAGGTGCGGAATCTCCGTCGCCAACTCCCGCCGCAATTGCTCCCGTCGCTCCACCTTCGACTCGTACGTCTCCCGCGTCATGATGATAACCTTGGGATTGCGCTCGGGGATGAGCCGATGGTTGTCGGCGACGGGTTTCGGCGGTTCGAGGTTGGGCGCATACTGGTCGTGGCCGGTGGCGGCGAGGCAGTCCCGGACTACCCCGGCGCGCCGATGGTAGTGCGCCAGGGTGAGCAAGGAGGATTCCAGGTTGTGCTTCCGGTCGGACGGGCAAGGACGAGTACGGAGCAGGCCGGCCAGTGTCCCCTCCGGGCGCAGCATGTTGGCCACGGCGGTGATGTCCCGCGTGGTCTTGGCCTGGGCGAGGGTATCCAGCGCCGCCAGCATGACCACCCAGGGATCGCGCGTAGCCTCCCAGCGCGCCCGCTGGTCCAGGGCCAGGCGGATGATCTCCACCTGGACAGGGACGGGAGCCTGCTCAGATTGCAGGTAGGTCCAGAGCAGGTCCATCAGCGCCTCTCCCAGGGCGGCGAGGCGCTCACGCGCCGCCTCCCGCACAGAGGCAAAGCGCGAGCCGAGTGCCATGATAACGGCGTCCGTGGGGTCGTCGCTGTCTGCGACCAGGTCCAGAGCGGCCTGCTGATCCACGGCCGTGTGGAGGAGGTTGAGGGCGCGGGATTCGACCATCAGCCGCGCCACCAGGGTGGCCCAGCGGCCGCGGTCGTCGGGGTACCAGTTGCCCAGGAGCAGCGCTGCCGGCAGGCGGCCTTCCGGGCTCTCGTCGCGCTCGGCCCAGTCCGCCAGGACCGGGCCGTATTTCTCGCGGGCGGCCTCGGCCATCTCCGGATGTTGGCTGAGCAGGCGCTGGACCATGCGGGCTGAGGCGCCCAGGCCGTCAGCGCGTTTGAGCATCGGCAGGCGGACGACGGCTTTCTTGCCCCCCGCGGCGCGGCGGTAGTCGCCGGCAAAGGCGTGACTAGGGTCGATGCGCGAGTCTTGGGCCGCGGCCTCCCGGGCACCCTTCCACCAGGCGGACCAGGACCTATCGGGGATGATAGGCCCCGCCAGCCACTGCTTGAAATCCGGCATGGCGGCCTTTCCGCCGACCTCATCAATCACGCGCAGGAGCAGTGCCACAGGATCCTGCTTGGCCTTCTCGCGCAGGGCTTTGCCGCGCAGGTAGATGATGGCCTCCAGGGAGTGCGGCGAGACGGGCCGCAGACTGCGTCGGGCCATGCTGCGGGCCATGGCCTGCCGCCGGTGCTCGGGGAAGTCAATCACTAGGCCCGCCTCGCTGACGCCGACGATCTTGCCCACGCCCCAGGTCCGATGCTTGACCAGGGCGCCACGGGCGAAGCTTAGCGCGGCCTGGAAGGCGGGGAGGGCCTCGGCGAAGGGCTTGTCGGGGTCGGAAAGGCCGGTCTCGTGGGCGGCGGCGTTGACGGCCTGAGCGTCTCCGCGTAGATGGGCGACGGCGGCCAGGTAGCGCTCCCGGAGGGAAGGGGGCGACTGAGCGGCATGCGTGAGCGTCTGCTCGAGGGCGCGGACCAGGCCCGGGGCGAGGTGGAACTTGTCGACCACGGGCTCCAGCAGGTCAAGGGTGACCTCGGCCAGCGGCACCAGGCCCTTATTCGCCATCACCGGCAGCAACTCGAGCAGGTGGTGGGCCAGGGCGGCCGAGGGGTCGTCGAGAGCGGCGAGGAGGACGTCCTCGGCCTGGGCGGCGTTGGCGGTCTCGACGAACCCACGCAGGGCCCGCAGGAGCAACTCGCCGGCGCGGTCGGACTTGCCCTCAGCCAGCGCGGCCTGAGCCTGGGCCCAGAGCACCTGCGGATTCTGGGGGGCAATATGGGCGGCGAGGGTCAGATCCTCCTGGGCCGCGGCTTCGTCGCGGAGGTGGGCGCCGGTGTGAAAGAGCAGGGGGACAAGTTCGGGATCGCCGGCGAGGCGTAGAGCATGGCGGACCAACTCATGAGCCGCAGGCCACTGCTCGACCGCGGCCAGGTCCCGGGCGACTCGCGCATAGCTGCGCGCTGCCTGCGCCATCCCCGCGCGCTCTTGCAGCCGCGCCCGAGCATAGCGGAGCAGCAGCACCTCCGGGGCCGCATCCACGCGGCGCTCGGCCTCCTCCAGGGCGGCGTCGAGGTCGGCGGCCGCCTCTGTGAGCGCCCCTATCTGCAGCATCAGGTCCGGAAACTGCTCTGGGGGCGGGGCTGCGGAGGTCAATTCATCCAGTTGCGAGAGCCATTCATCCACGGCGGCACGTCATTCCTTCGGTTGCAGGATAACGCCGGGCGGCGTACCGTCCGGCGTAGCTCAAGCATAGCGGATTGGAGGAGGATGTCAAGGGCGAGGGAAGGCCTCACCCCCTGCCGCCTCTCCCTGCAGGAGAGGGGGAGCAGAGCGGCCAGGGAGCGGATAGGCCTTGGCAGGCGGTTGCGGGGCGAATTCCGCACAGCCAGCGTGACCTGCGTAAGCGGTCCCTACTGGTACCTCCCCTCCCGGCTGGTGACCTCGACCAGGCGGAAGAGGCTCTCGTCGGGGGTATCGCGGGCGCATTGGTCGCCGGTGGACATGATGAAGCCGCCGCCGGCTTTAGCGGCGGTGAGGGTCTCGAGCGCGGCCTCCTCCACGTCATCGAGGGTTCCGTGCAACATGGTCTTGGTGGTGTGCAGATTGCCCATGAGGGAAATGCGGTCGCCGACGGCGCGCTTGACCTCGGCGAGGTCGCAGTCGCCCATGGGGGCCATCTCCAGAGGATTGACGCAATCCAGGTCGGTGTGCTCGACGAAATCGTCGACCAGGAGGCGCTCCTTGCCGCAGGAGTGGAGCATACTGGGGAGGCCTGCTGCCTTCAGGGCGCGGGTGAACTCGGCTACCGCCGGGAGGGACCAGCGGCGAAAGAGCGCGGGGGATTGCAGCGTCAGCAGTCCGGAGGCGCCCAGCAATACGAAGTCCGGTTCCTCGCGAAGATAGAACTCCAGGTGGCGGCGGCACTGCTCGTGGTAGCACTCCATGAGGCGATCGGAAAGGGCCGGGTAGTCCATCATGGCGTAGGTAGCGGCGGCAAGGTTACCGTCGAACCAATCGCTGGCCACTTGCAGGCCGGGGAGGCCGACGGTAGGGCCGAAGATACCGAGGTCGCCGACGGCCTCCCGCTGCGCGTCCCAGTCTCCGCGGTCGTAGCGTTCCGGCGGGGCGAGGAGGTACTCCAGCTTGGGGAGGTCCTGCTCGAGGTTCTTGATGAGCTTGCGGGTCTCAGTGGGTGGGTCGGCGCGGTAGTAGGTGGTCTCGCTCCACAGGTCGCCTTTCGGGATGCGGAGGGTGGTGCGGGTGACGATTCGCTCCCCGGTGTGGCTGACCGTCTCGGTGGTGGACTCGACGTCCGGAGGGGGCTCGAAGGCGAGACTGCCATACATGAGCCAGGCGTCAATACCGAAGTAGCGGGCGGCGTCGAGGTAGGCGCGCCAGAGGGGCGGGTCGTTGTGCAGATAGAGGTCCCAAAAGGGCCGGCCCGTGCGCCGGCAGGGAATCATGTTGGAGAAGTCCGGCGCGCAAGGCACGCGGTCGGGGATACCCCCGGTCATGGCAGTAAGGAAGCGCTGTTTATGGGTCATAGGATGGTTCCCCCGATCGGAACGTCGCACGGTTATCTCTGCCAGGGCGAGCAGCCTCTAGTCCTGCACCATCTCCCAGCGCACGTTGGAGAAGTAGGCGCTGCCTCGGCCGATCAGGCGGAGCTTGAGCTTACCCTGGATGGCGAAGCTGGGGCAGGGGGGAGTGACCAGCTCTAGGTGGTGCCAGCCGCTCAGGTTGGGGTGGGGCTGGTCGAGGCGAAGCAAGGAGGGGCTCCAGCCGCCGTCTACCCACTGCTTGGTGGAAGCGTAGGCCGGGCCGTTGGACTGCAGGAATTCCGCGCCGACCTCCGGGCCGCCCGAAGTGTCGAAGTCGCCGTCTTCGACCCGGACCCAGGCGGTGAGCCGGTAACGAGCGCCGGCTAAGAAGGGATTGCCCCATTGCTGCGGACCCAGGTCGGTCTGCTCCCAGACGCCAACGTTGCTGTAGCTGTTGTGAATGACTAGGCAGCCGCCGTCGCCGTGGTGGGCGCCGGTGGTCTCCCAGCGGCAGCCCTCACTGGTCGGTCTCCAGCACTGGGCGTCCAGGCGCTCCAGGGCGGAGACGGCGAAGGTGTTCTCCGGCTCCTCGTAGGCGGGAAGGTTGGCCTGGGCGAACTCCTTCTCGGTCAGGCGCAGCTCGGTGGCCTGAGTCAGAATCGGTTGCGTCACCTCCGGCCCGACGAGCCGCACGGTGGTGGTGGCGGTGAGCTTGGTGCCAGCGGGCAGGACCGTCCCCTGCATGGAGGGGGCCAGGTCGCACCAGAAGTGGAAGTCCATGCCCCACTCGCAGACGTGGTGGTAGTGGGAGGTGACATCGCACTTGTACTCCAGGGCCTCGCCGTTCTCCTTGAGCAGGTAGAGGTAGCCCTGCGGGTGACAGGGGCGGGCGCGGCGATTGTCCATGGTGAGGTTGGCCCACTTGGTCTTGTTCAAGTTGGACCAAGAATAGGAGCCGTCGAGGTTCTGCAAGACGATGTTCACCCACCGCCGCCGCCAGTGCTGCCGGAAGGCGTCGGGACCCACGCGGGGCTCGAATTGCCACTGCCAGTCGTGGGTCATGGGCACCGCCGGACCGGAGGCCCAGACCGGCTGTGGGTCGGCGAACTGGTAGAAGATACCGGGACGGCCGTCCTGGTGAGGGAAGCGGTAGACACGCAAGGCGGCCTGCTGGTACAGGACGGCGGTGTCGAGATCCGCCATGATCTCGAGATCCAGCCGCTGGTCCCAGACGAAGCGGCCCTGCTCCAGGCGCACGGTAAAGGTGCAGGTCTCCCGGACGTGGTCGAGCACCTCGGTACCGGCGAGTGTGCGGGTGGGGATGAGCTTGAGGGTCAGGCTATCCTCGCCGGCCGTGGCCTCGTAGTCTACCTCGGTGACCGCGTGATGGTAGCCGTAGAAGGCGAAGATGGGCAAGTAGGCCACCTCCGGCTCCCCGCCGGGGACCATTACCTGGTGCTGCACCCACCAGGGACCGCCGTGGTAGGTGATCATGCGGTCCAGCGCCAGGATCTCCTGATCGTCGTAAAGGAGGGCGGCATGGCCGCCCTGTTGGTGGAACGAAAAGGACATCTGTGCACCTCCAGAGCTCAGCAGTTTGGTCCCCCTCTCCTGGAAGGAGATGGGGCTAGGGGGTGAGGCTTTCCGCGTATTCCGGCGTCTCGCGCCGGTCTCTCTCCACCTCGTCGGCCCAGTTCTCCAACTCCGTTTGCAGGCGGAGGGCGAGATCGGGGCGCTGGGCCACGAGGTCGTGCTCCTCATAGGGGTCGTCGCGCAGATTGTACAGCTCCGGCGGGCGGGGCGCTCCCAGCGTGCGCGGCGGATAGGGACGTGGGATGAGGCCGTTGTGCAGGAAGTGTTCGGGGCCGTACATGGAGACCCAGAGCCATTGGCCGCAGACGATGTCGGGACCGGTGCCCTCCAGCCAGGGGCGCACCAGCTTCCAGTCCCCGTCCCGGATAGCGACGTTGCACTCGTAGACCGGCTCGTAGCGGTTCCACTGCCAGCAGCGCTTGGTAACGGTCCGGCCTGTTTCGCCGCGGAGGGCGGGGAGGAGGCTGACGCCGTCGAGCGGGAGGTGGTCGGCGGGAAGGGGCACGCCGGTCATCTCCAGGAACGTGGGCAGCCAGTCGGCGAAGTGGGCCATGTCGTGGACCTCGCGGCGCTGCGGCAGGCCGTCCGGCCAGCGCGCCACCAACGGCACGCGGATACCCCCTTCGTAGGTGTGCCCCTTGGCCCCCCGGAAGTTGCAGTTGAAGCGGTCCAGGCAGTCCTCGCCCGCGCCACCGAACTGGGGGCCATTGTCGCTGGTGAAAACGACGATAGTGTTGTCGCGTAGCCCCAAGCGGTCCAGCGTCTCTAGGATTCGCCCGATGCCAACATCCATGCGGTGAATCATGCCGTAGAGCGTGGACACGGCGCGGGAGAGGCCTGGCTTGTCGCGGAAGGGGGCGATGTCCTCCTCGGGGGCCTGGAGCGGGGTGTGGGGGGCGTTGTAGGTGACGTGGAGGAAGAAGGGCTCCCGCTGGTGGCGTTCCAGGAACTGGACGGCCTCCTCGGTCCACAGGTCGGTGAGGTAGCGGCCGTCAGTGCGGCGGGCGGTCTCGCCCCATTCCACCCGCCACTGGTAGTAGTCGTGCATCCCGCCGCGGAAGCAGACGGTCTCGTCGAAGCCGCGCCGGAGGGGGTGGTAGCGGGGGTCAAAGGCGCCCAGGTGCCACTTGCCCACCAGTCCGGTGGCGTAGCCGGCCGCCTGGAGCATCTCCGCCAGGGTCCGCTCGCGCAGGGACAGGCGCTCCAGGCCCCACCATTCGAGGGTATCGATCGAGCCGGTCCGGTGCGGATAGCGTCCGGTCAGCAGGCAGGCCCGGGAGGGGTTGCAGACCGGCGAGGCGCAGTACTGCTGGGTGAAGCAGACGCCTTCCTGCACCAGCGCGTCGAGCGTGGGCGTGTCGGAAAGGCCGCCGTTGAAGGCGCTCAGGTCGCCGTAGCCAAGGTCGTCGGCTAGGAGGAAGAGGAGGTTAGGGCGGGAGGTCGGCATGGCGGTGGGATCCTTGGAGAGTTTGTGATGAACTGTGCTCGGCTCTCGTAGGGGCGGATGTTGCGGCGCCCACGCCGCAACATCCGCCCCTACGAGAGCTGTCGGTCAGGGCTCCCCCTCCCTCCAGTCAGTACCTTGGAGTAGGTCGGGATTGCTGATCTCCAGGGCCGGGCCGTCCTGGCCGCCTTCGGCCGTGAGCCAGGGGACGCGCATGGCGGGCCAGTCGGTCAGTTGCACCAGCGGTATCCGCAGGGGCAGGCGAGCGGGGGCCAGTTGCAGCGTGCCCGCTACTCGGTCGAAGCGCACTCCGCCGAGGGCCGCCAGCATCCCGACGCTGGTCAAACCGCGGGGGTAGTAGTGCAGGAAGTTGCCGCCGTAGGTGTCGGTGAAACAGCCGCCCCGGCCCGACAGGGAGTTGTTGTGCAGCTCGAAGTTCCAGTACAGGCCGGTGTGGGGAGTGATGAGGTCCAGGCCGAAGTAGGCCGCGACGAAATCGCGGTGGAGGTTCATGGAGACCCACTCGTTGGAGTGGTCGGCGCTGGAGTGAAAGCAGCCGTAGGGGCCGAGAGACTCCTGCGCGGAGCGAACGATATCCTCCCGGAGACGCTCCACTTGGCCCAGGGGCAGGGGAGCGCCGGTCATCTGGAGGGTCAGGAGGCCGAGGGAAGTGTAGAGGGTGTAGGCGTCCCAGCCCACGATGCGACCGCCCTCCTCCAGGACCTCCGCCTCCAGCGTGCCCCCCGGATTCCACGGGTCCGCGACTCCCGCCACGCCCTGGTCAATGCAGACGGCGTAGTGGTCACCCAGCCAGGCCTCGCGCTGCATGGTGTGGTCGATGAGGGCGATCTGGGCCTCGCACTCCTCGGCGACGGGAGTGTCCTCCATCTGCTCGGCCATTATCGCCACCGCGCGGCAGGCGGCGGCGGTCTTGACCGCGAGGTAGGTCTGCTCGTGGGAGAATTGCACTGCCGGGGAGGCGTCGTCGATGGTGTTGGCTACGCCGACCTGGGGGAAGCCGTTGCCGTTCTTATCCGAGTCGTGCAGGAAGGTAGTCAAATCGCGCACCAAAGACCAGTGGCGGCGGACGGGGGCATCGTCGTCGGTGACGCGCCAGAGGGCGTGGAGCATGAGGAGGTAGTTGCAGTTCTCCTCGATCTCCATGGCGTGTTCGTACGCCTGGACGCTGACTTGATGGCGGATGCCGATGTCATGGCTGAGGTACTTGCCGGTGACGTCGGGGTGGGCGAGCGCAAAATCGGCCCAGGCGTCTACTTCCAGCTCCAAGAGCTTCGGCCAGAAGAGCAGGTAGAAGGGGGCCATGTTGTACTCCACGTCCACGGTAGAGTGGAACAGGCAGCAGCCCTCCCAGACGCTGTACCAGTCCCGCCCGTCCGGGCGTAGTGTCCACCAGGAGTTGGCGAGGTAGGACTGGAAGCCAAAGGCGTGCAAGTCCTTTTCGGCGGCGGTGAGGCTGGCCTCGGTGAAGAGGGCGTCGAAGAAGCTGGTGCGGCGGAGGATCTCCTCGCGCTGCTCAGTGGCCCAAGCGAGGACCTCCGCGGCGGAGGCGAAGAACTGCGTGTACTTGAAGGGCGTGCTATCGCCCTGGACTTCCAGGATGGGGTCAGGGGTGTGCGACACCCAGGTGATCCAGGCCTCGTCCTCGCCGCAGTAGAGGGAGAAGGTGAAGCCGTCAGTGTTGGTGGTTACGGAGGGGGCCTCGGCGGTGAGGAGGTCCTCGCAGTGCAGGACCATCTGCAGCGGCTCCAGGGCAGGCATAAAGAAAGACTGGGTGCCGATTTCGGTGCGGCTAAGGTCGATGGTCATCCGGCGGCGGATGGTGGTGGCGTCGGCCTCGGCCTCCATCTGCGTTACCCCGGCCGCTTTCGCGTCCCAGGTCATCCGGCAGAGCACCTCCACCGGCCCGCTCCGCTGCGACTCCGGTGTCTGGCCGAAGGGTAGCACCGACAGGCGTAGGTAGATGACCGGGGCGGTCGTGAGTTGCTCGTCCTGGGGATAGCACGGGGAGATGAACTCCGCCTCCAGGCGCAGGCCTTTCTCGCGCCAAGTGGCGCGGTAGAGCACCGAGGTCATGGTCAGGTGCTGCTCGAGCTCGGCAAAGTGCTCATGCTGCTTGGTGAAGGGCAGGCAGCGAGTCTCGCCGTCCACGGTCACGCCCAGGGCTAGGTCCATGGGCCCATCGTAGTAGCGTCCCAATGGGGAGTAGTATACGGCCTGCTCCTGGGGCCGAAAGTTGAGGGACATCCGGGAGCCTAGTTTGGAGATAATGGTTTCGTAGAGCATAGTGACCCTCCTGCGGAAAGAAGCTCAACGGCAGTTGTCTACATGCCATGCCGTGCTCCGGGCACGGGGCAGGGCATAGGTTCCCGCAGCGCTTCTTCGTGCCCTCCTCGCGGCATACCTTCTCCCATCCCTTCCGCGGGCAGGTGTCCTCCGCTCCGTGGCGAATCTTCCCCGCGAGGAGGTAGTCAACCATGAACGCTCAAGATTTGCAGATAATCCGTGACCTGGCCAGACGCGTAGCCGAGGTGGCCGCTTCGCCGGAGATGGCCCACCGCCGCCAGGAGTGGTACCGCCATAATGCGCTGCAGCCGGGGAAGGCGATGCTGTTCTGCTCGCCGGAGGGGTCGTGGGTGGAGATCAACCAGCAGCCGGAGTTGCAGCCGGTCTGCACCGATGAGACCGCCCGCGCCTGGGAGATGGACCTGCGCAACCGGCTGTACATCTGGGAGCATTTCGCCGACGATGAGGTGATGGACAACCGCCTGTCGGTGGGGTACGTGCTGGAACAGACCGGGTATGGTCTGGCGCCGGTCTACCACCGGACCGAGGACACGGCGCGCGGGTCGGCTGTATGGGATGCGCCACTCAAGGACCCCGCCGACCTGGCCAAGCTGCAGGTACCCACGACCACCGTGGACTGGGACGCCTCGCAGCGGCGACTGGAAGAGGCCCAGGATGTCTTCAACGGGATTCTGGACGTGCAACTGCGTAGCTCCCACTGGTGGACGCTGAGCTCGGTGATGGCCTTCAGCGAACTGCGGGGGCTAGAGCAGATCATGGTGGATATGTTGGAGCGGCCGGAGTGGGTACATGAGGCGATGGCGTGGTTCCGCGACGCCAAGCTGCAATGGCTGGACTCGCTGCAGGCGCAGGGGCTGCTCAGTCTGAACAACGGCAACGACTATGTGGGCTCGGGAGGCTTCGGGTTCACGGAGGAACTGCCGGCGGAGGGCTACGACAGGACGCGCGTGCGCCCTGAGGACATGTGGGGCTTCACCGAGAGCCAGGAGACCACCGCCATCTCCCCGCGCATGTTCAACGAGTTCATCCTGCCGTATCAGAAACCCATCCAGGAGCGCTTTGGGCTCAACTGTTACGGCTGCTGCGAGCCGCTGCACGACCGGTTCGACCATGTGATGACCATCCCGCGCCTGCGCCGCATCTCCATCAGCCCCTGGTGCGACCGCCAGATCTCCGCCGAGCGTCTGGGCGGGGACTACATCTTCTCCTGGAAGCCCAATCCGGCTCGGATCGCGATGGAGACCTTCAACGAGGACCTGGTTCGGCGGGATATCCGCGAAACGCTGGACATCGCCAGGGGCTGCATCGTAGAGATCATCCTCAAGGACACCCACACCTGCCGGGGCGAGCCGGAGCGCTTCGACCGGTGGTACCGGATTGCCCGAGAGGAGGTGGAGGAGGCGGCAGGCTGAGCCGAGAAGGGCAGGGTAGGTAGACAGGGGCCGGATGGTCCCCGGCGCTAGGCGCGCGGGGACGTCCGGCCCCTGTGCATTTGGGCAGGGCTGGAGGTCTACTGAACGTTTCTCGTTCCCTGGTCGTCACCCACCCACGAGTGTCTAGCTTCCCAAGGAGTGAGACTGCTGCAAGACCCCCTTGACTTGACAGGGGGAGGGGCGGGGATATAATGGCCGCGTTAACGTGGGAGTTCCGTTGACGGGGAGGGCCGCACGCAAGGACAGCACAGCCGCCCAACCAGCTTCTTCGGACTGATTCATGAGCGTCTGGTGCCCTCGGACCACCTGCTGCGCAGGATCGCGGGCGCCGTAGACTTGGGCTTGGTCACCGAACTGGTAAGCGACTGCTACTGCCCGGACAACGGCCGCCCCTCCTGGGACCCGCTGGTGCTGTTCAAAGTGGTCTTCCTCCAGTTCCTCTACGACCTCTCCGACCGTCAAGTCGAAGATCAGGTCAACCTGCACCTGGCCTGAAGTAGTTAGTGGGGCTCCCAGCCGGAAGAGACCGGCCCCGATCACACCGCCCTGTGCCGCTTCCGCAGCCGGTTGGGAACTGACAAGTTCCAGGAGATTTTCAACCGGATCGCCCAGCAGGCGCGGGAAGCCGGGCTGGTGCATGACTGGCTGCGCCTCCTGGGCGCCACCCATCTGGCGCCTAAAGTGGATTTGTTCCGCTTGCCCTCACCCCCACCGGAAACGCCTGCGGCCCCGGCACCGGGCTCGCCGGACCCCGACGCCCGTTTTGGACGTATGCGCCACGGAGAGCTTCTACGGCTACAGAGAGCACCTGGCTACCGACGGCGATAGCGAACTGATTACGGCGGTGGCGATCACGCCGGGGAACGTGGCCGATAGCCAGGTTCTTGCACCGCTGGTGGATCTCCAGGCCCGGGAGGTGACGGCGGCTAAGGGCTACGACACCGACGAGAACCACCAGAGGCTGCGAGAGCAGGGCCAGCGCTCCAGCCTCACCTCAGGCATAACCGCACAAGTCCCCGGGTCCTGGGTCAAGCCAATCGGAAAAGTCAACGCGAGCGGCCCAAGATTGAGCGCAAGTTCGTGGAGCAGAAGCAGTATCACGGTTTGCGGCAGGCACGCTACTGGGGGCTGGCAAAGGTCGCGATCCAAGTGTTGATGGTCTGCCTCGTGGTCAACTGCAAACGCATGGCGCGGCTGCTGGAGGCAAGCGGCGGGCTGCCGCGGGCGGGATTGTGCCTGGCGGGCGAGGGGCGGAGGTGAGAGGGCCCAGGAGGCAAAAGGGGGGTGAATGGGTGCCCTCAGTACGCAGTCGCAACCCACAAGAACGGAACGCTGACCCATAACTGAATAGTCGCAAGCCGCAAACGGGGTTTCTCCGAAACCCCCCAACGTACCCTCTCCTCGCGGAGAGGTAACTTTAGGAACAATCTCAAGGAGTACGTATCCATGGCAACCGTAACTACCAAGTCACTCAGTACCGGAGGCGCGGCTTTCTGTGCCGAGACGCGCGGGCACAGGATGTTCTGCGACATCCCCCAACCTATGGGCGGGAGCGATGCCGCCATGACGCCCGTTGAGGCGCTGCTAGGGGCACTGGGCAACTGTCTGGGGACCGTCATCGTCCTGGTCTGCAAGAACAAGGGAATCGCCTATGAGGGGTTGGTCGTGGAGGTTTCCGCCGATCTGGAGGAGACGGTGCACCGACTCGACAACTTCACGGTCACCGTACACATGCCGGGGTCGGCGGACGAAGCGACGAAGCGGGCGATCCTGGCGGCGGAGCCGCTGTGCAATGTGCATAACACGCTCATCAACGGCGCCAAGGTCGAGACGATCATCGCGGAGGGATAGGAAGACAGCGAAGATGGCCAAGTGGACGAGCAGGTCAGTGAACGTCGGGCCGACCTTCTTCGTCGGGAAGACCATGGGGCACAAGGTAAGTGCCGTCGTGCCGCCCGCTGGGGGGGCACGACCTGGCGATGATCGCGCCCATGGGCGTGCTGGTCGTCCTGGGCAACTGTATGGGCATGGAGATCGCCCGGGCCTGCAAGAACAAGGGCTTGCCCTATGAGGGCATGACCGTTGAGGTGGACCTGGCGATCGCGTGAGGCGGTCTAGATAACGACTCGCCGGGAGTCGGTCGTGAGCAGCGCGTGGGCCGGAGCGGCCCGGTGGGAAATGCTGCACAGCGGCGCCGCCGCCGCTCTCCAAGAAGCGCCCAATTCATGCCCCCAGAGAAGGAGATGTCAACATGCCATCCATGTTGCCGGAATTGCCCTACGCGTACGACTCCTTGGAGCCGTTCCTGAGCGCCGAGACACTGCACCTGCACCACGACAAGCACCACCAGGCCTACGTCAATACGCTCAATGACGCGGAGGAGAAGGTGAAGGCGGCGCAGAAGTCAGGCGACTTCGCAGCCATCCGCGGGTTGTGCGACGCCCGGGCCTTCAACTACAGTGGACACCTGCTCCACAGCCTGTTCTGGGCCAATATGAAGCCGGGGGGCGGCGGCGCTCCCAGCGGAGACTTGGCGGCCCAGATCGTCAAGGACTTCGGCTCGGTCGACACCTGCAAGGCCCAGTTCCTGGCGGCCACCAACTCCGTGCAGGGCTCCGGGTGGGGGATACTCGCCTGGGAGCCGCAGGGCCAGAGCCTAGTGATCCTGCAGGCGGAGAAACACCAGAACCTGGCCATGTGGGGCGTCACGCCGGTGCTGGTGCTGGATGTGTGGGAGCACGCTTACTACCTGCAGTACCAGAACCGCCGCAGTGACTTCACCGCCGGGTTCTTTCAGCACGCGGTCAACTGGGACGACGTGGCCGCCCGGTTGGCGGCGGCGAGGTAGAGGCGGCTTCTCCTGGGGGCATCGGTGTTTCGCCGGTGCTCCCCTAGGGGCGGCTTTCGCGGCATCCGCACCGCGACAGCCGCCCGTCCAGCATGCGTTCGGTTAGCGAGCGGGCGTGTGTTGCTCCGCTACGCTACGCAAAACGCGCCCCTACACGGAGGCTTCCGTCAGGGGCCGGGCGGCGTTTCGTGATCTCGCAGGCAATACCAGGGGCGCCCTGAGACTTACCGCTCTGCCGAAGTCCGACGCCGCTCCGGTTCCTACATCAGCTTCTCGGGGAATCTCTCCTTGATCATGGACTTCAACCTCCGACTAGGCGGGGAAGCGGGGATGGGTGTGGACACTACCGGCACGGCGCTCGGGCGGGTGTTCCACCGCGACGGCTACCACGTCTTCACCAGCCAGGACTACATGTCCCGCATCCGTGGGGGGCATAACTTCCACCAGATCCGCGTCACCGACGAGTCGCGGCAGGCGATTCGCGGGGAGGTAGACCTCCTGGTGGCCCTGGACCGACGGACGAAGGAGGAGCATCGCGGGGCGTTGGCGGAGGGCGGGGTGATCCTGGCCGAGGGCGAGGCGGCGGAGGCGTCCCCGGGGACGCTGCTCATACCCTTCCGGGGGCTGGCGGAGGGGGCGGGGGCCGCGATATACAGCAACACGGTCGCGGCGGGAGCCGCCCTGGCCGTGGCCGGGCACCCGCTGGAGACGTACCTGGGGCTGCTGGCGGATACCTTTGGCCGCAAGGGTCCGGAGGTGGTGGCCGGCAACCAGCAGGCCGCGCAAGCTGGGGCGGACTATGTGCAGCAGCACTACGCCGAACGGCTGAGCCGTTCGCCCCCCTCTCTTCCCCCGCACGGCAAGTTGCTGCTCGGGGGCACTGAGGCCATGGCCTTGGCCGGGATTGCCGCCGGGGTGCAGTTCTACTCGGCCTATCCGATGACCCCCTCGACCGGGATCCTCAATTACTTCGCTCAGCACGCAGCACAGTTCGGGATAGTGGTCGAGCAGGCAGAGGATGAGATTGCGGCGATCAACCTGTGCCTGGGGGCGGCGTACGCGGGGGCGCGCGCCATGACCGCGACTTCAGGGGGAGGATTCGCGCTGATGGCCGAGGGGCTGTCGCTCGCGGGGATAACGGAGACGCCGATTGTGGTGGGGTTGGGGATGCGGCCGGGTCCGGCGACGGGCCTGCCTACTCGCACCGAGCAGGGAGAGTTGTGGTTCGCCCTGCACGCCGGGCATGGGGAATTCCCGCGCTTTGTCTTCGCACCCGGCAACCCCGAGGAAGCCTTCTACCTGACCTTCCGGGCCCTCAATCTCGCCGACAAGTACCAGAC
The DNA here is from genome assembly GCA_029821755.1 of Candidatus Zipacnadum vermilionense. Taxonomy (GTDB): domain Bacteria; phylum Armatimonadota; class Zipacnadia; order Zipacnadales; family Zipacnadaceae; genus Zipacnadum; species Zipacnadum vermilionense. The sequence goes on along the minus strand of JALGSV010000004.1, from coordinate 332,848 downwards.
GCCCGCGCTGGTGCTCTTCGACCAGTACCTGGGCGACATGACCATGACCTCGCCGCGCTTTGATTTGTCCGGGCTGGAGATCGAGCGGCACCTGGCCACGGCGGAGGAGATAGGGGAGGGGTACTCCTATGCACGGTATCGGGTGACCGAGTCGGGGGTCTCGCCGCGGGCCGTGCCGGGTACGCCTGGCGTGGTGGTGGAGGTAGACAGCGACGAACACGACGCACACGGGCATATTGTGGAGGACGCGGAGACTCGGCGGGCCATGGTAGAGAAGCGGCGGCGGAAGTATGCGGGGATGCGCGAGGAGATCGTCCCTCCGCTGCTGGAGGGAGATGTGGGGCCCGACTTGCTGCTGCTGGGATGGGGCTCCACGCGAGGCTGCATCGCCGAGGCGGCTGACCTCCTTCGCTATGATGGGCTTCCGGTGTCTACCCTCCACTGTTCCCAGCTCTGGCCCTTCCCGACGGAACCGGTGGCCGCGGCGATGCGGTCAGCCCAACGCAGCGTCGTGGTGGAGAACAACGCCACCGGCCAGTTCCGGGAGTTGATCCGGCGGGAGACCGGGATCCAGGCCGATGATCTCGTGAGTAAGTACGACGGGCGACCGTTTAGCCCGAGAGAGATAGTGGAGGCGACTGGTCTATAAGTTGCGCTTTGCCACTAGAGTACCTATGCCTACCCTTGCTGACTACAAATCGCAACCGGCCGCGTGGTGCCCGCACTGCGGGAACTTCGGGGTCCTGCAGGCGGTGAAGATGGCGATGGTCGCCACGGGGCGCGAGCCCTGGCAGATCGCGCTCTTTTCCGGCATCGGGCAGGCGGCGAAGCTCCCCCAGTACCTGAAGTGCAATTACTTCAACGGACTGCACGGGCGGGCGATCCCTCCGGCGACGGCGGCTAAGGCGGTGCGGCCGGACCTGACCGTGCTGGTCACCACCGGCGACGGCGACTGCTACGGCGAGGGGGGCAACCACTTCCTGCATGCCCTGCGCCGCAACCCGGACATTACGGTGCTCGTGCACGACAACCAGGTGTACGGCCTGACCAAGGGGCAGGCCTCCCCGACCAGCGAGGAGAGCTTCGTCACTAGAACTCAGCCCACCGGGCCGCACGACCAGCGCTTCAACCCGTTGGCGCTGGCGGTGTTGATGCGAGCGCCGTTCGTGGCGCGGGGCTATGCGCGGGACTTTAACCACTTGGCGGGGCTGATCGCCCAGGGCATGGATCACCGGGGTCTGGCATTGATTGACGTGCTGCAGCCTTGCGTTACCTTCAACCGCTTGAACACCGACGACTGGTACGAGCAGCGGATCTACAAGCTGGGTGAGGATTACGACCCGACCGACCGCGCGGCGGCGCTGGCCAAGGCGGAGGAATGGGATGTGCGGATTCCGCTAGGCGTGATCCACCGCGGTGAGCGCCCCGTCTTTACCGACGACATGCCCGGGGTCGCCGGTGAGCCACCCGCGCTCCGCTTCCGTGCCCCGCAAGATGCCGAAACACTCCTTGACGAATTCGTCTAAGCGAGGCATGCTGACGATATGAGCAAACGTGACACCGCGCTGTTCGTCCTGGTCCTGGTGCTAATTTGGGCCGGACTGGACGTCGTCAACCACTTGCTGTTCCATCGCCACGCGGACGTGTACTTCTACACCTTGCTTGACCTGGCCTTTCTTCCCCTGGAAGTGGCGCTGCTCTACTTCGTGGTGGATAAGCTCCTCGGCAAACGGGAGAAGCAGAGCCGGCGGCACAAACTCAACATGGTCATCGGGACCTTCTTCAGCGCGTGCGGGCGGCCCTTGCTCAAGCAACTTACCTGCATGGTTGTCAACCACGAGGAGGTGTCAGCGCGCCTGGGGGAGGACACGGCGTGGGAGGAGGGGCAGATGCGGGAGACCATTCGCTGGGTCCAGGGCGCCAAGTTCAAGCTCCAGGCCGATCCCGCCCGACTGGCACCCTTGCGCAAGCTCCTGGCCGGAGAGCGGGACCTCATGATTCGCCTGCTGGAGAATCCCGCGCTGCTGGAGCATGAACAGTTCACCGACCTGCTCTGGGCCGTTTCCCACCTGGAGGAGGAACTAGCGGCGCGCGAGTCGCTGGAGGACCTGCCCGCGAGCGACCTGGAGCATCTGGCCGGGGATTGCGAGCGGGCCTACGGACGGTTGCTGACGCAGTGGCTGGAGTACATGATTCACCTCAAGCGGTTCTACCCCTATCTGTTCTCGTTCGCGGCCCGGACCAATCCGTTGTGTGAGGCGGGGAGCGTGGAGGTGGTGTAGGGGAGGGCCCCCCGTGGGGCGCCGGTGCCAGCAGGTCGGAGGCGTCAACTACCGTGAGAAGCCGGCGCACAGCGGGTGACGCTGCTGCGTTCTGGCGGTAGCTTTGCTCCGAGGGGCAAGCTCAGCTTCTTGCGGTGGACGCCGGTCTCCTCGACAGTTTTGCGTACCAGCTTGCTCCAATAGTCCCGGATGTCCTCGTGAACGCTCGTGCCAGACCGTACGGTCATCTCGTGTCCTCCTGCGCGCCGCTAGACGGAAACGGGCGCTTGCTCAGGTTAAGATCAGTTCGCCCGGCGCGAGGTCAACTGCACGACCCCATCCGCCCCTTCCGGCAAGCTCCATACTACTAGCGGGATGTTATGCCCGTGTTGCGCCTGTGTTAAGTGTTTATTAACTACTCGCGTCGAGGACGGCCCCTCGCACTGAACCATCCAGACCTTCCCCACGACTACAAGACAGCATGTCATCGGAGCAGCAGGTGCATCTATACGACGTGGTCATCATCGGAGCCGGGCCGGCCGGCCTGACGGCGGCGGTTTATGCTGCCCGCAAGCAGCTCGACGTGATCATGGTCACCATGGACATTGGCGGCCAGACCAACCTGACTGCCGACATCGCCAACTACATGGGGTTCGAGTACATTTCGGGCACGGAGTTGGCGCAGAAGTTCCACGAACAGGTTGAACACTTCCCCATCACCACCCGCCTAGGCGCTGTGGTCAAGAGCCTGGCGGCGGAGGGCGACCACTTCCACGTCGTTACTAGCGACGGGGAAGTGCTCAACTCGCGCACCATCATCATCTCGACCGGCAAGCACTCGCGCAGGCTGGGGGTGCCGGGGGAGAAGGACTTGGTGGGGCGGGGGGTGAGCTACTGCGCCACTTGCGACGGGCCCTTCTTCCGGGGGGTGCCGGTGCTGGTGGTGGGAGGGGGGAATTCGGGGATAGAAGCCGCGCTCTCACTGAGCAAGGTGGCCAGCGAGGTGACAATTATAGAGGTGCAGGATCGGTGGCCGGCGGACCAGGTGCTGATGGAACAGGCGGAGCGGGCGCCGAACACGGCCTGGCTGCTGCAGCACGAGGTGGTGGAGATCCGCGGGCAGCAGCAGGTGGAGTCGGTGGTGGTGGCCTCGGGGGCGACCGGTGAGCAGCGAGAAATCCCAGTGCAGGGCGTATTCATTGAGATTGGCCTGATCCCCAATACCGAGTGGCTCGGCGATTTGGTGGAGTTGAACGAGTGGAAGGAGATCGCGGTGGATTGCCACGCCGCGACCAGCGTGCCGGGGATCTTCGCGGCGGGAGACGTGGCCAGCACCCCGCACAAGCAGATCATCATCGCCGCCGGCGATGGCGCGAAGGCCGCGCTGTCGGCGTACGACTACCTGCTGCGGCAAGGAGTGGTCCAGCCACAACGGGATTGGTGAGGGCGGAGAACACAGGAGCTCCACCCCTTGCCCCCTCTCTGGTGAGAGACCCCGTGGCAAGAGAGGGAGAGGGGAGACCTCAGACCTCAGACTGGGGACCCCGGCCGGGCGCGCAGGACATTTCCGGCTGCCCGGAGAATCCCACCAGACCTGCGGCGCCAGCCTCCCGTTACTGGCCTGGGGTTTGAAGTCTGAGGTCTCAAGTATGAAGTCTTTTCCCCAGGGAGCCATCACTCACTATGCCTTTTGCGTTGAAAGACGGAGATCGCTTTGTTTTCATGGGCGATAGCATTACCGACTGCGGGAGGAGGGACGAGGGAACGCCGCAGGGGACGGGCTATGCAGCCATTACCCAGGGCCTGATCTTGGCCCAGGCGCCGACGCTGCAGGTGACGTACTTCAACCGCGGCATCGGCGGGGATACCACTGTGGAACTGGAGAACCGCTGGCAGGCGGAGGTGCTAGACCTGCACCCGACGTGGCTGTCGGTGCTGGTAGGGATCAACGACTGCTATCAGTACGTCGGCGGTCGGGCGGAAGTGGGGTCGCAGGAGTTTGCCGTGCGCTACGAGAGCCTGTTGCAGCGGGCTGTGGAAGAGACCGATTGTCGGCTGATTCTGCTGGAGCCCTTCCTGTTCACCACACGCGACCAGATGGACGAGAACGGCGTTCGCGGCTGGGACTTGTTACCTCGCTACCAGCAAACGGTGGCGAAGCTCGCCGCTCAGTTCGGCGCCCCCCTGATCCGCACCCAGGAGATTGGGCAGGAGATCATCGCTGCCCACAGTCCCGAGACGCTTTGTCCGGAGCCGGTGCACCCGAATCTGATCGGGCACGCGGTGCTGGCCTGGCATTTGGTGCAGACGCTGCGGGCGTAGAGTCCAGACACACGCGAGGGGCGGGCTTTTCAGCCCGCCCCGATGTACATGTGTTCTGTGGTATGGGCTTTCCCGCCCCTGCCACTTATAGTCAGACCTCCTCCACCTTTCCGGATACCTCGGCTCGGCGCATCGCATCCACGATTCTGATGCTCTGTGCGATCTGCTCCGGGGTGGTCACATCCTGGGCCACCTTCCCCGTCACCCGCTCATACAAGAATTCCCAGTCGTAGTCGCCGGAGCCAGTGGACAGCTCAAACTCCTCCAGCCGATCCTCGGTGGACAGGACCAGTTGCGGGGCCGGGCGGTCGACCCGTGGTCGGGGGCCGACGTTGAGGTAGGCCACGCCCTTGGTGCCGCACAGGGTGATGGAGTTGCGATAGTGGTCCTTGCCGCCCACCACGAAGGAGGCGGCCATGGTGGCGATGGCGCCGGACTCGTAGACGATAGACATCGCGCCGTTGTCGGCGGTGGGGCGCTTGGTCTCCACGCGGGTGCTCTGGGCCACCACGGACTGGGCCGGCCCGAAGATCTGCGAGAGGTTATTGAGGGGGTAGATACCGAGGCGGAAGATGGGGGCGATGGGGCACAGCGCTTGGTCGTCGTACCAAGTGCCGTCCGGTTCGGTGGGGCCGTAGTACACCCAGACGGTACTGACGGCCAGCGTGGGGGTGCCCAGGACGCCCTCCTTGAGGAGGTCCAGCAGCTTCTGCAGGTCGGACTGGGGCCGGGCGTTGGGCGAGTTCATATGCACGACGCGGCCCATGTCGCGGGCCTTGTGGAGCACGCGGAGGGCCTCCTCGGCGTCCAGCTCGAAGGGCTTGGTGGTCATGACGTCCTTGCCCGCCTCCAGACACCGCTCGATAAGCTTGGCCCGGTTGACCGGGCCGGTGAAGAGGCCGATGACGTCAAGGTCGGGGTCCTCGAGCAGATCATCCATGCGGGCGGTGCCAGGGATCTCCGGGAACTGCGCCAGGCGCTCGGGGAGCAGGTCACAGACACGGGTGACGTGTATCAGGCCCTGGCCGTCATTGGGTACGCTGTCGCGGATGATGTAGCGGCCAAAGTGCAGGCCGACCATCCCCATCCGTAGGGGTTTATGGGTACCAGAACCATACTTGCACATCACGGACTCCTCCTATCGGTTTATGCACAGAACGGGTCGGCCTCTCGTAGGGGCGAATGTTGGCGGGCGTACTCGCCCAACAACATCCGCCCGCGGCCGCCGGGAACCGACCGGGGCGCGCCGGCCCTGTCCGTGAGGACTCGCGCAACCGCGGGCGGATATTTCGCGGAGATACGGCCTCCGCGAAATATCCGCCCCTACGGAGCGGCGAGCCTCTTCCGCACGCGCTGTCACCTCAGCGTCTTGGGCTGCGGGAGGGTCATATGACTGCCGCGGCCCTTCGGCTTACCGTCCAATTCGATCGCGAAGACGGTCGCCAGCGGGTCGGGGGCCTTCTCGGGCAGACCTCGCAGGAAGAGCTGATCGGGGGTCTGGGTGAACTTGACCTTGGCCCCGCCCAGGAAACGCACGGACTTGACCTTGTTCGCGATTCCCCCGATGACCAGCTTCGTCCCCGGCCAGCGCCGGCAGTGGAAGTAGAGTGTGTTGCCCTGGGCGGTGCAGCCGCCGGTGAAAGGCTGAATCGGCGGCACGGGGTCGGTGGCCTCGTAGACAGCTGCGCCATTCTGGGTGAGCCACTTGCCCACTTGCTTGAACAGGCGCTTGCCCGGGGCCGGCAGGCTCCCGTCGGGTGCGGGGCCAAGGTTGAGCAGTAGGTTCCCCCCGCCGGCCGCGCAGGTGCGGAGCATATCCACGGCCTCCCCCGCCGTCCGCCACTGCTGGCCGATAGGCGCATAGCCCCACGACCCGTTGGTGGTCATGCACGCCTCCCACATGCGCTCCTCGGCGCGGATGTGCTCCTCGGGAGTGCCGAAATCTCCGGGCAGCTGATTGCGGTTGTTGATGATGATGTCCGGCTGCAGCTCCAGCACCATCTGGTTCATCTTCTCCGACTCCCACCCCGCGGCGTCCAGCGGATAGGAGACGTCGTACCATATGACGTCGACCTTCCCGTAGTTGGTGAGCAGCTCTCGCAGCTGGCCGTGGATGTAGTCCACGAACCGCCGGCGAGCGGGCTCGCTCCGCTTGCACCGCATCCCGTCGGGATGGTGCCAGTCCATCAGGGAGTAGTAGAACCCCATCCGCAGGCCGAACTCGTGGCAAGCGTCCACGTACTCGGCGACCAGGTCTCGCTTCGGGCCCAGTTGGACCGCGTTGTAGTCGGTGAGTGCGGAATTGAACAGGCAGAAGCCTTCATGGTGTTTGGTGGTCATCACCATGTAGCGGCAGCCGGAATCGGCGGCGAGTTTGGCCCACTCGCGGGCCGCGCCGGGCTTGGGGTGCCAGGTAGGCGCGAGCTTCTCGTACTCGTGCAGGGGCCAGTGCTCGTTCTGCATGGCCCATTCATGTCGGCCCATTTGGGCGTAGAGTCCCCAATGGATGAACATCCCAAAGCGGGCCTGGCGAAACCAGGCCAGTCGGCGCTGCTGGTGCTTCTCAGCGGCGGTCATCTTTGCGGGCATATCGGAACCTCCCGAGAGCGAGATGTCGACGGTCCGAACGGGGGCAGGTTCGTCGTAGCGCGGGGATTACCTGCCCAGCGGGGGCGATTGCTTGCGCCCCTCCGGCCCCCGGACCCGAAGTAGGACTTCCGCGCGTACGTGGGGAAATGAATACTCGCCCGTACCAGTGAGCATTCAGGCAACGGAGGACCCTACACCGATGGCATACCTACCGCGACACCAGACCCTCTTGCTGCTCTCGGCCGCCGTGTTTCTCTGCGCGCTTTCTCTGTCCGCCATCCAGGCCGCACCTGCGGGGTCGCTGGCTTCGTGGGAGCTGGAGGAGCGCTTTGGCGTGGCGCATTCCGACCAGATCGTGTATCTGGACTTGCCGGCGGGTGTTACGGCGACCAACGCGGCGCTGACCGACGGTGAAGGCAAGCCTGTGCCTCTCCAAATCATGGCCAACGGCCAGCTGGCGGTGCGTACCAGCCTGCCGGCCGGTGACAGTCGGAGCTTTGCGCTCAATCCGGGCAGGCCTGCGGCCTGTCCGGAGCCGGTAGCCATCGCCGTAGAGGCGGACCACTGGGAGATTACCAACGGGATGATCGGCCTGCGGGTGCCTAAGCCCGCAACCGACTTGACCCAGACCCCAGCGCCGATTCAAGGGCTGCGCTATCGAGACGGGACCTGGACAGCGGTCGGCCCGAATTACATGGACCGCCCCGCCAAGTCCATGGCCGTCGAATGGCTGGAGAAAGGCCCGCTGGTGGCGCGCGTGAAGGTCTCTTACGTCTTCGACCGTGGCGAACTGCGCGGGCAGCGCATGCCGGAGGTCATTCCGGCCGGGGAGGGGCCGTACAGTGTCATCATCGAGGTGCAGGCCGGACAGCCCTCGATTCTCTTCGAGGAAGAGTGCGAGGTGGACATCGCCTATCGCGTCAACATCACCGAGGGCCTCAACCCTACTCGGGCGCAGTACCGGGGTCACCACGCCTCCTCCCCCGAGGCCGGCCATGAAGAAGACGGTGCAGTCTACCGTTACGAGACCTTCGGCAACCAACGGCACGACGCCCTGGTGGATCTCAACTATGCCCCGGCGGCCCCGGATCGCTGGAGCGGGACCACTTACCCCTACATGTCCCATTGGGATCCCTGGGGCGTGAGCACTGGCTACTACTGGCAGCTCTACTCCACTGCACGGGGCGGCTACGATAACCTCTTCGGCATCTTCGCCGGGCGTGCCTCCCGCCTTATCAACCCCGGGCTGAGCGGCGTGAGTATCGACACCCGCACCGAGAACGGCATGAAGATCGCCGGGCTACAGGTCAAGTTCCAGCGGCTCATGCCCACCCAGTTCTACAGCACCCACATGCGCTTCGACTGGGGGATCTTCCTGGGCAAGCGGGGCACCGACCTGGCGCCGGTGCGAGAGCTGCAGGGCATCAACCGGCAGATGAACCTGCACGGCGGGGTTAATCTGAACACCATCTACCGCTTCCCCGCCGACTTCCCCGACCCGCCCGCCGGCTACGGGAGTCTCTACGTGAAACCAGAGGTGTCGCAGCGGCTGGCCGCCCAACTGCAGGAGGAGGCCGCCCAGGGGCAGAAGACCCTGTACAATACGCTCTACCAGGGCGACCCCTACTTCAGGGGCATGCTTGACTTCTGGCGTACTCCCACCGCCGCCGTCGCCCAGAAGGCCGTCCAGTCCACGCTCGACTGGGGCCAGATGTTCCTCGAAACCTTGGTCAACGGCCAGGGCATCTACCGCCACGAGACGCACTACTTCATGGGCTGCTTGGGCATCGGCTCCGCGCTCATGTGGTTCGACCAACTCCTGGCCTCTGACGTGGTCTCCGCCGCCGACAAGCAGCGCCTCAAGCAGACCGCGGCTCTGTACGGGGTGCTCCTGTGGAACAACGACCTGTCGCCGATGCAGCCGAACTGCGGGATGAACTGGGGGCCCGCGAACATGTCCTCCATGTGGCTGGGCACGCGTTATGCCTACACGGCCTTCCTCGCCCAGCACCCCCTGCTCAAGCCCCACGTGGAGGAGGTCAAGCAGGACACCGTCCGGCAACTGCACTCCTACGTCGCCGAGACCGGTGCCTGCACGGCCAGCGCCCACTACACCGGCGCCTCCATGAGCCCCATCCTCAACCTGATCCAGCAACTGCAGATGGCCAAGGTCGTGGACCTGTGCGCCACCGACCCGGTCCTCAAGCGCTACGCGGAGTGGGAGATGCAACTAATGACTCCGCCCGACCTGCGCTTCGGCGGTTTGCGCAAGATCATCGCCGTGGGTGATGGCTCCACCGAGTACTCCACCCGCCCCGGCCAATTGGGCACTGCCTTCGCCCCGAGCGACCCGGCGCTCAGCGCCCGTTTGATGGGCGCCTGGCAGGCCATGGGCTCGCCCTCCAGCGGGTTCATCGGCAGTACCTATCTGAAGATTGACTCCACCCTCCCCAGCCAGACGCCGGCCCTGGAGAGCGCCGACTTCCCCGGCTGGATGAGTGTGCTGCGCTCCGCCTGGGATACTCCCAACGAGACCGCGGTCTACTTCGTGAACGGCACCACCCTCAGCGACCATCGCCACAACGACAACGGCACGGTGGTGATCTATGCCCTGGGCGCCCCGCTCTCGCTCGACTGGGGTCCCATCTACTACCCGCGCGTCGCGGGAGGAATGATGCACAGCATCGCCCTGCCCGAGAGCGCCTTGAATCGCCCCTGGACGGCGGACAACACTCCGCTCGACCTCCCCGCGGGCGGCGGCGGCATGGCCAGTTGGTGGGACACCGACCACACGCCCTTCCTGTCCTTCGCCGAGAGCGCCTCCTCCACCGCTACCTTCCACTGGCAGGGCAACCCCGACACTCAATGGCGGCGTACGGTCCGGCTCTTGTCCCCGGTCCCGGAGACCCCGGTGATAATCATCGAGGACGCCTTCCCGGGCCCGGACAATGAGGGCAAGCCGATGATCTCCACCCTCAACCTAATGGCCGAGGGCCCAGTCACCACCCCCGGGGGCGCGGTGACCCCGGTCGAGCGCCTCTACGACCGCCAGGATAAGACGAAGCAGGAGCTACCCTCCACCGGCACTCCGGCGCCGCTGCCGCAGGGCCTCAGTCAGCTACAGTTCACGGGCCAGTGGCTCATTGACTGGGACCTGTACACCGACTGCGCCGCCCCCTCCGAGATGGCGCTGGGCAACTGGGCCAACAACTGGAACCAGAGCCTCGAGACCAGTCAGTTCCAGAAGGCCGTCGGACGCCCCTACGAGGAGCGCCAGGACATCCTGCGGGTGCGCACCAGCTCGCCGATGCGCATGATATTGCTACCTTTCCGCAAGGGGGAGAGGCCCGACCCTTGCTCCGTCGAGTACGAGGGAGAGACTACGGTGATACGGCTGGGCGACCTCACCCTGACCCTTGGCGTGGACTCCTACGTCACCCGACGTGGAGAACAGGTGAGCCTGACAAGCTGGGGCGAGGAGGGCGTGGAGGCTGAGGGAATCAGAATCGCCGGTGGGCCGACGGAGGTAGTATTGGACGGGCAGACCGGGACACTGACTTGTCTGAACGGAAGCCCAGCCTCGCGGCTGCTGGCGCTACCTGCCGGCTGGCAAGTGGCGGAGGGCCAGGAGGACCTACTCGAGCAGGAGGGGCCGTCCGTGACCGTGAAGCTCGTTCGCGCCAAGTGAGGCCCACGGCATCATGGACGACCTCATGCAGCAAGTAGCGGCGATCGTCTGCGCCCAGGTGGACTGGGACTGTCCCGGCCTGGCCACCACGCCCTGTGCCGAAGCCTTCCGGGCGGGCGAGGTGGCGGCCGCGGCGCTGGGCCTGATGCGATACCTGCGCGAGCGGGAGCAGCCCTTCCTCGGTTACAGCGCAGACTATGTGCGCCAACTCCGCGCGCAGGCCACACCAGCCTTCCGGGAGCAGGCGCGCCGGACGCTGGACGACCTGCTGCCCGTCGCCTTCCTCGGGGGGGACTGGCCGGACGGGCGGGGGACGCTCCTCGCCGCGCGTCCCGAGGTACTCCAGGTGGCGGGAAGGACTGAGGACTTCGAGGCCTACGGCCGGCTGGTGGCCGAGTCGCGCGAAACCTGGGGCCAGGGCGCGATCCATACCGTGATCAATCTGGTTCGCTATCTGCAGGCCGTCTGGCCGTTAGAGGAATGCTCCGACGAGGCGATCTTGCCCCTATTCGGTTCTCTCGCGGCGCAGATGGAACGAGAGTGGGAGTGGGCCCGGCGCTGGAACGAGCACTCCCACGGCAGCGATGGCCATAACTGGTGGGTAGCCCAATTCGGTGGGATGTGGAAAGCCGGCTTCCTCTTTCCGGAGTTCAAGGGCTTTGCCCAGTTCCAGGCCTTCTACCCCGACTGGTTCGAGCGAGAGATGCGCGTCCTGATCTTCCCCGACGGGATGACGCGGGAGTGCTCGGTGGCATATCACCTCGGCACCACCGACCTCTTCCTAGACGCGGTACGCCTGGCGGAGGCCAACGGTCTGAGCTTCAGCGCGGACTTCTACGAGAGATTGCGGCTGATGGGGGAGGTGGAGTGGAAGTTGCTGCAGCCGGACGGAAACTACCCCGCCTTTGGCGACTGCTTCAGCCTCGGGGCGCACCTCTTCGAGCGGGGTCGTTCGTTGGCCGCGCTACTGGACGTGCCGGAGGCGAAGTACCTGGCCGAGCACATGGACCCCGGCCGCCCCTCGGGGTTCGGCAAGATGCTTGTGGAAACGCTAAACTACCCCTCGGTGGGGGAGGACCTGCAGCCGGCCTATGAGGCGCTGGAGACACGCCGGCCGGCGACGGTGGACACCTGCCTGGCGGCCTCCGGCTACTACGCTATGCGCAGCGATTGGACGACAGCGGCCGACTACGCGGCGATCGAGGCCTCCCCGCACGGAACCGTGGTCTCGAGCCACGGGCATAGCGCCATCTTCGACCTGAAGCTGTGCGCTCGGGGGCGTGCCCTTCTGATCGGCAACGGCAAGGGCCCGGATGTGGACTACGCCAACCCCCGACGACGCTGGCGCGTGACCACGCCCTCCCATTCGGCCACCACCGTCGACGGTGAGGACAACGTGCTCATTCGCAGCACTTACCGCTTCGGGCAGGTGGTGTTGCCGACCGTCGACGCCTGGGTCTCGGAGCCCAGCTACGCCTACTTCTCCGGTGTGCACGAGGGCTATGAGCGCCTAGACAAGAAGGTCAGCGGCACCCGGCGCAAGCTCTTCTATCTGCGCGGCGACTACTGGATTCTGGTGGATCGCTTCACGGCGGGGAACGAGGAGGACGAGCACACCTATCGCCAGCACTTCCAGGTGGGCGCGTCTTGCCGCCTGGCAGAGGAGGGCTGCGTCATCACGGAGGGCGAGGGCGGCAACCTGCTGTTCCTGCCGGTGGTCGGGGCGAGTGGCGAGGTCAGCCTGGAGCCCTGCCCCTACCCGCTGGAGGGCTACCCCGCGCCGGAGCAGCTTGTCTACACCCAGGCCGCGTGCGGGCATGGGCTGTTGGTTACGGTGCTGGTGCCCTTCGGAGAGCAGGCCTTGCCGGAGGTGAGCGCGCGTCTGTTGCCAGTGGTGGCCGACGGACGCACGGTCTCCCCCTGGGAAGTCACCGGTCTCGAGGTCACCCTAGACGGTCGTGCGGACGTTTATGTAGATGTTCACACGCAGTGGAACTTGCCCTGGCAGTGCGAAGACTGCCGCGGCAGCGGGCGCCTGTTCCATTCTGCGTGCCACGACTAGGGAGGAAGGTCCATGTTCGCAGGCTTCGGTCAAGCCAAGGTCACCCCGCCTCTGGGTCTGCCCATGGAGGGCCTCGGGCAGCAAGGCGGCATCACCAGCATCCACGATGACCTGTACGTCCGCGCGCTGTATCTCAGGCACGAGGGCGAGCAATCGCTGATCCTTGGCGCTGATCTGCTGTTCTTCGAGCGGCGGCACGTGGATCGTTTCAAGGGGGCGATCGGCCGGCGGCTGGACCTGCCCGCCGGCCGTATCCTGCTCAACGTCAGCCACACGCACGCCGGCCCTCGCCTGACCCGCTGGGCCTACTCCGGCGCGCCGGACTCGGAGTACATGGACGAGATAGAGGAGGGCTACGTCAGCGCCGCCTGCCAGGCCGCGGAGCAGACGCAGGAGGTCAGCCTGTGGGCGGGCGCGGGTCGAACCGCTGTCCCCGTCAGCCGCCGCAAACCGGACGCCCTGGGTCGGGCCCAGTGGGCGCCGTGCCGCGCGGGGACTATCTGCAACACTGTCCCTATTTGTCTTCTGCGGGGTGCGGACGGCCAGGTGGTTTCGCTGCTGTTCTCGGCCTCCTGTCACCCGTCGATGATCTACAGCCTGGACATCTCCGCCGACTACCCAGGGGCGGCCATGCGCCTCCTGAATGAGCACTTCCAGACGGAGGGGGCGTTGTTCCTGCAGGGCGCGGGGGGCGACACAAAGCCACGGCAGGTGGCGGAGGGGGAGGAGCGTTGGCGACCGGGTACCTGGGAGGAGATGGAGGAGGCGGGGCACGAGATAGCGGAAGCGGTCATCAACGTTGCTGAGGAGGGGCTGGTGGAGGTCGAGCCGGACTTGCGCCTGGCCCGCCGTACGCTGCGTTTTCCCTTTGACGCGCTGCCGGTGCGGTCGGACCTGGAACGGGACGCCCACGACCCCTCGGAGCGCGAGGCCCGGCGCGCGTGGGCCGAGGAGATGCTGCGGCGGCTCAACCGGCGCGGCGCGCTCCGGACGCACGTCGAGATGGACCTGCACGCCCTGCAATTGGGCCGGGGCCTCCGGCTAATCGGGGTGGAGGCGGAGGTGGTATCCGATCTGGGCAACCTCATCCTGGCCGAGTACGACCGGGGCGTGACCTTCCCCCTGGGCTACACTGATGGCTGCCGGGCGTACCTCCCCTCGACCCGCATGATCCCCGAGGGGGGCTATGAGGTGGACAGCTACTGGGAGTATCACCTCCCGGCGCAACTGGCGCCGGGGACCGACGGCATCCTGGAAGCGGGCTTGGGGGAGATCCGGGATTCCGGCGAGATACCGAATGAGGACTGCGGATGAACGCGCCGCTTGGCGCGACCCTACCTGCCAGGAGAGTATCATGTCCGAAGACCGCCTGCACCAAGTTGCCCAATTCCTTTGCGGACAGGTGGACTGGTCCCGCCCGGACTTGGCGGAGACAGATTTCGCCGCCGCCTCCCGAGAGGGGCGTTCTACCGAAGCGGCGCTGGGTCTGATCCGACACCTGCGCGAACGGGAGACGCCACGACTGGGGTATACCCGGGCCTATGTTGCCGAGCTGCGCGCCGGAGCCTCGGCGGAGGAGGTAGAGGCCGCAGGGCGGCGTTGGGAAAAGGTCCGCGGGAAGCCGCTGGTAGTCAACCACTCGGATACGTACCACCACCTCGGGGCGGAGACGATTATCCTCGCGGCCACCCCGGAGCGGTGCCACGCGATGGCCGAGAAGGTGCTGGACTACAGCGACCGCTGGGACGAGGGCTACTGGGGTGTCGTGCACTCCGTGGTGGATCTGATCCGCTACCTGTTCCCCCTCGACGAGTGCGCCGACTCCGACCTTGCTCCGTTCTTCGCGTGGCTCTTGACCAAGGCCGGCAAGGAGTGGGCCGAGGCCCGCGCCTGGACGGAGACCACTCTCGGTACCACGGGTCACAATTGGTGGGCCCACACCTTCCTGGGCTTCTTCACCCTCGGCGTGTGCTTCCCTGAGTTCATCGGTGTCGCTCGCTTCCGCGCGCTCGGGACGGACTACCTGGACCGCGAGGTCGACATCCTCTTCGAGGACGACGGCTGGAGCAGGGAGGGCGCTCCCGGCTACAGCCTCTTCGCGGCGGGGAACCTGCTCCGCTGGGCTCACTTCGCGGAGATGAACGGGCTGGTCGTCCGCGAGGCGACCCGCGCCAAGCTCCGCGTCATGGCCGACGCCGGGTGGCACCTGATCGCCCCCGACGGCGGCTACCCGGTCTTCGGTGATGATACCCGCGTCTCGGCCGGCTTCATCGCCCGAGGCCAATGGTCTCGGCGCGACTTGCGGGCGGTTCCGCGGGAAACCGCAGCTCTCACCCAACTGCGCCGCTACGCCGCGCAGTTCTGCCTCCCCGAGGCCAAGTGGGTCGCCGAGACCCTCTCCCCGGACTGGCAACCCCCCTACGGCCTCCTGTCGGAAGAGGGCCGCAACTTGCTCCCGGCCTACCACCGCGTCCCCGCCGTCGCCCCGCCCGCTCCCGACACCTGTCTGCGCCGCAGCGGCCTGTACGTCATGCGCCAGGACTGGTCCCGCCGCGCCGACTACCTCGCTCTCGTCGCCGGTCCCGTCGGCCCCCGCGTCACGAGCCACCAGCACGCCGACCGCCTCGGCTTCGAGCTATACGCCCGTGGCCGCCGGATCCTGGTGGACAACTGGTACGGCCCCTCGCTGGATCCCGCCTACGACCCGCAGGCCCGCATGTGGCGCGTAAGCAGCGCCGCCCACAACGTCGCCACCGTCGACGGCCAGGACCAGGTCCCGGTGGTCTCCGAGTTCCTCCTGGGCGCCACCATCACTCCTACCGTGGACGACTGGCGCGCTGAGCGCGATTTCGCTTACTTCAGCGGCGTCCACGAGGGCTACTTCCGCCTCCCTGACAAGGTCACCGCCGTCCGCCGCAAGCTCTTCTACCTGCGCGGCCAGTACTGGATCATGCTTGACCGCTTCACCGCCCCCGGCGAGGCCGAGCACGACTACCAGCTCCACTTTCACCTCAACGTCCCGCACACTCTCCACCCCGACGGCCGCCTGGTCACCCACGGCGAGGGCGGGAACCTGCTCATCCTTCCCGTCCCCGGCGCCGCCGGGCAGGGCGCGATGGAGCCCCATCCCTGGCCCGTAAAGGACTACGAGAACCCGGACCATCTGACCTATACGCACCGCCAGACCGGGAATTGGTTGTTTGCGACGATGCTGGTGCCTTTCGAGGGGGATGATCCGCCCCCGGTCTCCGTCGAAGTACTCCCCGTGCAGGGGGACGAGGGGGACCTGTCGCCGTGGGAGATGACGGGGCTGGCGATCACGATCAACGGCCGCCGCGACGTGTACGTCGATCAGCACATGCAGTGGAACCTCCCCTGGCGCGCAGGTGCCTATGAGGGGGAGGGCCGGGTGTTTCATTCGCAGTTGAGTTGAGCAGTATCCCATCCCGAATCGCAGGAGTGATTGGCTATGCGCAGCGTCTCTACCTGGACTCTACTCTGTCTCTGCCTTCTCCTCGCCGGTTGCCTCGCCCAGGCCGCCCCGGGTCCGACTCCCGCGCCTACTGCCGCGGCTGCCTCCCAGGCCTTTGCGGAGGAGTTCAACGGCCCCTACGCCTCCTGGAAGGACGTCAAGGCCGACTACGGTGCGGTGGGGGACGGCGTGGCCGACGACACGGCCGCCATTCAGCGCGGCCTCGATGAACTGCGCTTCCACCAGGACTCCTGCGTCTTGTACTTCCCCGCCGGCACGTATCGCCTCACCAATACCGTCAGCACAATCCGCCAAGCCCACACGGAGGGCATGGGCATAACGGTTATCGGCGAGGATCCCGCTACCACCATCCTGAAGTGGGATGGCCCCGCCGATGGGACCATGTTCACCTACGACGCCTGGTATTCCAAGATCAGCCGCCTGACCCTTGACGGGCAGGGCAAAGCGGCAGTGGCTCTCGGCTACGGGCCGGCGTTCTCGACCTACAACGAGACCTCGGACATGGTCTTCCAGGACGTGAAGATGGGGCTGGTGATGGGCATTGTCGGCGCCTTCGGGCAGGCGGAGAACGCGGTGCTGCGTTGCCAGTTCTTGCGCTGCTCGGAGAAGGGCATCGTGCCCACCAACTACAACGCTCTCGACATCTGGGCGTGGTACTGCCGGTTTGAGGATTGCGGCTACGGTATGTACAACAATGCTGGCAACTTCCACGCCTACCAGAACCTGTTCCTGCGCTCGAAGAACGCGGACATCGGGACCGCGAACCTGATGACCATGTCCTTCATCAACAATACCTCCATCGGGTCCAACTGCTTCCTCGATTTCTCGGGCGGCCACACCTGGGGCTCTGCCACCTCCATCACCGGGAACCGCATCATCGAGCCGACGGGGCCGTGGGCGATTCGCCTGGGGAACGGCGGGCCGTACTTCGTGGGGAACAACGTTATCAAGTCGCGCCCGGAGCAGGAGGGGCCGGTGGTGGGCATGACCTGGGGCAATCAGACCTTCGTAGGCAACACTTACACGGTGGAAGATCCGGTGAGTGAAACGGGGCGTTTCCTGCGCATCAACGACGATACGGTTGTGGATCCGGCGACCATCAGCAGCGAGCTGCCGATGCTGCCGCCCTGCCCGCCCTCTAGAGAGCGGCAGGTTTTCGAGATCGCCGTCGGGGCGGACGCGGCGACGATTCAGGCCGCGCTTGACTCCGCCGCGGCTCTGCAGGGACAGCGTCCGGTCGTGCACATTGCCAAGGGCATCTACAGCATTGACCAGACCCTCACCATCCCCGCGGGCTGCGACGTGCAGTTGATCGGCGACGGCGCGGCGGAGACGGCGACCGTCCTGCAGTGGACGGGGCCGGAGGGCGGGACCCTTCTGCGCCTGGTTGGCCCCTCAGTAGCGACGGTCCGCGACCTGTCCCTTCAGGCCCAGCGTGGCAATTGCCTCCTGGTGGACAAGGCCGACCAACCAGGCGGGCGCATCTTCGCCGACCAACTCAACGCTACCGGCTTCAATCCGACGATGCGCCCCACAGGCATCCTCGTCAACGGTCTGGAGCGTAGCGACGTGATGCTCCGCAATCTGCAGGGGGCCACCGAGTGCCAGACGTGGGTGAAGGTGGTCGGCGGACCTTTGGTGCAAGACGCCGAGCACGTGCCCAGCCAGGTCTCCGTGTTGTGCGGCGCCACCGGGACCGCCCAGGCCGACTACGCTGTTGAGAAGGGTGGGCGGCTGGTGGTGCGCAGCGTCTACCATGAGATCTCCGGTGACGCCGGCCAGGCCATCCTGCTCAACGACACCGGCATGATGGCCATCGACGCCACTCGGTTCTCCTACAAGACCTCGCTGGAACACCCCCTGGTAGGCGCCGACGGTTTCCGGGGCTCATTTGCCCTGTTGACGGGTCTACTGCTTCCCGTCAACTCCAACATAACCGCCCGGGTCGAGACCGCAGGGGACGGCGCCGACGCTAACCTGCTCATCATGAACAATCTCTTCTGGGTGAACCAAGCGGGCTCGACCGCAGATACGGTGCTCCTTAACAACGCCCAACCACCCGCCCGGGCTGCGTTGCTGCAGTGTAACATGAACTCCGGGACGCCCGGCGCCGCGAAGATGCCCAACGGGGCGGACGGGTTCGCGTACCTGGACGATAGGGGAGAGGCGGACCCGAAGTGGGTAGCGGAGATGATCGAACCACTGCTCAGCGTCCGCGTCTGGGTCCCCGGGGGCGCTCCGGCAGGCGTGACTAATCTGCAACTACACCGCGTCATCTGCACGTCGGGGAAGGACCTGGTGGACGTGGAGTTCCGGGCAGGCCAGTAGGGCAGAGGGCGATTGGTGAGCGCGGAAGGGGGAACGGGTCCGTCCCGTTCCCCAGTTCGTCATACGCCAGTCGCCGCTGCTTATTCAGTGCGCCTCCTCCCAGACTCCGCAACGGTCTCTCCCCTGGGCGGTGGTGCCTGTCTCAACTAGCAGCGACGACTACGGCAGAGACGTCCATCACGTACATTTGCCGGCTGCCCTCGTGGATCGAGTCAAAGCATACCTGCCGGCCGTCGGGGCTCCAGCGGGGGTGCAGGTCGCAGCGCAGGTCATCGCTGGCTGGCGCCGGCGAGTAGAGCCGGCCCACGTTGTGCCGCCGGCCGCTCGCGAGTTCGTACAGGATCAGCGTCCGTTTCTCCTCACAGTCCGGGTAGGTGTCGGTGAGCAGCCAGCGCCGATCGGGGGAGTAGGAACAGTGGCCGTCCTGATCTAGAACCCCGGCCCCGACCACCTCCACCTCTTCGCTCTGGTCGGTGAAGAGCAGGTAGTGTTCGCCTAACTCGGGCGTCCGCGCCCAGGCCAGCACCTTCTCCGCTCCGCACCAGTCGAAGTGTGACACCAGGTCGTCATCGGCCAGCAGGTAGAGGTCGGGTCCGTCGGGGCCGGCGGTGTACAGCCGGGTCAGGTGGCCGAGGTCCGCCATCCACCGATCAAGCATGATGAACCGGGTCCCGGCCGAGTTGAACTGCAGGTGGTTGAGGTAGCGCGGCCGTCCCGCCATGCGCGGGTGGGACCGGTAGGCCGCCAGCTCCGCCAGCGACACCACCAGCCGCGACTGCCCGGTCGTCAGGTCCATCCACCAGACGCCCTCGTCGTCAGGGGCGGGGTTCTCCAGTTGCCCGTCTTCCGGCCCGCCGGCGTACCCGTACCCGGCGTAGAAGTGGTCCAGCCGCGTGAAGTTGACCGTCACCGCCGCGCGCCCGTCCGGGGTGAGTGCGTACACCGGCCGCGGCAAGATCCGCTTGGTGTCCGTCGTCAGGTCGTGGATGACTGCGACGAACTGCCCCTCCTGCAGGTCGTTGTAGATGATCTCCCGGTCCCCGCTCCCCGGCAACCAGCGCAGCATCGCCCCTTGTTGCCAGCACCACGCCCGCGTCTCGGCCACCGGCTGCCAGGTGTAATCCCGGGCCACGTCCATGACCCCGATGACCGCGACGTCCCTCCCTGTGGGGGGGCGGTCCATGAACCCCACCTCCAAGCCCAGCACCCTTTCCATCGCATCGTCCCATGGCGACTTATCGTAGTACCCAAAGAAGTGATGCCGCTGCCCCTTTGTAACCGCCCGTATGGGCAGCTCTCGGACACCCATACGTGTCACCTCCCGGTGTGCGCAAGCAAACGGGGCGGAGGCGCCTGCCCCCGCCCCCGAGCCGTCGTTCAGCTGTCGTTGACCCGCTGCTCAGCCCAGCCAGGCAGGCAGCGTCTCCGCCTTGCCCGACTTGCTGGATT
Source organism: Candidatus Zipacnadum vermilionense (assembly GCA_029821755.1). Classification (GTDB taxonomy): domain Bacteria; phylum Armatimonadota; class Zipacnadia; order Zipacnadales; family Zipacnadaceae; genus Zipacnadum; species Zipacnadum vermilionense. Next base: position 312,656 of record JALGSV010000004.1, on the reverse strand, counting down.
TCTCCGCGGCCTCCATGATGGCGATGACGCGGGCGGCCTGCTCCGGCTTGACGTCCAGGTCCGCGCCCTTCATCAGGTGCGCCCCAATGTTCGGGTAGTAGTCCTGCCAGGTGCCCTCGCCGTAGCGGATCAGGCCCTGCACCTTGACGCCCTCGTGCTCGGTGTAGTAGTCGAAGCCCTTCTCGCCAGAGACAACGGCGCCCTTGGTGCCCAGTACCCGCCAGCGCGGCAGGGAATGGTGGGCGATGCTGGAGAACTGCACGTTTGCCGCGGCGCCGTTGCCGAAGCGGACAACGGCCTGGACGTGGTCCTCATTGGTGGACTGCTTCCACACCAGCTTGTGGAAGTAGCCGTTGACGTTCACCACCGGCGCAGGGATGAGGTTGAGCAGCCAGTCGAGATAGTGCGCGCCCCAGTCGTAGAAAGCCCCGCCGGAGACCTCCTTCTTCGAGCGCCACCACTTGCCCGGCGCGCCGTAGCCGCCGCCCCACATCTCGATCTCGAAGACCTCGCCCAGCAGGCCGTCGGCGATGGCTTGGCGCAGCGCCTTGAAGTCGCCGTCGTGCCGGCGGTTGTGGTAGACGGTCACCATGAGGTCGTTCTTCTTGGCCAGCGTGATCATGGCTTTAGCCTCGGCGGTGGAGAGGCACATCGGCTTCTCGAGGACGACGTGCTTGCCGGCCTTGAGGCACTGCAGAGCCACCGGGGCGTGCAGGTTGTGGGGGAGAATGATGACGCAGAGATCGACGTTGGGGTCCTTGAGCAAGGCCTTGACCTCGGTGTAGGTGGCGATGCCGGGGAAATCCTCGGCGGCCTGCTGCGCGCGCTTAGGGTCAATGTCGCAGGCGGCGGTGATGCGCATACCAGGGACGGCATTGATCTGATCGCCATGGAGCTTGCCCATGTTGAAGGCGCCTCCGTACCCGATCAGTGCGCAGCGAACTTCTTTCAGCTTGGCGGGCATTACCTGAACCTCGTTTCATGGAATGGTGTCAGCAAACGAGCGCCGCCTGGCGGCGCTCGTCGCAACAGCGCGAATTGTACTGCAAGCCGGGGCAAGGCACAAGCTTCTGATGGAGGGGCCGCGTCGAGTGACCCGCGACGGAGTCGTGGGGCAGGAGGCTGGCCCCCGCGTGCTACAATCCGCCGCCGCACTGCTTTGGGGGAAGGTCCCTGCAGGCGGACCCCAGGCCGGCGGTGATTGGCTACGGTTTTGAGGCGGCGCCGGGCGCTTGGTCGGGGGCCGGCCTCCCGTCGGTCACTTCGTGACCGCCGCTCATCGCGGCCCCTCCTTACGAATTGACCTCCTCGAACCTCAGGTCATCCACATAGACCGTCAGGTTCTCGTCACCGGTGATCCTGAACCCGAATCCCGCCCCGAACATGCCGGGGAGCCAAGTGGATTTCGCCCCCGATCCGGGGGGGCCGATAGTCGTCTCCGTCTCCTGCCATTTGTCGGTCGGCCCCTTGATGTACGCTCTCCAATCCCACACGCGCCCTGTGTCGTCTTTGGCTTGGCCCTGAAGGTCGTTGCCGTACCCGCCGTACTGGAGCGTCATGTTGTTGGGCGTGTAGTATTTGAAGCTGCACTTGTAGGTCTTGGTGGGGTCAATGTACACGGGCTGCTGGGTCCAGGACATGCCGCTGGTGGTTCTGATCTGCACCGCCAGGCAGAACTTGCCCTGGTGGTCGGGGTCGTTGGGAGCGGGGTTGCCCTCGAAGACCTGCGCCACGGCGTTGTACTGCCGGGTGTCCGCTACCCAGCCGGTGAGCTTGCCGTCCTCCAGGTCGCCTATCGGCAAGAGATTCCCCGCGGCGGTGGTGACCGTTCCCTCCTCCAAGGTCTTGCCCAGAGCGGATAGCTTGCCGGGGGCCCCCAGGCTGAGGTGGGGCTGGCCGGCGCGAATCTGCACCGCTCCCACTGTCCCGGTGAACTCCACGTCGCCTTCCTTGTAGGTGAACGGCTCGTTGCTCAGGAAGACGTATTCCGTCCCTGCCGGGGTCTCCAGCTTCACTCCGCGGCCCTCGGCAATCGCCAGGAAGGTCGGCAGCGCCTCGTTCTTGAGCCGGGGGTAGACCACTACGTTGAAGACCTTCTCGCGCTCCGTGGAGGCAACCAGGCCGATCTGGGTCATCTCCAGCCGCACCTGCCCCCCCTCCGGGCTCAGCCCCGCATTGGCCGTGTGGGTTGCCGGTACTGTCTGGAGGGGGACCTGTGCTGGCAAGGCGAAGAAGATGTCGGTATCTACGTCTTCCGTGCCCTCCACCAGCGCCCCGTGCGGTCCGGTGGTGACGTTGTTGGCCAGCAGGTAGAGTCTCCAGGTGGCGGGGGCCGGGGCTTGCAGTGTGTCGTTGATCACGAAGTAGTTGGGTCCCAGCGGGTCGGGGTCCTTGACGAAGGCGATCTGACGGGTCCAGCCGCCCTGTACCCCCCGGACGTAGTCCAGCCGCTCGGCGGGCGCGAAGTCGGTAACGCGCATAACGCCGCCGGCCAGCGGCGACTCGACCATGCTGTGCTCGGTGCGCTGGGGGATGTAGTAGCCGAAGTCGTCGGAGATGATCCGGCCCTTGCCCCAGATCACCACGCTCCCCGAGTCGTCGTCATAGTGCGCGTGGTTGTTGCCCTGGATCATGTGCAGATAGGTCTCGCGCTCGAAGTTGTAAGTGTTGCGCAGCACGACGCCCGTCTCGGGGAACAGCTCGCTCTTCCAGGCGGGAGCTTTCTCCGGGAGCTTGGGGTCGAACATCAGCGCTCGGTAGCCGGCAAAGCCTGGGTATGCCCCGCCTATCCCCGGCCACGGCCAGGCTCCCTGCTGATGGTGCATCCACTGCAACTGCGCCGACCACTCCGGGTCTTTGTCCCGGAAGAGGTAAGCCACGATCCCGAACTCGCCCGTCGGCTCCTGCAGGTAGGTATTCCCCAACGGCGGCAGATGCCGCCAGCCCTTGATCCGGGAATCCGGCGGGGTGGAGATCTTGCTGAACCAGTCGATGAACTTGCGCAACTTCGGCTCGTAGAGGTAGTCGTTGAAGCCGGCGTTTCTTGCCATCACGAAGGCGGCAAGAATCTGGTCGCAAGAGACCATGGCGTAGTGCGGGGCTTCCAGCCAGCCGCCGTTATCGTCGGTCCAGTAGTCCACCTGCCCCTTCAGTTGCGCCATGCCTTCCTTGGCCCATTCCTGGGCCAGGGGATGATCGGAGACGGCACAGGCGATGGTGGTCTGGTAGCCCATGACCGAGGTGGTCATGTTGGGATTGGCGGCAAAGCCGCGCTCTCCCGACCAGTAGTCGGGCCGGCTAACCGTGTAGCCCAGGAAGGCGATCTGCCCCAGCATGCGCTCCCGTAGCGCCGGGTCCAGCTCTGGACAAGACAGCGCAGCGTCTGCCAGCAAAACGGCTGCCCCCATGTCGCTGAAGTGATGCGGAGCTGACCCGAAGGGCATGTCCGGCTGCATGACCACCCGGTAGATGGCGTGCTCCAGCATCATCGCGGTGCAGTTGCCTAAGTACTTACCCAGCTCCGCGTCCCCGGTGGCCAGGTAGGTGGTGATCAGGGACTCCATGTTGAACTGCGTGATCGTGTCGGGGGGAGTATTGAGGTGACCGGGAATCGCGTCCGTGTACGGCGTCAGGTCCTCAATTGACTTGCGGAAGCGGTCCACGTCCTTCTGCGTCACCAGCGTGCGTGGGTAGTTGGCGTGATCCCCTTCCCACACCAGCGTGTAATCCTTGACCATGTCCAGCGGGAATTGCCCGTGCTTGATCAGGTACTCGTAGGGCAGGAGGGTCTTGGCTTCGTCCTGCCGGAATTCAGCCAGCGCGTCGTCCTTGCGCAGACCGGTCATGATCCACATCCGTTTGCCGAACTTGAGGGGGAAGGTCATGTACATCCCCTGGTCATCCTTCTTGACCATGATCTGGGGACGGGCCTGGGGCTTTTCCTTCGGCAGCGTGGGGTCCACCCACTCACTGGCGAGGCCCGCACCGAGGGAAAGCGCATCCTCGCCCCCGGAGTTGAAAATGGTGAAGCAAGGCCCTTGGCGCTCTCGTTCCCACCAGTGGCACCACGGCTCCAGGACACAGACCTCGCCGGGCGTGATATCACCGAGGCGGTTGAGGTTTATCTGGCCCTTGCCGGTGCGGTAGAGCAGCTTGTCCGCGTTCAAGTCACGGTCAGGGAAGAGCAGGAACTCCACGTTGCCGCTCACCGCGCTGTTCTCCAGCACCCGCACCACGGGCTCCCCGGCCTGCAGTTGGAACCGGATCTCCCACGTCCCCTGGTCGCCGAAGGTCGTCTCGCACGTTATCTCAGCAAAGACCGGGCCCTGCGCGGTCACCGTGGCCGTGTAGGCCGTCGGCGGCGCGTCGCTCTTGAGTAGCGACCCTCCCACCACCTTACCGGAGGGCAGCCGTAGCCGCTGAATCGGCCCCGCCCCGTTCACGAGTTGCTTGGGGATGGCTATCCCCACCTGGCCGTTGCTCAACTGCAAGAGGTCCGGCGCCTCCTCCGCGAGCAGGTCGGTAGGCACTTGGGTGACCTCGTCGTCGAAGGTATACGGCGAAGTCTCATAGGGGCCCACGTTGGCGAGGAACTCTAGCCGGGGCTCCTGGTCGGCGGGTGCGGGGAGGAGCTGGTACAGCGTGGGCTGCCCGTCGGGGCCCAGGAGGCCGTGCCCGGCCTTGGCATGGACCGCTTGGGCGGCGGTGAGAGGGAAGCTGACGCGTTCGTTGCGCCAGTCGCGACCGATGAAATCGCGGAGGGTGAAGTCGGCAGCCGAGCAGCCAGTCACTGCCACGATGCCGAGCACGATAATCAAGGCGAGACACAGGGAAGAAGCGATTCTGGACATGTCAGACAACCTCCTGCTGCGGTGAGTGGGAGGATATTCCCCTACCAGGTCCCCGCCTCCTCCAGCATTGCCAGGTAGTTCTCCGGCCTTACGTAGTTAGCCAGCGAATTCCCGGCCCCTAGCGCATACCTTCCCCGAGGCATACACTCCCCGAGAATCCCCCGCACGTAGCCCCGGAACTTCTCCAGCGGCATTCTTGCCAGCGGGTCCATGTCCACCCCGCCCATGACCCCGATCCGGTCCCCGTACCGCCGCTGGAACTCCGTCACCGGGATGATCACGTCCTGGAAGGAGTGGTAGGCGTCGATCCCTACTTCCTGGATCAAATCCTCCATGACCGCCAGGACGTTCCCGCAAGAGTGCAGCCAGAACTGCTTGCCGCAGCCGTGGGCCAACTCGGCAAAGCCCTGGAACCACGGGAGTATGTGCTCCCGCAGCCAGTTCGGGGCGAGCAAGGTTGCCGTCTTGTGCCCGAGGTCGTCGGAATGGAACATCGCCACGACCTCTGGGCGCTGCAAGCAGGCCTCGTAGTAGGCATAGGTTAGTTCCCCCCAGCGGTCCAGCGCGGCGCGGACCAGGGCCGGGTCGTCGTGGCTCAGCAGGAACAGCTTCTCCATCCCTATCAGTCGCTGCGAGACGAAAGCAAACCAGTGCGTACTCACCGCCAGCCGCATTCCCGTCGGCAGCGCTGCCGCCAGCAGGTGCAGTGGTCGCTCGTCAAACCCCACCGCGTCCCAGGGGAAGCGCCGGAAGTCCTCCCAGTCGCCGATGATCCCACTCTCCTCCTCCACCCAGGATCGCGTCCCGGCCCCCAGCGCCGCCGTATCGGCCGCCCGTCGCTCCCTCAGCTCCGGCAGCCCCGTCCAGGGGAAGCCCCAGTAGCAGAAGAAGTCGTACCCCAGGCGCTCGCAGAAGCGGAGGTACTGCCCCCAGTACCCCCTGCGGTCCGCTTCCGGGGCCACCCAGCGCTCGCCAAAGACTTCCTCCGTGACCCAACGAACCAGTTCCTCATCCATGCGCAACTCCGCCATATGCACGCGCCGGGGTGGCTCCTGGCCGGTGATCATGCGCTCGAAAGCGGGATAGTCGGGGGTGGGGGAATCAAAGGGGAGGTTTATCATGGTTGGCTACCGCCTTCCTCGACCGCCGCACGATAGGCTTCGTTGCGGCTCAGCCCTGCCAGCAGTTGCAGCACCTTCCCCACTGTCTTCCTCGGGACCCCCGCCTCCGCCAGCACTTGCACCGCCTCCGCCACCTCCGCCTCGCCTGCCGCCGCTCGCTCACGGGCCTCGCCGCCCCCCTCCACCACCAGCGTGAACTCCCCCCGCATCTGCTCCTCACTCAACCGCCCTGCCGCCTCCGCCGCGGGCGCCGCCACTATCTGCTCAAACTGCTTGGTCATCTCGCGGCAGATCGCCATTTGCCGCTCGGGAACCAGCGCCGCCAACTGCGCCAGCGTGTCGCGTATCCGATGGGGGGACTCAAAGAGGATAAGGGGAGGTTCCAGCGCGGTCCATCGTCGCAACCACTCCCGACGCTCGCCCACACCGCGCGGTGGGTACCCGGCGAAGATGAACCCGGCGGCTGTCATCCCCGCCACGCTCATCGCCGCCGCGGGCGCGCTAGGCCCCGGAATCGGTACGACCTCGACACCCGCCGCTCGCGCCGCCGCCACCAACTCCGCGCCGGGGTCCGACACGCTCGGACTCCCCGCGTCGGACACATACGCCACCGACTGCCCTTCCCGCAGTCTTCCCACGAGCGCCCGCACCGCGCCCTCGCGGCTGTGCCCATGCAGGCTACGCAGCGGCGTGCTGATCCCGTACCGGGCCAGCAGCTTCCGCGTCTGCCGCGTATCCTCCGCCGCAATCACGCTGACCTCGGCCAGCATTCGCGCTGCACGGAAAGTGAGATCCTCGAGGTTGCCAAGGGGAGTAGCGACTACATAGAGGGTGCCGAACGGAGGTGAGGAGGTCATGACCGTGCACCTGGCCCGTGATGGAGGGGCCGCGATGAGTTGCCCAGCGAAGCTAGGCCAAGCGAATCCGGCCCATTCCCGTCGACAGCCGGCGGCGCCCCAACACCGTCCAGCTATTCTTCCCAATCCCGCGGGTACCGGAAGTCCCGGTCCAGCGACCGGCGGGAGAGTTTGGCCACCGGAGGCGGCAGGCGACGCTTGTACTGCGAGAGGCGGATCAGCTTCCAGACCTTCTCCAGGAAGTCCTCCGAGAAGCCGTCTTGGATCAGGTCTTCCGGGCGGCAGCGGCGGTCGATGAGCCAGTACAGCGCGCGGTCCACCTCCGCGTAGGAGAAGCCCAGCTCACCCTCGTCGGTTTGCCCCGGCCACAGGTCCGCCGAGGGGGCCTTGGACAGGATGTTCTCCGGCACGCCGAGGAAGGCCCCCAGCTCCCGGACCTGCGTTTTGTAGAGGTCCCCCAGGGGATTGACGGCGCTGGCCATGTCTCCCCAAAGGGTCGTGTAGCCTAGCAGGGCCTCGGTCTTGTTGCTGGTGCCGATGACTAACCCGCCGAAAAGGACGGATTGGTCGTAAAGGATAGTCATGCGCTCGCGGGCCATCTTGTTGGCCCGCCGCATCTGGTCCGCGTCGGGGAAACGCTCAAAGTAGGCGTCTATCTGGGGGGTGATCTCCACCTTCAACAGCTGGACGCCCAGGGCCTCGCCTGCCAGGCGCGCGTCGGCCTCGCTCTCGGGGCTGGAGGTATTGTAGGGCATAATGACGCCCAGAACGTTCTCCGCCCCCAGCGCGTGCGCCGCCAGGTAGGCGCTGAGCGTGGAGTCGATCCCGCCGCTCATCCCCACCACGCCCTTGGTGAAGCCGAACTTCGCCAACTCCTGGCGGATGAAGTGCTCCAGGACGTGCGCGGCCAGCTTGCAGTCCAGGCTCAGCTCACTCACGCCAGATCTCCTCCAGGGCGCGCAGCGTCACCTCCAGCCGCTCATCGGCAAGCAGCGGGGTAGCCAGGCGCGCCATCCGCAGGTGCGCCCGGTCCAGATCTACGTCCAGGTGCGTCTCCTCAATCAGCGGCGCCACCGCTATTCGCCCTGTCGCCGGGGAAACCGCTTGGCTCCCGCCCCAAAAGGTAACACCGTCCTCCACGCCCGCCCGGTTGACGTAGACCACGAAGCACTGGAACAGACTGGCGTAAACGGAGATCATCTGCTCGTAGCTCTGCTGAATCGCCAGACCGCCCGGTTCCACGCCGCGCAGGGGGCTGGCGCTGATGACCAGGAGGGTGTCCATGCCGCGGCGGCTGAGGACGTAGGGAGCGGAGGGGTGCCAGATGTCCTCGCAGATCAGCAGCCCCATCGGCCCCCAGGGGGTGGGGAAGGTCTCGAGCTTGCCGCCGGGGGTGAGGTAGCGACCTTCGTCAAACATGCCGTAGGTGGGGAGGTAGACCTTGCGGTGCAGGTGCCGCACCTCGCCATCCGCGAGGTAGGCGGCGGTGCAATACAGCTCGTAGGAGGAAGTCTCCTCCACAAAACCGAGGACGACGTGGATCTGCCGGCTGGCCTCCAGGAGGGCCTGGAACTCCGGGCTGTCGGTGGGGAGGGCAACCTGGCTGACCAGGTCGCGCAGGTAATAGCCGGTAAGGGACAACTCCGGGAAGACCACCAGGTCTCGCCCGCCGGCGGCGGCCTCCTCGATCATCTCCAGGTGCCGCCTCAGGTTCTCCTGTACCCCCCCCAGCCGGGGATTGAACTGCACCAGTCTCATCTTGCAGATAGACTCGGGCATCTCGAAGGCCTCCGCGGGCCGTCCCACTTCCGTCCCGCTGTCGTCCTGCCTGTTGTGCGCGCCCCCCTCCCGTGCGGAAGAGGGAGTACGGGATGAGGCGCCCCGCCGTTACGGAATCTGGAACGTCCCGCCCGGTATCCCGCCTAATCCGCCCAGACCGCCCTCCGCGGCCCTCTCCTTCTGGGCTTCCTCGAACTCGGCGATCCACTGGTCCTCTTGCGCCACCAAGTCGTCCTTATTCAGCTCCTGGAACTTCTTCTTGAGCTGCTCGTGGATCATCATGTTCTGGTAGTCATAGGCTCCGGCCCGGTCGGAGGCCGAGGTATACGCCCCCTGCGCCTCTTCCTTCTGGCCGTTCTTCTCGTAGGCCTCAGCCAACGCCAGCCACACCGTCGCATCGCTGGCGCTTTCCGCGGTCTTGGTGATCTCTTCTAGGTACTTGACGGCCGGCGTCCAGTTCTGGGCCTGGATCATCATCTGTGCCAGCTGCCAGCGCGAACCGACGTCGTAGGGGTCCTCCTGCGCCGCCGCGACCAGCAGCGTCTGCCCCTCTTCCTTCTGTCCCTGCTGCAAGGCCTGCTGCGCCCTCAGCGCGGGCGAGATAATCTCGATCTTCGCCTCCTGCTTCAGCCTGGCCTGGTATTGCTGCCAGACCTGCTGCTTCATCTGCTCCCCGACCTGTTGCTTGTACATCTCCTTGTTGGAGTCGAAGTCCTGGGGCAGCGTACTCTTGGTCTCGAAGACCTTGATGAGGTGGGAGCCGAACTGGCTCTTGACGATGCTGGAGACCTCGCCCGGCTGGAGGGCGAAGGCCGCCTGCTCGAACTCGGGGACCATCCGGCCGTGCCCGACCCAGCCCAGGTCGCCGTCCTTCTCTGCGCTGCCGGGGTCGTCTGAGTTCTCTTTGGCGAGCTTGGCGAAGTCGGCGCCGCCCTTGATCTCGGCCAGCAGCTTCTCCGCCTTCTGCTTGGCCTGCTCGTCCGCCTGCTCCTTGGTGAGCGGCTGCGGGGCCGACTGGCCGGCCTCGGCCGGCTGGCTGGAGGCCTGCATAATCTTCTCGGGGCTGATGAGGATGTGGCTGACCTTGACCTCGGTGTACCAGTTCTTGACCTGGTCGTCGGTGACCTGGACCGAGGCCTGGACCCTCTCCTGCAGCTTCTGCACCTGCAGGTCCTCGCGCATGCCCGCTACGTTCGCGGCCAGTTTGTCGTGGGTCTCCTTCACCAGTTGCTCGCGCTTTATGTTCTTCGACTGCAGGTAGTTGAACAGCTTCTCCTGCGTGGGGAAGCGTCGACTGATGTCCTGGTCGACCTGGTCACTGAGGTCCTTCTGCAGGTCGGCCTTGGAGACGACGACTCCCTCGCGCTTGGCCTGCTGCAGGAGCAGGAGGCGGTCAATAATCTGGTTGAGAACTCCCCAGCGCAGGTTCGCCACCATGGAGATGGGAGGGGCGCCACCGAACATGGCGGACTGCTGGTCCACCATCATGTCTACCTGGCCTTTGACGATGCTCTGCCCGCCGACCTTGGCCACCACGGTCGTCGGGGCGATACTCTCTTGGGTCGATTGTGATCCGCCCTGGCCGGAGGGCCCGCCGAAGGTGTAGTAGGCGCCAATCACGAAGACGATGACCAGGAGCCCGATAACGATCGTCATGATACTGGGGATATTGATGCGCTTCTTGCCGACCTTCAGCTTGCGCTGCCGGCTAAACATCTTGCGCATTCGCATGATAGACATATGAGAGAATCTCCTTCGGAATAGCGGAACGGCCGCAAAACGACCGTGAAGAGCTACTAAATGGCTGCCCGAGAGCAGCCACAAACCAACTAGACGCCCCCGCAGACCGAGTCCGGGGTCGCTGCCAGGGGACCTTCAGTCGCAGTCTGGCGGCTGTTCAGCGGCGGTAACCTGCAACTTCATCGAACAGAACTTTCCGCACATGGAGCACACCTTCGGATCGCGTGTTGCCCCCTCACCGCGTACTCGCCGCACCGTCCCCGGATCGAGGGCCGACTCCGCCATCCCCTCCCAATCCAGGGCCGCGCGCGCCTGCGACATCCGGTCATCCCACTCCCGCGCTCCCGGCACCCCCTTGACCAGGTCGGCCGCGTGGGCCGCCAGCCGGCAGGCGATTACGCCCTCTATGACGTCCTGCTCTTCCGGCAGCCCCAGATGCTCCGCGGGGGTGACATAGCACAGGTAATCCGCTCCTGCCGCCGCGCACATTGCTCCACCGATGGCCGCCGTGATGTGGTCATACCCCGGCGCCACGTCCGTCACCAGCGGCCCCAGCACGTAGAAGGGCGCATCGTAGCAGAGCTGCTTCATCAGCAGCACGTTGCCAGCAATCTGGTCCAGCGGCATGTGCCCGGGCCCCTCCACGAATACGGGCACCCCCGCCTCCCGGCAGGCCAGCACCAACTCGCCCAGCACGCGCGTTTCGGCGATTTGTCCCGCATCCGAGGCATCCGCCGTCGCCCCCGGCCGCAACCCGTCCCCGAGGCTGGCCGCCACCCCGTACTTCTTCAGGATGGCCAACAGTTCGTCGAAGCGCTCGTACAGCGGGCTCTCGGCCTGGTGCACGTCCATCCAGTGCGCCAGCAGACTCCCGCCGCGGCTGACGATTCCGCACACCCGTGGCTCCGAGCGCAGCGCCGCCACCGTCGCGCGAGTGACCCCGCAGTGCAGGGTCATGAAGTCCACGCCGTCGGCCGCCTGCTGCTCGATGACCTCGAGCATGTGGTCGCCGGTGATCTTGACCACCTCGCCCCAGCGGGCCTCAGCTTCCACCGCCATCTGGTAGATAGGCACCGTCCCCAGCACCACCGGGCAGGCCGCCCGGATCTCCCGCCGGATGGCATCCAGGTCGCCGCCGGTGCTCAGGTCCATGACCGTGTCCGCGCCTACCGCCAAGGCCGCCTGTAGCTTGCGCAGCTCGGTCTCGAGGGAGCAGGAATCTGGGGAGGTCCCCAAGTTGGCATTGACCTTGGTACGCAGCCCGAGCCCGATGCCCAGTGGCCGCACCGAACCGCCGGCGCGTCCCATGACAACCACGGTCCCCTCCGCCACGCGCTGCCGGAGTAGCTCTTCCTCTATCTTCTCTTCCGTCGCGACCGCAGCCAGGGTAGCCGCGTCGACCAGCGGAGTTTCAGCGATCGCTGCCATAGTCATCCCTTCCCGTACGCACCACCACACGATGCCGTCTTCTCAGACAGCCAAAGGTAGACAAGGCCGGCGCCCTGCCAGCCTTGCTGTCGTAATTATAACCCGCGCCGCGCATAGGCGCAAGCAACCCGCGGCCGCCACATAGGGCGGGTTTCCAGCCCGGGCGGTAGCTGCCACACCGGCCTGCCCCAGTGGCACCGCTCTGCAGGGCGGTGATCGTCACCCGTCGCCAATTCATGACTCATCAATTCTCCTCAGCTCCACCTTTCCCCCCGCTGCCAGCGTTGCTCCGATCACCACCAGAGCCCCCTCCACTCCCGGCAGACTCAGCGCCCATTGGACCGCTGCCTCCGCGTCGTCGGCGAGCTGGACCCGGTTGCCCAGAGCGGTGGCCGCGGCATCGGCGAAAGCTGCATCGGCGGCCACGATGACGGCCGCATCTGCCCTTCCCGCACTGTAGGAGTGCCCCACCGTCCCCGACGAGGTACATACTCCTCCCACGAATCCCGCCGGTGCCACTAGCCCCACCCGCCCGCTCAGCGGCGACTGCCCGGCTCCGAGGGCGATCACCCGCTCCCGCGTGATGTTGAGGTAGACATCCCCCCCGTTTTCCACCAGCACCTGGCCACTCCCTGCGGCCAGCGCCTCCCCTACATACTGCGCGATCGCTCCCGCCACCGCTGCCATCGGCCCCACCCCGGCGACCGCTGTCGCCGCATACATGCGGGCGGTGACCTCCTCGGCGTTTTCCGACGCATACAGGGGCTGCAGGCTGGTCGAGAATTCCGGCCGCCGCGCGATCTCGCGCTCGACTTGCCCGCGCGCTGTCCGCGTCGCCTGCCGCGAGGAGTCCCACAGCTCCAGCTCCGCCTGGATATGCAGGTCCGTCTCCTCCACTACGATGCGCCAGGGCACTAGGTCCTCCGCCGCCTGGTCCGCCCGGTAAGTACGGGGCTGATACCCTGAACTCATTGCCGGCCTCGCCACTGTGAACTAACGGGGGGCGAGGTGCCTCCCTTGTCGAAATATGCTACCATGGATCCAGCCCTCCCGATTCTGCGTGTTCACGCGCACCTATGTCAACCGGGGTCTCGGAGGTCGCCATGCGCCTGACCAAGCTCTCGTTGCTCGCCATGCTGCTATTCTCGGTTGCCGGTGCCGGAGCGGGCGGCGTTCGCTCCATCGCGCCGTTGGCTGTCCCTCAGGCTGGCGTCCCCATCACCGTGGACGGTGATCTAAGGGAATGGGGCGGCTCCGTTCCCCTGTTCACGTACACCCCCCTCAAGATCGGGGAGAACGTAACCGCCGAGATCGCCGCAGCCTTGGAGGAGCACGCCGACTCGTTGGGCCAGCGCGTGGAGGTCCGGGCGGCCTATGACGACCAGGCGCTGTACCTCGCGTTCATGTGGGTTGATCCCGTGCAAGGCGAGCCCGGCGCCGGTCTCGCTCTGCACCTACGCGCCGGGGGCACCCAGCCCCGGATGACCCATGTCTATGTGCGTCCCGCCGGGTCTTTCGACCGCCTCGACGTTCTCGCAGCGCGTTCGGTGGGGGGCCTGTTTCTGGCCAACACTCCCGGCGCCGTCGGCGCCGCTCGCCCCCACGCCGACCAGCGCGGTTACGACGAGGAACTCAGGTTGCCCTGGAAGCTGCTGACCGCGAGCGGCCGCCCCGACGACCTACGCCTCTTCGCGGATTTCTCCTGGAGCGGCCTGTACCCCTCCCTGCTGCGCCAACTCCCCCGTGGTTTGCTGCATCCCAACTGCGCCTTCTCGTACGACTTCCTCACTGCCCCGGAATCCCTGGGCGCTACGGGGTATCTCGCCAATCCCCAGACTTGGGGTACGCTGGTCTTCGGCGGCACTGAGGCCGATGACCGAGAAGTGGAGACACCCTTCCTGCGCAGCGCCACCTCCCTGGCGGTCCCCCGCGCCCCCGGCGCGATTACTATCGACGGGGCTCTGGGCGACTGGGCCGGTGTGGGCAAGCACCTAACCTCCTGGGCCCCCGCCTTCCTGGGCACGCGCTACGGGGCGGGAGTAGCCGCCTGCTACGACGACCAAGCTCTGTACCTCTCGCTGGTGTGGAGTTCGACCGTGCCCATGTTCAACCTCAACCCGGCCGCCCTCGGCCAGGGCTACAACGGCGGCGACTGCCTGCAGCTGCGCGTGCAGCCCCCCGGCATGGCTCCGGCCTACTACTGCGCCTGGTACGACACGGCGGGACGGCAGCCCGCCTTGACTCTCGAGACCAACCAGAAGCAGGACCTGCTGGCTAAGGACGCCCACGGCGCCCAGGGCGCCCAGCAAGCGTTCCACGCCAACGAGGAGGGCTACCTCCAGGAGATTAAGCTGCCCTGGGCGCAGATCACTGCCGACGGCAAGCCGCCCGCCCCCGGGGAGAAGTGGCCCGCCGTGTTCCAGTTGTGGTGGGCCGGGCTCGACCCGCGCTTTACCGTGGACACCGAACTCCGGCTGGAGCGCGGTGGCGCCCTGCCGGTGCCCTACAACCTGCCCCAGGACGGCGAGACCAGCCTGGGGGTCTTCGACGCCGCCGGACGTCTGGTGCGCTGGCTGCTGCAGGCCGACTTCCGCCGGGCGGGGGCCCAGGCTGAGTCCTGGGACGGCCTGGACAGCTTCGGCAAGCCCGTCCCCGCCGGAGAGTATGAGGTCCGCGGCCTGTACCACCCGCTGCTCAAACTTGACTATGTCATGACCGCTACCAATCCGGGCCAGCCCCCGTGGCCCACCACCGAGGGCCAAGGCGACTGGCTCTCGGACGAGTCCAACCCGCAGGCGGCCGTCACCGACGGCGACTGGGTCTTCCTCGGCGCCCCCGGTTCTGAAAAGGGCTGGGCCATCGTGGCCGTCGACGAGACCGGCCGGCGGCGGTGGGCCGTGCGCTGGCAGGTCTACCCGCGCTGCATCTCCCTGGCCCTGTCGGGTGACTATCTCTACGCCCTGGTCAGCGGTCCCGAGCTTACCGACAACAGCCGCGTGTACAATGGCGGCCCCAACGCCGTCGAGCGCGCGCTGCTGCTGTGCCTGGACAAGCGTACCGGCCAGTACGCGGGCCTCTCCGCCCAGACCGGCGCCTTCAAGATCGCCACCTGGCCCTACCGCCACCAGCAGTTCAAGCTGTGGGATCTGCGCCGGGAGATGAACTTTCGCCCCGCTACCTACGCGGGGCAGCCCCGCTACTTTGACGCCGACGTCGGCGAGACCGCGCAGGCCGTCGGGCTGGCAGCGATAGGGGAGAGGCTGTACGTTTCTCTCTTCTTCGACGGCAAGCTGTTGGTCCTGGACCGCAACACCGGGCAGCAGGTGGACGAGATCCCCGTGCCCGCTCCCTTCGGCCTGACCGCGACTCCCGACGGGGCGATCCTCGCCGTCAGCGAGGCCCGCGTGGTCCGGGTGGACCCCGCTACCAAGGCGGTCACGGCGCTGCTCACCACCAACCTGGAGGCCCCGGTGAACGTGGCCGTCGGCCCCGGCGGTGAGATCTTCGTCTCCGACTGGGCCAAGTCGTTCCAGGTCAAGGTCTTCTCGCCACAGGGAAAGTATCTGCGTGCTATCGGCAAGCTCGGCGGTCGCCCCTGGCTGGGCCAGTACGATCCTGACGCCCTGCTCCTTCCCCGCGGGATAGCCGTCACCGACTCCGGCCGCCTGTGGGTGGCGGAGGACGACGCTAGCCCTAAACGCGTTTCGGTCTGGGACAGCAAGGCCGGCGCCCTGATGCGCGAGTACCTCGGCCCCACGCCGTACGGCGGCGGGTCTTTCTTGCCCAGCCGCCGGGATCCTGGGGATCTGGTGGCTCTCGGCGTCCGCTGGAAGCTAGACTTTGCGGCTAAGAGCTTCACCCCGCTGGGTACTGTCTCGCGGCGAATGAGTCTGGACCAGCCCTATTCGATGGTAGGCGGCTCCGGCCTGTCGCGAGTCCTGGGGGGCCTGCCCCGCACCCGCGCGGGCCAGGAATACCTCATCGGTGACAATCCCCATTACGGCCTGACGATCATGCAGCGTCAGGGCGACCAGTACGTCCCGGTCGCTGCGGTCGGTACGCTCCAGCGCCCCTCCTATCGCGACGATGACGGTACTAGCCTGATGACGTGGGATAGTGATCTGGGGTACCACATCCACCACGGTTGGTTCCCGGAGTGGTTCCGCGACAAGATCGGCACCAACTACACCTGGTGCGACCAGAACGGCGATGGTCTGTGCTCGGAGGACGAGTTCATCTTCCGCCCCGCGCTTAGCCGGCAGCAGGAGCTGGCTCCCGACGCGGTGACCGAGTGGATGACTGGCTGGGGTTACGGTATCGGTCCGGACTGGTCGATCTACGCCGGCGGCTTCTGCCGTTCCGACGGTGCCATATACCGCTTGGACGTGCAGGGCTGGACCCCGCAGGGCGCGCCCATCTACGATCCGAACCAGGCCAAGCTCATCCTCCGCCTGCCCTCCCCGCGCGGCCCGGGCAACGAGGTCGTCAGCGGCCTGTGGGTCAACAGCAAGAACGAACTGTTCGTTTGCTTCAACCACAACACCGAGACGCTCAAGCCGGAGGTCTCGGCTGCCTCTCCCGGCATCGGCTGCTATGACCGGGACGGGAACCTCAAATGGATGACGCCCGGCCCCGGCGACATCAGCACGAAAGCCTTCTGGGGCAACGGTGTGTGCGGCGAGGCCACCGTTCCTGGTCTGGGCACGGTGATGGCCGTCTGGAATTGGCACCACAACTTCCGTCCCTACCTCTTCACCAGCGACGGGCTCTACGTCGGCACGCTCCTGGACACCGAGTCCCGCGTCGGACCGCAGTCGGCCTGGAGCGAGTCCTACAAGGTCCTCTGGCAGACCCAAGACGGCCAGGTCTGGTTCATGAACGGTGCCAACGACGCCCACCACCTCTTCCGACTGCAGGGTCTCGACCAGGGCGGGCGCTTTACCGGGAAGCTCAGGCTGACCCAGGCGGACGTGGACCGCGCGGCTGAGTTCCGCGCCGCGCCCCAGCAGACGGCCCGACCCCAGCCGGTCCTTTCGATCGGCCAACTCCGCGGCCCGTTGACTATCGACGGCAACCTGGCTGACTGGAACCTGGACGAGGGGGTCACGCTCACTGCGTCCCAGAACCGGGGGGCCCGAGTGGCTCTGCAGCGCGACGCGGAGAACCTGTACCTCGCCTACCAGGTGCAGGACGCCACGCCGCTGCTGAACCTGGGGGCCGACTGGCAGAGACTGTTCATTACCGGCGACTGCGTGGACCTGAGGCTGGCCTCCGATCCCCAGGCTGAGGCCAATCGTCTGGAGGCCGCCCCCGGCGATGCGCGCTTACTCCTGGGCGTGTACCAGGACCAGCCAACCGCGGTCCTCTACTGGCCCAACGCGCCCGGCGCGGCCAATCCCGTACAGTTCATGGCCACCCGCATCGATCAGGTCCTGCGTCTGGACGACGTCGAGGTCAAGTTCCAGCGCGGGGACAAGGCCTACACCGTGGAAGCTCGCGTCCCCTTGCGCGATCTGGGCCTCGCCCCGCTCCCCCTGCAGCCTCTGCGCGGCGACGTGGGGGTTATCTACTCCGACGAGACCGGCCACGACCGAGTCCTGCGGCTGTACTACTACAATCAGGACACCGCCATGACCGCCGACCTGACCACCGAGGCGCGCCTGCAGCCTGACCAGTGGGGCTTAGTGGTCAACGAGGCGCCCGAGGGGGTCAACCTGCTCAAGAATCCCGGCTTCGAGTCGCCGCTGGTCAAGGACTGGACACAAGGGTGGCAGGTGCTCGATAGCCGGGGCGGAGGCGAGGCGACCGTAACCGAGGAGGACTCGTACAGCGGCCGGTCCTGCCTGCTGCTGCAGCAGACCACCACGCCGGAGGTCCCGGCGGACAACACCAAGCTGACCTGGGAGCAGTTCAACCAGGCCGTCGAGGGCGGTTACATCCTGGTGAGCCAGCTAGTGCCGGTCACGCCGGGTAAGCAATACCTGGTGCGCTTCCGCTACCACGACACCGGCGGGTTGTACGAGAATCGCCGCCCCGGTCCCGACCGGGGTTACGCTGCCTTTCAGGTCGCGCTGTTCTGGCAGGAGAACGCTGACGGGAGCGGGAAGATGGTAAAGGTGGACGGTCTCGTGAGTGATATACAAGATCGCACCGCCTGGACCACTGCTACCAACCCGCATCGCGGCGGAGGCGAGGAGCTGCTCGGCAAGCCCTTCACCGCTCCCGAGGGCGCCCGTTCCGTCCAGATCCGCCTCGCCTTGGCCGTCCAGTCCGCTCTGACCCCCTCGGTCTGGGTGGACGAGATGGAGATAGTCGAGCTGCCGTGATCCGGTTAGCGCAGGCCCCCGGTCAGAAGCCGTAGAATGGACGGGCTAATATTCCTGTCCTCCCATCCTAAGTCCGAAGTCTGAGGTGCATCACCCATGCCTGAATCCCCACTGCCCGATCTGGGCAAGATCTCCCCGGAGGTGTTCGCCGAACTCATTTACCCGCGCTTGGGCGCTCCCTCTCCCGACATCCTGGTTGGCCCGCAGTCCGGCGTGGATGTCGGCATCGTTCGCATTGGAGGGCAAGCGGTGGCTATGACCACCGACCCTGTCTTCATTGTGCCCCAGTAGTGCCCCAGTACGGCTGGGAGCGCGCCGCCTGGTTTGCCATCCACATCCTGCTCAGCGATGCCGTCACCTCCGGCTTGCCGCCGAAGTACCTGACGATCGACCTCAATCTCCCCGTGGACATCACCCGGGAGGCCTTGGATGTGGTCTGGGGGGTGCTGCATGGTGAATGCGAGCGCTACGGCGTCTCGGTCATCACCGGCCACACCGCCCGCTACGAGGGCTGCGGCTACCCCATGGTGGGCGGGGCCACGGTGCTGGCAGTCGGACCGGAGGAAACGTACGTCACGCCACGCTTCGCCCGGCCCGGCGATGCCCTCATCATCACCAAGGGACCGGCCATCGAGACCACCGGCCTTTTCGCCGCCGCCGTGCCTGGCCTGATCGACAGCAAGCTGGGAGACGACTCGCGCCGGCGGGCGGAGGAGATCTTCTGGAAGATGTCAGTAGTCGAGGACGCCTTGATCGCCGTGGCCCAGGGGGTACGCGAGCAGGGCGTCACGTGCATGCACGATGCCACCGAGTGCGGCATCTGGGGGGCGCTGTGGGAGATCGCCGACGCCTCCGGCTTGGGGCTGCGGGTGGACCAGGAGGCCATCGTGGCCTACCCGGAGTGCTTGGCCCTGTGCGACGCGCTCGGCATCGACCCTTACTCCTGTATCAGCGAGGGCACACTGGTATTGACCTGTCGCCCCCAGACGGCGGAGGGCATTGTCGCCGCCCTGCAGGCCGCCGACATTCCGGCCTCGGTAGTCGGGGAGATGCGCGAGAAAGACTACGGCATTCGCGTGGTGGAGGACGGGGTAGAGCGTGATCTCGCCCACCCGCGCGTAGACCCCTTCTGGGCCGCGTTTGGGCAGGCCCTGGCCGAGGCCGCGGCGTGATTCCGCGTGAAGCGGACTTGGGAGCTTGCGCTATCCCCTACGCGACTCCGCACAGGTGCTTGCAGACCTCGGCGTAGTAGCAGAAGTTCTTCCAGGACACATCGGGCGGGACGCCGTGGTCCACGCCGGGGATGTAGCCGCCCAGCTCCGCGGTGGCATAGCGCTTCTCCAACTCGGCCTTGATCTGCGGCTTGCCGGCCGCCAGGGCCCGCTTGTCAATGCCGCCGGACAGGAGCAACTCCGGGCCATACTCCTCGCGCAGTTCCCCTACGTCGATGCCTGCCGCAACCTCACAGGGCGACATGGCGTTGACGCCGACCTCCAGCCACAGAGGCAGCAGCTTGCGGAAGTCGCCGTCGCAGTCCTGCATGAAGATCCACTGACCATGGCTCTTGGCCTTGCCCACGGTGCGGCGGTAGTAGGGCATGAGGAACTCGCGGAACATCTCCGGGGAGATCATGGGCGCGCCCTTGTAGGCCATATCCTCGTGTCCACCCATGAAGTCTACGCCGCCGAGGGGGAGAACCTTGTCTATGGAGGCTTCGCAGAGAGTGGCGATTCTGTCGTTGTACCAATGGATGAAATCGGGATGGTCGTAGAAGGCCATCAGGGTCTGAGGGGTGCCCATGTGTTCGTGGAGGTCGCCGAAGAAGGAGCCGAAGTCGGTGATGAGCAGCGCATCGGGGCGGCCGCGGTTCTCCTCCAGCTTCTGCTGCCACTCCCCCGTGTCGCGGCCAGGGGTGTCTGGGTCCAGACGCTCGGCCAGCCACTCCATGTCCTCTGGCCCCTTGATAGCGTATTCCAGGTAGTGCTCGGCGCCAGCCTCGGCCATCTCTACGCGACGCTTGACGATGGAGCCCTTCGTGGTGCGGAGGGTGACATACTCCTCGGTCTTCTCGAGTAACTCCTCCTCCCAGGTGGGAAAAATGCGGGTGGCAGGGCCGATGTAGACGAAAGTGTAAGGCTCGACGCCAAAGTACTCATGCAGGTCAGCGCCGGCGGGCAGGCCCTCGGCCTCCCACCGGCGGCGGGCCTCCGGCCAGGGGCCGCCGAGGACGAGCGGGGGGTGGTCTACGGGTTGGAAAGAGTAAGTAGCCAAGTAACGTTCTCGGTTGGTCATGATGGCAGGGAGACCTCAGGCTTGGGATGTGAGACGCGGGACGAAATGACAGGCTTAGCGCACGTCCGTCTGACAGTCTGTTTGGCGGTGCAGGCACAGGCCTGGAAGCCTGTGCTACCCGACAGTCGCGTCCCTTAGACCCTTCAAATAGGCCAGGTTCCAGGCCAGGGCGGGGCCGTCGGGCTCGCCGGGGAGGTACCATAGGTCGCGCTGGTCGCTGGCGAGAGCGGTGCTGAATTTGGGAAAATGCTCGGAGTGGAGGATACCGGAGTAGCCGACTTCCTGCAAGGCCCGCAGACAGGCGGGCAGATCAACGGTTCCATCATGCAACTGCTTCTCCTCGCCGCCCCCGCGGAAGGTGCCGGTGACCTGGCGGATGTGCACGGCGAAGATCCAGGGGGCCAGGCGCCGGATGGCCTCGGGGACGTCAATCTCGGCTAGGGCGAGGTTGCCGAAGCAGAAGAGCAGGCCGCAGTTGGGGCGGTCGATGCGGGTGAACAGGTCCTCGTAGTCCTCCAGGGAGTAGAAGCGCCGACCCCAGTCGACGCCGTGGTGGCTGGAGACGAGCAGGCCATGCTCGGCCGCGGTGTCGGCCAGCCACTGGTAGCCCGCGACCAGGCGGGCGAGCCAGGCCTCGTCGCCCTTCTCACGGGCGGGATTCGGGAGGGCGGCGGCGATCTGGGTGAGGCCAAGCTCGGCGCAGAGCGGGCACAGGTAGCGCCACTCTTCCTGCTGTTCGGGACTGTCCAGGACGGTCTCGGCGAGGGTGCCACCGGCGTAGATGACCTCGATGGTCAGGCCCTGGGCGCGGATGGCCGCGACCTGCTCGCGCAAGATTCCACCCATGTGGTTTAGACCAACGCCGGCCCCAAACCACCGGTCGCGCTCGGCGCGGCTCAACATGACGTACAGCGGGATCTGGTCCACGGCGCAGTTGCGGAGGAACTCTACGTGGCGAGAGAAGTTCTGGCGGAATTGCTCCAAGGGATAAGCGAGTTGCATGAGGGTGAGATCCTTTCGATGGGACATTGACCGGGGAGGATTCGACGCGGAGGAGGGAGGACCTTCCCAGAGAAAGGGACCGGAGGGCGGCTGTGAGACCACTCTGTAGGCCGGTGGGGGGAGGGTGCGTGGGAGGTCTGGAAGCAGGTCTGGAAGAACGTTCCGGAGACAGTTACCCGTGCCTTGAGGTGCATACATATGATCAACATGTTGGAGCGCGAAAACTATCTTGCCACCGTGAAGAGGACCAATCCACAGTGGATACCGGTGCGGCTGGTGATCTCGGGGGCCAGCCGGAAGGAGCTGGGGAGTGAAATCGAGGCGGTGATGGCGCGGCATCCGCTGCTGTTCCCTAACTTCGAGCAGGGACAGATTGACTGGGCCAGCTATGTCTTCAACACCAACTACAGCAAGGAAGGGACCTTCACCGACAACTGGGGAGTGGTGTGGAAGGCGGAGATAGACGGGTTGGCCGGGCTGGTGCTTAAGTCGCCGCTGGAGGACTGGGCGGCCCTGGAGAGTTGGCGACTGCCGGACCCTTTAACGCTGGCCGACTCGGGGCCGGCCGACTGGGAGGCGCGGCGGCGAGACGCGGTCGCCTCCCGGGCGCGCGGGGAGGTAGTGGTCGGGGGTGTGCCGCATGGGTTCATGCTGATGCGGCTATGGTACCTGCGTGGCTTTGAGAATCTGATGATGGACCTGGCGACGGATGCCCCGCACCTACCGGAGCTGATCGACCTGGTAGTGGAGCACAACCTGGGCCTGGTCAACCAGTGGCTGGAGATCGGGGTGGATGAGATGGACTTTCCGGAGGACCTGGGGACCCAGGACCGGTCCATCATCAGCCCGCGGCTGTTCCACAAGTACATTACCCCCGCCTACTCGCGGGTGGTGGAGTCGGTCAAGCGGGCCGGGGTAGTGGTACACCAGCACAGCGACGGGTATGTCATGGAGTTGATTGACGACTTCGTGGAGTCCGGCCGGGATATCATCAACCTGCAGGACCTGTGCAACGGGATTGAGAACATCCGGGACCACCTCAAGGGGCGCGTGTGCATTGACCTGGACATCGACCGGCAGAAGGTATTGCCCTTCGGGACGCGGGAGGAGATTCGGGCGTTGATCGAGGAGGAAGTGCGGACGCTGGGGTCACCGGAGGGCGGACTGATGATGATCTGCGGGATCTACCCCCCCACCCCGCCGGAGCATGTCGACGCGCTGTGTGAGGCGATTGAGGAGTTCTATACGTACTGGTGGTAACTGTTCCCGGAGAAACTGATAGCGCGCAAGGAGGGGTACGACCTCAAGCACGAGGACTACGAGCGAGCGAGGCGAAGGGTGCTGAAGCTTCTCGCGCGACGGGCCCCGTGAAGACGGTGCGCTCGAGGTCGCACGACGAATAAGGGAGGGCGGTGCCGTATGGACTTTGAGGACCTTCCAGGCCGCATCTTCTTGGACACGTCGGTTGTGAACTTCATCCTGGATCACGGAGAGGCCATATTCGACGGCGTGGAGCTGCGAGCCGGAATAAGCAAGCGTGTGCGAGAGGACGTCACCGCGCTGGAGATGATGTTCAAGACAGGACAGCGTGCGTCGTGGCAGTTGGCGGTATCGCCACTCACGTACAGGGAGGTCGTGTCAACAACGGATCCTGTCCGAAGGCATTATGTCGAGAGGTGGTTCTTGGAGGTGTGGCACTACTGGCTCACCTTTTTGAAAGCCGACGAGACGCTTCGGAGCCTATCGCACGCGGAGCAGATAAGAGTTGAAGTCCTTGCGTCCGGCGTTCTAGATATCCTCCCAGACATCGGGGACAGGGTGCTGCTCTGCGATGCTCTCGCCTACGGGTGCGACTGTTTCTGTACCCGCGACTGGCGGACAATACTGAGGCACCGAGAGCACCTCGAAACCCTCCCGCTGCTGATCTTGCGACCAACTGATTGGTGGAGACTGATCCGCCCGTGGGCGGCGATATGGTACTAGCCTGGACGGGAGATTCAGGGGAGGCAACGAGATCAATGGACGTTTTCCTGCTACGACACGCGGAGGCGGAGGAGCAGCGGCCGGGGAGGCCGGATGGGGAGCGGGAGCTTACCGACAGGGGGCACGAGCGGGCGCGACGGGCGGCGGAGTGGCTGGCGGCGCAGGGGATGCAGGTGGAGGCGATCATCAGCAGCCCGCTGATCCGAGCGGTGCAGACGGCGCAGCCAGTGGCGGAGGCCCTGGGCATGGCGATCGTAACCGACAAGCGGCTGGCTGGGATGCGGCTGACGGCGGAGTCAGTGCGAGAGATGGCGCGAGAGTACCAAGTGGGAGAGAGTGTGCTGCTGGTGGGGCATGAGCCGGACCTGGGGGACCTGATCCAGGAGCTGACGCGAGGGCAGGTGGAGGTCAAGAAAGCAGCGCTGGCGCTGGTGAGTTGCGGGAGGGTGTCGGCAGGAGATGGGATGTTGCGGTGGCTGGTTCCCAGCAAGTTGCAGGCAGGCTGAAGGGCAATTGAGCGGGGAGACCAAGGCCTGTTCACCAGGGACGCTTGTCCCCGATACGCGTTATTCTCCCACTACGCCGTATTCCACGTGGCTCTTGCCCCCCGCAACTATCGCCACCTCAATACCCAGTCGTCCCCAAAGCGGGCTTCCGGAGGGCTGCTTGATGACCACCCGGCGGCGGGCTACGCGGCGGGCCTCGATCAGCGCCTCGCGGGTCAGCGGCTCATGGCTGGCTAGCTGGCGCAGGGGGACCATGGACGACGCGCCCGCCACCATCTGCTCGAAGATGGGGTCGAAGTACACGGCGTCGAAGCTGCCGTCGGCTTGATCCCCAAGGAAGTCGGCGGAGTCCGCGCAGTCGGCCTCTACGCGGCGCATAGCCTCGCGGGTGGCAGCGTCCTCGATCTCGTAATGCTGCAGTCCGTCGACGGTCAGCCAGGCCAGGACCGGGACCTTCTCTATCCCCACCACGCGGCCCTCGAGACCCACTACATGTGCGGCTACCGTCGCGTCCGCGCCGCGACCGAGGGTACAGTCGAGGACGCTGTCACCGGGGCCGACCTGCATGGCGGTGATCATGGGGTCTCCATTGGCGGCTTTGAGGTTGCGGATTCGCCGGCGGGACATGCCGGGGTGGAAGAAGTAGAGTAGGTCGCGGGCGGGCTCGTAGTAGGTCACGCGGTCGCCGCCGAGGACCAGAACGCCGGGGACGCCGTGGGTTTCGGTAAGGCGGATGAGGCTGAGGTCGTTGCGCGGGACCACGGGGGCGTCGAGTAGGGCGGCCCAGCGGGAGGCCTCCGCGAGGTGGGCGGGGTGGGGGTGGCGCGAAGTCGTGACGACTAGGGCAGGCATTGGTCAGCGAAGGGCGGGGACAGGCACTTACCCGCGAACGGAGAAGCGCCCGTCCCCGAGTAATCAGTCCGGCCGGACCTCGTCGCGGTTGGTGAGATGCTTGTTCAGGCCATAGATGATGGAGTCTACCAGGGCCTCCCAAGAGGCCTGGATGATGTTCTCGTGGACGCCTACCGTGCCCCAAGTTTCCTCGCCGTCGGTGGTTTGGATAAGGGCGCGGACGGCCGTGGCGGTACCGTGGGTGGCCTCCAGGACGCGGACCTTGTAGTCGATAAGGGTCAGCAGGTCCAGTTCGGGATACTTGGGGCGTAAGGCCTTGCGCAGCGCCTTGTCCAGGGCGTTGACCGGGCCGTTGCCCTCCCCAGCGGTGTGGAACTGGTCGCCGTTGACGCGGAGCTTGATGGTCGCCTCGGAGTAGGGGACGTCGTCCTCGTAGCGCTTCGCCACCATCACCCGGAAGCCATGCAGGCGGAAGAGGTCGGGTAGCTCCCCGCGGAGCTTCATCGCCAGCAAGGACAGAGAGGCTTCGGCGGCCTCGTATTCGTAGCCGCGGTTCTCGCGCTCCTTGACGGCCTCCAGGACCTGCTGGATGAGCGGGTCCTCGCGGTGCATAGTGGGGTAGAGCGTCTGGAGCTTATGCAGGATGGTGCTACGCCCGGACTGGTCGGAGACCAGCACGCGGCGCTCGTTGCCCACCGACTCAGGCGGAACGTGCTCGAAGGAGGCGGGGTACTTCATCACCGCGTTGACGTGCATCCCGCCCTTGTGGGCGAAAGCGGAGCGGCCCACGTAGGGGAGGCGGGAGTTGTGCGGTAGGTTGGCCAGTTCGCTGACGAAGAGGGACAGGAAGGTTAGGTCGGCGAGCTTGCCCTCGGGCAAGCAGCGCAGGCCCAGCTTGAGTTCCAGGTTGGGGAGGATCGTGCACAGGTTGGCGTTGCCGGAGCGCTCCCCGTAGCCGTTGATGGTGCCCTGCACCTGGCGGACACCGGCCAGGACGGCGACGAGGGAATTGGCGTCGGCCATGCCGGCGTCGTTATGGCAATGGATCCCGAGCGGGACGCCGGGGAAAGCGGCCGCGACCGCGTCGGTGAGGTCGCGGAGCTCCAGAGGAAGCGTGCCGCCGTTGGTGTCGCACGGCACCAAGCCGTCGGCCCCCCCACGCTGGGCGGCGCGGAGGGTCTCCAGAGCGTAGGCGGCGTCGGCCTTGTAGCCATCGAAGAAGTGCTCGCCGTCGAAAAAGACAGTGCGGCCCTGCGCCTTGAGGAAAGCCACCGACTCCTCGATCATGGCGAGGTTCTCCTCGAGAGAGCAACGGAGGATCTCGCGGGCATGCAGGTCCCAGGACTTCCCGAAGATGGTGATGACGGGCGCGCCCGACTCTACAAGCTGTTGAAGCTGGCTATCCTCCTCGGCGTGAACCGAGGCGCGGCGGGTGCTGCCGAAGGCGGCAATCTGGGCATGGGCCCATTCGAGATCACGGGCGCGCTCAAAGAACTCGAGGTCGCGGGGACTGGTCTCATTGGGCCAGCCGCCCTCGATGAAATCCACGCCTATCTGGTCCAGCGCCTGGGCGATGCGGAGTTTGTCCTCCACGGTGAAGTTGACGTGCTCGGCCTGGCAACCGTCGCGGAGAGTAGTGTCGTAGATCTGGATTTTGTCGGGCATGGTCTGGGCCTCCTGGAGGCACGGGCGGCGGCTATCCCACCCCCTGCCCGCGGCGCGGGCGGGGGCACTGTGGGTCAAGGGAAAGCCGGCCCCGGCGGCAGGTACTGCGAAAACAGGAAGCCCGCCTCTGAAGTCAGAGACGGGTCTGCACTGGTCCCGCGGTACCACTCTGATTGGCAGGGGTGATCCTGCCCACTCGCCGGGCACGGGTCGCGACTGGGTCAGTCGCTGCCGATGCCTTCTCCCGGTAACGGTGGAGCAACCGTCCGCGCCTACTGGCCGCGCGATCGCGGCGTTGGGGCAGCGACTCGGGGGTGATTTTCACCAGCGCGCTCTCCACCGGGCTTACACCATCCCCGGTTCGCTCCCGGCGCTTTCGCTGGCTACTCTTCCCCGTCGGTGTCTTTGGGGTAGGGTAGATTGTTGCGGGGATTATAGCCGAAGGGACGGCAAGGGGCAAGTGAGAGGGGCGAGTGGCGGAAGGTTGCAGAGAAGAGGAGGATGCAAGAGAGAGGGAGAACAGGCACGACCAGTATGAGCATCCTGTTGTTACTAGTTGTGGCGGTCGTCGGGGTAGGGGCGGCGACGCTGCTGATGTGGATGTGCGCAAAGCTGGCGGGCGTGGATGGTGTCACCGTGCGCGCGAGCCTCATCGCCGCCTGCGGCTTTGGGCTGCCCCTGGCCGGAGCGGCGCAGGTGCTGCGCAGCGGCGTGGGAGTGGTGCTGGGTCTGGGCTTGCTGGCGGCGGCCGTGGGGAGCGGGCTGTGGGTGATTCGGGCCGCGTATGGGACGATCTGGGGCAAGGCGGTAGTGGCGTGGGTGATGCACCTGTGCGCGTGGGTGATCCTGGGAGGGTTGATGTGGAGCGCGAGGATGGGGAACTGATGAATGATGAACGATGAATGGTGACTTGACGAGAGAGCACCGGCGGGACGCCGGTGCCACCGAGAGGGCGCAGGCTGCGAAGCCTGCGCTACCCAGAGGAGTGATCTGTTATGTCGCAACCGAAGTTTTCCGTGGGTCTGTGGGTGCTGGGAAAGTGCGGGGATAGGTTCTGTCTGAGCGGGTATGGGCCGGATGTGCCACTGGAGGACCAGATCAACATTGCCGGGAGGCTGGACGGGCTCGAGGGTGTGGAGTGTCACGGGTCCGATTTCGACGACTTCGGCGTGGCTCGGTACGCGGACCTGGTCAGAGAGCAGGGGCTGGTGACGACCAACGTCAACACCAACGTGTGGGGCTTCGCCAAGTATGCGCTGGGGGCGTTCACACACACCGACCCGAAGGTCCGACAGACCGCCATTGACGAGGGCAAGCGTTCGTGTGAGCTGGCCCGGCAGGTCGACTCGCCCAGCGTGGCCCTGTGGCTGGGGGCAGATGGCTTTGACTACCCCTGGCAGATTGACTACGTACAGCACCTAGAGCTGTTGGTGGACGGCATCCGGCAGGTGGCCGAGGAGGCCTCGCCGGACCTGAGGGTGGGCGTGGAGTACAAGCTCAAGGAGCCGCGCACACACATGACGATATCGACGTCAGGGACGGCGCTGGCGATCGTGCAGGAAGTGGGCATGGACAACGTGGGCTGCACGGTGGACTACGGGCATGCGCTGATGGCCCAGGAAGACCCGGGGCTGGCGGTGGCGCTGCTGCAGCGGCATGGGAAGCTCTTCAACGTCCACTTCAATGACGCCTGGGGGGCCTGGGACGACGACATGATAGCGGGTAGCGTTAACCCCAACCTGACGCTGGAGTTCCTCTATTACTGCAAGAAGACCGGGTATGACGGCTGGTACGGCCTGGACATGTTCCCCTACCGCGAGGACGGCGGGGCGGCGGCGCAGATGGCGGTAGACAACCTGCAGGCGCTGTGGACCAAGGTGGACGAGATAGACGAGACGGCCCTGGCGGCGGCGCAGCAGACGATGGGCGCGGTGGAGACGCAGAAGGTGATACGGAAGGTGTGGTTTGGATAGGGCCGGGGATCGTGGATCGTCGAGAACGGCAGGAGGGCAATGCCATGGCTCATAAGGGACGCTGGTATCCGAAGCGGCCGTACTTTGGGCTGCACTATGACCTTCACGCTAACGAGCACGACACGGCGCTGGGGACCCATTGCGGCCCCGAGGAGTTGGAACAGTCGCTGCGGCTGATGCGGCCGGAGTGGGTGCAGACGGACTGCAAGGGGCACCGGGGGATGACGAGTTGGTTCAGCAAAGTCCCCAACGCCACCGTCAGCCCCGGCGTGAAGCAGGACGCCCTGAAGGGCTGGCGGGAGGCCACGCGGCGGATGGGCGTGCCGCTGCACTGTCACTACTCCGGCATCTGGGATGATGCGGCGGCGGAGAAGCACCCGGAGTGGGCGGTCGTACCCAACCCGAAAGGCGCCAAGGCGGGCGATGCCTTCGATACCGCTGCGGGGCGGATGTGCCCGCGGGGCGGGTACCTGGAGGGACTGCTGCTACCGCAGATGATCGAGTTGGTGAAGCGCTACGGTGTGGATGGCTTCTGGGTGGACGGGGAGATCTGGGCGGTGCAGCCGTGCTATTGTGAGAGCTGCAAGGTAGCCTGGCACGAGCAGACGGGGATCAAGCGGGTGCCGACCAGCACGGACGACCCCAATTGGGTGGCATGGCTCAACTTCCACCGGCAGTCGTTCTACGACTACGTGACGCGCTACGTGACCGCTCTGCACGAGAAGTGTCCGGAAGCGCGGGTGTGCTCCAACTGGATGCATACCTTCAAAGACCCCGGCGAGCCAACTGTCCCGACGGATTGGATCAGTGGAGACACTGTATACGGGCTGGATCCGCTGCGCTGCGAGGCGCGGTTCATCTCGACTCGGGGGCGGCCCTGGGACCTGATGGCCTGGAACTTCTTCCGGGTGGGGGATTGGAACGACAAGACCCGCCCCTGGACCACCAAGGATCCGGAGATGCTCCTGCAGGAAGCGGCGACCGTCCTGGCCCTGGGGGGCAACTTCCAGATCTACGAGAATCCCAGCCCGCTGCGGGACGGGCGGCTGGTGGACTGGCGCATGAAGCGGATGGGGCAGGTGGGCAGGTGGGTGAAGGCGCGCCAGGCCTGGTGCCGAGACACGGAGAGCGTGCCGCAGGTAGCGGTGCTGCACTCCGAGCATCACTTCCGCTCGCAGCCAGCCAAGGACCTGTACTTCTCTTGTGAGGCGGCGGCCGTAGAGGGGGCGGCATTCGCGCTGCTCGAAAACCAGCTTAGCGTGGACATCCTGGATGAATGGGCGTTGGTGCCCAGGCTGGCGGAGTTCCCGCTGGTGGTGGTTCCCGAGCAGGACCGGATGTCGGCGGCGATGGCCCAGGCACTGGCGGGGTATGTTCGAGGGGGCGGGAAACTGTTGGTGACGGGCGCAGCGTCCCATGGGCTGCAAGAACCGGCCTTCTGGGGGGCGGAGCAGGCGGAGGTGGCGGAGGAGAAGGGCTGCTTCGTGCCCTCCGCCGGAGCTAGCTTCGCGGCGTGGAGCAAGCAGTGGGGCATGTTGCAGCTGAGCAAGGCCAAGAGCCTGGGGACTCTGGGGACTACGGGACTGACGGACGCGGAGTTGACGCCCTACCCCTGCGCCGTGGTCAACCGAGTGGGGAAGGGACGGGTAGTGTATGCGCCCTGGGACGTGTTTCGGTTCTTCCGGGATACACGGTACCCGGCGGTGCGGAGTTGGCTGGGGGAACTGGTGGGTGCCTTGCGGCCGGACCTGGGGCTGCAGGTACAGGCGCCGGCGGTTGTGGATGTGATTCTGCGGCGGAAGGGGAAGAGGCGGTTGGTGCACCTGGTGAATCGGTCCACTGGCCTATCGCTGGAGTCGCCGGCACAGGGGGTCGAACAGATCCCGGCGGTTGGCCCGGTGGAGGTGGAGATGAGGGTCGAGGTCCCGCCGCAGAAGGTGTGGCTAGCTGGGGAGAAGGCGGAGTTCGAGTGGGGCTGGGCCGAGGGGAAGCTATGGGCGAGGGTAGGGGCGGTAGGGGTGCATGCGGCCGTGATAGTCGAGTAGGGAACGGAGCCTTATCCCCTGCCCCTGCCCCTTACCCTTGCAGGGGGGAGCGAGAAGAAAAGGCGGGCGGCGCCAAGGATGCGCCGCCCGTAGTCCTGTGCGGACGCAGGCTGGGAAGCCGGCGCTGTCCGAAGGCGACCTTGCGGAAAGGCGGATGGGCAGGTAAGATAACTGTCAGCAGGCCTAGCCATGAAAGACGTAGCCTCTGAACGTGACAACCGAGGTGTGGACCTGGCGCAGGTGGGTATCAAGGACCTACATCTGGCTATTCTGGTCCGCCAGCGCGATGGCAAGATGGCGCGCGTGCGGGGGCAGGTGGATGCCTCGGTGGAACTGCCCCACCATGAGCGTGGGACCCACATGAGCCGGTTTGTCGAGATCCTGAACAACTGGAGCCGCAAGGCCGTGGCGGGGGCGGAGATGGAGGAGATCCTGGAGGAATTGCGGGAGGCCTTCAGCGCCCCGCGGGCGCAGATGCGGCTGGGATTCAAGTACTTCCTGCCCAAGCGCGCGCCGGCTTCGGGGATCGTGTCGCAGTTGGACTACGACTGCTGCTTCGAGGGCGTGCTGGACGGGCAGGGGTACTCGTTTACGTTGGGGGCGACGGTGCCGGTGATTACGGTGTGTCCTTGCTCGAAGGAGATCTCGACGCGCGGCGCCCATAGCCAGCGAGCGGCCCTGCGCGTCCGCCTGCGGACGCGCCCCGGCGCCTGGATCTGGCTGGAGGAGCTAATACCGCTGCTGGAAGCTCAAGGCAGCGCGGAGATCTTCTCGGTGCTCAAGCGGGTTGATGAGAAGGTCATCACCGAGGCCTCGTACGACAACCCAAAGTTCGTCGAGGACGTGGTGCGTGACAGCTACCTGGCGCTGGCCGGGCTGCCGGGGGTGACCTGGTTCTCGGTGCAGTGCGAGAGTCACGAGTCCATCCATAACCATATTGCCTACGCGTACGCCGAAGGCGGAGGCGACGCGTACGCGGAGAATGGGGGCGACTGATGGGAACGGTGATTGCAGTAGTCCTAATGCTGGCGGGAGTAGGCTTGCTGTGGGCTGGGTACCATGCCTGGCGGCACCTAATGGCGAGCGCCGAGCTAGCGGCGACCCCGGCCCGTCCCGAGGTCCGCGAGGCAGCGGAGGTACGGCGGCCGGTGCGGGCGGACGCGCTCGTCTACCTGTTCGCGCACCAGTTCGTGCGGACGCCCAAGCCGGGGAAGGTGGTCAATCCGCGCTTTCAGGCGCGGGCGCCGCTGACCGGGGAGGAGCTGGACCCGCGGGATTTTGCGGCCAAAATGCTGTTTGCCCTGCTGGCGGAGGTAGCCGAGGAGGGCGGGATTGAGTACCGGGTGGTGGAACGGGTGCCGACGCTGATGCCACCCTTCCCGCACAAGAACTGGGAGCTGCAGGCCCGGCGGGCGGGCCCGCTGCTGGCCTCCCCGCTGGGGGATTGCCTGGCGGTGGCCTTCGACATGGTGGAGAAAAAGATGCACCTGCCGGAGACGGTGGAGGAAAGCGGGGGCCAGGCGCTGGAGCGGGCCGGAGAGGCGCCATGGGTGCCCCTGGACCTGCTGGTGGAGAAGGTACTGGAGGTGGTGCGGGCCGAGACCACCTTCTGGCAGCGGGAGGGGGTCTACGGGGACCTGCGCAACTATGTGGCCGACTGCCTGGTGGCGGAGGGGTATTTGGTTGAGCGCGGTAGCAACACCTGGCTGGAGCAACTGCGTAAGCGGCGGCTGGAGCCGAATCTGGAGATCATCGAGCCGGTGGCCCCGGCGGCGGAGGCGCTGCTGCGGGGAGTGCGCATGGTACGGCAGCGGTATGGGTCGGCGGAGCTGCTGGGGGAGGACGAACGGCAGGCCTCCTACACGCATGTGAACGCGCCAGCGCACCTGACCCAGGTGGAGGGAGACGTGGCCGACATTCTGTGGGCGGATGCGCTGGGGCTGACGTTGCACGAGACGCTGTTGGGCCTGCGGCAACTGGAGCCCAATGCCGAAGGAGGCGCGTGAGGTGGAGCGAGACGAGTTGTGGGAATGGCTGGGGCTGATCGCGGCGGTCCTGGTTTGGTGGCCGGCGCTATTCGACTGGTTTCCCCTCTGGTACCGCATCCTGGTGTACCTCTTCTGCGGGGCGGTAATCGTGGTCGTGGGTGTCAGGCGGGTGGGGCGGGTGCGGGAGGGGCTCAAGTACAGTCAGGAGATCATGGATGTCCAGAGAGCACAAGAGCCGCTGGAGCCGTTGGAGGGGAAGAAGGGGCGGAAGACGTAGTCCTGCAATGCAGCAATGAACGTAGACCGCTTCCTCCAATTGATCCAGTCCTCCCCGGACTACCGTAGCCAAGTGGTATGGCAGGAACGTCTGGCGGCGCGGGAGGCGGAGTTCGCCGAGCCGGAGCGCCCCGTGCCCGAGGCTCTCTGTGCGCCGCTGGCCGAGGACGGGATCAAGCGACTCTACACTCACCAGGCGGCGGCGCTGGATGCCACCAGGCGGGGGGAGCACGTGGCCGTTGTCACCTCCACCGCCTCCGGCAAGACCCTGACCTACAACCTCCCCGTGCTCAGCGCCATGCTGGAAGACTCCGCGGCGCGGGCCCTGTATCTATTCCCCACCAAGGCCCTGGCGCAGGATCAACTGCGGGTGCTGGAACGGCTGGTGTCGCGGGTGGAGGGGCTGGACCTGGATATGGGGACCTACGACGGCGACACCGCCCAGAGCCGGCGGACCGCGCTGCGCGACAGCGGCCGGATTCTCCTGAGCAATCCCGACATGCTCCACTCGGGCATTCTCCCCTTCCACTCGCGCTGGTCCCACTACTTCGCCAACCTGCGGTACGTGGTCGTCGATGAAATTCACACCTACCGCGGCATCTTCGGCAGCAACGTGGCCAATGTCATGCGGCGGCTGCGACGGATTTGCCGGCACTATGGGAGCGCCCCGCAGTTCATCGCGTGCAGCGCTACCATTGGCAATCCGGGCGAGCATGCCGAGGGGCTGTTGGGGCTGCCGGTGACGGTGGTGGACAACAACGGGGCGCCGCGGGGGCCGCGGACGTTCTTGATGTGGAACCCGCCCTTCATCGACGACCCGCCGCGGACCCGGGCCAGCTACAACATCGAGGCCCGGCGGCTGATGACGGCGCTCATCACCGAGGCGGGGGCGCAGACCATCGCTTTCGTCCGCACGCGCCTGGGGGCGGAGCTGCTGTATCGGTACACCAAAGAGTCGCTCTCGCAGGTGTCGCTGAAGCTGGCGGAGACGATCCGGCCCTACCGGGGCGGGTACCTGGCAGCCGAGCGGCGGGAGATCGAGCGGCTGCTCTTCTCGCAGCAGCTCATGGGCGTGACCTCTACGAACGCGCTGGAGTTGGGAATAGACGTGGGGTCACTGGATGCAGCGCTGATCGTGGGGTATCCGGGGTCCATCGCCAGCACCTGGCAAGAGGCCGGGCGGGCGGGGCGAGGGTCCGAGGAGTCGTTGGCGGTGCTGATTGCACGCGAGACGCCGATTGACCAGTACCTGATGCGTCACCCCGAGTATTTCTTCGGCCAGAATCCGGAACGGGCCATCATCGACCCGGAGAATCCCTTTGTGCTGTACCGCCACCTGCGCTGTGCGCTGCAGGAGCTGCCCGTGACCGGGGACGACGAGGCGCTGTTCGGCAAGTACCTCGGCGGCGTGCTGGAGATTCTGGGGGAGGAAGGGCAGGCGCGCAACCTGAAGGGACGCTGGTACTGGTCCGGCCCCGCGGCCCCGGCACGCGAGGTCTCCCTGCGTAATTCTGACGAGTACAACTACACGATCCACAACCTCGACAGCGGCCGGGTCATCGGGGAGATCGACATCTGGGGCGCGTACACCATGCTGCACCCCGAGGCCGTGTACATGCACGAGGGCCAGACTTTCTTCTGCGAGAAGCTGGACCTGCAGGAGAAGGTGGCCTACGTCCGCCCCGGCGAGTTCGACTACTACACTATGGCCGAGTCGGATACGACGGTGCGGGTGCTGGACCTGGAGGACGACCCCTCTATCGAGAAGACCTGGCGGGTGTCGCAGATGGGCTTTGGGCCGGTCGAGGTTACGCAACTGGTCCACATGTACCGGAAGACTAAGTTCCACTCGCTCGACAGCCTGGGCTGGGGCGGGCTGGACCTGCCGCCGGTGCTGCTGGACACGGTGGCCTGCTGGATCACCCCGCCGCCGGCGGCGTTGACGCGCGTGCGGCAGCTTGGCCGCGACCCGTATGAGGGCCTGCTGGGCGTCTCGAACGCGGTTAATGGTGTGCTGCCGCTGCAGGTGCTGTGCGAGCCGTCCGACGTGGGGGCGACGACGGACAGCGGCAACTTCGGCGCGCCGACGCTGTTCGTGTATGACCTGTATAGCGGGGGCCTGGGATTCGCGCGCAAGTGCTACGACCTGGTGGAGGAGATATTCAGCGCGGCGCTCAAGCTGATCCAGGAGTGCCCCTGCGAGTACGGCTGCCCCAGTTGTGTCGGCTCCCCGCAGCCGCCGGGGACGCGCGAAGAGCCTGGCCCGAGTCGGGCGCTGCCGGACAAGGAAGCGGCTCTCTGTCTGCTGCACGACCTGCTGGGCCTCGAGGCGTACGTCCCGCCGGAGGGAGAGCGGCGGCCGGCGGCGGTGAGCCCGGACGAACTAGTGCCGCTGGTAGCTGCTCCGCCGCTACCGGCGGAGCCGGTAGAGATTCGGAGCCTCCCGGAGCATATCGCGGAGAAGATCCGGGCGCAACTGCGGGAGGCGAAGGTCAAGAACAAGCCTCAGCCCCCGGCCCAGAAAGCCTGAGCTTGCTGCCGGCCTACACGCCGCGCACCTTGGGGCTGAGACCGTATGCCTGAACTCCCCGAAATAGAGACCGTCCGCCGCGACCTGGAGAAGAGCGTCCTGGGGGCGCGGATTGTGCGCGTGAAGGCTGACGACCCGCTCATCATGCCTCCCTCCGAGGCGCGACGGATGAAGCGCGCCCTCAAGGGGCAGACCATTGACGATCTGGACCGCTGCGGAAAGGTGCTGGTCATTTCCGTCTCCGGCGGATGGAGCGTGCTGCAGCGCTTCGGCATGACCGGGCAGATGTACCCCCAGCCCGGTGACGAGCCCCTGCCGCCGTGCACGCGGCTGGTCTGGGAGCTGGAGGACGGGCGGCGAATCGTGTACCGGGATGCGCGGCGGTTTGGGGAGACGCGACTGGTCAAGACGGCCGAGTTGCAGCGGGCACTGGGAGAGGACTGCCGCCTGGGGCATGACGCCCTGCTCAGTGACCTCTCGGCGGAGGAATTCGCGGCGTTGCTGGCCGACCATGCAGTGCCGATCAAGAACTTCCTGCTGGACCAGACCCACCTGGCCGGGATCGGGAATATCTACGCCTCGGAGATTCTCCATCGGTGTCGGATTCACCCGGAGACCCCGGCCAATGCCCTCTTGCCGAGACAGGCGCGGGAGGTGTTGCGGGTGACGCGGACGGTCCTGGCCGAGGCGGTGGCCGCGCAGGGGACGACCATCTCGGACTACCGGACCGGGGAGAACCTCAGCGGCGGGTACCAGAAGTTCCTGCGGGTATACGGGCGCGAAGGCGGGAAGTGCCAGAGGCGAGGGTGCGGGGGAGAGGTGGTCCGGATCGTGCAGGCGGGGCGCAGCACGTTCTTCTGTGCAAAGTGCCAGAAGTAGGAGCGGGGATCGAGTCGCGAGAGGGTAGGGAATAGCGCAGGCGTCCACTCCCACGCGGGGTTATGCTATCTACGGCTCCAGATTAGCGCGGAGTAGGCGGTAGGATATCCTGGTGTCGGCCTGGGCAGGGACAGTGAGCGCGAAGCTCACGTGCTGGGCGTCGTAGGGCTCCCAGGGCCCGGAGGACTCTCGGACCTCGCCGGGACCGGCCAGCCGCTCTACTACGGTCAGCGTCACCGGAGTAGCTCGCCTGTTGCTGATGTTGACCTCGTACCATTCGTCCAGGTCATACAGCGCCGGGCGGCCGTCTACGTCCAAGCGGGTATTGACCTGCTGCGATGAGGCCAGCCAGTGGCTGGCGGACAGACCGGCGGCGGGGCCCAGGGAAACGACCAGGTCGCAGCCGCGGGGCGTGTAGGGCAAGTCCAGAGACTTGGCGGGGAGGCCGGGTTGAGGCCGACCCTCGGTGACCTCGAGACGGCCGGGCGGGATGGCCGCGGCGGCGAAGAGGCCGTCACCGCGCGGGACGGTGAGTAGCTCCACCACCGCGTCGCCGTAGCGCTCGGGCTCATACCGCAGGGCGCGGCTGGCGGGCAGGTCGGGGAAGGTGATGAGCGGGAAGCGGGTATCGGTCCCCGCGGGCAGGGAGACGGTCAGCGCGGCCCAAGGGACACCCGTCAGGCGAACCTTCTGCCAATCGCGCGCGCCCTTGTTGACCAGGCGGACCCAGGCCTCCCAAGTGGCCCTGTCCGGCGCGGTGTGCAGGGCGTAGGACAGCTCCCACGTCAGCTCCGCCGCGGGGTAGGTGAGGGCGAAACGGGCGGGGCCGGCGGCGGGGGCTTGCACCAGCCAGCGCACCCAGCCGGCATTCTCGCGCGGGGACTCGGTCGCGTGCACGTTAACGCCCTCATCCAGCGGGCGCAGGCGGACCTGTTCCGGAGTTACGCCCCCCGGGGGCAGCAGGAAAGTGACCTCATTGTCGCCACCGGCGAGGTAAACCTCCACCGTCTGGCGAACCAATAGACGACCGCCGGGCAACGCGCGGAGCGACTGCTCGGCGATTGTGCCAATACGGGTCAGGTACGCGGCCGGTAGGCAGGCCGGGAAGAAAACTAGCAGCAGCAGCGGCATCAAGCGTCGGAGCATGGGCCGGGAGCCTCCTGGGTAGGAATGGGGACACGTTCGGCAGGGGAGGGGCAGGGACCTTCTCGCCATTTTGGGTCACCGCTCTAGGAAGCGGCGCCACTAAGGATGTTGGTATCTCTGGAAGGGTTCTATTCCCCACAATTCGGTATGGTCGGCGCCCGGCGGGAGCACCTGGAGCGGTTGCGAGGGTATGGCTTTGGGCGCGCGGAGGCGGTGCTAATCCCGCGGGAGGACTGGGCGTGGCTGCCGGGCTACCTGGCCGGGATGCCGCACGGGTTCAGCTTCCACGCCCCGGCGCTACGGCACGAGGAATATCCGGAGTACCCGCTGAAGTCGGCGGTGGTGGACCCAGTACCCGAGCGCCGCGCCCAGATGCGCAAGATGATGTGGCGGGAGCTGGAACTGGCGGCGGAGTGGGGCGCGCGGCACCTGATCGTGCACCTGCAGCGGAACCTGCTGATGGACGAGGAGATGCCCCCGGCCGGCTGGGGCGAGGCGGAGGGGCTGGACCTGGCGGTGCAGGAGGTGGGGGCGCTGCTCGAGGAGAGCCTGCGGGTGGGGGTACCGGTCCACCTGGAGAACATGATGGGTTCGCCGTTGCTGCACAGCCCCGAGGCTTACCGCGCGCTGGCGGAGGCGCTACCGGAATTGCAGTATTGCTTCGATGTGGGTCATGCGGCCCTGGACGGCAAGTGTTTTGGGTTTGCGGAGGTCGAGCTGGCGGAGGCGATGGGGCTGAACCTGGAATCACTGCACCTCTACGACAATCACCTGCCGGAGAGGGTCGATTTCTCGACGCTGCGGGAGGCCGGGTTACTGCGTAAGTACCCAGTGCATCCTGAGCACCAGGGGCGGCCAGGGTGGATTGACACTCAGGCGTGTCTGGAAACAGCTCTGCGGGCCAGGCCTGACGTGCTGGTGACGTTTGAAGTATACTACCGGCTAGACGAGGACCATCCGCACACGGCGGAAGGTATCGAGTGGACGGTGGGGCTGTGCCGGGAGGTGGCAGGGCAGGTGGAGTGAGGGGAGGCGGGGAATTCTAGCCTGTATGTGTTCTGCAGTGACAGGGAGAGCCAGCCATGATCATCTCGGCGCGGGCACCGGTGCGGATAGACTTCGCCGGGGCCTGGACGGACGTGGCGTACTTCTCGGACGTGTTCGGCGGTGCCACGCTGAACGCGGCCATCACCATGTACGTGACCGGGCGTCTAGAGGCGGGGGAGGGTAGGGCCACTGGACTGAGCCGTGCGGTGGAGGTGGCCAGACAGGGCGATCTGTTTGCCCTGCCTGCGGAACCTTCGCTGGTCGTGGAATACGGAAGTGCCCTGCCGGCGGGGAGCGGGTTGGGGTCCTCCGCGACACTCAACGTGCTCTGGTTGGCTCTAGCGCGCGGGGAGCCTGTGGAGTCGACCGAGGATCGTATGCGAGTGGCGGAGCTGGCCTACGACATTGAGAAGGCCCTGGGGATTGTCGGCGGGCGTCAGGATCAGTACGCCTCGGCGGTTGGTGGGATCAACCTGTTCGAGTTCGGCATGGAGGGCACCTGCCGCCAGCCGTTGGAGATGAGTGCAGAGGCGGTGGCGGAGCTGGCGAGCCGGCTGGTGTTGTGCTATACGGGCAAGACGCGGCTGTCGTCACATATCCATCGCAATGTGTGGGGGAGTTTCCAGGCCGGTAAGGAAGCGACGGTGCGGGCCCTGTTCGGCCTGCGAAGTTCGGCGTACGAGGCCAAGCAGGCGCTGGAAGCGGGTGACCTGCAAGTCTTTGCCGAGCTGGTAACGGCGCAGCGGGGATACATGCGGGACCTGGACGACTCGACCAGCAACACGCAGATTGAGGAGTTGTTCGCAGCGGTCTCGTCAGAGATACTAGGCGGCAAGCCCTGCGGGGCGGGGGGCGGGGGATGCGTGTTCTTCATCGCCCGCGATGAGGAGGCCAAGCGCCGAATCAAAGGTAAGTTGGGGGAGCGGGGGCTCGAAGGGTTGGACATAGCGTTTGACTTTGAGGGCCTGCAGTTGGAGATACATTAGGTGCACCGGTCTGCCAACCGGTGCCACCAAGCGGCTCAGAAGGGCAGGTTAGCATGGCTGATTTCTACACCGACGTAGTGCTGGAGCACTTCCGCAATCCGCGGAACTCTGGAGAGCTTGAGCACGCCGACGCTGTCGGTGATGTGGGCAACCCGGTGTGTGGCGACTTGATGCGGATTTCCATGCAGATCAATCCGGAGACCGAGGTTATCGAGGACATCAAGTTCCGGACCTTCGGGTGCGGGGCGGCGATTGCCACCAGCAGCATCATCACCGAGCTGGTCAAAGGGAAGAAGATTGAGGACGCTCTGAAGGTCAGCAACAAGGACGTTATCGAGGCCCTCGGCGGGTTGCCCTCGGTGAAGATACATTGCTCGGTCCTGGCCGAGGAGGGAATCGTTGCCGCGCTGAAAGACTACTTCGACCAGCACCCCGAGAAGACCCGGCCGCCCTACCTGGAGGAGAAGGAGAAGCTGCTGGCGGCGATTGAGGTACATGAGCATTAGGGTCGGTGGCCGATAGCCGGTGGTCGCAGAGATCAAGAGCGCCACGAAGGACACAGGTCCATGGAGGCCAAACGCACTAAACTGTCTGGTGATATTGTACAGGGCCTCGCGGCCTGCTTTCTCGGTGCGATCGCCGTCATATCTCTGCACAGCTTGTGGTTTCACCGTTGGATGGGCCTTTTCGGCGATCCTCCGGCAAGCAACCCAGCATATGAGAGCTTCAGCTCGATCTTCCTATCGTTACCGTTCGCCATTGGTGGGATTGCTGTTGGATTGGTGGCCGGTTTCGGGAAGGTGCGGCCTTGGTGGCGAGTTGGCGTTCGCCTTGTCGCTGGTCCGGTACTCTCACTGGTCGTTCTTCTGATGGAATCCGCGCAACACACCAAGCCGTATCTGCCACTGCTCCTTGCATGTTTCGTGCTTTCACTGGGGCTTTCATGGATCTATGAACGGTTGTCACATGGATCAGATGACCGTGTACGAGTGCCCCGAGTGTAGCCGACCAGATCTGCCTACTACAACGTTCGCGTGAGCATAAACTGCCAACTGCTAACTGCTAACTTAGAGGTGTTCCCACATGACCGCAACTGAGAAGAGAGTATTCGACGATATCCTGGCCTCGCTGGAGAAGCGCGGGAGCGTCTTCGTGGTGGGGTGTGGCGACTGCGCCACCGTGCTGCAGACCGGCGGGGAGTTTGAGGTCAAGGAGATGTCCGAGGCACTCACCGGGGCGGGCAAGACCGTCACCGGCTGGGTGGTGCCGGAGGTCTCCTGCAAGATCCTGGATGTGAAAAAGCTGCTGCGGCAGAACAAGGAGGCCGTGGCCGCGGCCGACGCCATCCTGGTGCTGGCCTGCGGCGCGGGCGTGCAGGCGGTTTCGGAGGCCGCGGAGAGTAAGCCGGTCGTGGCGGGTCTGGATACCATCGGCCAGGTAGACCAGTTCCGCCTGGGGCAGTTCTACGAGTGGTGCTCGTCGTGCGGGGAGTGTATCGTGGCTGACTACGGCGGCGTCTGCCCGATCACCCGCTGCCCCAAGGGCCAGGTCCACGGCCCCTGCGGTGGCGCCAACGAGGGCAAGTGCGAGGTCAACCCCGAGGAGCAGTGCGTGTGGACGCTGATCTACGAGCGCGCGGAGAAGCTCGGCGAGGAGCCGGTCGCCATCGGCGCGCCGTACCACGAACCGCGGGACCACCGGAAGTCCAGCGCGCCGCGGCAGAAGGTGTTTGAGCCGCGCCGAGGGGGATAGGGAGGCCTCATCCCCTGGCCCCCTCTCCTGCGCACGGGGACGTGCGCCTGCGGGAGAAAGAGATAGTCCGGGGGCGGAACCGTGCGTTCCGCCCCTACTGTTACGGGAGGTTCCCCTCATGTCCTGGCAGAAGCTGTCCGACCATCTCTACTGCTTCACCGATACCTGCAATGTCTACGCGCTGGTCGATAAGGACCGGGCGCTGTTGATTGACTGTGGGGCCGGCGACGTAGTTGATCACCTGGACGAGATCGGCGTTAAGAAGGTCGCCTGGGTGCTGTATACCCACCACCACCGGGAGCAGTGCCAGGGGCACGCGCGGCTGACCGCGGCGGGGGCCAAGACCGCAGTGCCGGCGGCGGAGGCGTACCTGTTCACTGACCCGACCTCGTACTGGGATGACCTGGACGCCAACTCGGTCTATAGCGCCGTCTACGTGCGGCCGCCGCGGGAGGCGGTGAAGGTCGACCGGACGCTGTGCGACCTGGAGACCTTCGCCTGGGGACCGTTCGAGGTGGGGGCCTACCACACGCCCGGCAACAGTCAGGGCGCGATGACCTACCGGGTGCAGGTGGACGGCCAGTGGTTCCTCTTCCCCGGGGACTTGATTCTGGAAGGGGGGATGCTGCACACCTTCTACGACAACGAGTGGGATTACGGGCACGGCGTAGGGCCGTTGGCGCAGGCCAACTCAGTCACCATCCTCCAGTCGCTGCTGCCGGGGACGGTCTGCCCGTCGCACGGCCCGGTGATGAGCAACCCGAAGAAGCAGATTCGGAGCTTCCACCGGCGCTGGTCGCGGTTCATCACCGACACCTACAACCGCAACTGGGACTGGAACGACGGCATCGCCGGGGCACTAGGGTGGTTCAGCCAGCCGACCCGCCTGGCGGGGGTGCGGAAGTTCTCGGACAACTTGTACAAGCTGGGTCCGTATGGCAGCAACGGATACCTGTTGATCGGCAAGACCGGGCGGGGGATGTTCCTCGACTGCGGATGCATCGACGAGGGGTGGCTGGACTGGTCGCTGCGGCGGATGCAGCAGGACATGGGGCTAGGGACCATCGAGGTGCTCATCCCCAGTCATGCGCACGGCGACCACTACCTGCAGGCGGCGTACCTGGCGGAACACTGGGACACGGAGGTCTGGTGCC
This sequence comes from Candidatus Zipacnadum vermilionense, assembly GCA_029821755.1. Taxonomy (GTDB): domain Bacteria; phylum Armatimonadota; class Zipacnadia; order Zipacnadales; family Zipacnadaceae; genus Zipacnadum; species Zipacnadum vermilionense. The sequence continues at coordinate 270,479 of JALGSV010000004.1, read as the reverse complement.
TAGACAGCTTCGCTGACCTGCTGGAGCACCCCTACCGGCACCAGCCCTGCTGCCTGCTGCCGTACTATCGCCTCGACCAGGACACCACGCCGGTGGCGCGCCGGCTCCACGACGGGGAGCAGTTCGAGTGGGACGGCTTCCCGATCAAGGTCCACCACCTGCCGGGGCAGACCAGCCACACCGTGGGCCTGGAGTTGGACCTGGACGGGACGCGCATTCTGTTCAACGGCGACAACCATTTCTACACCGCCAAGCGCGGCGGGTCGGGGCACGAGGCCCTAGTGGCGCGCAACGGCAGCCAGGTGGACCTGCAGTACCTGGCCGGGGCGGAGACGCAGGCGAAGATCAACCCGGATTGGATTCTGACCGGGCACGCCTCGGAGATCGAGAAGCCGGCGGGGCAGATCAAGGCGTATCTGGAGTGGGCCCGGACGCTGCCGGAGGCCTTCCGCCAGTTCTCCTCCTTCGACCCCTACAGCCTCTTCCTGGACCCCTACTGGTGCGTCTTTGACCCGTGGATTCAGCGCCTGGCGCCGGGGGAGAAGGGGAAGGTCGACGTGGTGGTGCGGAACCTGTACCCGGAGGCGCGCGAGTTCAAGTTGGTGGCGGGAATGCCGGAGGAATGGGCGCCGAAGCCGAAGCAGATGAAGGCGCTGCTCCAACCCGGCGAGACGAAAACCTTCCGGATACGCTTCCAGATACCGGAGCGGGCGAAGAGTCGGACCCACCTGATTACCGCCGACGTGACGGCAGGGGACTACCGATGGGGCGAGTTCTTCAACGGACGGGTGGACGTGCTAGCGAAGACGAGGACGGTGCCACGGTGGTACGATCGCGTGCAGTCGCCGGCCCCGCGGGTAGTCTCCCCGCTCCCGGAGAACTTCTCGCCGCAGCCGCCGGTGCGGGAGGGGACGGGGGCAGTATAAGACCGGCGCCTCCTGCGAATCATGGCTGACTGTCCTGTGCTGTGTGACCTCGCGGAGGAGCTACTCGCCCTCTGGGCCTCCCCTGAGTGGGACCGCCGGCGCCGCCTGTGGGTCGACCACTGGGCGGGGCGGACCCGGGAGGTGCCGGTGGCCTGCTCCATGTTCCAGGGCTCGCAGGACTTGGTGTGGCAGCAGATTCTGCCGGAGGAAACCTTCCACTACAAGGAGGGTTTCGCCCGGCGGATTGAATTGCACCTGCGTCACCGGCTGTGGCGGGCGCGGCATATCCCCGACGACGTGCCCCATGATCCTCTGTTCACCCTTTACGCCGCCCCCGGCCTGGCGCCCGATGAGCTTTGGGGCGTACCCCTGGGGGCGCACAGCACCGGCCAGGCCGGCGGGGCCTACAAGCCGGTGCCCCCGCTGGCGAGTCCGGACGACTTGAAGAAGCTGCGGCTGCCGATCTTCCGTGCCGACGAGGCGAGGCGGCACGAGCAGGAGGAGCAGGTCCGGGAGCTGGTGGGGGAGAGGCTGCCGGTCTGTTTCGCGTGCGATGCGCTGCACAACGGCCCCTTCGAGTGGGCGGTGCGGCTGCGGGGGATGGCCAACCTGCTCTTAGACTGCTACGACCGACCGGAATGGCTGCACGAGCTGATGGCGCGGATCACCGAGGGGATGGTGCAGTATCATCGCGACCGGGAGGCGGCGGGATATGTCTGCGACCGCTCCAGCCGGGCGCTGCACACGCCGTGGGAGGAGTGGCCGGACGGGGAGCAGCCGCGGCTGGACCACGCGTGGGGCTACCTGCACGCGCAGTCGGCGGCCTCCTACGGTCCGGCGACCTACGCGGAGTTCGTGCAGCCGTACAACGTCCCCCTCGCGGAGCTGTTCGGGAAGGTTTACTACCACGGCTGTGAGGACTTGACCCGCAAAGTCGAGACCATCCGGGAACTGCCCCATCTGGTGCAGTTCCACGTTTCCCCCTGGTCACAGGTGGCGCCGATTGCGGCGGCCCTGCCCGCGCATGTAACCATGGAGGTCCATTCGCACCCGACCAACGTTCTCTTCCTCTGGGACGCAGCGCAGATGCAGATAGAGTTGCGGCGTCTGGTCCGTGACGCCGGCGACCACCTCTTCAACCTCAAGCTCTGCGACATCCAGACCATCAACCATGATGGGGGAGAGGCGCTGAGAACGTGGGCGCAGGCGGCAAAGGAGGCGGCGAACGGGTGGAATTGAGAAATGATAAGTGATGAATGGGCAGCAGGTCGGCGGGCCTGTCGAGCGGTGCGTCGAGCCCGGCCCCACCCATCATTTGTCGTCTATCGTTTTCCCACTCCTACCCCGGCATCAACTGCCGCAGGAACCTCAGGCCCATACGCAGGCCCTCCTCGAAGCGGTCACCCTCGAAGACGGGGTCCTCGTGCTCGATGATCAGCGTGCCGTCGAAGCCCACCTCGTATAGGGCGGTCATGAAATCCTTCCAGTGTACCTCTCCCCAACCCGGCATGCGGTAGCGCCACCAGCCGCTGCCGAAGATACCCTGGCGCCCCAGTTCTCCCTCCATGACCTCGGTGTCCTTGGCGTGCACGATATGGATGCGGTCGCCGAAGTCGTAGACCGCCCGCACGTAGTCCACGCCCAGCCACATGAGGTGGGAGGGGTCAAACTCCAGGCCGATTCGCCAGGAGGGGACCGCGGCGAACATCTCCTCCCAGGCCTTCGGTGCGTAGCCGATGTTGCCCAGCTTCATGGGGTAGGTGCTTAGGTGCGGACAGTTCTCCATGCCGATGACCACGTCCAGCTCCTCGGCGACCTCGGCGTAGTGTGAGAAGACCTCCTGATAGACGGGGAGGTTGCCCTGCAGGTCCAGGTCGGGGTTGCCCCACGTATTGGTGGTAATGATGCGGACCCCGACGGCGGCAGCCTCGCGCATGGCCTTGATCATGTACTGGTTGTTGATTGCGCGCGCGGCGGGGTTGGCGGCGAGGTGGTTGACGTCGATGAGAAAGGAGGCGATCTCCACCCCCGCCTCGGCGCACTGCTCGGCGGCGTGGCGGAAAGTCGCGGGTTCGTCGGCGTCAAGCGAAGCCCCGGGGGCGACGTAGAGTTCCAGACACTCGAAGCCGGCCTGCGCGGCGAATAGGACCTTCTCCTCGGAGTACTGACCGGTAAAGCCAATGTCCATAGGGACCCCTCCGTGACGAGTATGGTAGACGAGAGACAATTCGACGTAGCGAGAGAGGATTCCTCCTCTGAAGTACGCCCTATACCGGCCCCACCTCTATCTATTCCATAAGGCCGGTGCTATAATGCCCTCGTCGGCACGGCGGGGTGCATATGGCATATTGAGGATACTGAATAGGTGAAATTCGCAGCTTGAAAGAAGGCGTCTTGTGATGAGTGCAGTGGCGGAGACCGTGGAGATTCGTGAAGAGGAGATTCAGGAGACCCTGGAGTCGGCCGTCCGGCCGGAGCCGGCACGGGTGCAAGAGATTCTGGCGCAGGCCCGGGAGTTGCACGGCCTCGACACCGCCGGGGTCACCACGCTGATGGGCGTAGACGAGCCGGCGCTGTTGGAGGAGCTATTCCATACGGCACGCGAGGTGAAGGAGAGCATCTACGGCCAGCGGCTGGTGTTGTTCGCCCCGCTGTACATCTCCAACCTGTGCGCCAATGAGTGCCTTTACTGCGCCTTCCGGGCCAGCAACAAGCTGCTCAAGCGGCGGGCGCTGACCCAGGAGGAGATCGCGCGCGAAGTGAAGCTGTTGGTGGAGCAGGGGCACAAGCGCATCCTGGTAGTGGCGGGCGAGTCCTACCCACAGCACGGGTTACAGTATGTGCTGGACAGCATCGAGACCATCTACAGCGTCATCAGTGGGCCAGGGGAGATACGGCGGGCCAATGTGAACGTGGCGCCGCTGACGGTCGACGAGTTTCGGCTGCTCAAGGACGCCAAGATCGGGACCTACCAGGTCTTCCAGGAGACCTACCACCGAGAGACCTATGCGCAGATGCACCGGTCGGGGAAGAAGGCCGACTACGACTGGCGTATAGGCGCCATGGATCGGGCCATGACGGCCGGGATCAACGATGTGGGCGTGGGGATTCTTTTTGGGCTGGCCGACGTGCGCTTCGAGATCCTTGCGCTGCTGCAGCACATCGCCCACCTGGAGGACCATTTCGGCGTAGGTCCGCACACCATTAGCGTGCCGCGCATGGAGCTGGCGCTGGGGTCGGATGTCGCCACCACTCCCCCACACCCCGTCTCAGATAGGGACTTCCAGAAGATCGTGGCCATCCTGCGCATGGCGGTGCCTTACACCGGCATCATCATGACCACGCGCGAGACGGCACAGATGCGCCGGGAGACCTTCGCGCTGGGGATATCGCAGATTTCGGCGGGGAGCCGGACCAACCCCGGCGGCTATGCCGAGGGAGACTCCGACCCGGACGGCGAACAGTTCTGCCTGGGCGACCATCGCCCGCTGGATGAGGTCATCCGTGACGTGGCGGAAATGGGGTACATTCCCTCCTTCTGCACCGCCTGCTACCGGCTGGGGCGAACGGGTGGGGACTTCATGGACCTGGCCAAGCCCGGCGAGATCAAATGGCACTGCGCCCCTAACGCCGTGTCTACCTTCCAGGAGTACGTGCTGGACTATGCCTCCCCGGCCACGAAGGCGGCAGGGGAGAAGTTGATCGCCGAGACGTTGGCGGGCATGGACGAGAGGGCGCGAGGTACTTCGGAGAAGCTGCTGGAAGCAGTGCGAGGTGGGAAGCGGGACGTGTACTGCTAGGGTTTCACGGAGGGGCCGTGTCGAGTCGCGGGCCGCGGAACGCGGTTTGCGAGGAGGCCGGCCCGCCAGGCTACGGTCACGGTCAGCGACAATATGAGGCCCACGGGCCGGCCTCCCCGTCGGCACCCGACTCAGGTCGCAGTACGGACACTCATTGGAAGATTAACTGATGAAGCACTACCTGGCGTGCCTATTGCTTGCGCTTATGGCAGTTGCTCTGGCCATCCCTGCCCTCGCCCAGGACCAAAGGAAGCCCTCTGTGCTGTGGGTGCCTCTGACTCACCGCGGGTGGGAGTCCACGGATTTTCCCTCCTTCCAGCGCTTTGCCCGCGACGGTTTCCAGATGGACTACCTCGAGTCGTATCGGCTGGACCTGGCGCGGATGAAGAAGTACAACGTGGTCGTCTTCCAGGACCTTGTTCTGTACAACTCCACTGGGGTGGAGGCGCAGTTAGAGCAGACGCTGGACTTGATCGACCAGTACATCGAAGCCGGCGGTAGCGTGTGGATCATCCCCAATCTGGACCTGTGGGGGGATTCAGTGCCGCTTCTGCAGGCAACGCAGAAGAGCCTCTTCCCGCGCTACGGGATGCAATACCTCTTTGAGCAGTGGATCACCGACACCGGTCTGGTGACCGCGGGGATTTGGCCGCGGAACAAGTACGCTTACACCACCAACTTCGCTCAGCACCCGATCACCGAGGGGCTGAGGGGAATCTGGTATCCGGTGGACGAATCGGGGCGGAAGGTGCCCTCCACGACGCCGATCCGGGGCGACGAGAACTGGCAGGTCGTGGTCAGCGGCGCGCCGACGGCGCGTAGCCAGGGCCCCCAGGAACTGAACCTGCTGGGGAGCCACTTCGGCTACCCGGAGGACGTGGTAGTGGAGAAGGGCTACGACTCGGCGCCACCGATTCTCGCGGTGCGGGAGATACGCCAGGGGCGCATGGCCTTCATGGCGATGAACGGGACCTTCCACTTGATGGGCGGTTCCAGCCGCGGGCTAGACGGCGTGATGATGGAGGGCCAGGGGATCAACAACATCCCCAACGACCTCTTCATGCTGTTCGAGAACACTTTCCGCTGGCTGGCCGAGCCCAGCCTGGCGAGCGGGACCGTGGGCGGGTATGTGCAGGACGGGAGCCGGTTGGTGGAGTTCCGCCCGGCGACCCACGTGATGACCCCACAGGAGCTGCTGTTCCCGGCCGAGCAACCGGCGGCGCAGGTGGACATGGCGGCTCTCGAGGCACGAGCCAAAGCGGAGGGCACGACCGGGGAGCAACTGCTCAGTCGCATGCAGGGCGAGGTGCCCTCCTGGCGCGGTCTGATCGGGGCGCGCAGCAGCCTCTCCTCGGCGAGTGAGTCCAGCCCGGCGGAGATGATCCGTGCAGCGGAGCAGGCGGGGCTGGATTACCTAGTGTTCTTGGAGAACTTCACGGCCATGAACGCGGGCAAGCTGGAGGAACTGAAGAAGGCTTGCGCGGCGGGAACCACAGCCGAATTCCGGGCCATTCCCGGCCTGCATATCGATGACAACCGCGGTCATTCCCAGTTCTTCTTCGGAGAGAAGCTGATCTGGCCGGCGCCGATGTATTTGACGGCGGACGGCAAGCAGTTTGACGTATCGGCGCGACCGGACTCCAGCGGCATTCCACACATCGGCTTCATGATCTCCTTTGCCCAGGGCCAGAACGCGCTCGGCTACTTCAACTTCAAGTCCCACGCCGACTCCGCCCCCTACTGGGACCTACGGTTGTACAACAGCATGGGGGTGACCTACTACCGTAACGGCCAGCAGCAGGAGGGCCTCGCCGACAATCTACGTGGCTTCCTGGAGAATAGCGACCAGGGCTGCAATCCGGTGCCAATAAGCGTGGACCTGGTGGCTACGCCGGAGGAGCTGCGGCAAGCGGTGGCGGGCGGGCACTTCCTCACCTGTGCGCGGACGGACAAGCTGGAGAACGTCATGTCGGCACTGTGGTACAGCTACTTGGTGCAGCCGAGAGCGTACCTCTCGCAGGGGCCGGTCATCAAGGACTGGGACTGCACCAACCGCGACGCCACCGGTGTGGGCGAGAACTTCATCACCTCCAACTACCGCTGGCGGGTGCGGTGTCATGTGACCAGCGAGGTGGGCCTGGCCGAGATCAAGATCTGGGACGGTCCGAGGCTCTTCCGCCGGTTCGTGCTGGGCGGGGAGAAGGATTTCCTGCGCATCTTCGAGTTCTCGCACAACCAGCAGAAGAATCTGGTCCTGGAGGTCACCGATACCCAGGGGCGCCAAGCGATCAGCGGCGAGCAGTTCGACCGCAACCAGCTCAACTACCATTTCTGGTGCAGCGATCGGGAGAATGGCTACCTCTACCACGGGCCGTACGCTTTCGGCGCCTCGGTCGAGCTGGGGCCGAACTACGCGGGTAAGGGCATCGACACCAACGGCAACCTGGGCGTGCCCTTCAAGTTCCATCCGTTGTTGGTGAGCGATAAGGGTACGGAAGGGGACCGGTACTTCAACCACCGGGCCTACCAGTGGTTCATCTCGGAGGACGCTCGCCACTTCTGGGAGGAGTCTTACAAGAAGTACCCGGCGAGCGAGAAGATCTGGATGGTTTGGGGTACCTACGGACCGCTAATCGACACCGACCTGATGACCTTCGAGCAGCACAACATCACCTACCGCGTCGGGTTCAACTACTGGCCGCTGCCGGAGGAGCCCGCCAAGCCCGACAAGGCCTGGGTGGCGCCGTCGCTGTTCACCGGGAAGATCACTTTCAAGCAGGACCAGACGGTGCAGAGCCTGATGGTGATGAACAGTTGGACGCCGTGGGACATGTACAAGGTGCCCAACCAGCAGGTCATCCAGGCGGTAGCGCACACGCAAGAGGGTGTCACCGTCGCTGCGGAGTACCTCCAGGGCTTCATCCTGGACGGCGAGACCAGTTTGATCGGCCCCTACACCATCGAGCGCGACGGCTTCATGGCCATGTTCGGTCTACAGCCGGTGGGATCGGGGGTCGTCTACAACCTCGGCGCTCCGCTCATCTTCCGCCACGACGACGACAGCACCAAATTGTTCGCGGACCTGGCCGGTAAGCAGGTGAAGCAGGGCGATACCTACAGCTATGAGTTCCTGACCCTCTCCGGCCGCACCGCCGACAACAACAGCCTGCAGCGCTACGAGGAGATCCGAAAATACCTGGGGCTGGGCGAGGGCGGCCAGCCGGGGTACGACTTGACGCTCAAGCAAGGCAAGGTCCTCTCCACGCGCGGCCTCCTCGACCTGCAGGCCGACAACGGAGTGGTTAGTCTGTCCATTCCTCCCCCCGCCGGGCCGAAGCTGCACGTGGTCCTGGGGTTGCGCCTCTACGGCCTCAACAGCCGCTGGGACGCGGGTCTGTGGGACGCCGCCCGGGGCAAGTACCGCCCGATCGGCAGCATCGAGGACGTGGCGTATGTGCGCCTCAACACTGAGCTCGGCGAGGGGCAAGACGTGCTCATGGGGCATCCGGTAGTGGCGGACAATCCAGACGTCTTCATCACCTTCACCAAGCTCACGGACCAGCCGGACACCTACTATTGCGCGGTCAACAACCCGACGGACAAGCCCCTGCGGGTGAAGCTGACGCAGCGGATGACGCTGCCGGGGTTGGCGATAGGGGACAAGGTAGTGGAGGTGCCGGCGGGAGGGGAGATAGTCGTCCTAAGGTAAATGCCGTACAGAGACGAACACGACCTTCTCGGTTCCCTCTCCCTCCCCGCCGAGGCCCTGTAGCGCATCCATACGGCGCGGGCGCGGGAGAATTTCCCGTTGGCCGGGCGGACGGTGCGAGAAATGGCGATCGAGGAGGCGCTGCTGACCGCGGGGCCATTCGGGGAGTTGATGAGTCCGAAGATCGTGACGCGGCTGGGGATGGCAGAGATTCCTCACCACGAAGAGGCGTAATGCAGGAGTACGTTTACCAGCAGATACCCGAGTGGCCCCAACTGCGCCGGCGCTACCTGGCCAACTGGTCCAAGCAGGTTGAGGACGGGTGCCTTCTCGCGCACGTCCAGAACCCGACTGCAGAGCGCTCGGCCCCTGAGCCCTGGATGGTCGAGGCTTCTGCCGAGAAGTACCTTAACCCGGACAAGCTCTTCGCGCTCAAGACCTGGCAGCGCAGTAACTGGCACTGGCACGCCGACTTGTTCCAGTACTGCATCCCCTCTTACGGCCCCAACGTGTTCATTGGTTTCTGTGGGGCGCAGCCGGTATTCGGGCGCGATACCGTATGGCACGAGCCGCTGATCGCCAGCCTAGACGAGGCCGACCGCGTTCATTTCGACGAGGACAACCCCTACTGGAAGGCGCACCTGGAGACAGTCGCCTACTTCTCGGCCCGGTGCGCCGGACAGATGCAGCTGGGCACGACGGACTTCGGCGGGCCCACCGACTGGCTCTCCGCTGTGATGGGCACCGGCAACTTCCTACTGGAGACGATTGAGCATCCGGAGCGAATGCGGGATTTCGCCCTGCGTCTGGCCCGCGAGTGTAACCGAGCCCTCGACCTGGTGCGCCCCCCCATCACCGCCGCGAACGATGGAATGGCGAACTGGATGCCCTGCTGGAGCGATCGGCCGTTGGGGACGGTGCAGGACGACATGGCCATCAATTTCTCCCCGGCGATGTACCGGGAGGTGTTTCTGCCGGCGATTCAGGAGATGGCGGGGCATACTGAGCGCACGGTCCTACATTGGCACGATGGCTGCCGGCACCACCTGGACAGCCTGCTCACCCTGGAGGAGATACAGCTTATTCAGTTCGGGCACGATCCCAATAGTCCGCGGTTCACGGAGTTGCTGCCCGAGATGCAGCAGATCCAGGCGGCCGGTAAGTGTCTCTTCATCAGTTGTGTGGAGGCCTGGGAGGTGGAGTGTTTCGTGACTCACCTCGACTCGCGGGGCCTGTCCATGATCATAAACACTGCCGGCGACGAGGCGTCCCGGCGCATGCAGGACGAACTGGTCGAGTTGACGACCAGACGCCTCGCTGAGCTGGGGGACGCGTCCCCGCCGGCCAAGCCGGGACCACACTGACCTTCGGAGTAGACCATGCCACAGAAGACACCTAAGGGCTTTCGATTACATATCGGCCTGTTTGGTCGACGCAACGTGGGCAAGTCCTCCTTGCTCAACGCCATGACCCGCCAGCAGGTCTCGATCGTCTCCGAGTTCGCCGGGACCACTACCGACCCGGTGGAGAAGCCGATGGAACTCTTGCCGCTGGGGCCGGTGCTGTTCATTGATACCGCCGGGATTGATGATGTCGGCGCGCTCGGCGAGTTGCGGGTGGCCAAGACGCGGCAGGTCTTTGACCGCACCGATATCGGCGTCATCATCACCGAGCCGGGTGAGTGGGGCGAGTTCGAGGAGCAGATGCTGGCCGAGCTGCGGGGGCGGGAGATCCCCGCCATTGTCGTCTTCAACAAGGTGGACCTCGGCTCGCCGCGCCCGGACCTGCTGGACCGTTTCGCGGCGGAGAAGATGCCGGTGGTGCGGACCGCCGCCACCCTCGGGCAGGGAATCCTGGACTTGCGGCAAGCTTTCCTGGACGCCGCGCCGGAGGATCTCATCAGCAACCCGACGATCCTCGCCGACCTTGTGGGGCCGGGGGAGATGGCGGTGCTGGTCGTGCCGGTGGACAAGGAAGCTCCCAAGGGCCGACTGATTCTGCCGCAGGTGAACTCCATCCGCGACCTGCTGGACAACGATTCGTACTGCCTGATCGTCAAGGAGCGGGAGCTGCGCGCCGCCTTGGGGCGCCTGAACCGGCCGCCGAAACTGGTGGTCACCGACTCCCAGGTCTTCCTGAAGGTGGCTGCCGACACACCGCCGGAAATCCCTTTGACCTCCTTCTCCATCATCTTTGCTCGCTTCCGAGGTGACTTGCCGGAGCAGGTCCGCGGCGCTCTCGCTGTGGAGACCTTGAAGTCCGGTGACCGCGTCCTGGTCGCCGAGGCCTGCTCGCATCACCCCATCGCTGACGATATCGGCCGGGTGAAGATTCCGCGCTGGCTGCAGCAGTACGTGGGCGGCAAGCTGGAGTTCGATACCGTTCAGGGCCACGATTTCCCAGCAGATCTCTTCCGGTACAAGCTGGTGATCCACTGCGGGGCGTGCATGTGGAATCGCCGGGAGATGCTGACGCGACTGCTCAAGTGCAGACAAGCGGGCGTGCCGATCACGAACTACGGCGTGGTGATCGCCTACTCGCTGGGGATAATGGAAAGGGTGCTGGAGCCCTTCCCGGCGGCGCTGGAGGTGTGGCGGGAGGCGCAGACTCGCTTGACCACGCGCCTCACGTAGGGGCGAATATTGCGTGCGCGGCAACGCCCGCCAGCGATTATGACCCTCACCGACCTCGAAACCTGGCTCCGCGAAACCTCCCCCGCTCGCCTGGAAGAGCTCTGGGCGGAGACCGACCGCGTGCGGGCCCAGAACGTCGGCGACGAGATTCACTTGCGCGGGCTGCTAGAGATCTCCAACTTCTGCGTGCGGTCGTGCGGGTACTGCGGGCTCCGCCGGGAGCGGAAGATCACGCGGTATCGGATGAGCTGGCCCGAGGTGCTGGAATGCGCGCGGCAGGCGGTGGAGTACGGCTACGGGACGGTGGTGCTGCAGGCGGGGGAGGACTATGGCCTCCGGCGGGAGCCCCTGGCGGAGGTGATCCAGCGCCTGAAGGCCGAGACGCCGCTGGCGGTGACGCTGAGCCTGGGGGAGCGGCCGGAGGAGGACCTGCTCGCGTGGCGGGAGGCCGGGGCCGACCGGTACTTGCTACGCTTTGAGACCTCCGACCGGAAGCTGTATGAGCGCATCCATCCGCTCCGGGCGGGCCAGGAGCGGTCCGACCGCCTTGCCCTGCTGCGGCGGCTGCGGGAGATGGGGTACGAGATCGGCGGCGGGGTGATGATCGGCCTACCGGGGCAGACGTATGCGAGTCTGGCGAACGACCTGGCCCTGTTCGGGGAGTTGGATCTGGACATGATCGGAGTGGGGCCGTGGATAGCGCACCCGGAGACGCCGCTGGGAGCAGGGAAGGCACAAGCTGGGCAGCCAGCGCTACCCGCAGGGGAGCAGGCCCCCAACACCGAGGACATGACCTACAGGGTCGTGGCCCTCGCGCGGATCGTCTGCCCGCAAGCCAACCTCCCCACCACTACGGCCCTGGCGACGCTGAACAAGGCGACGGGGCGGGAGCTGGGTCTGGCGCGCGGGGCGAACGTGGTCATGCCCAACCTGACCCCAGTGAAGTACCGGGCCCTGTATGAGATCTACCCGGAGAAAGACTGTGTCAACGAGACGGCCGAAGCTTGCCGTCTGTGCCTGAGCGGAAGGATACACGAGATGGGGCGGACGGTGGGGAAGGGGCCGGGAAACAGGCACAGGTAGGGCGGGGCGGTTTCGTCCGTTCCCCGGCGCCACAAGCCGCGAAGCCCGCGCTACCCACCGCCCTCACGCCGTCAGCATGTTCACCACGAAGCTCAGGCTGATCCCCGCACAACTCCCCGCTACCATCCCCAGGAAGAAGGGGAGGCTCTGGCGGAAGGCGCCCGCCCCGCCGTAGCGCAAGATCACCACTTTCAGCAGCCATGCCAGGAAGATCGAAAACCAGTCGATTACCACCGTATTGATCTGCGCAATCGCCAGCCCCGCCGGGTGCAGCGGCCACCAGGAGTACTGGCGGTGCAGCAAGTCCACGAGGAAGGTCGCGCCCCCGCCCAGCGCCATCAGCGCCCACGCCGACCAGGACGGCTGCGATCCGCCCCGTATCTGCTGCTCGATCCAACCCCAGTGGTAGACCGGTGAGGCCTCAAAGTACCAGCCGAACCCTCCGTGCGCCCCGTACTTGTACCCGAAGGTCAGGTACGCCGCGAAGGCCGTCAGTAACGCCAGCGCTGCCGCCGCCATCGCCGTGGGGAAGGCCCACCGGGGGCGGTCGGGCCGGGCGCGGTGTACCGCCTGCAGGCCCATTGCCGCCGTGCCCATGGTGAAGAGCTGGATGTCCCCGCCCCAGATGAAGGTCAGCCCCAGCGCGGCAAGCTGGGGTGGAGTCATACGGGCGGTGCCGAAAAGCTCTCCTACCAACCCGGCGGTGCTGTGGGGGGCGCGCAGGCGGCCGATTCCCGTCTGCGCGAGTAGGTAGGTGGTCCCCAGGAAGAAGCTCAGCGCCACGAGCAGTACAAAGGCGGCCAGTGCGGCCGAGAGACCGGTGATGGTCAGCATGTACCATAGCACCCCGCTCCCGGCCAGGAAGAGGAAGAGGCACAGGCGGTAAGGGGCGATCTCCCGCCGGTCGTCAGCCTGGCCTCGCCACAGGGCCGCCAGATGCGCCCGCGCGTTCCAGAGCGCTAGGCCGGTCATGAACAGCAGGGCCCCACTCTGCTGCAGGGCCATCAACCCGCCGCCGGCGGCGTGGGGCATGCCCGTAGCCCGATCCACGCCGAGGAGGTTCAGGATGCCCACCTGGACGGTAGTCAGCCAGTAGAAGACGATCACCCCCAACAACACGTCAACCGTCACCAGGTAGCTCAGGCCAATGACGAGGGGATCGAACAGGACGGATACGCCTACGGTGCGACGGAAGAGGGAGAACCAGGTGCTGAAGGTGGCCGGGCGCAAGGAGACCATAAACAGGCCGTTGATGAGCAGGGCCGCGGCGTTGTAGAACGTGATCCCCAGGGCCAGGACAAAGCCCATCCAGAACAGGCGGTTGACCCACAAAGGCGAGCGACGGGGCGGGGCGGCCCCGATCAGCTCCAGCGGCAGGGCGGTCAACGGGTAGGCTAAGTGTTCGTGGTCCTCCCACTGCCGCCGCATCAGGATCATCGCCGCGAGACTCACCACCGCCAGCACCAGGAAGAAGCTCCCCCAGAACAGCAGCGGCGTATACCAGATGTGGTAGGGCGGGGCCAGGCCCGGGGGGAGGCCCTCGTAGAACCAGGCGCTGGCCTGGCCCGGCGAGGTGATCAGGAAGGGTGGGAGGTGCTCGACCAGCAGCGCCCGCCAGCCGTTCTCCCCGGTGGCGTAATAGGACACGCCGGAGATGAGCGGCAGCAGATAGCCGCAGGTGCCCATGGTGGGTACCACGGTAGCCATCATCAGGCACAGGTAGATCAGCGCCCGGTCGGCGGCGGAGAGGCGGCGCCGCGCCACGCGGTAGATGATTGCCATCAGCGGCCAGCACACCAGGAAGAAGAAAAAGGTAGCGCCGATGGTGTTGAAGTGGTCGGTGAAGCCGCTATAGAACTTGAACCGGGTGGAGCCAAACGCGGCCACGACCACGAGGAGAGCACTAACCACCAACCCCACCATCGGCCCCCAGGCGGTGAGGCGGTGGGAAACGGCGCCGGACTGTCTTGCGGAGAGAGCCATGCGTACCTCAGAGGCGGCCACGGAAGCCACCCGGGGCGCGGGGCGGGCTTGCCTCGGGTTGCGGTCCGGAAGCGAACGGGCGCGTGCCGGCAGCACAGGCTTGGAGGCCTGGACTACCGGAAGCGCTCCGGCAGCGTCACGGGGGCTGGGAAGCCCGGGGCCATACCCATGCCCTCGGGGATGCGGAGGGGATAGACCCCGTACTCATCTAGCATTTGCTTCATCATGGCCAGATTCTCCGGCTTGGTGCCGACGGCCAGGGAATGGGTGGCGCCATAGATGAACCCGCCACCGGGCGCGCCGTAGCGCAGGGCGTAAAGCGCGTCGGCCTGCACCCGCTCGGGCGTGCCCAGGATCAGGTTCTCGTTGGTTACGCCGCCCCACAGGGCGAGCTGGTCTCCGTACAGACGCTTGAGGTCCTTCATATCCATCCCGGCGCTGATTTGGATGCCCTCGTAGGCGTCGTAACCCGCCGCCACGAAGTAGGGCAGGGCCTCCCAGTTGCAGCCGCAGGAGTGCTTAAGATACTTCATCCCCAGGCGGTGTACCTCGTCCGCGATCGCTTTCATCCAGTAGGCCATGTGTTGCTCCATGATGCGGGGGTTGGCCAGCAGGGAGGAGGAACTGCCGTAGTCGGCCGCGCCCATCACGCCGTCGAGGCCCTGCTCGGCGTAGTACTTCATGCCGGCGATGGCGCGCTTGGCAGCCAACTCGGTCAGCTTAGCATGCAGCTCCGGGTGCAGGGCCGTGTTCAGGTAGAACTCCCCGTCCCCATAGCCGAAGCCGGGGAAGCCAATGTCGCCGGCGAAGGAGACTAGGAAGTGCGTCTCGCCCAGCACCCCCCGCACATGCCGCACGACCTCCCAGGCCGACTCGTCCGGGGCGGGAACTCCCTCGGCGTCCACCTGGTCGATTTGCTCCTGCAGGCTCTCCAGCGTCGGTACCGGATAGGGCTCCGAGGGGCGCTTGTAGATACACAGGTCGTGGGTGGTGGCGGAGATACGGTAGGTGTAGCCGTTCTCCTCCCAGGTGTTCTCGTCCACCTGCTTCATCCGCTGGGGCTCCTGGCCCTTCGCGGTCACCAGGGGCACGGCCAGCACGTCATGCTCCAGCGCCAGGGTGAGGTCCACGAGATCGCGCTTGTAGGAGGCGACGATCTCCTCGCGGCGGCCGTCCCACCAGGCCTCGGTCTCCTTGAACTTGGCGTGGACGAAGGTCTCCCGACCCAGGACGTCCTCGTAGACGTTGTAATCGATGAAGTGCTCCCCCCAGGGCACCCGGTCGGGCTCCTGGTGGGCGAGAGCGGTCAGTACGCGTTGTTTGGGGGTCATGGGGTCTCCTTTGTAGTCGCGAGACACGAGTCGAGAATGAACGACAGGGATGAACTTCTCCCGCGTGGCGCGGGCTTTCTAGCCCGCGCTCCGGGGTTCATCGCCGAGGGCGGACTGGGAAGCCCGCGCCACGCGGAAGGGCACGATGAAACGCGCCCCTACGCCGGATACTCCTCCCTGACCTTGAGCATCCACCCATAGTTCTCTAGTGGCACGCCAGCGAAGATGCAGTTGCTGGTGGCGTAGACGTAGCCGCCCTGAGCCGCGCCGCCTTGCTCCAGGCAGTAGCGGGCGCTCTGCTCGATCTGCTGCTTCGTCCCCGCTTGCACCCAGGCGCAGTTGACGTTGCCGATGAGGGCGATCCGGTCGCCGTAGAGGCGCTTGACTTCGGCGATGTCCACCCCGGCCATGGGATCGAGGGAATGCAGGGCGTCCACGCCGCTGTCCACCAGCTGGTCCAGGATCGGCATGATGTCACCGTCGGTGTGCTTGACCGAGAAGGCCCCGCAGGCGCGAATGTTGTCTGCCTGCTGCTTGAGGAAGGGGGTGACGAACTTGGCAAACATCGGCGGGGAGAGGAAGGGGCCATCGTTAAAGCAATAGTCGGCGCACATGAAGATAACCTCGGCGCCCGCGTCGGTGGCGGTGCGGATGTCCTCGGCGCCGGCGGCAATGTTGCGCTGGGCCTCCGCTAGGGCCTCCTCCTCGTTATCGCGCAGCCACATGACGTGCTCGAGCATGGTTGAGCCGCCGGGAATCCCGAAGGTCCCGTCGGCGAAGGCGCTGAGCATGTAGGTGTCGCCGGCGATCTCCCGCACGTACTGGAAGCTCTGGCACTGGTCCTCCAGCGGCAGCCAGTGCAGGCCGGTGATACAGGACCAGTCGAAGCGCTCGGCGACCTTGACCCACATCTCGGCGTTGCGTTTGAGCAGGTCTTGCCGCGCGGCGCCGGTGACGCCCTCCAACATCGGCGTGCGCAGGGCCACCTGCTCGATGCCAGGGGTGATTTCCGTGAGTTGGTACTCCAGCTCCAGGTGCGGCGGCAGGCCCGAGGGCTTGCCGCGCTGCAAGGCGACGCGGAGGGATTCGCGAGGGGTCATGGATGAATAACTCCTAGATGTAATATCAGCGGGAGCAGGTTCGGCGCGCGCAGGGACAAACCCTTCCTTGTGGAGGGGCCGGATGAGGTGTGCACGAAATGCGCGGCGAATCCGGCCCGTGCCCAGCGGCGGGCGGGCCGGATTCACTCCGCTGGGTTCCGTTCATCCGGCCCCTCCTGTGTCCAGCCGCGCCCACCTACCGGCACCTAGAGGTCACACTGGCCGGCCGCTCAGGCAGGTTGACACCACTCCACCTTTAGCCTACCATAACGCTGGCATCGGGAGGGCCGAGATGACTCGATCAATCCTAAAACGCGCACGGGAGGAGCTGTTGGTCTGCGAGGGCGCCATGGGCTCGGAACTCGCGGCCCGGGGCGTATCCTTCCGCAATAGCGGCGAGGCCAACCTCAGCCATCCCGAAGTCGTGGCGGCGGTGCATCAGGACTACCTGGCGGCCGGCGCTAAGGTCTTCCAGACGAACACCTTTGCCGCCAACCAGATTATGCTGGATCGGGCGGGGCTGGGCGAGCAGGCGGCGGCGATCCAGACGGCGGCGGCGCGGATCGTACGGGAGACAGTGGGGCCGGACCCGCTGGTGGCACTGAACCTGGGGCCGACCGGGCACCTGCTGGAGCCGCTGGGAGACCTGCCCCGCGAAGCAGCGGTGGCCTGCTATTCCCGGCAGTTGGAGACGATGCTCGCGCACGGCGTGGATTTCGTCCTGGCGGAGACCTTTGAGGCGCTGGACGAGGTGGAGACGTTGGTGGAGGCGGTGCGGGCGGTGGGCTGCCGCTTGCCACTGGCAGTGACGGTGGCCTTCTCGTCGGCGGAGGGCCGGACGATGATGGGGCACGACGGTGCGGCGGTGGCGCGGAAGCTGGCGGACCTGGGCGTGGACGTGATCGGGGCCAACTGCGGGCATGTCGACGGACTGCGGACGGCACTGCAGCAGATGGCGGAGGTCACTGACCTGCCCCTGATGGCCCAGCCCAACGCCGGACAACCGGAGCTAATCGCCGGGCGCACCATCTACCGGCAAAGCCCGGAAGATTTCGGCCGCTTCGGACAGGAACTGGCGGAGATGAGTGTGCGGATCCTCGGCGGGTGTTGCGGCACCACGCCGGCGCACATCCGGCAGTTGGCGAGAGTGGCGAGGGCGGATAGCTGAACGGCGACTGAACGATGGCCGAACAGCCGATGTAGATCACATATCGTGCAGGCAATCCCAAGGAGGGTTTAGTAATGAGCAGGGACAGAGCGCGCTATACTAAGGCGCATGCTTGGATGGAGCAGCAGGGCGAGGAGTGGCTGGTGGGGATTACCGACTATGCCGCCGGGACCATGGGCGACATCATTTACGTGGAGGTGCCTGCGGTGGACGCGGCCGTGACGGCTGGCGAGGCGTACGGCAACATCGAGTCAGCCAAGGCTGTCGAGGACTTGATCGCCCCGCTGTCGGGGACGGTCGTCAAGGTCAACGAGGAGCTGGAAGCCACCCCGGAGACTATGAATGCCGACCCCTACGAGGCCGGCTGGACGATGGTGGTCAAGGCCGAGGGCGACGTGGATCTGACCGAGACCATGAGCGCGGAGGAATACCCCGCGTACCTGGAAAGCCTGGGTGAGGAGTAGCGCGACGGGATGAACTGGCGGCTACTGTGGTCGGGTTACGCCGACGGCTACACCAACATGGCGGTGGATGAGGCCCTATTGTGGGCGGCGGCCGAAATAGGCGCGCCGCCCACACTGCGCTTCTACGGCTGGCAGCCGGCCACCGTCTCGCTCGGTTACTTTCAAGAAGCCGAGGGCCAGGTGGACCGGGCCGAGATCGACCGGCGCGGCTGGGGGCTGGTGCGCCGGCCTACTGGCGGGCGTGCCATTCTCCATAACGACGAGGTGACATACTCGGTGGCGATCGCCGAGGACCTTCTGGAGCATGGGCCCAGCGTCATGGGCTCGTACCGAGAGATCTCGCGCGGGCTGGAGTTGGGCCTGCAGCGGCTGGGACTGGAGGCGGCGCTGGGCGAAACCGCGGCCGACCCCGAGCACCGGCAGGCGGCGCGGGACTTGCCCACGGTCTGTTTTGCGCAGGCTTCCCGCTGCGACTTGGTGGCCGCGGGGCGGAAGGTTGTCGGCTCGGCGCAGGTGCGCAAGCGGGGGATCATCTTGCAGCACGGCTCGGTGCCGCTGCACATCCGAGTGGAAGACCACCTGGCGGTCATGCCCGGTCGGGGCGTGAGCCGGCGCAGTGAGGAACAGCTTTCCGAGGCTGCCCAGGGCATCGCCCAGACCTTGGCGCAACGGATCAGCTTCGAACAACTGGCCCGGGCGCTGGCGCGGGGGTATGAGGAGGCTTTCCAGATGAGCCTGGAGCCCGGGGAGTTGACCGCGGCGGAGCAGGTCCGGGCCGCGGAGTTGCGGGAGACCAAGTACGCGACCGAGGCTTGGAACCTGGTGAAGCCGGGGAGGGCGCGCTAGCAAGTCCGGCCCACACGGACAGCCCCGCCGAAGAGAAGTGACAACGGGACCCCTCCGGCGAGGGGTCCCGTTTCTGTTGTCGTGGGACTTACGGTTATGCCTGTCCCTGGGCCTGCGCTTTAGAGCGGGAAGGCGATCACGGCGGAGACCCCGACGCCGCCTACGCCCCGGACGGTCGAGGTCAAATCGCGGTCGGTGCTTATCGGCAGCAAGACCCGGCCACGGAAGGTTGCGCCGGGCGTCCAGTCGAGCTGGGCTACCGCCTTGACCTTCTTCACTTGCTCCTCGGGACCCATCACCTGCGCCGCGCCCACGGCCACGCCGCCCCCGATCTTGATAATGGGGACGACCTTGGTATAGCCCTCAATCGCCGCTTCCTTCTGTTGGAGGACCTTGTTGATGGCGCTGTTGATGCCTGTGCCGAAGTGGTCGACGATCCAGGCGATGCCGAAGAGCTTGACCAAGCTTCCGAGGCTGACACCGGCCACCGCCGGGGTGGGAGGCGCCGTGACCAGGAGCCCCGACAGGAACGCGACCGCCACCAGGGCAGCAGCGGTTTTGAGTACTGGCTTGCGCTGATACATGTTCATGCCTCCTTAGCGGATGCGGAGATCGGCCAGGGCCGTGACTCCCACGCCCTGCACTCGGGCTAGTTTCGAGCCGGGCACTGCGGTGGAGATCGGCACGTATACGCTGATTCTGAGCAGCTTCTCGTAGTCGGTCTCCAACTGGGCCACGGCCTGCACCTGGTCCACCTTAGAGGTGGGCCCGTTGACCCGGGCTGCCCCAATCTTGACCCCCTCCAGAACGCTGAGAATGGGGACGATCTTGTCCTTGTAAGGCTCCGGCGGGGTCCAGTTGCCCTCCACGGGCGTGGGTTCGACCTCGTCGTTGTCGGCCGTGGGGGTGGTTGGGGCTGGAGTGATCGGAGCGGGACTGTCGTGCGGGCTTGGCGTGCCCCCCAACGCTCGGCCCAGCGCCTGGGCCCAGGTAGCCGCCAGGCCGGACACCGTGGTCAACTGTCGCTCCGCCTCCTGGGCATTGACGGTGATGAGCACCGTGTTACCCGCCTGTAGCACCGACATGCCGCTGGCGCTACCCGCGTGGATCTCGTCCGCTTTGACCCCGGCCACTAGGGCGTCATTGAGACGCTTGGCGACGATGAGAGATCGTTCGTAACCGGTGAGGCCCCCCGCACTGGTCTGAATCTCCAACACCGCCTGATCTCCTACGCGTATCGCGCCGCGCTCCTCGTTGCCCACGATCTGCCGCTCCGCCATCGCCCAGGGGCCATCGTAAGCGGCGGCCGTGGTTTCATCGGCATGAACCACGGACACTCCCACGGGCAGAGCGTGCCGCAAGGCGGCGCCTAGTCCAAAGGCTGCTGCCACGGCCAAAGCCAGGGCCAGGGCTGCTGCCCAGGGGCGAGTCTGGTTGACGCTCATGAGACATTCCTCCTTCACAACTCGTTGTGCGACTCCCGTATATATACGTTCTGAGCGAGGGAAAGTCCTCGCTAGTAGAAAGGTTTTTTCTGAATTGCCGAGACACTGGGACCAAAGATGGCGAGGAGGAAGGTTGCCAGGGCCGAGAAGTGGAATACAGAGAGCGTACTCCGCTCGGGAGAGGGGTGCCGAGGAGGGGTGTCAGCCACCCGGGCGCGGCCGGGACGGAGAGCCGACCTTATGGATCGCTTCACACTCATACACACCGGCGACGTACACCTGGGCATGTCCGGGGAGGCCTTCGGCGCGCGGGCGGCGGAGCACAGGCAGTTGTTGCGGGAGGCCTTCACCCGGGTGGTGGATCAGTGCCTGGCGCAACCGACCAACCTCCTGGTCATCGCCGGGGACCTGTTTGACGGCGCCCAGCCCTCGCGTAAGACCGTAGAGTTCGTGCGGGCGCAACTGGGCAGGTTGGGGCAGGCGGGGCCGGGCACGGAGGTCGTCATCCTACCGGGCACGCACGACCCGCTCACGCGCGGCTCAGTGTATGAGGAATGGTTACGGCAGGGCCTGCCGGAGCACATCCACCTGCTGACCGACCCCAAGGGCCGGCCTGTGGCCCTGGCCGGGCGCGAGGTACTGGTTCACGGCGGGCCGGGCTGCCTGCACCTGGCCGCGGAGGATAGCGCCCCCTTCAACATCGGCGTCATCCACGCTTCCTTGCAGCTGGGGAACTTACTCGGAGGCGGGGAGCCGGCCCTGACTCCGCGGAATGTGGCCGACACCCGGATGAACTATCTGGCGCTGGGGCACTGGCACCGCTTCGGAGACTACTCCACCGGCGGCGTCACCGCCCTGTATAGCGGCTCGCCGGAGATCACGGCGATTGACCAGGCGGAGCGCGGCCAAGCGGTGCGGGTCGAGCTGAGCCGGGGCGGCCTGACCCGCCATGAGCGCCTGCCTGTGGGGCAGCTCCGGCGCGAGGAGACCGAGGCCAACCTCGCCGACTACGACAACGCCCACCAGTTGGTCGAGGCCCTGCGGCGGCAAGGCGACCAGGACCTGGTGCTGGAGGTGGTCCTGACCGGCCTGGCCGACCCCAGTTTCCACTACGACGCGGCCGAGTTGGAGGAGGCCCTGGGGCCGGACTTCTTCCGGGTGCGGGTGCGCGACAAGGCGCTCTTGGCCCAGGAGGAGATCACCGAGAGCCGCTATCCCCCGGAGCTGATCGTGGGCCGCTTTGTACGGCTCATGCGGGGGCGGATCGAGACTGCGCGGGAGGCCGGCGACGAAAAGCAAGTGCGGACCGAGACGCAGGCGCTGCAGTGGGGGCTGGCCCTATTGGAGAGGAAGGAATCGGCTTGATGGTCATCGAGGAGGTCCGGATGAGGGACTTCGGACGGTGGGACGAGGCGCGGGTTAGCCTGCGGCCGGGTCTCAACGTGCTCTGGGGGCCCAACGAAGCCGGGAAGTCCACCCTCCTGGCGGCCATCTTCATGCTGCTGTTCGACAAGCCGACCACCACCAAGACCACCGCCACCCGGTGGCGGCGCTGGGGTGCGTCACGCAACTACGAACTGGCCATGACCTTCCGAGCCCAGCGACGGCACTGGGAGCTAGTCAAGGATTTCGAGGGACAGCGTAGCCTGCTGCGGGATCTGGACAGCAGGGAAACCTGGGAGGACCACAGTGAGGCGCAGCGGGTCCTCGCCGCTTTGGTCGGTACCGACTCGTCGGCCATCTACCAGTCCACTGCGGGGCTACGCCAGCAAGATATACTGAGCTTGCAGGAGGGGCGAAGGCTGGGGGAGTTGCTGCAGGAGACAGTCTCCGGGGCGGCGGATGAGGTGAGCGTCGAGCAGGTGCTGGGGCGGTTGGAGAAGGTGCTGAGCGACCTGCAGCGGGGCACCAAGGGGGCGCCCACGCGAAACCTGGGCGAGATCGCCTCCGCCGAGGCGCATCTGGCGGAGTTACAGGGGCGGGAGCGGGAGGTGCAGGGCGTCGTCCAGCGCACCACCGAGGCGCGGGAGCAGGCGGCCCGCGCCCGGGTGGAACTCGAGCAACTGGAGGAAGAACTGGCGGACCTGCAGCGACTGGTCGCCCAGGCGCAGGAACGGCGGAGCCTGGAGGAACGCCGGGAGGTCTTGCGGGACCAGGCGCTGGAGCTGCAGCGCCGCGCCGACCGCGCCCGGATCGTCAAGGCGCAGATAGAGCGGGCTGAGCAGGAGCTAGGCGAGTTGCCCGAGGTCACGCCCGAGCAGGCGCTGGAAGTCTGGCGCCTACAGCAGATCGTCGAGCAGGCGACGCGGCAGGAGCAAGAGGCGGCGCGGTTGCTGCCGGGCCTGGAGGAGGAGCGCGCGCAGGTACAAGCGCGCGCCGAACAGGCCGGCCCGCACACGCCGTATCAACAACTGCTCACCGAGGCGGTGGCCCTCCAGGAAGAGCTCAGCCGCCTGGGCGGGGAGGTGGAGCAGCGGCGAGCGGAAGCGACTGCGGCCGACCATGCCGCTCACAAGGAGCGGGACCGGCGTAGCTTGCGCGTGGTTCTGCTGATCGTGGGCCTGCTGTTTCTGGTCACGGGAGTGGCGGCCGGGATGCTGGTGAACCCGACGTGCTTCGCGGCCACCGCGCCGGGTCTGGGGCTAACGGTGTGGGGCCTGGCTCTGCGGCCGCGGGCGCGCTGGGTGGAGTTGCTGGCCGCCTTGGAGGCCGCGACCAGCGTGGTGGGGCAAAGGGAGACCGATCTGGGGAAAGCGGTAGTTCAACTGCGGGATACGCTGGAGCGAGGGGGCGTCACCTCCCTGGCGGAGTTGTCCTCCCGCGCCGGGGAAGGTAGCCGCGAGGCCTTGACGTTGGAGAAGGGGCTATCGCAGGTGGAGGCGCGACGGCAGACCGCGGAGGAGCAGTTGGAGGGCGGGCGGCGGGAGCGAGAGCAGGGCGAGGCGCGGCTGCGGGACTTGCTCGGGGAGCTGTTCACCTCGCCCGTGCAGATGCAGGAGATCGCCCAGCGGCGCGAGCGCCTAGAGCGAGATATCGAGAGCACCCGCAGCGAAATGGAAGGCATCCTGCTGGAGAGTGAGAGCCAGCTGGAGGAGCGGCTACGGGCGCTGGCCCTTGACCGGGGGACGCTCGACCAACGGCTGGAGACTGAGGAAATGGCAGCGGCGCGCATGGGGCCGGAGCGCCTGGCGCGCCTCACCGGGGACCTGGAGCGCAAGCAGGCCCGGCGGGAGGCGTTGGTGCACAGCCTGACGGAGGCCGAGATGCTCCTGCGCAGCGCGGCGTACGATGCGGAGGACCTGGCAGCCCTGCGGGAGCAGGTGGCCCAGGCCGCCCAGCGCCGGGATCGACTGCGGCGGCGCGAGCGTGTGCTCACTATCGTGCTGGAGACCTTGCGGCAGGCGCGCCAGGAAACGCTCCTAGCCGCGACCGACGTGCTGGAGCCCGTGATCGGCGAGCTGCTCGGCCGGCTGACTCTCGGGCGCTACGGGCAGATCAGCGTCAACCGGGAGACGCTGGAGCCCTTGGTGTTCTCACCCGCCAAGGGCGCACGGGCGGATCAGCAGACTGATCTCAGTCTGGCCACGCGAGAGCAAGTGTATCTGGCCTCGCGCTTGGCGCTGGTGAAGCTGCTGTGGCCGAAGGAAGGGCCGCCCCTGCTTCTGGATGACCCGCTAGTCAACTTTGACGAGGCACGCCATGAGCAGGCGTGTCGGCTGCTGGCCGAATTCGCGCGCGAGCGGCAGGTGCTGCTGTTTACTTGCAGCGAACCGTGGGCGGAGTTCGCCGACTGTGTGGTCGACTTGACGAAGCTGCAAGAGGATAGCGTGCCCGGGGCGGGGTGAGCGGAACCGAGTTCGTCTGGATAATAGTACGCCCGAAGAAGGACTTGCTGTGGGATACAGCGAAGGATAACACCGTGCGGCGGGGCGGCGACTGCGATCAACGCATGCCGGAGGTTTGTTCATGACCCAAGAAGTGAGCCCAGCCGTTGTTGTAATAGTGCTGATATTGCTGATTGCGGTCATGGTGGCGCTGTATTTTCTGGTGAAGACCGCGACACCGAATGACGATAGCGCGGCCGCGGAAATGCCAGCACCGAGTCGCCTGGGCACCCCGACCGGCGAAGAGACGGCCACGAACGCGGTGGAGGCGACTGCGGAAACAGGTAGCACGGCCCCCGCGGCGGGTGCCGAGGAAAGGGAAGCGCCGGTTACGGAGACGGCCCAGCCGGCCCCGGCCGGGGCTGCTGCCGGCGGCTAACGTCCTGGCCCACATGCCCTCCAACCTGTAGAAACCACGACGCGGACATCTCTCGCAAAGAGGTGTCCGCGTCATCGCTACTGCCGTCCCGTGCGCCTTGCGCACGGGCTAGGGAGCTTGATAAGTGACGGTGGCCACCAGCTTGAGCGGCAGCGTCAGGTCCGGCGCAGTGGCCTCCAGGCTGGCCCGAAGGATGCCGCGCGCCTCCTGGACTGTGGAGCGTGCCACCTCATACTGCTGCACCAAATCGGTCGCGTCCACTATCAGATTGTGTACCTTCACCTTCTGCCCGGGTAGGAGGGGATTGTCGGCCTCGAAATCCGGCACGCGAATGCGAATGGTAGAGCGCAGGGTTGCGACTCCGTCCTTGAGGCCCTCGAAGGTAGTTGAGATCTCCAGCTTCGCCTGCCCCAGGCCGGGCAGGTCATAGGTGTCGGTGCGCTGCCAGGTGTCGCCGGGCAAGACCGGCTTATCCGGAAGCTGCGGTAGGCCACAGATGACCACCAGCGCCTGCACGGGTAGGCCGCCCTGGGAGAGTATCTCACCGGCGGCCTGGGTCTCCTGGACAGGGGGCTCGGTCAGACGGGCGCGGCGGTCGACGGAGAGGATCGCCGGCTCGGGGGAGGTGCTGGGCAGGGCGTGGCCCGCCATCTGCTGTCGAAGATTGGCGATCTCCATCCGCAAGGTGGAGCCGTCCACAGTCACCGCGGTGGCCGTGAGTTTGCTGTCGGCGGTGGCGGAGCCGGTCATGCCGGTGGGGGCGTCGGCGAGCAGGAGCTGAGTGATCTCTACACGCAGGGAGCGGGCGTCCACCTGGTCAGCTGTAGGGGCGTACACTAGCGTCACCGGCTCCGGCTCGACGCCGGGAGTCGGCTCCGCGGCCAGAGGGAGCAGGGCGGCAGACATCGCCGCGACGATCAGAACCATCTGCAAGAGACAGATGCGCATGTATGCCTCCGATGTGTCCCTCGATGTTGCGACGCAGAGGGGTGCAAGTCTCTCTGCACAGACAATCCGCCGGCCTCGGAAGTTCCCTATGGCACTGCCTTTTCCCTTGCGGAAGGAGAAGGGGTACGACGGTGAGGCAGGGAAGAGAGGGCCATCGTAGGGGCACTCCCTACCGGAGAAAATGGCGACACAGAACTTCGACAATCAGTCTCGCCCCATCGATGTGCGCCGGGTGGCAGTGCCTCTGCTGGGGTTGCTCCTCGGTGTATTATTGCTCACCAGCAAGGGTTTCACGGATCTGGTGGACGCCGAGGCACAGTTCCTGCTGACACAGAGCCTGGTGGAGCGACACTGGGTGGATCTGCCGGCGGAGGGCGGCTTGACTACTGGGGCGCTCGATGAACGGTCCACCTTTCGGGGCCCGGAGGGGCGAACTTACAGCCAATACTGGCTGGGCTACCCGCTCTGGCAGGTGCCCTGGTATCTGCTGGGCAAGGCGCTAGGGGGCACCTCACCAGAGATGGCGAGAATGCTGCCCCGGGTGGCGATCAACATTGGCCTGGCGGTGGTTACGGCCCTAGAGGCGCTCCTGCTGGCGGGGCTGGTGGCGTTGTTTGGAGGGAGCGTACGGGCGGCGGTAGGAACGGCGCTGTTGTTTGCCTTTTGTACCGTGGCCTGGCCGTACTCGAAGATCGGCTTCTACGAGCCTCTGCTGGGAGCGTGCTTGCTGGCCTCCTGGTACTGTCTGGGGGTGTATGCATATCGGCAGCGGAGCTGGGGGTGGCTGGTGGCGGCGGGGTTGGCGTGGGGTTGGGGGTTCGCGACTAAGCCCACCTTCGCACTAACGGTGCCGGGGTTGGTGTTCTTCATCTGGTGGCTGAGCCGCTGTCCGAGCGCCCACGGCGCGGAAAGAGGATTTCGGTGGCGGGACGCGTGGGTGTTTGCGCTGGGCCTGGCGCCGTGGGTGGGGGTCGTGCTGTGGTACAATTGGGCCCGCACCGGGGAGGTGCTGAATCCCGGCTACGCCTCGTGGAACTGGGAGGCGACGTTGACCTGGGGGCATTTCACGCGACTGCTGGCGGCGTATACCGTCTCGCCGGGACGGGGACTGCTGGTGTTGTCGCTGCCGGTGCTGTTGGCCGTGATTGGCTGGCGAGCGGCCTGGCGGGAGCGGGCAGCGGTTGCCGGATGCAGCCTGCTGATCTTCCTGGCCTACCTGCTGTTCCATGCGGCGCGGGTGGCGCCGGACTCGTGGGCCTGGGGGCCGCGGTACCTGGTGCCGACGATAGGGGCGGTGATGCTGTTGGCGCCGTGGGGCTGGCGGGTGCTGGCGCCAAGCCGGGCCGGGCGGGGGCTGGCGTGGGGCCTGGTGGGCTTAGGGGTAGCCGTGCAGTTGCTCTCGATTGTGGTGCCGTATGGCACGTGGATGCACAAGGTCCACGCGCAGACCGGGACCTCCGACTCGGTCATCTTCTCGCTGCGGTATTGGCCATTGGCGGGGCAGATTGACACGTTGCGGGAGGTCGAGAGCTCCCGCCTGGGCCTCGCCGGGAGCGGAATAAGCGGGGGCGCGGCGTCGGCGCAGTTCAAGGACCACTTGCGCCGCAGCCTGGACTTCTGGTGGTTCTACGCCTGGCGGCTGGGGGTGCCGAGGGCGGCTATCGGCTTGGGCGTGGTGGTGCTGCTGCTGTTGACCGCTGGGGCAGGGGTAGCCCTGCGGGGGTGCCTGGGGCAGGGCACATCGGACGTCTCCGAGAGGAGCGATGATCATGATCGCGAGTGAAATAATGGAGAGGGAGTTTCCCACACTAGACCCCGACACGCCACTGGCGGAGGCCTTCCGGATCATGCGGGAGGCGGACCGGCAGGCCCTGCCGGTGGTGGAAGAGGGGAAGCGACTGGTGGGTATCGTCAGTGAGGACGACTTCTTGCGGGCAGCCCTGCCGGTGTTCGCCGATTCGATAGGCGATCTGGGGTTCCTCCCGCGCTCGTACCGCTTTCACGGTTATGCCCGGGACCGGTTGCAGGCGACGACTGTGCGCGCGTTAGTGTGCTCCCGGGAGCCCGTGTTCGTCGAGCCCGAGGAGCGAGTGGCCGAAGTTGCCCACATCATGCTGGAGAACGACGTGGCGGCCGTACCGGTGGTGCGCGACGGCCTCCTGGTGGGGCTAGTGACACGCACGCGCCTGGTAGCACAGATCGGCGCGGCGGAATTCGAGAGCGGGACGCAGGAATGACCCTAGCCGCAGTTGCTTGCATCGGTATCTTTGTCGCGGTGTTCGCGCTCATTGCCACTGAGCGGGTAGATCGGACCAAAGCCGCCTTGGCCGGGGGCGCCCTGGCGTTGCTGGTGGGCATCGTCGATCAACACTTCGCCTTTCATGGTGATGAGCACGGATCGGGAGGCATCGACTGGAACACGATCTTGCTCCTGATCGGCGCGATGATCATCGTCAATATCAGCCGGCGGACGGGGATGTTCGAGTGGCTGGCTATCAAGGTGTCCAAGCTGGTCCGCGGGCAACCGATCGGGGTGCTGCTGGTGTTGTCGGCGGTGACGGCGGTGCTCTCGGCGTTGCTCGACAACGTCACTACGGTGGTGACCATCGTCCCGGTTGCTATCCTTATCTGCGAGACCTTGGCTCTCGATGTAGTATCCTTCCTCATCGTGATTGTGATGGCGTCCAATATCGGGGGCGCGGCGACGCTGGTGGGACATCCCCCCAATATCATGATCGGGTCAGCCACCGGGTTCACCTTCCTGGACTTTCTGCGCGTGGACGGCCCGATTGCGGGCATCATACTGGTGCTCTTTCTGGGAGCTGTCGGGCTGGTGATGAGGGGGAAGCTGCAGGTGTCGCCGGAGGCGCGGGCGCGAGTCATGGAGTTTGAGGAGGATCGCGCACTGACCGATCGGCCCCTGCTATGGCGTTGCCTAGTGGTCATCGGGTTGACCCTGATCGGCTTCATCGCACACGGGTGGCTGGGTCTGGAGCCGGCTACTATCGCCTTGGCGGGAGCCGCTCTGCTCTTGCTGCTCGACCGCGAGAGCGCCCACCACGCGCTAGAGCAGGTGGAATGGTCCACCATCTTCTTTTTCATCGGCCTGTTCATCATGGTCGGTGGGCTGGTGCAGACGGGCGTGCTGGAACTGCTGGGCAAGGGCATCCTGCAGGCCTCCGGCGGGAGTGTACCCGCGCTGACCTTCGGGGTGGTGTGGGTGTCGGGGGCCGTTTGTGGTATCATTGATCACATTCCCTACACCGCGGCCATGATTCCCTTGGTCAGGGACATGACGGCCGGGCTGCCGCCGGGACATGACAACGTGCTGTGGTGGGCGCTGTCGCTGGGGGCCAACCTGGGAGCGAATCTGACGGTGATTGCCGCCGCGAGCAACCTGGTGGTGGCGGGCCTGAGCGAGCGGGCCGGATACCGCATCACCTTCCGGCGCTTCCTTAAGTACGGCATACCGGTGACCATCGCGAACCTGACGCTGGCGAGTCTATACCTGTGGTTGGTATTCTTGAGGTAGCGGTTGCAGGTGGAGGTAGGCCGAGACCGTTTGCCAAGACGGCTTTGTGGGGAGAATGAGATAACGGGATGATCGTTGCGGGGTTGGACATAGGCAGCGTGGCCGCTAAGGCGGTCCTGTGGGACATGGAAGCGGCCGAGGTGGTGTCCGCCGTCCAGGAGCCGACCGGATGGGAGCCGGAGCGCGCGGGGCGTAAGTGCCTGACGGAGGCGCTGGCCCAGGCCGGTGCGGGTGAGAAGGACCTGGGCGGTCTGGTGGTGACCGGCTACGGGCGGAACCTGTGGCAGGGGGAAGGGCGCACGGTGACCGAGATCACCTGCCTGGCCCGGGGCGCGCGGGAGTTACTGCCGGAGGCGCGCACCGTATTCGACGTGGGCGGTCAGGACAGTAAGGTGCTGCGCCTGGACCGGCAGGGGCAGGTGGACAGTTTTGCCGTCAACGACCGCTGCGCCGCGGGTACGGGGCGTTTCCTGGAGATGGCCGGGCAGCGGCTGGGCTTGAGCGTGGCCGAGCTGGGCGCACTGGCCCTGGAGACCACGCGCAGTGTGCGTCTGTCGAGTCTGTGCGCGGTCTTCGTCGAGAGCGAGATTGTGGGCCTGCTGGCGCAGGGAACGGAGCGGGAGCGTCTCGCGCGGGGACTGTGCGACGGGGTGGCCCAGCAGCTTCTGCACCTGGCCGCGGGGGTGCCGCACGAGAGTCCGGTGGCCCTGGTGGGCGGCGTGGCGCGCAATCCGGGAGTGGTGGCGGCGTTGGCGAGGGCGTTGGGAGAGACGGTACTGGTGCCGGAGCGACCGCACCTGGTGGTAGCGCGAGGGGCGGCCTTGCTCGCGGGGGAGCCTCACCCCCTGCTTCCACCCCTTGCAGGGGAGGGAAGTCGCAGAGCGGCCCGGACAGGCGTGAGGCCGAAGCCAAGCGTTGGCAGCGCGTAGGGAGAAGAGCAGCTATTACAGGGAGGCCAGGAAGAATGCGTGGTTGGCTGCGCCGGCTGCTGGGGGCGGCGGCGCTGACGATGATTACGGTCCTGCCGGCCGGGGCGCGACCGGGGTCGGAGACGAGTCTGCTTCCGTGGGCGACGTCGCCGGCGCAGGATAGCTTGGCCGCCGCCCGGCAGGAGCTGGCCAAGTCCAACTGCGAGCGGGCGATTGAGCTGCTGAAGACCGCCTGCGGCCAGGAGCCGCACTGGCTCGTGCCGCATGAGTACCTGGCGGTTGCCTACCAGGTGGCCGGCCGGACTGACGAGGCGCGGGCGGAATACCTGGCCCTGCAACGGATAACCGGAGACTGGACGCTGGCGGGGCGCTGCAACGCGTCCGACCGCCGGGATGAGGTGCTGCAGGCCGAGGCGGAGGCCATCTTCCTGATCAATCAGTCGCGGCAGGCGCAGAAGCTGAGCCTGCTGCGGCCGGATCCGCTGCTGGCTATCTGTGCCCGCGAGCACAGCCTGCAGATGCGGGACGAGGACTTTTGCGGGCACTTCTCGCCCACCCCGGGCTGCCGGGCGGCCTTTGACCGCTTCCGCCTGCTGTTCGGCTATCTACCGGCGTTCGTCGCCGAGAATATCGCTCGGAGCCAGTGGGGACGCGGGGAGAAGGGGATGGTGGAGCGGGTCACGGAGATCCGCCGCAAGTTCATGGCCAGCTCCGGCCATCGGCGGAATACGCTGCTGCCGGAAGCCGCGCAGGTCGGGGTGGGGATGGCCCTGGCCCCGGATGGGACTTTCTGGATTACCGAGTTGCTCGCCCTTGCCGCCGGGGATAGCCCTGCGGCGCCGGGGACAGGCGCCGCGGGCGACACGATGGCGGCGAGCGCGTCGGAGGATTAGAGGCGCTATGAGAATCACTCACCGGGGGGACTCCCGACTCTTGGTCTGGCTGCCGGCGCTGCTGCTGGCGTTCGTGGTGGGAGCCACCGGGGCGGAGGAACTGACGCCCACCCAGCAGGCTGAGTCTGACGTGCAGGCCGCGCGGCTGGAGATGGGCTGCGACAACCTGGCCAAGGCGGTGGCACTGCTCCAGGGGGCGCGAGACCTGCAGCCGCAGTGGGTAGTGCCTCACCAGTACCTGGCGCTGGCCTACCAGAAGCAGGCGGAGCAGGAGAAGGCCGTGGCCGAGTACGTGCTGGTGCAGAATCAGAACTACGAGCCCGTGCCCTCGGGCCGCAGCAACCCCGTGGAGAGCAAGGACGCGGTCCTCCGGGCCGAGGCGACCACGCTGTGGCTCATCAACCAGAGCCGCCAGGAGAACAAGTTGACGCTGCTGCGGCCCGATCCGCGGCTGGCTGTGGCGGCCCGGGAGCACAGCCTGGAGATGCGGGACCTGGGGTATTTTGAGCATACCTCGCCGACCGAGAACCTCCGCACCCCCATGGACCGCTTCCGGGCGGTCTTCAACTTCTTGCCTCGCTGCATTGCCGAGAACATCGCTCGCCGCTGGGGCGGCGATACCCCCTGCTTTACCCTAGAAAAGGTAAGCCAGACCCACCAGGACTTTCTCAATAGCCCCGCGCATCGCGAGAACCTCATGCTGACCGAGATAACCTCCGTCGGCGTGGGGATAGCGATCAACGCGAAGGGCGACTACTGGCTTAGCGAGGAACTCGCCAAGTACGGCGGGCAAGGCTGACACGTCGGCAAGTGCACGAGACCGCGCAGGGCGGGCTTCCTAGCCCGCCTTCCGCGTAGATGTGGAGATGCCTAGTGACTAGTACCATCCAATCCGGCCTCAACAACACCGCCTCCCTCTTGCAGCGAGTCGCCGCGGAGATGGCGCCCCAGATTGTCTCGGTGGCCGAGCGCATGCTGGCCTGCCTGCGCGATGGGGGGAAGATCGCCCTGTGCGGCAATGGGGGCAGCGCCTCCCAGGCGCAGCATTTGGCGGGCGAATTGGTGGGACGCTTCCGCCGCGAGCGCCCCGCCTATGCTGCGCTGGCGCTGAACACCGACACCGCCATCCTCACCGCCATCGGTAACGACTACGGCTACGAGGAGGTCTTCCGTCGGCAGGTGGAGGGCCTGTTGAAGCCGGGGGACATGCTGATCGCTCTGAGCACCAGCGGCAACGCCGAGAACATCATACAGGCCGTAGTCGAGGCTAAGCAGCGCGGCGTGGTCACTGTGGGCCTCACCGGCCAGGGCGGCGGGCGGCTGGCCGAGACCGCCGGTCTATGTCTGTGCGTGCCCCATACCCAAACCTCCACGGTGCAGGAGGCGCACCTAGCCATCGGGCATCTGCTGTGCGAGTTGGTGGAGGCGGGGATGGCGGAGGACTGAAGCCTCACCCCAACCCCGTCCCTGCGCGCGCTGCGCGACTGCCTGGCAGAGGAGGGGGAACTGCAACCCCCAAGCCAAAGTGCGCTTTCATGACTACGCGCGATCCCCTTACTGTCATCGGTTTTGATCTGGGCAATACCAACCTCTCCGCGGCCGTGGTGACGGCTACGGGAAAGGTTGTGAGTCGCTGGCGGGAGGATAATCCTCGGTCGGAAGGGGCACAGGCCAGTCTGCGCGTTGTGGAACAGATGCTGCGGCGGACCGCAGAGGAGTTTCCGCAAGTGGCCGCCGTGGGCCTTGGCTTCGGCGGGCCCGTGGACGTAGCGACGGGAGAAATTCGGCGGTCGCACCATACGGAGGGCTGGGAGGGGTTGCGGCTGGGGGAGTGGGTGGGAGAGAGGCTGGGACTGCCGGCGTATGTAGATAACGACGCCAACGCGGGCGGGCTGGGGGAGGCGTGCTTCGGAGCGGGGCGGGGCGCGCCCAGCCTGCTGTACGTCAACGTTGGCACGGGGATTGGAGGGGCGGTGATCATCGGCGGGCGGATCCACCACGGTGCGCACAGCAACGCCGGAGAGATCGGCCACGTGGTGCTCACCCCGGAGCACGGACCGGTGTGTACCTGCGGCAAGCGCGGGTGTGTGGAGGCCTGGGCCAGTGGCGATGCCTTGGGCACGGCGGCGTGGGAGGCTCTGGCCGCTGATCCGAAGCGGGAGAGTGCGCTGCGGGAGTTGTCGGCGGGACAGGTGACCGGGCGAGCCGTGTCCGAAACAGCGGCCAAGGGCGACGTGTTGGCCCTGGAGGTCCTGGACCAAACCGGCTGGTATCTGGGCGTGGCGATTGCGGCGGCGTGCAATGTGCTCGACCCGGAACTGGTGGTCATCGGCGGCGGGGTGTCGGAGGATAACCCGGCCTATCTGCAGGCGGTGGACCGGGCTTTGCGTACCTACGGCACACCGCCGGTGGCGGAGAACACGCGGTTGGCAGCGGCGGAACTGGGCTACGAGGCCGGGGTCGTCGGGGCCGCGGCTGTTGCGTTGCAGGCGCTCGGAGGAGTAGAATAGACGCAGCAGGGGTAACAGAGCATACCCCTGCTACTTAGTATTTCCTCTTAGGAGTGCTCGCATGGTTGACCTGTCCGACATCGCCGGGTTGCCCCTCAAGTTTGACCCCGCCACCTGCGCCATCAGCTACGGCGCGGGTGTGCGCGACCCACTGTACGCCACCCGTGAGCTGGACGCGCTGCGCCCCCTTCTGGCCGACCCGGACTGCGCCGGGCCGGAGATCATCTACTGGATGTATCGCAACCTCGGGCTGCAGGGCGATGAGGCCCTACTGTCCACCTACCGCCTGCGCTACGACATCAGCGTTTTCGTGCCCTGCAAATTGGGCCGGGAGCCGATGAAGACCTCCGGCCACTACCACCCCTCTCCCTACCAGGGGGCGGTGGCGTATCCGGAGGTCTACGAGGTCCTGTACGGGGAGGCCCTGTACGTCCTGCAGAAGGTAGCCGACATGGAAGCCGGCCCGCAGGAGGTGCAGGTGGAGGACGTCATCGCCATGCGGGTGAAGGCGGGCGAGAAAGCCATGATGCCGCCGGGCTACGGGCACGTGACCATCAACACGCTCGACGAGCCCCTGGTCATGTGCAACTGGGTCTGCGCCGACTTCAAGTCCTTCTACGGCTCGACGGAGGAGTGCCGAGGGTTTGCGTATTGGCTGGTGGAGGAGGACGGAGTGAGCAGCTGGGTACGCAACCCGAACTACGCCCAGCCGCTGCCCGAGCTGCGCTTCGCCGATCCCCGGCCGATTCCGGAGTTCGGCTTGGAGAACGGTGTGCCGATGTACCAGGTCTGCCGGGAGCATCCCGAGTGGTTCGCTTTCCTGCTGCGGCCGCAGGACTATGAGGAGCAGATGTGGAAGGGGCTGGAGGTACGGTAGGACAGGCTTCCCGCCCTGTCCAGTCTGGGGTAGAGAATGCACAGGATAGGGAGCCTGTGCTCCCCTCCCCTCGAGAGAGGTGAACGCCTTTGTCTAATCCCGCCTTGCGCGAGGGATTGTCGTTTGACGACGTGCTGCTGATTCCGGTGCGGTCCGACTTGCTGGCCACCCAGGTCGACGTCGGCTCGCGCTTCAGCCGTACCATCGCCCTGAACGTCCCCATCGTCAGCGCGGCCATGGATATGGTCTCGGAGGGCCGCCTGGCCATCGCGTTGGCTCGCGAGGGCGGCATCGGCGTCATCCACAAGAACATGACCCCCGACCAGCAGGCCTTGGAGGTGGACAAGGTCAAGCGCTCCGAGAGTGGGATGATCGTGGAGCCCGTGACCCTCCGCCCCGAGGCCCCGGTGCGCGAGGCGCTGGCCCTGATGAGCCGCTACCACATCTCCGGCCTGCCCATCACCACCGACGAAAACAAGCTGGTGGGCATCCTCACCAACCGCGACCTGCGCTTCGAGACCAACCTGGACAAGCTGGTCTCCGAGGCCATGACCTCCCGCCACCTCGTCACCACCGGCGAGGGCACCACCCTGGAGGAAGCCAAGCGCATCCTACACGAGCACCGCATTGAGAAGCTCCCCGTCGTGGACGAGGCCATGTTCCTGCGCGGCCTGATCACCATCAAGGACATCGAGAAGGTCGCCACCTATCCGCAAGCCTGCAAGGACAGTCTGGGCCGCCTGCGGGTAGCGGCCGCGGTGGGAGTCGGGCCGGATGCCCTGCCCCGCGCGGAGGCCCTGGCCGAACGCGGCGTGGACGCGCTGGTGGTGGATACCGCCCACGGACACTCCGCGGGGGTGCTGGGGATGGTCGAACTGCTACGGGATAGGTTCTCGGAGGTGGATATTGTAGCGGGGAACGTAGGTACGCGGGAGGGCGCAGCGGCGCTCATCGCAGCCGGGGCTGACGCGATAAAGGTGGGCATGGGGCCGGGCTCCATCTGCACCACCCGGGTGGTAGCCGGGGCCGGGGTGCCGCAGATCACCGCCATTATGGATTGCGCCGAGGCTTGCGTGGAGAGCAGCATTCCACTCATCGCCGACGGCGGGATCAAGTACTCGGGAGATGTGACGAAGGCCATCGCCGCGGGAGCCGATTCGGTGATGGTTGGGAATCTACTGGCCGGAACGGAGGAGAGCCCCGGCGAGACGGTCCTGTATCGCGGGCGTACCTACAAGGAGTACCGGGGGATGGGCTCGCTGGCGGTCATGGGGGGCAATCGCTCCACCCGCGATCGCTACGGGCAGCAAGAAGTGGAGACCGAGAAGCTGGTCCCGGAGGGGATCGAGGGGCGCGTGCCATACAAGGGCCCGCTGCACGTGGTGGTGAATCAACTCATCGGCGGTCTGCGGGCGGGGATGGGCTACTGCGGGACGGCGGATATTCAGGAACTGCGCAACCGGCCCGATCCCAAGTTCTACCGCATCACCCCGGCCGGTCTGCGTGAGAGCCACCCGCACGATGTGATCATCACGGAGGAAGCGCCGAACTACCAGATGCCGGAGTAGTCCGCGTGGGGCGGGCTTGCGAGCCCGCCAGGCACGGCGATTCCGAACCGGCGCGGGCGGGAAAGGCCGCGCTACGCGGGAAGAGGCAGCAGAAGCGGGCGGAGGCCCGCGCGACAACCATGTCAGAAATCCGTCTGGTTCACCTAACCAAACGCTTCGATGACACCACCGCGGCCAAAGACGTGACTCTGGAGGTCGAGGACCGCGAGTTCATGGTGCTGGTGGGGCCATCCGGGTGCGGGAAGACTACCATTCTACGGCTGATCGCCGGACTGGAGGAGCCCGGCGAGGGCGAGATCTGGATCGGGGACCGGCTGGTCAACAATCTGGAGCCCAAGGATCGCGACATTGCCATGGTCTTCCAGAACTACGCCCTGTACCCGCACATGACGGTGGAGGACAACATTGCCTTCGGGATGCGGTTACGGAAGATGGCGCCGCCGGAGATTGCCCGGCGGGTCCGGGAGGCGGGAGAGATGTTGGGCATCGGCAGCCTACTCAGCCGGCGTCCCTCCGAGTTGTCCGGCGGACAGCGACAGCGGGTGGCCCTGGCGCGGGCGATTGTGCGGGAGCCGGCGGCCTTCCTGATGGACGAGCCCCTGTCCAACCTGGACGCCAAGTTGCGCCTGCAGACCCGGGCGGAGCTGGTGAAGCTGCACCGGCGGCTGGGGATCACCACGCTGTACGTCACCCATGACCAGGTCGAGGCCATGACTATGGGGAACCGGATCGCCGTGATGCGCGACGGACAGGTACAGCAGGTGGACACCCCGCTGGGGCTGTACAACCACCCCGCCAGCAAGTTCGTGGCCGGCTTCATCGGCAGCCCGGCGATGAACTTAGTGGAGGCGGAGATCCTGGGGGGCAACGGGGATATGCGCGTGGACGTGGGGAGTTTCACCTTGAAGGTCCCCCCGCAAAAGCGAGGAGCGCTGCAAAGCTATGCTGGCAGGCCCATTATCCTGGGCCTGCGGCCGACCGACTTGTTCGATCCGCGCCAGTCGTCGCCGGTGGAGCCGGAGCCGGGCAACGCCCTGGAGGGGAAGGTGGAAATAGTCGAGCAACTGGGCGCCGAGTCGATCATTCACCTGCGGGTGGGGCAGGATGAGCTGCTGGTCAAGGTGGACGGCGCCGCACGGGTAGAGCCGGAGGAGGAGATGCCGGTGGTGGTGGACCTGAACCGCCTGCATTTCTTCGACCCGGATACGGAGAGCCGGGTGGCGTGAAGCTCGGGGTAGCGCAGGCTTCCAAGCCTGCGCGGTCCCTGGTTGGGTTCTCTCGTCCGACGGAGGCTTGGAAGCCTGCGCTACCCCGGCGCGAAGGTGCACGATGGACAAGTCTCGCCTCCTTCTTCACGCTTGCTGTGGTCCTTGCGCTACGGTCTGCGTCGAACGGTTGCTGCCGGAGTACGACGTGACGCTGCTTTGGTACAACTCGAACCTGTATCCCTCGGAGGAGCACCAGCGACGGCTGGAGGCGACTCGGGTGGTGGCGGAACACTTTGGGGTGGAGATGCTCGAGGTAGCGCCGGACCCGGCCAATTGGCGCGATGCGGTCAGCATCGTAGAGGACTGGCAGCGGCAGCCGGAGGGGGGCTCGCGGTGCAAGTTGTGCCTGACACTGCGGATCACGCGAACGGCTCTGGAGGCGGCGCAGCGGGGATTTGATTACTTCAACACTTCGCTGAGTGTCAGTCCGCACAAGGACGCCGATTTCATTCAGCGGATGCTGTGGGCCACGGCGGGCGAGAATCCCCCGGCGCAGACCGAGGCCATCAACTTCCGCAAGCAAGGCGGCTTTCAGCGGAGTATTGAGTTAAGCAAGGAGTTGGGGCTGTACCGGCAGGATTACTGCGGGTGCCGGTATAGCCAGCCGAAGTTGTAGGGGCGGACGTTGCCGCGCAGCGGCAATACCCGCCCGCGGCTGTCGAGGACTAGTCAGATACCCGGCGTCCCTACGAGAAACACCCCACGTCTCACCCCCTTCCAAGGCAAAGCGGCTGTTCGGGTGCGTGGGCGGTAGCCGCAGCACATACCTACAGAAAGAGCTGAACTACAGTATGGCCCTAGCGCCTGCCAAAGTCGGTGTCATCGGTTGCGGTGCGATCAGCGCCGCCTATCTGCGGCAGTGTCCCGAGTTCAAGATCCTGCGGCTAGCCGCCTGTGCCGATCTGCTCCCAGAGCGGGCGCAGGCACGGGCCGAGGAGTTCGGTGTGCCCCAGGCGGTAAGCCCGGAGGAGTTGCTGGCGGATCCGGAGATTGAGATCGTGGTCAACCTGACCGTCCCGCAAGCGCACTACGAGGTGGCGCTGGCGGCGGTGCAGGCCGGTAAGAGCGTATGGAACGAGAAGCCGTTGACGTTGACGCGGGAGGAGGGGCGGAGCCTGCTGGCCGCAGCGGAGGAGCAAGGCGTGCTGGTGGGCTGCGCGCCGGATACCTTCCTGGGCGGCGGGCACCAGACGTGTGTGAAGCTGATTGACGAGGGGGCTATTGGCGCGCCGGTGGCCTGCACCGCCTTCATGGTCGGCCACGGCCACGAGACCTGGCACTCGAACCCGGAGTTCTACTACAAGCCGGGCGGCGGTCCGATGTTCGACATGGGGCCGTATTACCTGACTGCTCTGGTCAATATGCTCGGGCCGGTGCGTCGGGTGACGGCCTCCACCAGCCGGAGCTTCGAGCAGCGGCTGATCACCAGCGAGCCCTACGCTGGGAAGGTGGTGGACGTGGAGGTGGCGACCCACGTGGCGGGCCTGATGGACTTTGCGTGCGGCGCGGTGGGGACCATGATCACCAGCTTTGACGTGTGGTCGCACCACCTGCCGTTGCTGGAGGTCCACGGCACCGAGGGGAGCCTAAGCCTTCCCGACCCCAACGGCCCCGGCGGGAGGCCGCAGCTCTGGCGTCGGGATACGGGGCAGTGGCAGGACGTGCCACTTACTCACGGGTACGCCGCTACCAGCCGCAGCATCGGGGTGGCCGACATGGCCTACGCGATCCGCACTGGCCGTCCGCATCGGGCCAGCGGGAGATTGGCCTACC
This sequence comes from Candidatus Zipacnadum vermilionense, assembly GCA_029821755.1. Classification (GTDB taxonomy): domain Bacteria; phylum Armatimonadota; class Zipacnadia; order Zipacnadales; family Zipacnadaceae; genus Zipacnadum; species Zipacnadum vermilionense. The sequence continues at coordinate 231,430 of JALGSV010000004.1, read as the reverse complement.
ACGTGCTGGACCTGATGCACAGCTTCCACGACGCCTCGGACCAGGGGCAGCATATCCTGCTGGAGAGTACGGTGGAGCGGCCGGCGCCGCTCCCGGAGGGGTTGCGGAAAGGGCAGTTGGACGAGTAGGGGGGGAGGCCGCGTTTCACCCGCCATGCCGATGCCGCGAGACGATCTCCTCTTGCAACTCCCGGCTCAGCGTAGTGAAGCGCGCTGAGAAGCCGCCTACGCGGACGAAGAGATGAGGGTAGCGGTCCGGATCGGCTAACGCCTCCTTCAACTCCTCCACGCTGGTCGTGTTCCCCTGGAAGATCATCCCCCGCCGGCGAGGAAGACCTGCAATATCGCCTTAATGCGCACTTCGGTGATCCAGCGGGGGGCCATGTCCCACATGGTGGTGGCGCCGCTGTTGGCCTAGCCATAGTCCAGGGACCGGGGCTAGCCCTCCCAATAGGGGCGCCAGGTGTAGCTAGCGAAGGAGGCCTCCTCCAAATGGGGGCGCTGGCACGAGGGGGCGGTTCTGCTCACGTGGGCGGATGACCTGGCGGAGGCGCTCCGACGCGAGGGCTTGACGGCATCGGGGTGGCCCTGTAGAATTCCTATAGTGGGACGGTTCGGGGCGTAGCGCAGTCCGGTTAGCGCGTCGGCTTTGGGAGCCGAAGGTCGCCGGTTCGAATCCGGCCGCCCCGACCATGCCTCCGGCGAGCGGGAGTAGCTCAGCTGGTAGAGCCTCAGCCTTCCAAGCTGATTGTCGCGAGTTCGAGTCTCGTCTCCCGCTCCAAGACGGCAGTAGAACGGCAGCCCAACGGCAGCTCGACAGGGGCGCGGAAGAGGCACGGTCTGGCTGCTTCCGTTGTGCCTCTTCTGAGCTTCCGTTCAGCTACCTGACGCGCCCGTAGCTCAGGGGATAGAGCAACGGCCTTCTAAGCCGTCGGTCGCCCGTTCGAATCGGGCCGGGCGCGCCAAGGATACGGCAGGCCCAGGGGTAGAACGACGGCCGGGGCGAGGCAGGGACCGACCGGAAGGGCTGGGGGGGCCCCCTATTCGTTGGCATGGTGGATGTAGCTCAATCGGCAGAGCACCGGACTGTGGCTCCGGTGGTTGTGGGTTCAAGTCCCATCATCCACCCCATTCTGTGACCGGCTGAACGTTAATCGTTCAGTTGCTTGTGAGTGCGCCTGTAGCTCAGTGGATTAGAGCATCGGACTTCGGATCCGAGTGTCGGGGGTTCGAGTCCCTCCAGGCGCGCCAGTTTCTGTCGGGGATCACCATGACGGCGGCGTTCGCAGGGATGCCGCCGTCGTACCATTAGCCGGGCGGCGCGCCCGCCCATTGGGGGCGATTCCTATGCGCTGGTCCGTGTTTGTTTTCCCCATGCTCCTGTCCCTCCACTGCCTGGCCGGCGGAGCGGCCGTCGTGGCCCCGACCCTTGTCGCGGACCCCGCTGGGGGTTGGCGAACCGTCGGCCTGCCCTACAATGCCCACTTCTCTGCCTCGGGATACCTGGATTCGCTCCAGGTGGGCGGTTTTGAGTTCTTGGCTCCCTCCCACAACCCCGCCCACGGCCTCTACTTCGCCACCGGCGAGACACGCCTCCCCTTCACCAGCGCCGAGCTGGTGGGCGACGCCCTGGTGGTGGGCACCGACCAGGCCCGGCTGACCGTGCGCTGCCTGCCCGACCGACTCGAGATCGCCGCGGAGAATCTGGGGATGGACGACGGCATGCTCGGTCGGCTGGAGTTGTCGAAGGCCGTCGCTCGGATCAAGAGCCCGGATACGGGAGTGGAATACGCCCTGCCGCCCCCGCTCGTCTCGGAGAAGATGCGCCTGATTGCGCCCAGCGGGGCCAGCCTGACGCTGCCGGGAACCTATCTGTACCCTCAGGGCGAGGGCTATCTGGTCAAGCTGCCGTGGCTGCGCGCCGGCGCCCCTCCGGTGACTTGGGCCCTGCAGATTGCGCCGCGGCCGCTGCTCGACGACGCACTGAAGATCGAGGGCAAGGCTGCGACGGAGGACTGCACCTACTGGTCCGGCGGCCCGCAGCCCTTCACCACCACCGTCACCAACCTCTCCGGCGGGCCCTTCCGTGGCGGCATCGTCCTGCAAGTGCGCCACTACCTGACCAAGCAAGCTAGAGAACTGCGCCAGCCACTGGAGTTGGACCAGGGCGGCAGCAAGACGCTGTCTTGGACGCTCGACGGCCTGGACCCGGCCGTGTACCTCGTGGAGGTCTGGGTGGTCAGTGGCGCGGAGCGACGACTGGTCGCCACCACGCGCCTGGTCTACAACGCCGGAGCTATTGCCCCCCCGCCCCTTCCGGATGATTTCGACGCCTTCTGGAAGGCCACGCTGCAGGAGCAGGCGGAGATTCCCCTGGATCTAAAGATGACGAAGGTGAAGGAGCAGGGGAAGAGCGAGGTCTACAAGTTCAACTTCGCCGGTCTGTTGGGGTATCGCATCTACGGCTACCTGACCGTGCCGCTGGACAAGTCGAAGCAGTATCCGGCGGAGCTGATCCTGCCCTCCTCCGGCCTACATGCAATCGCCATGCCCGTCTTCCCTGAGGATGACCGCGTAGGGATGGCGATCAACATCACCGACATGGACGTGGACCTACCGCCCGAGGACTACGACTGGCGCACCTGGCCGGCGCCCTACTTGGTCACCGGCATTCTGGAGAAGGAGTACTACAGTCTGCGCTTCTCTTACGCAGGAATGGTTCGGGCCACGGAGGTGTTGGCGGCGCGACCGGAGGTGCAGGCGGACAACATCCTGGTCACCGGTAGCAGCCAGGGCGGGGGACTGACGTTGGTGGCCGCGGGCCTGTACCCGCACTACCGGGCGGCGGTGGCCAATGTCCCCGGTCTGTGCCGGCTGGACTGGAACTTCGAGATTCTCAACCCGCCGTATTTTCCCATCGCCGCCAGCGCCGAGACGAAGCCGATGGTCTCGACCACGCTCAAGTACTTCGACGCCGCGCAGTTCGCCCGCCGCGTCACCTGCCCCATCTGGGTCTCGATGGGCCTGCGGGACGACGTAACGCCGGCCATGGGCGTGTTCTGCGCCTACAACGCGATTCCTGGCGACAAGCACCTTCTGGTACAACCCCTGGCCGGACACAGCGGCGGCTGGGGGCCCCAGGCTACCGAGGGTGTCTGGCCATAGCGGAGACCCCTTGACGCCATTCGCCATCTTCGGTATTCTAAGGGTGGTGCTGCGTTCGGCTGTGGTTGGGCCTGTGCCTAGGCCGTCGTTGTACCTGTCGTTCCTAGGTGGGTCGTTAGCTCAGCTGGTAGAGCAGGGGATTCTTAATCCTCAGGTCACAGGTTCGATCCCTGTACGGCCCACCACTTCCTTTCCCAGTCCATCTGCGGGCGCGTGATGGAATTGGCAGACATGCATGGCTTAGGACCATGTGGGCTAATCCCCGTGGGAGTTCGAGTCTCCCCGCGCCCACCAGGTTTCCCTCCGTCCCGCGCTGGTTTCGCGAGAGACGGGTAACAATAGGCCTCGCCGCTCCCCCTCGCGTCGTCCTTACCTCGGGACGACGCAGTCTGTGTTTAGGGAGCGCCCTACGAAGTATCTTACGCTGGAGAGAATATCATGGCACTGAAGATCGATACTACCCCTCTGCCCGGCAGCAAGCTGGAGATTCGCGTTGAAGCCGACGAACAGGAGGTTGAGAAGGCGTACGACCGCGTCTTTTCGCACCTACAGGAGGAGGCTCGCATCCCCGGTTTCCGGCCCGGTAAAGCCCCCCGCGCCCTGCTGGAGCGTCGCTTCGATGCTGATACCCTACGCCAATTGGCCTGGCAGGAGTTCCTCGAGAAGTCCTATGCGCCCGCTATAGAAGAGCTCAGCATTCAGCCTTTCGGCGAGCCGGAGATGCCGAACCTGGACGACTGGGACGGCTTTCAGCGCGGCCAGGCCCTGGACCTGACCCTCACCTGGACGGTCCATCCCCGTCCGGAATTGCCCGACTATCTGGATCTCAAGCTGGTCAAGCCTTCTGCCGAGGTATCCGGGGAAGACATCGACGAGCAGTTGGAGGCTCTGCGCGAATCCCATGCCAAGCAGGAATCCACTGACCGCGATACCGTCGAGGCCGGGGATGCCGTGACGGCACACGTGGCGGTCCTCAAGCCGGATTCAGACGATGAACCAGATTCGGACGAGGTGATAGAGGAACAAGACGTAGAACTGATCGCCGACCCCGCGGCGGAGGACCCGCTGAAAAGCACCATTGTGGGCGCGGTCAAGGGCCAGGAGTTTGAGACTACACTTCGGGCCCCCGGGGAAGAGGAAGAGCAGGCTGAGGCTTCACGCGCCAGAATCCGTGTAGACGAGATAGCCGAGCGGGCCCTGCCCGAGTTGGACGCGGACTTTGCCAAGACGGTGGACGAGAGCCTGGACAGCGTGGAAGCCCTGCGCGACTATATTCGCGAGCGCCTGGCCACCCAGCGGCAGGAGTCCGCGGAGCAGCTCGTACGTAACTTGGCGTTCACCATGGTGGACGCCCAGACGCGCATGGACCTGGCGCCGGAGGTGGTCAACCAGGCCGCCAGCGGGGAGATGCAGCGCCACGCTCAGGACATGCTCTCGGGAGGGATGACCCCCGAGAAGGTACGCGAGATCGTCTCCGACCGCGAGTCGGGGGTTGCCGAAGCCGTCCTGCGGGAGACCGTCTCGGACCTGCGCACCATGTACATCGAGGAGGCCATCGCCCGGGAGCAGGATATCGAGGTGGAAGAGGAGGATACTGAGCGAGCCCTAGCCGAGTACGCCGCCCAGCACGGCATTGACGTCGCCAGCCTCCGCCAGATGGTGGAGATGCAGGAGGAGGCCGAGCACCAGTTCGCGCAACGCGCGCGGCGGATAAAGATCCTGGACCTACTGGTGGCGAACGCCGAGATCGAGGAAGTGCCGTGGGAGGCCTTCCCGCTGCGGGCCCGGCGGTTGGTGGAGGAAGCGGCCGAAACCCACCGGCCCTTCGCGGCCGAGGAGGCCGAAGTCGAGGAACTGCCGGAGGCCGTGGAAGCGTTAGAGGAAGAGCAAAGGGAAGAGGCGAATGAGCCGACTACGGCAGCCGATGAGTCCTCGGCGGCCGAGGAGGAGAGCTAACGATATGCTAATCCCGATGGTTATCGAGCAGACCCCGCGGGGCGAGCGCTCCTACGATATCTACTCGCGCATGCTCAAGGAACGCATCATCTTCATCGGTCTGCCCATCGACGATGTTATGGCCGATCTGGTGGTCGCCCAACTCCTGTTCCTCCAGGGCGAGGACCCCATCGAGCCCATCTCGCTGTACCTCAACAGTCCCGGCGGCTCCATCACCTCCGGCTTGGCCATCTATGACACCATGCAGTACATCAAGCCCGAGGTGCACACCTGGTGCATCGGGCAATGCGCGAGCATGGCCGCCGTACTGCTGGCTGCGGGCCAGAAGGGCTACCGCTACGCGCTGCCCTACTCCCGCGTGCTGATTCACCAGCCCTGGGGCGGGATGCAGGGCCAAGCCACCGACATCAGTATCCAGGCCCGGGAGATCCTGCGCATGCGGGACTGGATCAACCAGATTCTCGCCAAGCACACCGGCCAGGACATCGAGAAGCTGGCGGAGGACACCGAGCGCGACTACTATATGACGGCCCAGGAGGCCGTCGTCTACGGCGTCGTGGACCAGGTCGCCGAGCACCCGACCGAGGAGTCGCCGGCCTAGGCGCGGCTTTCACACGGGGACGCACGCAACGCGCTCCTATCAGATCAGAGACGAGGAACAATAGCCACCCATGGAACCCAGTAGAGGCGATACCGGCCACAATCTGCGCTGTAGTTTCTGCGGTCGCGAGAAACCCACTCAGGTCAAGGAGCTGATCGCCGGTCCGGGCGTGTACATCTGCCCGGACTGCGTGGGGCTGTGCAACGAGATCATCCGCACTCGAGCCACCCAGCGCACGGCCGAGGAGACCGCCAAGGTCCCCACCCCCGGCGACATCAAGGGCTACCTCGATCAGTTCATCGTCGGCCAGGAGCGGGCCAAGAAGGTCCTCTCCGTCGCCGTGTACAATCACTACAAGCGTGTTCGCCTGGGCAAACTGGATGATGAGGTGGAGCTGGAGAAGACCAACATTCTGCTCATCGGCCCCACCGGCTCGGGCAAGACCCTCCTGGCCCAGACCCTGGCGCGGCTGCTGGAGGTCCCCTTCAGCATCAGCGACGCTACCTCCCTCACCGAGGCCGGCTATGTCGGCGAGGATGTGGAAAACATCCTGCTGCAGCTCTTCATCGCCTCCGACGGTGACGTGGAGCGGGCCGAGCAGGGAATCATCTACATCGACGAAATCGACAAGATTGCCCGCAAGGCCGACAACCCCTCCATCACTCGCGATGTGTCGGGCGAAGGCGTCCAGCAGGCTCTGTTGAAGATCATCGAGGGGACCACCGCCAATGTGCCGCCCCAAGGCGGTCGCAAGCACCCGCAGCAGGAATACATCAGCCTCAACACCCGCAACGTGCTGTTCATCTGTGGTGGAGTCTTTGACGGCCTGGCGAGCACCATCCGCCAGCGCACCCAGCAGCGCACGGTGGGCTTCGGCGCCGTCGCCGAGCACACGGCGGACATCACGGATGACGAGCTCATCATCCAGGTCCTGCCCGACGACCTGATTAGCTACGGTATGATCCCGGAGTTTATTGGCCGTCTTCCCCACGTGGCGCCCCTGCAGTCCCTGGACGCCGCCACCCTCCGGCGCATCCTGGTCGAGCCCAAGAACTCGCTGCTCAAGCAGTACCAGAAGACCATGCGGCTGCTTGACAACGTGGACCTGGTAGTCACCGACGGAGCGCTGGATGCCATCGCCGAGGAGGCGCTCAAGCGGCGCACCGGTGCCCGCGCCCTGCGCAGCATCATCGAGGAACTCATGCTCGACGTGATGTTCGAGGTCCCCTCTCGCAGCGACGTCACTCGCTGCGAGATAGATGAGGAGACGGTCCGGGAGCGTCTCATGCCGCGCCTGATCAGCGAGCCACCCCTAGAGCTGCCCCAGCGCGAAGAGCCGCCCGACGCTCTCCCGCAGGCCAAGTCGGCCTAAACCTCCTTGCGTACCCAGGAGGGGCCGGGTGAGCGGCGTCCGCGCCGGCAATCCGGCCCGCGAATCGCCGGGGGCCCCACCGCTGCCTACAAAGTGAGACCGCGCCCTCGCTATTCCCTCCCTTTCCCCTCCGTCCTCGCCGTTGTATAATGCCCCGTCAGCACCGCCACCCGCACTCAGGAGCCGCATTCATGTCGGAGCCCATGGACAAAGCCTATGAGCCTCAACAGATTGAGGAGCCGACATATCGCTACTGGATCGACCAGGGCGTTTTCAACGCTGAGGTCAACCCTGCCCGCCCGCCCTACTGCATCGTCATCCCCCCGCCGAATGTCACCGGCGTCCTGCACATGGGCCATGCCCTGGACGAGACCGTCCAGGACTTGCTCACCCGCTGGCATCGGATGCGAGGTTTCGAGACCCTCTGGCTGCCCGGTACCGACCACGCCGGCATCGCTACCCAGAACAAGGTGGAGGAACGCCTCGCCGAGCAGGGCCTGACTCGCCAAGACCTCGGCCGCGAGGAGTTCGTCAAGCGTGTCTGGCAATTCAAGGAAGAGCACCACGGCATCATCACCGGCCAGCTGCAGCGCCTGGGCTGCGGCCTGGACTGGCGGCGCGAGCGCTTCACCCTCGACGAGGGCCTCAGCCGGGCCGTGCGTGAGGCCTTTGTGACGCTGTACGAGCAGGGCCTTATCTACCGCGGGGCGCGCATGATCAACTGGTGCCCCCGCTGTCACACCGGCCTGTCGGACCTGGAGGTGGACCACGAGACCACCTCAGGGCACCTGTGGTACCTCCGCTACCCTGCGCCGGACGGTGGCCCGGGCGTGGTGGTGGCCACCACTCGTCCCGAGACCATGCTGGGCGATACTGCCGTGGCCGTGCACCCCAACGACAAGCGCTACGGCGACCTGATCGGGAAGTCCGTCCTGTTGCCGCTGCAGGATCGGGAGATCCCGGTGGTGGGCGATGACTATGTGGACCTCGAATTCGGCACCGGTGCGGTCAAGGTCACGCCGGCTCACGACCCCAACGACGCCGCGATAGGGGAGAGGCACCGTCTCCCGGCGCTGGTGGTGATAGGTCGCGACGGGACCATGACTGAGGAGGCGGGAGCGGCTTACGCCGGTCTCGATCGCTACGAGGCTCGGCGTCGCGTGGTGGCCGACCTGGAGGAACGCGGACTGCTGGACCGGGTTGAACCGCACGAGCACGCCGTGGGGCAGTGCCAGCGTTGCGGCACGGTGGTGGAGCCGCTGGTCTCCACGCAGTGGTTCGTGCGGATGAAGCCTCTGGCCCGCGAGGGCCTGCGGGCGGTGGACGAGGGCCTAGTTGATTTCGTACCGGACCGTTGGACTAAGGTCTACCGGGATTGGCTGGAGAATATCCAGGATTGGTGCATCTCCCGCCAGCTTTGGTGGGGGCACCCGATCCCTGTCTGGTACTGCCAGGACTGCGGCGCCGAGAACTGCAGCCGGGAGGACCCCACCGTTTGCTCCGGTTGCGGCAGTGCCAACCTGGAGCCCGATCCGGATGTGCTCGACACCTGGTTCTCCAGCGGTCTGTGGCCCTTCTCCACGCTGGGTTGGCCAGAGGAGACTCCGGAGTTGGGCTACTTCTACCCCACCTCTTGCTTGGTCACCGGCTACGACATCATCTACTTCTGGGTCGCCCGGATGATCATGCTGGGCATGCACCTACGGGGCAAACAGCCCTTCCAGGACGTCTTCATCCACGGCCTGGTGCGCGACGAGACCGGCCGCAAGATGTCCAAGAGCCTGGGCAACGCGGTGGACCCGTTGCTGCTGATCGACGAGTATGGCGCCGACGCTTTGCGCTTCACTCTCCTGCAGCTCATCACCCACGGCCAGGATCTTACCTACTCCCGCGATCGCATCGTCGGCGCGCGCAATTTCTGTAACAAGCTCTGGAACGCCTCACGCTTTGTCATCATGAACCTGGAGGGCATCGGGGAGGCAACTCTCCCCCCCTCTCTTGCCAGGAGAGGGGGACAGGGGGGTGAGGCTCCCAGCCTGGCCGACCGCTGGATTCTCTCCCGCCAGCAGCGCGTGCTGCAGACTGTCAATGAGGAGTTGGGCCGCTACAACCTGGCCCAGGCTGCCGACGCGCTTTACAAGTATGTCTGGGGCGAGTTCTGCGACTGGTACGTGGAGATCGCTAAGGCGGACCTGTACGGCGAGGATCCTGAGCGCAAGCAGACCGTCCAAGCCCTCCTGCGCCGCCTGCTGGCCGAGATTCTGGCCGCGCTGCATCCACTGATGCCCTTCATTACCGAGGCCATCTGGCAGAAGTTGGAGCCGGATAATGGCAGCTTGGCGGTGCAGCCCTACCCGCAGGCCGACGAGAGCCTGGTGAATGCGGAGGCCGAGGGCGCGATGACGCAGGTACAGTCGATAGTAAGCGCCATCCGCGGGCTGCGCGCTGACTTTGGCCTGCCGCCGCAGCAGAAGGTGGAGGTAAGCCTGCTATCCTCCACCAACGAGCAGCGGGAGCTGGTGGCTGCCCAAGAGCCGGTAATACAGATGCTGGCGGGCGTGACGGCCCTGCATGTGCTGGCCACGGACGCAGCCCCCCCTCCCGGCACTCTCGGCCGTGTGGCCGCCGGGACGCGGGTGCTGCTGCACGTGGGCGGGATGATTAACGTCGGCGCCGAGTTGCAGCGCCTGGGCAAGCGACTGGGCGAGATGGAAGCCAAGATCGCTGGTAGCCAAAAGAAGCTGGCCAATCCGCACTTCGTGGAGAAAGCTAAGCCAGAGGTTGTTGTCGCCGAGCGCGCACGCCTGGAGGAAGCCAAGGGTACTCTGGCGAAACTCCACGAGCAGCGGGAGGCCCTGGAAGCTGTCAAGTAGACCCGGTGGTACCGGCGTCTTGCCGGTGCTGCGCGTGGCGCGGGCTTCCCTGCCCGCGTTCCCGTGCCCATGTTGTCTCCTGTCGGCGTACTGGCGGGCTAGAAAGCCCGCCCCACGCGGAGCAAACTATGCGCCGCCTTCCCTGGAACCGCATTCTCGCCCTCACCGCCTTTGCGGTCGCCATGGGATACATGGAGGCCGTGATCGTCGTGTACATCCGCCACTTGGGGAACATGGTCCCCATGCCGTCGGAGGCGCTCGACTACCGCCAGTTACTTGCCCAGCTTCCTTCCTTCGTCATCGCCACCGAACAGACCCGCGAGGCGGCGACTATAGTCATGCTGGTGGCGCTGGCGCTGGCCGTCGGGCGCAGTAGCCGAGAGAAGGTCTGCGTCTTCCTCCTGGCCTTTGGGGTGTGGGATATCATCTACTACGTGGGCCTCAAGGCGCTGCTGGACTGGCCACCGCGCCTGACCACCACCGACGTGCTCTTCCTGATCCCCCAGCCCTGGTTCGCGCCGGTGTGGCTACCGGTGGCCGTATCAACGGGTATGATCGTCGTGGCCCTGTGGCTCTACCCTCGGGGCCGTGCGGCGAGGCGCTAATGAGAGTCCCTTGCTGCCGGGACAGTGGCGCAGTGCATGTACACGGGCAAGCACTTTCCCCCGTGTAGGAGGTCCTGACCATGCGCAGAGTCTGGGGTTACGGGTTGACCATCATTGGCGGAGGAGTGGCCACCATGAGCGCGCTGGTGGGGGCGGTGCAGATTGTCGGCGGCATCCAGCGCGGCTACAGCTTGGTCATGTTCGCCGTCGCCCTCGGTTGCCTGGGGTTGTCCATTCTTGTGCTTCTGCTTGGTCTGCAAATGATCCGGGACGAATCACGCCGGTTTATGACCCGGACCACGGAGGACCGGAAGCCGCCGCCTACATTCGCTCCAAGGGCGTGATCCCCAGCAGGCGCAGGCCGTTCCCCAGCGCCTGCCGCACTGCGTGCACCACGGCTAGTCGCGGCGCCTCCCACTCCCCGCTCCCCAGCACCTGGTGATTGGTATACCAGCGGCTGAACATCGTCGCCAGTTCCAGCAGATACTGGCACAGGTGATGCGGCGCGTTGTCCACCACCGACCGCTCGACGGCTAGCGACATGTTCGCCAGGGCCACCAGTAGCGCCCGATCGTGCTCCGAGGCCTGGGCGAATGCCCCGGCGTCGTACTCCGCCACGACCTCGCACTCGCCCTTACGCAAGATCCCGCCGGTACGCGAATAGGCGTACTGCAGGTATGGGCCGCTATCTCCGTCAAAGTTGAGCATCCGGTCCCAGTCGAAGGTAATGTCGTGGACGCGGTTCTGCTTGAGATCGTTGAAGATGATAGCGCCCAGGCCGACAGCCTCAGCAATCGCCAGGACATCTATGTCTCCCTCCGTCCAGCCCCGCTGTTGGTTTTCCTCAACTTTGGCCCGCGAACGTTGTGCAGCCTCATCCAGCACCTGGTTGAGGAAGATCAGGTTGCCTTCGCGCGTTTTCATGCCCAGAATGTGCCCAAAGTTGACATGCACCATTCCCTCGGCCCAGGGGCAGCCAAGCTTGGCCAGCACCGCCCGCAACTGCTGCATGTGCAGAGCCTGAGGCGAGCCGATGACGTACAGACAGCGGTCGAAGCTGAAGTCCTCCGCCCGGGACATGGCGGCGGCCAGGTCCCGCAACAGGTAGGTGCTCGCCCCATCCGACTTGGCCAGCAAGCCCGGCGGCATGTCCAGGTCTGACAAGTCCACGATCAGCGCGCCCGCGTCCTCCTGGAGCAGTCCGGCCTCCCGGACCACCTCCAGCGTCGCCTCTAGGCGCTGATTGTAGTAGCTTTCGCCCCGAACGTAGTCAAAGCTGACCCCCAGCCGGCCGTAAACCTGGTCAAACTCGCGCAGGCTTAGCTCCCGAATGCGCGTCCAGAGAACCACCGCCGCCTGGTCGCCCGCCTCCAGGCGCTTGAACCACTGCCGCGCCCTGTCAGCGATGGTGACGTCGTGGTCCCGGCGCTTGGAGTAATCCACGTACAGCCGATAGCAGTACTCCACTGGATCGGCTTCCAGCGCCGCCTCATCGCCCTCATCCTCGCAAGCCGCGAGCAGCAGCCCGAACTGCGTCCCCCAATCCCCCAGGTGGTTGATGCCGACCACCCGGTACCCCGTGGCCCGGTAGAGTCGGTACAGGGCGGCGCCGATCACGGTTGAGCGCAGGTGGCCGATGCCGAAGGGCTTGGCGATGTTGGGGGAGGAGTAGTCAACCACCACGGTCTGCCCCGCACCGAGCTCCGGGTTGCCGTAGGCCTCCCCCCGCTCGGCTGCCTCGCCCAGCACCGCTTTCGCCAGCGCCACAGGGTCGAGGAAGAAGTTCACATACGGCCCCTGCTGGTCCACCTTGCTAAAGCCAGGCAGGCCAGCGGCCCCGGTGGCAATTTCCTCGGCGATCTGCTGGGGCGGCCGACGCAGGGCCTTGGCCAGGGGAAAGGCCTGCAGGCACAGGTCCCCCATCGCCGGGTCCGGCGGCACGGTGAGTATCTGCTCGGGGATCTCTGCTAGTTCGGGAAAGGTCTGTCGCACCTGGCCCAGCAGGGCCTCTTGAAAGCGGCGCATCGGCATATCAATAATATCCTCTTATCGCAGCACGTGACCGAAGTCCATCCAGAACGGCAACTGCAGTTGCAGCCAGTTGAGCACTTGGACGGCGACGATCACTCCGGCAATCATCTGCGGGAAACCCCGCGCCCACAGGCCGTGCCACAGCGGCACCCGCCGGGAGGGATCGCGGCGCCAACGCTCCAGCAGTCGCTCAGCCGCGCGCAGGGCGGTGGCCATCTGGCGCGGTGTCGGTTCCTTGGTGGTGAAGATCTGTTGGATCAGCGCCCCCACCTGGAAGCGCGTGAACCAGCCCACGGCAACAACCGCGAGCGCTGCGGGTGCGCCATAGACCGGCACACTCAACAGCGGCACGGCCACGAAAGGTATGGGCAGGAAGCCGGCCAGTAGCGTCGTCCCGCAGCGCTTGTGCGCCCGGGGGCAGGTCCAGACCAGGTCGTAGTCCAGCACACCGTAAAGCTCCAGGCAGTGCACCACCTTGTGTTCCGCGCCGTGGTAGCCCGCCAGCGGCGAGACGCGTAGCACCACCAGGAAGGACAGGAAGACCACCAGATTGAGCCCAATCTGCACCAGAACCCTATAGGGCACGTCGCCGGGATTCGCCAGGCCTTGGAAGGCATCCGAGAGTGGCAGGCCGCTGAAGTGCCCGGCTAGCCAGATGAGGACATAGGCCAGAGCCATAGCGAGGGCGCCCAGGGCCATGATGACCACGCCGGTGAGGAATAGCAGGTAGTTGGGGCCGGTACCGTAGTTGCCGCTGGAGAAGTGCACGCCCCCGGGCATAGCCGTGCCGCCGATCCTGGGGACCGGAGGACGAGCCGGCGGGGGAGGAGAGAACTCAGGCTGCAGCGGCGTGACCATAGGGAATGGGTATGACCTGGGATCACCAGCGAGGCGACATCGGCTCCGGGTGGCGCCGACGCGCGTCCCCGCGGGCTCTTGCTTCACTGGCAGCTTTGTGCTATCATCGGACCAGTTAACGTGACCCCTCAGGCGGCGCCGGTGTGCGCCGTTTTATGGTGAAGGAGACAGGTAAAATGGCAAAGGTTTGCGAAGTATGCGGTAAGCAGCCCTCCAGCGGCTACAAAGTCAGTAATTCCTACCGGCACACCAAGCGACGCTGGTTGCCCAATCTGCAGCCCGTCCGCGCCCAGACTCCCCACGGGACCCGCCGGATGCGCGTGTGTACCTCGTGCCTGAAGGCGGGCAAGGTCCAGCGCGCACTCTAGGCAGCGGAGGCCGTACCGACTGGATTAGCGCGAGGGGCAGCCGGCACTGCGGCTGCCCCTTCTCTTTAACGCGACCGCACGAAGTATAGCACCTCTTCCGCGACCGGACAAGGTCGTACCGGGAGGCCCTGCCTGATGAGCACCACCTCGGAAACGCCCATCGTACATCTAGACGCCTACTGCGGTCCGGAGATCGCCAAGCGTGCGCTGGCCGCCGGCGAAAGCAAGAGCAAGCTTCCCTTCCTGGGCACCTTGATTCTCGGCATTCTGGCCGGCGCCTACATCGCGATGGGCTCGGATTTCTACACCATCGTATCCACCTCCAACGGCCTGGGTTTTGGCATGGCCAAACTGGTGGGAGGCCTGGCCTTCAGCCTCGGCCTGATCCTGGTGGTGGTGGGCGGCGCCGAGTTGTTCACCGGCAACAACCTCATTGTCATGGCCTGGCTCAGTGGCCGGGTCACTTTCGGCAAGCTGCTGCGCAACTGGGCTATCGTCTACGTGGGCAACTTCATCGGCTCCCTCGGCATAGCCGGGATTGTGCTCATGACCCAGCAGAATGCACTGAGCGACTGCGCCGTCGGGGCGCAGGCCGCCGCCATCGCCGTGGGCAAACTATCGCTCCCCTGGACCGCGGTCCTGGCCCGCGGCATAATGTGTAACGCCCTGGTCTGCTTAGCCGTCTGGCTGTGCTACTCCGCCCGCAGCACCACCGATCGCATCCTGGCGATCATCTTCCCCATCACCGCCTTCGTCGCTTGCGGCTTTGAGCACTGTGTCGCCAATATGTACCTGATCCCCGCCGGCATCTTCGCCAGTCTTGACCCGGGGGTCATGGCGGTCGTGGGCAAGCCCTTGGTGGGCCTGACCTGGGACCGGTTCATCCTTAACAACCTGATCCCAGCGACTATCGGCAACATCATCGGCGGCGCCGTGATGGTAGGCGCCGTCTACTGGGCGGCCTATATCCTCCCCGAACATCGGCGAGAGCGTCTCGCCGCCAAGGAGCGTTGCGAATGACCATCCGCGAGAACCTTGAGGCGGCCCTGCGCGGGGAGACGGTGGAGCAGATCCCCTTCGCCATCTACGGCGGCTTCTTCAACGGCCCGGCCGGGGAGGCGCTGCGGGAGATTGAGGGCATGGGCACGATCAACATGGCCCGGCCCTGGGGGGTGGAGTACTCCTCGGTCGAAGTGAAGACCGAGCCGCTCGCCGACGGCGGCGACCTGACCACCTACCACACCCCCGTAGGCGACCTCGCCCAGCGCCGTAGCACCGAATCGGGCTACGGCAGCATGTGGACGATGGAGCACCTGGTCAAGCGCCCCGAGGACTGGCAGGTGGTGCAGTACCTCATCGAGGACACCCATTACGTGCCGACGCTGGAAGCCTTCGACGACGCCGACGGGCAGATAGGCGAGCAAGGCCTCACCATGGCTCCGGTGGAGCGCATGCCCTTCCAGCGCCTGTGGATCGAGTTCGGCGACATCGAGCAGCTCTGCTATCTGCTCGCCGACGACCGGGATAGGTTGGATCGCATGATCAGCGCCATGACCCGCAAGCAGACGGAGCACTGGGAGATCGTGGCCCGTAGCGACGCCGAGTTCATCTGGGCCCCCGACAACCTGACCGCCGACATCCTGGGGCCGGAACTGTACCGACGCTACGCCCAGCCGTACTACGAGGCCTTGGCCGACGCGCTGCACCCGCATCACAAGCTGCTCATCGCCCACTTCGACGGCCACCTGGGCTCCCTGGCGGAGCTTATCGCCGAGACGCCCCTTGACGTGATAGAGAGCTTCACCCCACCTCCTAACGGCAACATCTCGCTGCACGAGGCCTGGCAGGCCTGGGCGCCTAAGGTGCTCTGGGTGAACTATCCGCCCTCCGGCCATCTGGCCGAGCCTGAGCAGATCAAACAGCGCGTCCACGAGCTGGTGGCCGAGGTCCCGGAGCCCCGACGGCTGGCTTTCGAGATCTCTGAGGACGTCCCCCCCGACGTCGCCGCTGTCAACTTCGCCGCCATCCAGGAGGCGCTGGAGGGCATCTGAAGGGGCGGCGGTGGAAGACTTCTAGTGCTCCCGTGGGGCGGATCTCCCCGTGGGGCGGGCTTTCTAGCCCGCCCAGGGCTGACCACCATGTCGCAAAGGGCGGGCTGGAAAGCCCGCCCCACGCGGAACGGATCACCCGGCTGAACTATGACGGAGGACAAGCACCCTCAACCCCGCGCCGCCCTGCACAGCGTCGGCTGCAAGCTGAATCAGTTCGAGGCGGAATTGCTGCGCCAGGAACTGGAGGACCGGGGCTACCGGATCGTGGACTTCGGCGAGCCAGCCGACGTCTACATCCTCAACTCCTGCACCGTTACCTCCCGTACCGACCGGGAGTGCCGCCGCCTGGCCCGCGGCGCCAAAGCGCGTAACCCGCAGGCCTGCGTCGTCCTGACCGGCTGCTACGTCGAGGTGGGCCGTGAGGACCTGGCAGAGCGCAAGTTGGCTGATCTCTTGATCGGCAACCGCGACAAGTCCGCCCTCCCCGACCTCATCGACGCCGCCCTCGGCCGCCCCCCTCCCGTCCCCTCCTGCGACCACGACGATCCCCTCCTGCGCGAATTTCGCGGCCACACCCGGGCCTTCGTCAAAGTGCAAGAGGGCTGCGCGGGTGGCTGTACCTACTGCATCATCTCCCGTGCCCGCGGTCCCGAGCGGAGCGTGCCCGCTGCGCAGGTTGTCGAGCAGGTACGGCTCCTCGCCGCGCGCCATCCGGAAATGGTGCTCATCGGGACCCACCTGGGCCGCTACGGGCGGGACCTGGCGGGGGAGACGGGCCTGGCCGGGCTGGTGCAGCAACTATGCGACCTGCCCGAGGTGGGCCGGCTGCGCCTGTCCTCTCTGGAGCCACTGGAGGTGACCCCTGCGCTGTCCGAGCTGGTAGTAGCGGGGGGCCATGCCCTGTCTTCCGATGACCTCCCCAGCCAAGGCAAGGTCTGCCGCCACCTTCACCTCCCCTTGCAGAGCGGATCGGAAAGCGTCCTGCGCCGCATGCGCCGCCCCTACGCCGCCGAGGACTACGCCGCACTCGTCACCGACCTGCGTCGACGGCAGCCGGGCCTGGCCGTGGGCGCTGATGTCATCGTGGGCTTCCCGGGCGAGACGGAGGAGGAGTTTGAGGAGACCCGACGCTTCCTGGAGGCCTTGCCCGTGGCCTACCTGCACGTTTTCACCTTTTCGCCCCGGCCCGACACCCCGGCCGCGGAGATGCCGAACCAGGTTCCGGGTCAAGTGAGAAAGGAGCGCAATCACGTGCTCCGCGCCCTCTCCGACCACAAGCGGGCTGAGTTCGCCGCGGCGCAGGTGGGGGAGAGGCTGGAGGTTGTGCTGGAGACGGGGGCAAACGGCCGCCGGTACGGCCTCACCGACAACTATCTACACGTGGACCTGCCGGCAGCGCTGCCGTCGGGTGGCATCTTGACGGTACACATTACCGGCGCGACCGGGGCGTGCCTGTGCGGTGGGCTCGCCGATCCCTGACACCGTGCGCTGCAGACCTGCCCCAGCAGCATGCCCCGACTTCCTGTCCGCTCTGCTCCCCCTCTCCTGCCAGGAGAGGGGGTTGGGGGGTGGGGCTCCGCGGCCAGCGGCATACATGCAAATATGCGAAGGTCAGTAGGCCTCCTCACCGCGGCGGCGGCCGCAGCGTCACTGCCATCTGCCCCGGCGTGATCTCCAATTCCTCCAGCCGGAAATCGGTCTCGTGTAGGCCACTATTGACCGCGTTCTGCGCCCGCTCGGCCAGGCTCTGGCGATATTTACCGGGCGCCGGTAGCAGCCCTACTCTTAGTCGTTTCACCCGCACTCGCAGCCGACCATCGTTGGCTATAGGCATGACCTCCGCCGTCAGTGGCACCGAGAGGAAGGCCAGCCGCGCTCGCACCGTCACCGTTATCTGTCCCGTACCAAAGGCGACTAGGGGACTGCGCAACGCACGGGGCGAGCGCCAGCCTCCGCCGTTTGCGGCCAGGTACGCGTTCAGGTCGGCGTCGGAGACGGCGATGCGCACGGCTGGTGGCGCCGGTCCCGGGGCCAGTCGCGCCCGCTCTAGGTCCAGAAGGAGCACCTCCAGCCCCTTCTCCAGCCCGCCCTCCCTGTGCTGGCCCCGAGAGGTCAGCGCTTCTGGCGGGATCAGCGCCAGCGTCACCAGCGCCAGTAGCAGCCCCCCTGTGCCCAGTAGCGCCCACTGCCAGACAGGCCAGCGGCGGCGGCTGGCTCCCCGGATGATGGCCCCAGGGTGGCGGTAGTACTTCGCACCCGACATTGGCGTCACTCCCTGTGCATTGCAGACGGTCCGGAGGCGTTGATGGCCACCGCGTCCGGCACCCTCAGTTTACCACACCTATTCTGCCTGCGGCATCACACTTCAGAGTCAGGCGCGAAATGCCGATATAAGACTCGCTGGCGGCGGTACGATGCCCTCCGCGCGGGGGGGATTCCTGCACACGCACCCTCCGGGTGCGGCGCAGCGCCGCGTGGGAAGGTGCCGTATGGCGGGATTATTGGCGCAGCAAGCCGATTATCTGGCCTTTCTGTTCGGCTTGGGGCTGGTCACCACCGCCGCCCTGTGCTTCTCCCTGTGCGGGCGTGAGCGGCGCGTGCCCTGGCTGTGGCTGGGGCTGTCCGCTCTCACCCAGGGAATAGCCGAGTGGCTGGGGCTCGCCGGTGAAGAGGTTCCGGCCCAGCCTGCGTTCCGCGTTCTGCTCCCCGTCTTGGCGGTTGCCTCTTGTCTCTTCTTGGCGGAGTTCTGCCGGGCGGGTCCGATCAGCGTGCGGGGACGGGGCCCGGGACGCTGGATCCTGCTGCCGCTACTGGCGGTGCTGGGGGGCCTGGGTTGGCGGGGACCGCAGGCCCTGCTCTCGACGTCCGGCCTCCTCTTGCTCCCACTGGAAGCGCTGGTGGCCGCCTGGGTCTTCTGGCTGGCTGCTCGGGCGGACCGGTCCAAGCATGGCCGGTGGCTAGGGATTGTCGGGGCTTCCGCCGCCGGCCTGGGGCTCAGCGCTCTATCGCTGGGGGCCCTACCCGAAGTGAACGCTTGGTCGGCGCCGGCGCCGGGCGTGCTACCGCTGCTGCTATCCGCTATCGCAGTCATCGGCGTGTCCGGCCTGAGTGGCTACTGGGCGGCCACCTGGTCGCATACGCCCTACCCTCGGCACGTCCGAAGTCGGATCCGCTGGTCTGTCGGCACTGGCCTGGCACTGCTCCTCGTCCTGTTTCTGGGGTGGTTGGGCACACAGAAGCTCGGAGAGTGGGAGAACGCCGAGGCCCGGGACAGCCTGCTGGCGCGTACGCTCTCGGTTGCGGCCTCCCTGGACCTAAAGCGGGTGGCGGACGTCCACGCAACCAGGGAGGGGGGGCACGACCCTTCGCACGACGTTCTCCGGGGCCACCTGGAACGGGTCCGCGAGGCGAACTCGAACTGTAGGAACGTCTACCTAGTGGTGATGCTGGAAGGCCAGGTGGCGTTCTGCGTTGATACGGGACCGGAAAACTCGCCGGTTCTCTCGCCTCATGGGCAGCCTTATCCGGAAGCCAGTGAGGAACTGCGCGCCCTGTTCGCCGGTGCTCCTGCCTTCGTGGAAGGGCCCTTGCGTAATCGCTGGGGCCTCGAGATATCGGGACTCGCGCCCGTCCATGACCTCCAGACACAGCGGGTGCTGGGCGTAGTTGGCATTAACATGGACGCGGCCGCGCTCGCCCCGGGCGTGATCCGGGCTCGCTTGTCGGGCATCGTCCTCACTGCCGGCGCCTGTATCCTCGTCCTTACCTTCTTCCTGAGTTTTCAGCGCTTTGCCGATTTCGCGGCCCAGCTTGCCGACTCGGAGCGGCGCTACCGGACCCTCCTGGAAAGCTCCCCCAACGCCATCATGCTCGTTGATGACGCCGGGCGCCTGCTCGCCGTCAACCGCCATGGCCTGGAAACCTACGGGGGTACGCACTGCGTATCTCCCGAGATGCCTCTCGCCGCCGTGTTCTCCTGTCCCCAGGCGCAACCAGCGGCGCAGATAGCGCTCGCGGAGGTGCGGGCGGGGCGCGCTGCGCAGTTCGGGGTCACCTGTCTGAAGGTACCGGATAGGCCGAGGACGTGGCAAGTGATGCTGAATCCCGTCCGCGACGAGAATCGGGTCACGGGATTCGTCGCCACCGCCGTGGACATCACCGAGCTCAAGCGCTCCGAGGAGGTCCTCGCCGACACAGTAGCGCGGCTCACCGCGGTCAACGAGATCGCCCGCGCCGTGGCCTCTACTCTGGACCAGGACCGCGTGATGCACATTGTCCTGCAGGAGGTGGATCGCGCAATCCCCGGCGATGGCTGCGCCCTCATCATGTGCGACCCGGACGGGCAGCATGGCCGGATCGTCAGTGCCCAGGGCCCCAGCCCGGACGATCCCCTGCTTGGTCCGGGGGCGCACGTGAACCTGTCCTCCCTGCAGATGAGCGAGGTTATGTACCAGGGCCGGCAGGTCTATCGCCCCGACATGCGCTCGCTCACTCACCCCGTGTTCTTGCGGCTGGTCGAGATGGGCATACTCAGCAGTGTGTCGGTGCCCATAGTCAATGACCACCTCGCTTTGGGGTTACTGAACGTCGGACGGCGAGGACTTGACGCCTTCAGCGAGGAGGAACAGACGCTACTCGAGTCGCTCACTCCCCATATTGCCGCCGCCCTCAACAACGCCCGCACCTACGAGCAGCTCCGCGTCGCCCGCGCTGACCTGGAGAGGGCGCAAGAGCAGATGATGCGCGGAGAGCGCCTGCGCGGTATCGGCGAGATGGCCGGGGGCGTTGCCCACGACTTCAACAATTTGCTGGGCGTCATCCTGGCCCGGACCCAGGTGCTGCTGCAGCCTCCGCTTGACGACGCCACCGCCGCCAGTCTGCGGATGATCGAGACCGTCGCCCGCGACGGACGCGAGACCGTAGGCCGCATCCAGCAGTTCGTCGGCAAGCACAGCGAGGAGGCTATGGTGGTAGCCAATCTGGACCAGATCGTGGCAGAGGCCGTCGGCATGACGGCCTATCGTTGGAAGGACGAAGCCGAGCGGGAGGGGCGGTCCATCACCGTCGAGACGGAGTTGGGAGCGGCGCCGCAGGTGCGCGTCAACCCCGCGGAGATCCGGGAGGTGCTGGTCAACCTGCTCCTTAACGCCTGCGAGGCCCTGCCCCACGGCGGCCGCATCAACGTGCGTAGCGCTTCCGCCCGCGGCTGGGGCAGCCTCGAGGTGGCCGACAACGGCGTCGGTATGGACGAGGCGACCCTGGCCCACGCCACCGACCTGTTCTTCACCACCAAGGGGACCTCCAGCACCGGCCTGGGGCTGCCCGTCTGTCAGGGCATCATCCAGCGCCACGGCGGCACCATGACAGTCTGCGGCGAGGCCGGTCGCGGCACCCTCATCACCGTCGCGCTGCCCCTGGCCAACGGAACGCCCTCTCTGAAGGCGCCGCCGCCCGTGGAAGAGACGCCGCCGGAGGGAGACCTGCGAGTGCTGCTGGTGGATGACGACCCCATGGTCCTGGCGGCCATGCGCGAGGCACTGGACGTCGTGGGCTACCCCGCTCTCGGCGCCCCCGATGGGCCGACCGCTGTGGCCATGGCCCGGCAGCAGCCTTTCGACGTGGTGATTAGCGATCTAGGCATGCCGGGCATGTCCGGCTGGCAGGTGGCCGAAGAGATCAAGCGCCTCGCGCCCGAGACCCAGGTGCTGATCCTCACCGGCTGGGGCGATACCATCGAGTCCACCCGCTACGTGGAGGAGACCCTGACCAAGCCGGTGGAGTTGGCCAAGCTCCGCGAGGTCATGGCCCGTGCAGTGGGGAGGAAGGCCGCCTAACCGAGGGCGCAACGCCTCCTTGTAGGGCGCGGACTCGTGCCGCGCCCTCCGCGGTCGCACCTACCTCGCGGGGAAGGCGCGGTACGAGCCCGCGCCCTACCGACTCCGCACGTGCGCCCCGCCCCTTACTCCCACACCTTCCCCTCCCGGTACTCCCGCCACACCGCCTCAAACCACGTGTTCTGCTCGGGCAGCGGCCGCACCGGGGCCAAGGTGTGCCGCCAGTGGTCGCCGTCGAAAGTGATTTCGATCACCTGCTCCCGCAGCGCCGGGTTGTCCGCCCGCGCCGTCAACTCGGGGAAGTCCGGATGCACCGGCGCCTCGGCGGGGTCTACTATGAGATAGCTCCCGCGGCTGCCCCCGCCGGCCTCGCCGTAGGCCCGCGCCGCCTCCAGGTATCCCCAGCCCGCCAGCGCCAGCCGCTCCAGGTACAGCGCCCGGTAGGCATCCTGCGGGCCGTCCAGCCGCAGCCCCTGCTCGCGGATCGCCCGCCACTTCTCCCGCAACTCCGCACAAGCCTCGGGCAGCGCGTCGAGCCGCCGCAGCACCCCGGCATTGTTGGTGACCTGCTGCTGCACCCACGCTCGCGCTTCCCGCACGCTCTCCACCGCCTCCCCGGCCCGCTCGGCGTAGTGCTGCAGGCGCTCCAGCAGCTCCGCCGCCTCTCGCGTGGCGCAGGCTTTCCAGCCTGCGCTCTCCTCAGTCGCCGCGTAGCGCCGCGCGATGTGCTGCGCCGCTCGCAGGCCGCCCACCTGCCCCGAGTTGAGCGCCGACCCGCCGGGCCGCGTCACCCCGTGCGTCCCCGCCTGCTCGCCGATCACGAAGAGGTGGGGGAGAGACGACTCCCACCAGGCGTCCACCGCGAACCCTCCGTTGTTGTGCTGCGCGCAGACCCGTATCTCCAGCGGCTGCTTCGACAGGTCCAGGTGCCACTGGTTGTACAGGTCAATCGCCGCCGGGTTCATCTGCAGCAGCCGTTCGTACGGCGTCGCGCCGGTTCCCCCCGACTTGAGCAGGTAGTCCCGTGCCTCCGCCGGCAGGGCGTTGAGGTCCAGCGGCTCCACCGGATTGCGCCGGAAGTCCATCCACACCCGCCGCCCCGCTCGCGTCTCTCGCTCCACCAGCATATCCACCGCCGAGGACTCCGGCGGCGCCACCAGCTGAGGGTTGAAGGGCCACTGATACCCCTTGCGGAAGATCGCCAGCAGTCGCTCGGACTCGTCGGTCAGCACCTCGGCCAGGAAGTCCCGCTCCTCCCCGCCGCTCTGGTCAGTGCTGTAGTATGCCGGCAGCACCTGCTGATACGTCCCCGACAGGTTCCAGCGCGGGCTAACCGAGGCCAAGCCAAACTGGCTCTCGGTGAGGTTATTGGCAACGATCCCCGCCTCAAAGCACACCCCGTGCGCCCCCATCTGGCTGCGCGGGTAGACGCTCCCGAAGTACAGCTCCCCCGGCCCACCGGTGGCCATGACCACGTTGGTCGCCGCCACTATCGCCAGGCCGTAGTTGTCCTCATGCCGCCGGTTGCGATCCACGATCACCACCCCGGCGCAGCGCCTCTCGGCGCCCTCGCCGGTGGTTATCAGCCCCACCGTCTCGCAGGAGTTGTGGATCGGTATGCCCAGCGCCCGCAGCCGCTGGAGCGCGCAGCGCACCATGAAGCGGCTGGTCCACGGCCCCGCCGAGGTCGCCCGCGGCAGGAGGTCATGGTCAGTCTGGTAGCCCACAAACGATCCGAGCTTGGTCTGCGGGAAGGGCACGCCGTTGCGCACCAGGTGGAAGAACTCCTGTACGGACCCCTCCGCCTCGGCCAGCGCATGGTCGCCGTGCATGCACCCTCCGGCGGAGATGGTCTTGGCCATGTCCAGGGGACTATCCGCCGCCCCGTCCACCGCCCCCAGCCGCCAGTAGGTCTGCTTATCCGACCCGCTACAATGCGACGCCCCCCCGCCCAGGATGGAGGTGAAGACAGCAATCTCCGCCTCCGGCCCCAGCAGATCGTGCAGATGCTCCGCGCAATTGAGCCCCGCCGCGCCGGAGCCGATAATGGCGGTGTGGACGCGGAAGAGGGGGATGGATACGCCGTCGATCGTTAGGTGTTCGTGAGTGCTCATGGGTGTACCGTTCTTTCGTGGAAGGTGGAACGCGGAACGCGAGGACACCGGCGGCATTGTGGTCGGAGGCAACACGGGTCGAGGATTGCGCCTGGCCGGTGCGGGACGCTTCCGTCGTTTGCCACGTCCCACTTCCCCTCACAACTGCTGTATCTGCATCCCTCCGCCGACCACAATCTGCTGCCCGGTGCAGTAGTCCAGGTCTCCCCTGGCGAAGGCCTGGATGACGCGGGAAATGTCCTCGGCAGTGCCCAGGCGCCCCTGGGGGATGACGCCTTCCTCGGCCAGCTTGAGATACTTGTCCCGCACGGGGGCGATCATCGGCGTGTCGATCACGCCGGGCGCAATCTCGATGACCGGGATGCCCTCCGGCGCCAGGCGCGCCGCCAGCAGTTGCGCGGCCATGTGTGCCCCGGCCTTGGAGATGCAGTACCCCCCCCGGCTGGTGCTGACGATCCAGGCGGAGATGCTGCTGGTCATGGCGATGCGCGGCGTCTCCACCACGCCCTTCGCCTTCAAGTCTATCATGATCTTGGCGGCTTCCAGCGCCAGAAAGTAGGGCCCGCGACAGTTGATCGCCATCACGCGTTCATAGTCGCTCTCGTCGCTGTCCAGCATGTCGCCACGCACCTTCACGCCCACCCCGGCGTTGTTGACCAGCAGGTCAATCCGTCCCCAGGAGTCCATCGCGGCCCCCAGGATACGCTGGCGGTCCGGCGCCTCGGCGATGTTGGCCTGGGCCAGCACGCACTGGACGCCCTTGTCTTCCAGCATCTGCCGGGTCTCCTCAGCCGGCTCCAGCGGCGGCACGAAGTTCACCACCACATTGTAGCCCAGGTCCGCCAGACCCAGGGCGATACCACGACCGATTCCTTGCGAGGAACCGGTGACGATAGCCACAGGATTCATCAAGGAGCCTCCTAAGGGTAATGCAAGGGGTCAAACCGCGGGGAACAATTCGCGCTGCAGGTAGGGGAGACCTGCTCTCTCCGCGTGGCGCGGGCTTTCTAGCCCGCGCTAGCCGGGGCGCTGACGCTGCCGGGGCGGGCCAGAGAGCCCGCCCCAGCCAGACGGATCGTCTACTCTTGCCCTTGCCCTGCCTCCTCCACCATCGCCTTCCCCGCCGCCTTCGCCGTCTCGGTCTTGTACGACCGCGTGAACCGGGTCACCGGGATCATGTCAAACAGCCGCAGGCCCAGGTGGTTGAAGTACCGCTCCAGGATGGACTGGCACGACACAATCCCCCCGCCCGACCCTCCCGCCGCGGCGATGCCGATGACCGCCTTGCCCTTCATCACGTTCGCCTGCGGCCCGGCGAAGGCGCCGCGTCGCAGCCGGTCTAGGAAGTTCTTCGCTACCTCGCTGACCTCGCCGAAGTACACCGGCGTGCTGATGATGATGGCGTCCGCCGCCTCCACCCGCGCCTTCAGGTCGGCGAAGTCATCCTCCTGGACGCACCCGCCCTCCTTCCGGCACAGGCCCCAACCATTTTCGCACTGCAGGCACGAGAAGATGGTCAGTCGCTTCAGATGCACTGCCTCCGTCTCTGCACCCGCTTCCGCCGCGCCCTCCAGGGCCGCCGCGAGCATGGCCGCCGTCAGGCCGTCTTCATTGGGACTGCCGTTGAGTCCGATCACGCGCATACCAGACCACTCCCTTCTGTCACTTTGCAGCTATGTTTCCCCGTCCAGGGAAGGAGACCTGCCCGCCCGAGAGGAACAACCATCCGTTCCGCGATCCCGAACATGGAGGCCCTATCGTGTCTAACGACAAACTGAAACTAGGCGTAATGGTATATGCAACGCAGGATCCCGCTGAGCCAATCAACCGCGTGCGGGAGGTGGGCGTGCCCTCCTGCCAGATTGGCTGGCCGCCCTTTGGCACCGTCGAGCACGGCCAACGCGTCCGCGCTGCCGCCGACACCGCGGGGGTGGAGATCACCACCCTCTGGGCCGGCCTGCCCGGCCGGGCTGTCTGGAACTTCGCCCAGGGGCCGATCACCATTGGCCTCGTCCCCCCGGACTGGCGCCAGATCCGCGTCGAGGCCCTGGAGGCTGCCGCCCGTGTCGCCGCAGAGATCGGCGTGCCCTCCATCACCACCCACGTCGGCTTCCTCCCCGAGTACCCCCACGACCCGCTCTTTCTGGGAGCGCTCGAGGGTCTACGCCAGGTAGCCGCGACCTGCCAGGGCTGCGGCGTGGAGTTCTGGTTCGAGACCGGCCAGGAGACCCCCATCACCCTCCTGCGCACCATTCAGATGATCGGTACCGAGAACCTGGGCATCAACCTGGACCCGGCTAACCTCTTGCTCTACGGCAAGTCCAACGCCTGCGATGCCGTGGACGTCTTCGGCGAGTGGGTGCGCGGCGTGCACGCCAAGGACGGCGAGTACCCCACCGACGGCGACAACTTGGGGGAGGAGAAGCCGCTGGGCCAGGGCCGCGTCAACTTCCCGGTCTTGGTCCCCAAGCTCAAAGCCCAGGGCTTCCACGGCGCCCTGACCATCGAGCGCGAGATCAGCGGCCCGCAGCAGGTCGCCGACATCAAGGCCGCCATCGAGCTGCTGACCCCGCTACTCTAGGAGGGCGCTCATACCGGTGCTGTTGGAGTTCGCATCGGCAGGAGTGTTCAGCGAAGGCAGTGATTCCATGGAATACCGAACCTTGGGGCGCACCGGCTTGAAGGTGAGTGTGCTGGGCCAAGGCTGTGGTGGGCCGAGCGTGCTCGGCGCCAAGTACAACTGGGAGGAGACGCGGCGCAGCGCGGTGATCCAGCAGGCGCTGGAACTGGGCCTCAACTTCTTCGATACGTCGCAGGGCTACGGCGATTCCCAGGACCTGCTCGGACGGTGGCTGCCGCCTGCACCGGAGATCGTAGTATCGACAAAGACGTTCGCCAGTTTGTCTCCGACTGAGCTGGCGGTGGGGTTTGCGGAATCGTTGGCCGCCCTGCAGCGCGACAGCGTCGATATCCTGCTCTTTCACGACCTGACGCTGGCCACCTATGACTATGCGGTAGCCGAGCTGGTGCCGTTGATGCAGGAGTGGAAGGCGGAGGGACGCTGCCGGGCCTTCGGCTTCAGCGAACCGAGTCCGGATCAAGAGCACACCGTGGCTTGGCGCGCGCTGGAGGATGCCGGCCTATGGGATGTGATGTTAATCACCTACAGCCTGTTCTCGCAACAGGCGCGTTTTGGCCTGCTGTCCCGTCTCCGCGAGGCGGGTATCGGTGTGCTGACGATGTTCGCCGTGCGCAAATACCTGCACAGCTACGCAGCGCTGGCCGAGAATCTCGCGGAGCGGGCCGCGGCGGGGGTTGGCCCTCTCCCCACCGTCGAGCAGGTGCATGCCTTGCTCGCCGACTGTGGTTGTCGCGATCTGCCCGAAGCGGTCTATCGCTTTGTCGGGCACACCCCCGGCGTGCACGTCGTGCTTTCTGGGTCGACGAACGCAGCGCATATGCAGGCCAATGCAGCGGCGTTGAGCCAAGGGCCGCTGCCTCCGGCGGTGGAAACCCAGCTCATCGATTGGTTCCGCGACTTCCGGCTGGAGTTCTAACTCCCCGACGCCTGGCGCTCCGTGCGCCGGGGGTGGCGCGGATAGAGCGCGCTCCGCTGCCTGACCGGGCCTATCCGACCCGCTTGTCTGGAGATACAACTGTGGGCGCACTAGAAAACCTCTACCCCTCCGCTCGCACTATTAAGCCCCTCCCCGGCGTCTATCCCCTAGGCGGGATGCTCCGTGCGGAGATCCCCGACGCCTGGCGCAAGGGGCTTACCCAGGACCTCACCTCCCTTGCTGGACGCCTCACCGGTGCGGCCAGCGGCGATACCCATCTTCACGTCATCGAAGCCGACCTCACCTTCTCGACCTCCGACGAGGCCTACGAGCTAACTATCTCCCGGAACGGTATCATCCTCCGGGCCGCCTCCGCCGCGGGCGCCCGATACGGTTTGCGCACACTCCAGCGCCTCCTGCCCGCCGCCGAGCTGCTCTGCTGCCGGATCGCCGACTGGCCCGCCTTACGCCATCGGGGCGTGCAGATCGACCTCGGCCGCGTCATCGAGCGCCCCGACACCGTCAAGCGCTTCCTGGAGATGTACGCCTCGCTCAACTACAACCTCCTACAACTCTACCTGGAGGACGCTTTCGTGTTCCCCAGCCACCCCGCCCTGGGCCGCAAGTGCGCCTGGACGCTGGAGCAGGCTCTGGACGTGGTGGAGGAGGCCGAGCGCTTCGGGATCAGCGTGATTCCCGCCCTCCAATGCTTGGGCCATTGCGCCTGGGTTAGCCGACACCCGGACTACGCCGAGCTGGACGAGAACCATTTTGAGGGTTCCTCCTGCGGCGTGCTCTGCCCCACGCACCCGCGGACGCTGGAGATGCTCGAGGGAATGATCCATGACGTGGCGCCGCTGGCCACTGCCGGGATCGTGCACCTGGGTATGGACGAGTCCTTCTCCATTGGCCGCTGCCCCCAGTGCGCTCCCCGGAAGGCCGAGATCGGCGAGGGCGGCATCTTCGTCGCCCACGCCAACCAGGTCGCGGCCTTCACCAAGGCCGCCGGCAAGCGCCCTGCCATCTGGGGAGACATGTTCTACTATTACCCGGACAGCTTGGCCAAGCTCGACAAGGCCATGCTCATCTTCGACTGGTACTACTACATCTTTGAGCGCTCCCCTCGCGTAGAGTTGTACAACTTCGCCGAGCTGGACAGCCGTGCCCTGTGGGCGCAGCACGGCCTGGAGTCCTGGGGCTGTCCTATGTCCATCTGCCCCGTTTCTATGCCCTTCAACCTGCCCTCGGAGGCCGTCGGCAACGCTCGCAGTTGGGCCCGGTATCTGCGCGAGACCGGCGGGGAGGGCGAAATGGTCACCCAGTGGGAGCTGTCCTCCACCAGCCTGGACCTGTGCCCGGCGGTGGAGGGCGCTATTGCGGCCCTCCTCTGGGGCGATACCGAGGCGGACGCGGCGGACCTGTTGCGCTCCTCCTGTGCCAGTCTCTACGACCGTCCCGAACTGGCGCCCCTGCTGGAGGAACTCGGCGAGCTGCGGATGCATGGCCGCCATGCCTTGGCCTGGCTGCGGGCCGGTTCCCTCGCCGCGATGATCCCTCTGGATGAGGCGGACGAGAGCGCGGACCTGCGCACCAGCATTCGCCTCTCCCAGATCGCCAGTGACCTGGTCCTCCTGGCCAACGAGGCCCGGTATGGTGACACGCTGCAGACCTTCGTGGTCGCGGCGCGCTGGCTGGCCTACCAGTACAGCAAGCGCTTGCACTTGCGCGCGGCCCCCGCCGCCGTCGCGCAGGGTGATTACGAGCAGGTCGCGGGCGTCCTGGCCTCGCTCGCGGAGCAAGCTCGGAACTTGGCCGACG
This sequence comes from Candidatus Zipacnadum vermilionense, assembly GCA_029821755.1. Taxonomy (GTDB): domain Bacteria; phylum Armatimonadota; class Zipacnadia; order Zipacnadales; family Zipacnadaceae; genus Zipacnadum; species Zipacnadum vermilionense. The sequence goes on along the minus strand of JALGSV010000004.1, from coordinate 202,228 downwards.
CCTGGCAGGAGCGCTGGGACGCCAACCGCTACCCCGAGGACCAGGCGCCGCGGCCTGGCCAGATGCGCGAGGAGGCCAACCTCCTAACTGCCGAGGTGGCAGCCCTGCAGGCGGCCGCAGCCGGTGAGCCTTACGCCGGGGAACTCCTCCGCCCGATTCTGGCGGTACACATAGTCAACACCCACCCCGCCTGCCCGACCATGGTCGTCTCCAGCTCCGCCGACGGCCAGGAGTTCACCAACCGGGGCCGGGCCTGTGTCATCGAGTTCGCCAGTCACGCCGCCCAGCCCACCTCCGCCGACGAGCTGACCTACACCTTCCCCCTCGACTCGCTGGAGCAAGCACACCACGTGCGGGTCCAGTCAATCGGCGATGGGCGCTTCTCCCTGCGGAATGTCACCCTCCACCAGGGCGACCGGCGCTGGGGCATACGTTCCGTGCAGTCGGAGGGGCGCGTGGAGGGACCCGAGCAACTACTCAGCGGGGGCCTGGCGGTCCTGGGTCACCCTCACCCGCAGGCCCTGTTCCAAGACCTGCTCGCTGAGGGCGACAGCAGCCGCATCTTCAGCGTCCCGCACGGCTCCATCACGGCGGAAATGGCCCTGGACTGAGATGCGGCCATTCCCCACTGGGTCCTCCCGTACTGGGCTGGTCCCCTCGGAACCCCCTCACCTGAGCGGAGCGAGGGAGAGGGGCCAAGCGCACGCGTGCGTGCGCAGGGTGAGGTTCGACCGCAACCAGAAACTTTCCGCGCCCCCGACTGTCCAAACCATTGCACGGATGATATCGGACCACAAGGAGTGGCGTATGGGTCGTCTGACGCGCTGTCCAGACCAGGACACGTTGACCCAACTGAGCGAGGGAGAGCTGCGAGGCCGCCGCCTCTGGGCCTGCCTCCGGCACCTGCAGAACTGCCCGCGCTGCCGCGCGGAAGTGGCCGGCCAGGAGGCGCTTCGTGGTCTGCTGGCGCACGCTCGGGCTCCCGGGGCGCCGCCCCAGCTCCCTGCGAGGATCGCCGCCGCTGTGGCGTCTGCTGAGGAGATTCCCCACCTTACTTGCCGCCAGGCCCGCCCCCTGATTTGCGCCGTCCTGGACGGCGAGGCTACCCTTTCCGACGAAGAGCGCCTCTGGGCGCACTTGTTCCACTGTGCTCCCTGTCTGCGCCTCTACCGCGAGACCGGGGCGGTCGTGGCCGTGCCCCGCCGTGCGCCTTCCGCGCTGGCTCCGAGCTATCTACCTCAGCGTATTTTCGCTGCTGTGGCACAGCTACAGCCTGCCCCTCGCCGCCGCCCCGCGCCTGTGGGGCTTGCTTTGGCCGGAGCCGCGGCTCTCGTTCTGGTGGCTTTCCTCGGCTTGCGCACTCCCCGCCCCGCTTCCGTGTCGGTGACGGAGCAGCCGCGTGTAGCTGCAGTTCTGCCCGGTACCGTTCCCTCGGGACCCGCGGCGTCTGCCGTCTCGCCGGGGACCGCACCCGCGGCCTCCACCGTCGTACCGGCCTCCCGCCTGGAGCCCCGGCGGGGGTTGTCCCGCAGTGTCGTGCCTCCCCCGTCCCCCGGTGCGGCTTATTCGCCGTCACCCTTGCCGGCTCTACCGCCTCCGAGGGGAACGGCGACTCACGACCTGACGCCGGCTCCTGCGCCGGTCTTGCCGCTGCCCGCCTATACACCGTCTCCCACACCGGCGCCGACGCCCGCTGGGCCGCCGCTGCTGCCTCCCCGTCCAGCTCCCGCGCCTGCCGCGCCGCTGGCTATCGCGGCCGCCCCGCGCATCCCCACGGCGCCACTGCCTGCTCCTGCGGCCAGCGATTCCGGCGGTCGGCGCCCGGTGACAACCTCCAACCCGCCGGAGGACACCCGTCCTCTGCGCTGGACGCCGTCCCAACCCGCCTCGGTGGTCGTCATCCACCGCCAGCCGGGCGACCACGATGCAGCTCTGGCTCGGGCCAGCCGCGCCCTCAGCGAATACGGCCGCCAACTTAAGCGCAGCCAGCCCAAGCAGTTCGTTGTCGCGCGCTAATCCTATCCGAACCATCCAAGCAGGATTCCTTTGCCCCGGCCGGGAACCGATCCGGGGTGTTTTGGTGTTTAAACAGTAGAGTCACCGCATGACGACTCCGCCGACCCTCTCCTGCGAGGAGGCGGGGCCCGGGGCAGGGGGCGTCTTCGCGCTCTTTAGGCCCCCTTTTGAAGTTGGAGAGTGATGATCTTGCCGAAACCTGGACCGGCCAACCTTCCCTGGGCACGTCTAGCGATTCTTGTCGCGCTGGTCCTGGTGGGCAGTTCCGGCGCTTGCGGAGGCGGCTCCGAGCAGGCCCCCCCGGTAGTGGACGTTCCCGTCTTCCTGGCCGACCGGGCCTTCGCTGATCTGGAGAAGCAATGTAGCTTTGGCGCCCGCCCCCCCGGCTCGGCCGGGCATCAGGCCCAGTTGGTGTGGATGCGCGCCACCCTCCAGCCCCTGGCCGACCGCGTTGTCGAGCAGCCCTTCAATACTGCCACTGCCTTCGGCGGCCCCTATGATTTCGTCAACTTGATTGCCGTCTTCGGGGGCGCTGCTCCCGGCGCGGCTACCTTCGTCGGCGCGCATTGGGACACCCGCCCGGAGGCCGATGAGGACCCCGACCCGGCCAAGCACACCCAGCCCGTCATGGGCGCCAACGACGGGGCCTCGGGCGTCGCCATCCTGCTCGAACTGGCCCGCCTGCTCAAAGCCACGCCCCCGCTCCACCCCGTCTACCTACTCTTTCTGGACGCCGAGGACTCCGGCAAGAGCGGCTCTGGCCTCTTGGACCAGGGCTTTTGCCTGGGCGCTAACTACCTCGCCCAACACTGGCCCGCGGACCTGCCCCGTCCGACGCGTGGCGCCATTCTGGACCTGGTCGGCGGCACCAAGCACAACGACCGCGTACCGGTACGCACCGACCTGGGCGGGAACGATGTTTTCGACCTCCGCATCGAGCTCAACTCCCTCCAGAAGGCCCCGGAGGTGGTGGACCAGCTCTGGACCCTGGCGGAGGAGCGCGGCCACGCGGCCTTCAAGCGCACCACCCAATTCGCGGTCACCGACGACCACCTGGCTTTCAACCGCGTCGGTATCCCCACGGTGGACATAATCGACTTCCCGCCCCCCGTCTGGCACACCGCCGATGACGTCCCCGAGTACTGCCAGCCCTCCGCCCTCCGTGAGGTAGGCGACACCGTCGCGGCTTGGCTGTACCAGTAGCCTCGGCCGGGCGATGCGGGGGCGTATGGCTAACTCGCGCGTTTCCTGCGTGCGCTACCGGACCCGTCCGCCCCGACCCCCAGGCTTGACATGCTCCTTGTGGAGGACTATTCTTTCTCTGTGCGATGGGCACGCGACGAGAAGGAGCGTTTGGCGTGGATTGAGGCTACGCGCTGGAGTAGCCTGGGCATCTACATGTTTCTCTGCGTAGGTGCGTGTAGCTACCTGGGCCTCCTTGCGGACCGCAAGTGGGGCGGAGGCGTCGTCTGGACGATCGTGGGTTTCTTCCTGGGCGTCGCGACTGCCTTCTACGGTGTCTTCCGGGAACTGCGCCGCCTACCGAGAGATGACTGAGGAACTGGGGTATGAACTAGTCAGGCGGACGGCGTGTTTTTCCGCCGCCTTCTCGTTGCTAGTTGCCCCGGTGGCCTGGTGGCGGGGTGCGCCCTCGGTAGCCTGGGGGTACACCGGCGGCGTGGCCCTGGGTCTGGTTTCCCTGACCGGCCTGGCCTGGATGGTCTACCATGCCATTGCACCCCGCGGCCGCGAGGGGCGGCCGCGGCGCGGCGCGGCGATTCCGTTGTTAGCGCAGCTTCTGAAGTACGCAGTCCTAATCGCCGGACTGTACCTTTTGGTGGCTCACTTCAGACTCAACGAGTGGGCCATTTTCTGTGGCTTGTTAACCCCCGTGGCCCTGGCCACGGTTCTCGCGCTCCGACTCGGGGTGCGCCGGCATCTTACCGGTACCGGCCGGTGACATCCAGTGGCGCGGCGCGCGAAAGCGGCTGGTAGCGATGGAAGAACATCACGCTAGTTGGCTGAACGCCGTGGTGGCCTTGGAGCCCGCCTGGCTGCGGCCCTATCTGGACGTCTTCGTCCTCCACACCCTCCTGGTGGTCGTTTTCCTGGGGGTGGTGGCCTGGCTGGCCAGCCGCCGATTGCAGGTAGCGCCCACGGGCAAGCTGCAGCTTTTCGGCGAATGGGTCTACGAGGCGCTGGAGGGCCTGAGCCGCTCCATCATCCCCCACCATGGGGAGCGCTACACGCCCATTATCGGCAGCTTCTTTCTGTTCGTGCTCTTCCTCAACCTGTTCGGCCTGATCCCCGGTTTCCTCAGCCCCACCTCGCGGCTGAGCACCACCCTGGCGCTGGGGCTGGCCTCCATTATCAGCGCGCAGGTGATCGGCTGGCGCGTCAACGGCCCCGGGTACATAAAACGCTGGCTCCCCAGCATGGCGGGCATCCCTTTCTACCTGGTGCCGTTCCTGTTCCCGCTGATGTTCCTCCTGCACATAGTTGAGGAGCTGATCAAGCCGCTCTCGCTGGCCATCCGTCTCTTCGGCAATGTGTTCGGGGATGATACCGCCGTCGCACAGTTTGCCCTGTTGGGAGCCGGAGCGATCGGGCTGCTGTTCAACCCTTTGGGCGCCTCGGCGCTAGTGCAGATCGGTGGCGCCGCTGGGGCGGTCCTGGGCATGGCCTTCACCGCCTTAATGGTCTGCTTTGCCATCTTCATGGGCTTCATCCAGGCCTTCGTGTTTTCCCTTCTGACTGGTGTATACGTGCTGCTGGCCATCGAGATGGAGTAGCAGCGACCGCGCCGTTCCATTCGCAGGTGATAAGGCGCCGACCCGGCGCCGGGAGGTAGTATAGTATGACGATGATAGGCTTAGCTATAGCTTTCTTCGGTCTGGCCCTGGGAGTACCCATTGCGGTGCTGGGCGGGGCCGCCGCGCAGGGGCGGGCGGCCGCCGCCGCCCTAGATGGTATCGCCCGCCAGCCCGAGGCCGCGGGGGAGATCCGGGTACTCCTGATCATCTCTTTGGCCTTCGTCGAGTCGCTGGTCCTGTACGCCCTGCTCACCTTCTTCCTGCTCTGGCCGAATCTGGCCAAGATGCTGGACAAAGTCCAGAGCGGCTAGCTGACGCCCGGCTCCGCAGAAAGGACCGGCCATGCAACTGCTGCATGACTTAGGCATTGACTTCAGGGTGCTCATCATCAACCTCGGCGCTTTTGTCGTGGTGTTGATCCTGCTTACCCGCTTTTTCTTCCGCCCCTTCGGACGGTTCCTGAGCGACCGCGCTCGGCACCTCCAGGACCAGATGTCCGAAGCGGAGAGAGCCCGTGCGCAGGCCAAACAGGAGTTGGCGGAGATGGACGCGCGTCACCAGCAGGTCCAGGAAGACCTGGCCCGGGAGGCCGACCGCCAGCGCCAAGCCGCCCGCGAGGAGGCTCAGAAGATCATGGACGAGGCCAACCGCCTCGCCCGTGAGCGCAAACGCCACGCCGAGGACGAGCTCCACCGCGACGTCACGGTGGCCCGCCAGGAGTTACGGGCTCACACCGCCGACTTGGCCACCGATATCGCGCGCCGCGCCCTCGCTCGGGCCCTGGGTCCCGACGAGCGCCAGACCTCCGTCGAGGCCGCCGTGCGCCACATCGAGCAACTGGCGCAGCAGGAATCGAACTAGCCGATGGACACCGCTGCCTTGCGCAACTACGCTGCCGCCCTGTACGACGAGGCCGAAGCTGAAAAGCAGCTCCCGGCGGTGCTAGCGGACCTGGAGACCCTGGTGCGGGCGGTGGAGCGCACTCCCGAGGTCATGCGCCTGGCGCAGCACCCGGGTGTCCCTGTGGACGAGAAGCTGAGGCTACTCCTGGCTCCCCTGGGCGAGGGTGCGCCCCCGCTGCTCGGGCGCTTCCTGGCGCTGCTCCTGGAGCGGCACCATTTCGTGGACCTGGCTCGGTTGACGGCGTTGCTCCGGGACGTCAAGGACAAGCGGGAGGGCCTGCAACCGGTCTTCGTGGAGAGCGCGGCCGAATTGAGTCACGCCCAGGTCCAGCGCCTGGAGGCGGCCCTCGGGGGCCTGCTGGGCCGGCCGGTACGCGTGGCGCACCAGGTGGTGCCCGACCTACTCGGCGGCCTGCGCCTGCAGGTGAACAGCGAGATTCTCGACGAGAGCCTGATCGGCCGCCTGGAGCGCCTGGAGGAATATCTCTCTCGGCCGCTCGCCGAGGAGCGAGAACGACCGTCAGCATAGGGGCGAATGTTCTGCGGAGACCGTATCTCCGCGAAATATGCGTCCGCGGTAAAGACAACCTACTTGCCATCTCCGAACCCCCCTCTCCACGCCCCTCTCCTGCAAGGAGAGGGCGCAGGGGGTGAGGCTCCGCCTACGAGGTGAACCACTTTGGCTCCCCAAGCCAATGAAGTTATAGAAGTACTCAAGCGCGAGCTGGCCTCCTACGAGGACCGGCTATCCCTGGAGGACGTCGGCCAGGTTATCGAAGTCGGCGACGGCATCGCCCGCGTCTACGGTCTCGACAAGGTCATGGCCCAGGAGTTGGTGCAATTCCCTGGTGGGGTCATGGGCATCGCCCTGAACCTGGAGGAGGACAACGTCGGGTGCATCCTGCTGGGATCCGACGAGGCGATCAAGGAGGGTGACGAGGTCCGCCGCACGGGCCGCATCGCCGAGACCGTCGTCGGCGAGGCCGTCTTCGGCCGCGTCATCACCCCTCTGGGGGTCCCTCTGGACGGCAAAGGCGACCTGGATGCCTCCGAGACCCGGCCTCTGGAAGTCAAGGCCCCCGGGGTCATGGCCCGCCAACCCGTGCGCGAGCCGCTTTACACCGGTCTAAAGGCCATTGACGCCATGATCCCTATCGGCCGCGGCCAGCGCGAGTTGATCATCGGCGACCGCCAGATCGGGAAGACCGCCCTCGCCATCGACACCATCATCAACCAGAAGCACACCGGCATCCGCTGCGTCTACGTGGCGGTGGGACAGAAGCTGGCCGAGGTGCGTCGCCTGGCCTCCACACTGGAAAAGTATGGCGCGATGGAGCACACTTGCATCGTCGCGGCCGCGGCCTCCGACCCGCCCGCCCAGCTCTACGTCGCTCCCTACGCCGGCGCCACCATCGGCGAACACGAACGCGACAACGGCCGCCACGCTCTAATCATCTACGACGACCTCTCCAAGCACGCCCGCGCCTACCGCGAGGTCTCCCTGCTCCTACGCCGACCTCCGGGCCGCGAGGCCTTCCCGGGCGACATCTTCTACCTTCACGCCCGTCTGCTGGAACGTGCGGCCAAGCTGAGCGATGAACTCGGCGGCGGCTCCCTGACCGCCCTGCCGATCATCGAGACCCAGGAGGGGGACTACTCGGCCTACATTCCCACCAATATCATCTCCATCACCGACGGCCAGATCTACCTGGAGCCGGACCTCTTCCATGCCGGGGTGCGCCCCGCTATCAGCGTGGGGCTCTCCGTCTCCCGCGTTGGCGGCTCGGCCCAGGATAAGATGATGCGCCAGGTCGCCGGTCAGCTCCGCAGCGACCTGGCCGCCTATCGTGAGTACGAGGCTTTCAGCCAGTTCTCCTCGGAGCTGGACGAACATACCCGCCGCATCCTCGCCCACGGCCAGCGGATGGTGGAGGTGCTCAAGCAGAAACAGTACCTGCCCATGTCCGTGGTGGAGCAGGTCATAGTACTCTTCGCCGGCACTCGTGATCACTGGGACGACGTCCCGGTGGACTCCGTCGCCACGCTGGAGCAGAACCTGCTGGCCTGGATGCATGACAAGCACCCCGAGACCATCGCAGCTCTGGAGCAAGAGCGCGCCCTGAGCGACGCGACTACGACGGCCCTCACCGAAGCTATCTCCGCCTTCAAAGACCAGGAGCGGGTCCTGGGGAATATCCCCGGGCCCGAGACGGATTCCAAGCGGGAACAGTAAGCGAACATGGCCGGGAACCTGCGCAACCTGCGCCGCAAGATCAAGACCGTTCGCAGCATCGAGCACATCACCCGCGCGATGCAGTTTGTTGCTGCCGCCAAGTTGGCGAAGCTACAGAAGCGCGTGACCGCCGGCCGGGACTACGCCGACCGCCTAGAGGAGTTGCTTCACCGTGTCGCCGCCTCCCATCCGGAGACAACCCATCCCTACCTGGTCTCGCGCGACATCAATCACGTCGGCCTGGTACTGATGGCCGGCGACCGCGGTCTGGCCGGCGCCTTCAACCAGCAGATCATGCGCACGGCGGAGGACTTCCTCCAACACGCCCGGGGCTCGGTGAGCGTGATCACGGTGGGGACCAAGGCTACGCGCTTCGCCGAGCGCCAGGGCCTGGAGATTGTTGCCTCCTACCCAGCGGTCACCGAATTCGGCCGCTCCAGCCCGGCTCTAGCCCTGGCTCGGCAGGTCCGCTCGTGGTACGACAGCGGGGTGGTGGATCAGGTGCAGGTAGTCTACGCGGAGTTCCAGTCGATCCTGCGCCATCGCCCGAAGGTGGAGCAGTTCCTGCCTATCCTGGCGATTGACGTGCCGGGAGCGGAGGACTGGGGTCAGTACGACTACGATCCGCCCGCGCCGGAACTGCTCTCGATCCTGATGCCGCAGGCCCTGGACGCCGTACTCTACCAGATGGCACTGGGCACCTCCATTGCCGAGCAGGCAGCCCGGATGACGGCCATGCGCGCGGCCACCGACTCGGCCCAGGATATGCTCACCGGCCTCAGCCGCCGTCTGAATCGGGCTCGCCAGTACGGCATCACCAGTGAGATTATGGACGTAATTGGCGGCGCCTCCGCCCTCGGAGTGGTATAACCATCCGTCCCCGTGGCGCGGGCCTTGCAGGCCGCGCTGGTTGGGCATCTGGCCCCCGGGCGGGATAGGACGCTCGCCCCACGCGAAATCCCGAAAGACACCCTACCTACCATGTCAACCGGAACCATCGCAGAAATCAGAGGTCCCATCGTCGACGTGCGCTTCGCACGGGACGAATTGCCAGCCTTGCTCGAGGCCATCAAGATTGAGGCTCCCGACCGGGAGATTAACCTGACCGTGGAGGTCGCTCAGCACGTGGGAGATGACGTGGTCCGCTGCGTCGCCATGGACAGCACCGACGGCCTGGTGCGGGGGATGGACGCCGTCTCCCAGGGCGGGGCCATCCAGGTCCCGGTGGGCGAGCGCACGCTCGGTCGCCTCTTCAACGTACTCGGCGCCCCCATTGACGGCGAAAAGGTGACCGACGGCGAGAAGTGGCCCATCCACCGCGAGCCGCCGGATTTCGTCGACCAGAACCCCACCCGCGAGCAATTTGTGACCGGTATCAAATCCATTGACCTGCTCGCCCCCTTCCCCCGCGGCGGCAAGATTGGCCTCTTCGGCGGCGCCGGCGTAGGCAAGACAGTCCTGATCATGGAGCTGATCCGCAACGTCGGCTATGAGCACCAGGGCGTGTCGGTTTTTGCCGGAGTAGGGGAGAGGACCCGAGAGGGGAACGACCTGTACCGCGAGATCAAGGAAGCCCAGGTGCTGGAGCGCACCGCCATGGTCTTCGGCCAGATGAACGAGCCCCCCGGCGCTCGTCTGCGCGTAGGGCTGACGGCGCTGACCATGGCCGAGTACTTCCGCGACCAGAAGGGCCAAGACGTACTGCTCTTCATCGACAACATCTTCCGCTTCGTTCAAGCCGGGCAGGAGGTCTCCGCCCTGCTGGGTCGCCTACCCTCCGCGGTAGGCTATCAGCCCACTCTCGCCACCGAGATGGGTCACCTCCAGGAGCGTATTACCTCCACCATGGAGGGCTCCATCACCGCGGTGGAAGCCATCTACGTCCCGGCCGACGACTACACCGACCCGGCTCCGGCCACCACCTTCGGCCACCTGGACGCCACCGTCGCCCTCTCCCGGGAGCTGTTCGAGCAGGCCATCTACCCGGCCCTAGACCCGCTCAATTCCTCCTCGGGTCTACTCGACCCGCTGGTGGTAGGCGACCGCCATTACCGCGTGGCGCGCGAGGTGCAGGAGACGCTGCAGCGCTACCGGGCTCTGCGCGACATCATTGCCATTCTCGGGGTGGAGGAGCTTTCCGACGAGGACCGCCTGGCCGTGACCCGCGCTCGCCGGGTGCAGCAATTCCTCACCCAGCCCTTCTTCGTCGCCGAGGTCTTCACCGGCATGGCCGGGGTGTATATGGACATCGATAAGACCGTAGACGGCTTTGACCGGATCCTGGCCGGGGAATTTGACAGTCTCCCCGAGGACGCCTTCCGCATGGTAGCCACCATCGAAGACGCCGCCGAGAGTGCCAAGAAGATGTCGGCCTAGTACCCGCGCCCAGAGGAGCCCAACACGAGCGGAGCGAAGTACCCGGCCCGCTCTGATCCCAGGAAGCAATCCCGTGCCACGCGCCTTTCATTTCGCCATCATAACCCGCGAGGGGCCCGAGTATGACGGCCAGATCGTTCTCGCTCGCCTGTGCGCCCCGGACGGCTACTTCGGCGTCATGGGCGACCATGCGCCGCTGCTCGCAATCCTGGTGCCGGGCGACCTGATAGTGACGGAGGGTGCGGGGAAGACCCGGCTGGTCTTCGCCGCCGGGGCCGGGGTAGTCGAGGTCCGCGACAATGAGGTCACGGCGGTCCTCGAAACCGCCGAACTGGCGACCGAAATAGACGTGGTCCGCGCCCAGGCGGCGGCGGGAAGAGCCCGCGCCCGTCTGGCCAAGACGCGCACCCGCAAGGTGGATGTAACCCGCGCCGAGTCCGCCCTCCATCGCGCCCTCGCCCGCCTCCACGCCGCGGGCGAGCTACCCGGCCCGGGCGGCTCGGACTAACCCACGTCCTTACGCGCGGTCCTTCTTCTCTCCCCCGCTCCTGCCGGGAGGGAGGGGGCGAAGTGCCCCCGTTCTCTTGTCATGTCGCCTCTTGCGCAGTATACTCTTGATGTATTGTGCCACTCCTGAGCAGCCAAGCTGCAGCGCTCTCGGCTGCAGCAGTCCACTCGGCCGTGTCACCGCACGACTTACAGTCCGGCGAGGGAAGGCAGTATCCCCGACATGGATCAGATTGTCATCACCGGTGGTCGGCGTCTGCAGGGCGCCGTCACCATTAGCGGCTCGAAAAACGGCACTCTGCCGCTCCTGGCGGCGACCATGCTGGTCGAGGGTGAATCCGTCATCGAGAACGTCCCGGATATCGACGATGTCCGGACTATGCTGCAGATGCTGGAGTCGCTTGGCGTCCGCAGCCGCTTCATTGCCCCTGGCGTCCTGGCCATCGACGCCTCCCACCTGCGCTCCACGGAGGCCCCGTACCAGCTCGTCCGGAAGATGCGGGGCTCTTTCTACGTCGCCGGCGCCCTGCTCGCCCGCACCGGTCACGCCGAGGTCCCCCTTCCCGGTGGCTGCGTCATCGGCTCCCGGCCCGTTGACTTCCACATCCAGGGCTTCAAGGCCCTCGGCGCGGAGGTTGTCGAGGAAGCCGGGATCATGAAAGCCCGCGCGCGCCGCCTGCGCGGCGCGCGCATCTACCTCGACCCCCGCCTGCGCAGCGTCGGCGCGACCATCAACATCATGCTCGCCGCCGCCCTGGCCGAGGGTACCACCATCATCGAGTCGGCCTCCCGCGAGCCCGAGGTGGTCTGTTGCGCCGAGTATCTGCGCGAGTGCGGTGCCAACCTCAGCGGCATCGGCAGCTCCACCCTGGTCATCCGCGGCGTCGAACGTCTGCACGGCTGTCGCTTCCATTCCATTCCCGATCGCATGGAAGCCGGTACCTTCATGTACGCCGTCGGTGCCACCGGCGGCAGCGTGGTGCTGGAGGCCGTCCGCCCGGACCAGCTCACCTCCGTGATCGACACCCTCCAAGCCGCCGGCGTCACCGTCGGCTATGGCGACGACTGGATCAAGGTAACTCGCGGGGAGCGCCCGGGGGCGGTCGACGCCATGACCGCCCCCTACCCCGGGTACCCTACCGACCTGCAGCCCAACCACGGCGTGATGGCCGCTGTCGCCCGCGGCACCAGCATTATCGAAGAGACCATCTTCGACGCGCGCTTCAACTACACGGATGAGTTAGCCCGGATGGGCGCCAACATCAAGGTAGTCGGGCGCGCGGCGATCATCAAGGGTGTGCCCCAGCTCAGCGGCGCCCCGGTGGAGGCCACCGATATTCGCGCCGGCGCCGCCCTGGTCCTGGCTGGTCTGGCCGCCGAGGGCGTCACCGAGATCACCGGCACCGAGTTCATCGACCGCGGGTACGAGCGCTTCGTAGATAAGCTGCGGCCGCTGGGGGCTCAGATTAGCCGTTGCGCGGTGGAAAACAGAGGGGCCGAATGCTGGGTATAGGCGATCGTCTCGGCATTGACCTGGGCACTGCCAATGTCGTGGTCTATGCACGCGGTCGTGGCATTGTCTTGCGCGAGCCCTCGGTAGTGGCCATCGAGTACCGCTCCCGGCGGGTGCTGGCCATCGGTCGCGAGGCCGAGGCCATGCTCGGCCGCACCCCCGGCAGCATCGTCGCCTCCCGTCCCATGCGCGACGGGGTCATCGCCGACTACTCCGTGACCCGGGAGATGCTGGCCTATCTCTTGCGCAAGGCCTGCGGGCCCCGCGGCCGTCTCTTCAAGCCCCTGGTAGTGATCTGCATCCCCTCCGGCGCTACCGGCGTCGAGCGCCGCGCCGCCCTAGACGCGGCCCGCTCCGCTGGCGCTCGCGAGGTCTATCCCATTGAGGAACCCATGGCCGCCGCCATCGGCGCCGGCCTGCCCATCGCTATGCCCGGCGGCAACATGGTCGTGGACATCGGCGGGGGCACCACCGACATCGCCGTCATTTCCCTGGGCGGCATCGTCGTCAGCGACTCCCTGCGCGTCGGGGGGAACCTGCTCGACGAGGCGATCATCCGGCACATCCGCCGCACCTACAACCTGGAGATCGGCGAGCGCACCGCCGAGCAGGTCAAGATTACCACAGGGTCCGCCTTCGACATCGGCGACGACCGCGATATCGAGGTCCGCGGCCGCGATATCTTCACTGGTTTGCCCAAGACGATGGGCGTCATCGGCGCGGAGGTCCGCGAAGCCCTGGCCGAGAATGTTATGCATATAGTGGATGCCGTTAAGCGCATCCTCGAGCACACGCCGCCGGAGCTGGCCGCGGACATCATCGAGCGCGGGATCACCCTGACCGGCGGCGGCGCCATGCTCATGGGCATGGACCGACTGATCGAGCTGGAAACCGGCATCCCGACCCGCGTGGCCGACGACCCTATCTCCTCGGTAGCCATCGGCACCGGCCGGGTCCTGGACCAGGCGGAGATCCTCCGCGGCCACTCCACGAAATTCGGCCCGCAGCCACAACGCTACGGGAAGCGGTAGAGTGGTACCTCTGCTGCCTGCCTCCCGCGGCACGATACTTCAGTCCTGTATTCCACCATCTAACCACAAGGGAGCAACTTACTATGCGACTAGCCGACCGCATGACTCGACTCGGCACTGAAACCGCCTTCGAGGTGCTCGCCCGCGCCCGCGAACTGGAGCGCGAGGGGCGTACTATCATTCACCTGGAGATCGGCGAGCCCGACTTCGACACCCCTGCCCACATCATCGAGGCCGCCTGCGAGGCGCTCAACTCGGGCTTTACCCACTACGGCCCCAGCGCCGGCGACCCCGAGCTGCGCGAGACCATTGCCGAGTACATGCTCAAGTCCCGCGGCCTGCAGGTCGCCGCGGACGAGGTCGTTGTCGTCCCCGGCGCCAAGCCCATCATCTACTGGGGCATCACCGCCGTGGTCAACGAGGGCGAAGAAGTCATCTACCCCAACCCCGGCTTCCCCATCTACGAGTCGATGATCAACTTCGTCGGCGCTAAACCCGTGCCCATCGCTCTGCGCGAAGCCAACGAGTTCCGGCTGGACGCGGAGGAGCTCAAGTCCCTAGTCACTCCTAAGACGCGGATGATCATCATCAACTCGCCGCATAACCCCACTGGCGGCGTCTTGACAATGGAGGATCTCGCGGCCATCGCCGAAGTCGCCATCGCGAACGAGATCGTGGTCATGACCGACGAGCCCTACGAGAGCATCCTCTATGAGGGCACCCATCACAGCATCGCGGCGATTCCGGGCATGAAGGAGCGCACCATCCTGATTGACGGCTTCTCCAAGGCCTTCGCCATGACCGGCTGGCGCCTGGGCTACGGGGTCATGCCCGCCGACCTGGCAGCCATGGTCGCCCGCCTGCAGACCAACTGCACCTCCTGCACCTCCTCCTTCACCCAGCGCGCCGGCATCGCCGCGCTCAAAGGGCCGGTGGAGCCCACGCAGGCCATGGTCGCCGAGTTCAAGCGCCGCCGCGACGTCGTCGTGGCGGGCCTCAACTCCCTGCCCGGCGTCTCTTGCCTGAGGCCGCACGGCGCTTTCTACGTCTTCCCGAACATCACCGACACCGGCATAGACTGCCGCACTCTGGCCGAGTGCTGCATGGAAGAGGCCGGCGTCGCTGTCCTGGCGGGGACCGCCTTCGGCGCGTACGGCGAGGGCTACCTGCGGTTGTCCTACGCCAATTCGGTAGAGAACATCGAGAAAGCCATCGAGCAAATGCGAGAAATGCTCACCGGGTAGCGCAGGCTCCCGGCCTGCGTCCGCGTGGGGCGGGCTTCCCAGCCCGCCCTCCCCTCCCCCCGTCCCCTCCCGTCGCGGAGGGGACAGGGCACGCGTTAGCGTGCGCAGGGGTGGGCTAGAACACACCCATGATCCTCATCCTCTGCGCAAATGCTGGGGTGGACCGGACTTACTCGGTCCCTGAGTTCTCGGCGGGACACTACCACCGTCCTGAGCATGTGCTGGTGGCTGCCGGGGGCAAGGGGGTCAATGTCGCCCGCGTGCTCGTCAGCCTTGGCCAGTCGGCGACGGTCGCCGGCTTTGCCGGTGGGCGTTCCGGATCCTTTGCGGCCGCCGATATGCGGAGCGCGGGGATCCGCACTTCCCTCACCCAGATCCGGGAGGAGCCCCGCACCACCATAAGCATCATCGATCCGCGCAACCGCCGGATCACTCGGCTGGACGAGGCGGGCCCTCTCGTCAGTCCGAATGAGATCGAGACGCTGCGCCGCCAGTGGATCGCCGCCCTCCCTGGTGCCGAGCTCGCCGTCATCTCCGGCAATCCCCCCCGCGGCGTCCCCCGTGGCCTCTACGCTCACTTCCTGCAATACGCCGCTCGCGAGAACGTCCCCACTGCCCTGGACGCCCATGAGGATTTCCTGCAGGAATCCCTTGTCGGCCACCCCCAACTGCTCAAGCCCAACCTGCGAGAACTCAGTTGGCTGGCCAAGCGTCCTCTAGACGTACCCGACGGAGTGGTCAGCTTCAGCCGCGAGCTCCTCCGTCAGGGCGTGGGGACGGTGCTTGCCACTCTGGGCAAGCAAGGCGCCATCCTGGTGGGCCGCGAGGGCCCGGCGCTGCTGGTGACGGCGCCGGAGATGGAGATGGTTAACTCCGTGGGCGCCGGCGATGCCTCCCTAGCGGGGTTCCTGGCGGCCTGGCAGGAGGGCCACCCGCTAGCCGAGCGCGCCCGCTGGGCCATGGCCGCCGGCGCCGCCAACTGCGCAGCCCTCTCGGCCGCCAGCTGTACCCGGGAGCGACTCGAGGAACTGCTCCCCCGGGTCACCGTTGAGCCGCTGGAGTAGGGTACGGAGCCAGGCTGGGGACCGTCTAACTACCAGGGACTACATTACCGCTCTGCGTCGGCCAAGCCAACAGGGCAAGGTAACGATATCCGACAGTCTGGGCACTGGCGAGATCTTGATGATCATGGCCATGAGCTTCGTCTGGCTTACCCCCGGCGCCGCGGCAATCTACGTCGTTCTACCAGTGGCTAAGAAGGGAAGATGACCATGTTTGGCAGTCTGGGTACTGGCGAGATAATCCTGATAATCCTGGTGATCCTGCTCCTGTTCGGAGCGAAGAAGATCCCGGAGATGATGCGCGGTCTGGGCACAGGAATGCGCGAGTTCAAGCGCGCCACCCGGGAGGCCACGGACGAATTCGGGCGGCTGACCTCGGTTGAGCCGGAGTCGGAGCCGACCCCCGCCTCCCCCGTGGAGACTGCCACCGTCCCGCCCCCCGTAGGCGCCTCCCCCACGGGCCCGGCCCCTGCTACCGGCACCGAGCCCGCGGAGGAGTCTACCGGCGACAGCCAGCGTAACTCGGGTCCCGAGTAGCGCCGGCCTCCAAGCCTGGGTCAGCCTGACGGTTGCCTCAGCACAATCTGCCTGCGAGCGGAGGCCCTGCGCCGAGGGTCTCCGCTCTCTCATATCTGCCCGCTGCTTCAGGGAGGGTCCGCCTGTGCTCCGCCTCCACAACTCCTTAGCCCGTCGCGAGGAAGACTTCGCCCCCGCGGACGGGCACACCGTCCGCCTCTACACCTGCGGCCCGACTGTCTACAACGTCGTGACGATCGGCAACCTGCGGTTCTTCTTGGCCGCCGATCTCCTCTGCCGCTACCTACGCTACCTGGGCTGGGAGGTCCACCAGGTGATGAACCTCACCGATGTGGACGACAAGACCATCGCCGGCTGCCAGAGCGAGGGCGTCCCCCTGTCCGAATTCACTGGGCGTTACGCCGAGCTGTTCTTCCAGGACCTGTGCACACTCAACATCGCACCCGCCTGGAAGTACCCCCGCGCCACCGAGCACATCCCGCAGATGCTGGCCCTCATCCAGACCCTCCTCGACAAGGGGCACGCCTACGTCCGCGACGGCTCGGTCTACTTCGACATCTCCTCCTTCCCCCAGTACGGTCGCCTCTCCGGTGTCCGCCCGGAGGAGGCCGCCGACGTCCGCGAGTTTGGGCGCTTGCAGGAGGACGAGTACGAGCGCGAGGCCGTCGCCGATTTCGTGCTGTGGAAGGCGGCCAAGCCCGGCGAGCCGACCTGGGACAGCCCCTGGGGCCCTGGCCGCCCCGGCTGGCATATCGAGTGCTCCGCCATGTCCATGCAATACCTCGGCGAGACCATGGACCTGCACGCCGGCGCGGTGGACTTGCTCTTTCCGCACCACGAGAACGAGATTGCGCAGAGCGAGGCGGCCACCGGCCAACCTTTCTCCCGCTTCTGGACCCACGTCGAGTTCCTCATCGTCGACGGGCACAAGATGTCCAAGTCCCTGGGCAACTACTACACCCTCGGCGACCTGCTGGCCAAGGGCCACCGCCCCATGGCCGTCCGGCACCAGCTCATGACCGCCCACTACCGCAAGCAGCTTAACTTCACCCTCGACGGCCTGCAGCAGAGCGAGTCGGCTCTCGACCGTCTGACCACCTACGTCAGCCGCCTCCCGCGCCTGCCGCTCCCCGAGGGTGAGTCCGCTCAGGTGGGGGAGATCCTTACTCGTGCCCACGCCAAGTTCCGCGAGGCTCTGGACGATGACCTCAACGTCCCCGGCGCCCTGGGCGTGGTCTTCGAGGTCCTCGCCGAGACTAACCCCCTGATCGAGGGCGGCCAATTCCACACCGGCGACCGCGACCGCGTCCTGGACTTCCTCCGCGACACCGACCAGGTCCTGGGCCTGCTCACCGTCACCCTCGCCGAGGTCGCTGCCCCCCAGACGAGCGACGATGACAAGATAGACGCCCTGGTAGCCGCCCGCACCGCCGCCCGCGCGGCCCGCGACTGGGCCAAGGCCGACCAAATCCGGGACGAACTGACGGAACAGGGGATCATCCTGGAGGACACAGCGGGAGGGACGGTGTGGCGGAGAGCCTAGGAGGGGCCGCGATGAGTCGCGCACGAAGTGCGCGGGGAGTCCGGCCCTCCGGCTGTTGAGGAGAACCGGCCGGATTCGCTTCGCTCCTTCCGGGCCCGCCCGGCTAGCCGCAGGTTCCCACTTGACATCCTCCCCCAATTCCGCTATAAACTTGCCACGTACTATGTGTGACACCTTCGTCATCTTTGCTCAGCGCACGTGCGCGCAGGAGATCCGAACCGCTTGGGTCTGGCGACCTGGGGGATAACGTGGGCCGGCCTGAGCGTGTCTTGAGCTTCTACAATCTGTGTCTCGCACCACTCCAGGGCCGGCTTGTCCGGCCCTTTTTTCTTTGCCCGGGGCCACCCCGCCCCTTCCGCCGGAAGGTTATCCCGTCCGTCAACACGAAGTGTGCGTTACATCCCAAGGAGGACCCGCCATGAAAGACTACCGCATTGACCTGCCTCACGACGCCATGCCGGACAAGTGGTACAACATCGCTCCCGACCTGCCCCGCCCTTTGGCCCCGCCCCTGCATCCCGGCACCGGCGAGCCGATTGGGCCCGACGACCTGGCCCCCATCTTCCCCATGGGCCTGATCATGCAGGAGATGAGCTCGGACCGCTGGATCGAGATCCCTGACGAGGTCATCGACGCCTATCGCCGCTACCGGCCCTCGCCCCTCTACCGCGCTTACCGGCTGGAGCAGGCGCTCGACACCCCGGCCCACGTCTACTACAAGTACGAGGGCGTCAGTCCCGCCGGCAGCCACAAGCCCAACACCGCCCTGGCCCAGGCCTACTACAACAAGCAGGAGGGCGTCAAGCGCCTGACCACCGAGACCGGCGCCGGCCAGTGGGGCAGCGCCCTGGCCTGGGCCTGCTCCATCTTCGACATGGAACTGACCGTCTACATGGTCCGCGTGAGCTACGACGCCAAGCCCGGCCGCCGCATCACGGGCCAGGTCTGGGGCGCTGACTTCATCCCCAGCCCCAGCGACGTGACGGAGTTCGGTCGCAGCATCCTCGCCCAGGACCCCGACACCCCCGGCAGCCTGGGCATCGCCATCTCCGAAGCCCTGGAAGACTGTGTGCAGCGCGACGATTCCCGCTACTCGCTGGGCAGCGTGCTCAACCACGTCATGATCCACCAGAGCATCATCGGCCTGGAGGCGAAACAACAGATGGAGATCGCCGGAGAGTACCCCGACGTGGTCATCGGCTGCGTGGGTGGGGGCAGCAACTTCGCCGGCCTGGCCTTCCCCTTCGCCGCGGACAAGCTTGCCGGTACCACCAACCCGCGTCTCGTCGGGGTGGAGCCGACCGCCTGCCCGACGCTCACCCGGGCGCCGTATCGCTACGATTTCGGCGACACCAACGGCATGACCCCGATGCTGTTTATGTACACGCTGGGCCACACCTTCATGCCCGCTCCCTTGCACGCCGGCGGCTTGCGCTACCACGGCGTGGCGCCGGAGGTCGCGCTGCTGGTGGACACCGGGGTCATCGAGGCCGCCGCGCTCAACCAGGTGGAGTGCTTCGACGCCGCGGTGACCTTCGCCCGGTCGGAGGGCTGGATTCCGGCGCCAGAGAGCGCCCATGCCGTTCGCCAGGTCATCATCGAGGCCGAAAAAGCCAAGGAGGCTGGCGAGGAGCGCGTGATCCTGTTTAACCTCAGCGGCCACGGCTTGCTGGACCTGTCGGGCTACGAGGCCTACTTCGCGGGACAGTTGGTAGACTACTCGCTGCCCCAGGAGAACATCGACAAGGCCCTCGGCGACCTCCCCCCGATCAAGGAGTAGCCGGGACCGACACAGACGGAGGGCCCGGATACCTCCAGAACAAGCCAGGAGGGGCCGGGTAGGTGGCTCGCGCGGAACGCGCGAGACGGAACCTATCCGGCCCACCAGGCGCGTCGAACCTCCTGGGCGGGCCGGGTAGAATCTGTCGTCGCGCAAACGGCGCGGGCCGACATCTACCGGCGTCTCCAGGTATGCTTCTCGCCCCTCCCGCCCCTTCCCCCCCTCAGAATCTCGGAATCATCTACCCTCCCGTTCCGTCTAAGTAATTAGAAATATGCGCCTCGCGGAGGGCCTGCAGTGGCCTCAGTGGCCGAGACAATATATAATAGGCAAGCGATGGCCCAGGAACACACCTCGCTGGTACGACAGGCCCAGGGCGGCTCCCGCCAGGCGTTCGAGCAGTTGTTTCGCACGCACGAGCAGCGAATCTACGGGTTGGCTCTGCACATGGTCGGGGACATGGCGGTGGCTGAGGACCTGACTCAGGACAGCTTCGTGCGGGCGTGGGAGAACCTGGGCCGCCTCCGCCACGAGCAGGCCTTCGGCGGCTGGTTGCGGCGCATCGCTCTCAACCTGATCTGGGACCACATCCGCCGGCGGCAAGTGACCGAGGAGATCACCGATACCGACGCCGAGACTTGGCCCGACCAGGAGGCCCCGACGGAGGAGGTTCTTGCCGGCAAGGGCCTGGCGCGGAAGGTCCAGACCGCGGTCATGACGCTGCCCCAACACCAGCGCTTGGTGGTGGCGATGTTCTACTGGGAGGACATGCCGGTTAACGACATTGCACGGGATCTGGGGATTGCTCGCGGCACTGTCATTTCGCGCTTGGCGCGGGGTCGGGAGGCCTTGCGTCGGCGGCTGGGACCGGCCCTGGAGGCCTCGGGGGAGACATCTCATGCGATGTAGAACTTGCGAAAAACTGCTGATTCTGCACGAAGCGGGAGAGCTTCCCGCCCGGCGTTGGCCGGCGGTGGAGCGCCACCTGCAGCGCTGCCCGCGCTGCCGGGAGGCCCTACGTCAGGGCGAGCGTCTGCGGGGCCTGCTGGGCACCGCTCCGCCCGCCACCCCCCGCCGTGGCCTGTGGCCGGCGGTGGCTGCGCGCCTGGTCGCGCCCCAGTCGCGCCGCCAGTCGGTGGTGCGCCGCGCCTGGCGCCCCGCCTTGGCTCTGACCACCATGGTCGCGGCCGTGGGCCTGGCCCTGACCTTCATGGCGCGGCTACAGCCCACCTCGCATCCCGGCGACCTGGGGCCTCAGCTCATGCCGGTCAATGCGCGAGTCGTGTCCGAGGACCCCTGGGCCGGTGAGGTCGCCCGCGCTCTCGACATCGTTCTTTCGCAGGATGCCTAGCTTTGGGTAGCGCAGGCTCTCCAACCTGTGCTAAGGGCGTCAAGCACAGGCCGGAATAGCGTGTGCTCCAAACAACCATGAGACTCCCTGCCTTGGCCAAAGTTGCCGCGGTCCTCGGCCTGGTCAGCACCTACTTGCTGACCGGCTGTCAGCCGCAAGACGAGCAACAGGCGCTCGAGCTTCTCGCCCGCGCGCGGCAGGCGGAGAAGAACGTCACGCTCGAGGGGCAGGTCGAGACCCGACTCGCGCGCCCCGAGGGCATCGTCCAGGCCCAGGCGCAAGTTAAGCATACCCCGCAGCGTACGGTGGTGAAGTTCACGGAAGGTCCGGCCAAAGGCAAAGAGATCGTGCGCGAGGCGGGGAAGGGCTACCAGCAGAGAGACCCCACGCATCCCAAGGCCCGCCCCCTATTGGGGATGATGACTGAGGTGCCCCCCCTGGGGAGATTGACCAAGAACTATAAGGTGGAACTGGGGCCGGAGACCGATATTGCTGGACGGCGCGTGCGCCAGGTGACGATCCACCCACGCAAGGGGCGTAGCGGCCAGTCCGTAAGTCTGTGGATTGACGTGGAGACAGGCTTTCCGCTGGGCCGCGAGCGGCGGGACGCCTTTGGCCGCGTGGTTTACTCCGTGCGCTACCTGCGGGTCAAGTACGGCCCGGGAGCGTCCTCCCCAACCACGTCGGCTCCGCCTCAGGTCGCGGCGGTTCCCTCGGCGCCTGGCGCTAGGCCCCCCGCCCCCTCGGACTCGCCGCCGGCGGGCATCCAGACGCCGCGTCCGCCCGCCGGCGCCCCGGCTCCTGCTCCCGGCGGACAGCCGGAAACGGCGCCGCCCCCGTCGGGAGCGCGTCCCGGTGCCGAGCCGCGCAAGCTGCGCCCTCGCCTGCCCGCCCGCCGCGACACGCCCGGTCAGCCTGACGGGCAGCGTCCTCACGGCCGGGTCGTCTCCCCGGAGCAGCTTGGCCAGGTCCTGGGCTTCACCGTCACGCCCCCGAGCTTCGTCCCGGAGGGCTTCACTCTCCGCCGCACTATGCTGACCCGGGAGGGCGGCCGGGGTACCCGCGGCATTCTGCACTTCAGTGACGACGTGACCGCCCTGACCGTGATGGTCGGCCGCCGCCAGGACATCCGCCAGCGGCTTCCGACCGACGCGGAGGCGGCCGGGGGAGCGGCCGTGGTCCAGCGACCCCGCGGCAGCTTCGCCATGGCCGTCCGCGGTGACGCAGTCTATCTCGTCTTCGGCCCCCTGCCCGACGACACCCTCCAGCGCATCGCCGCCTCTATCCCGTAGAGGTTTCCGCTACGGGCAGGGGCCTGCTGCCGCCTACTCCTGCGCCGGGTACAAGTCCAGCCTCAACACCGACAGATCCCAGTTCGGCACCGTCTCCGGCCGCACGTCCGGTCCGTTGCTCTCATTCCCATATGCCAGCGTCAACGTGTTCTCCTCGCCGAACTCCAGGTGGTTGGTGATATCCACGTCGGCCCGCGTGCCCAGCAGGTGATGGTGCCGCCGGACCAGCCGCTCATTCACCCACGCTCCCAGCACCGATTCCCGCGCCCCGATCATGTACAGCCGCACCTGGTATTTCCCCTCCCACTCCTTCGGGATCAAGATCGTCCGCGTGGGCCACTTGGCCTTCCCCTGGCCCGGCAGCGTCACCGTCACCGGCTGCTCCTCGTCGTCGGCTCCCGACCACTCTCCCGCCAACTCCACCGACTGCAGCGGCCGCGTCCGGTGATATAGCCATACGTTCCCGCTGAAGCCCTGGTATTCCGCGTCGCCTCGGAAGGCGAACCCCACCACGTTCTCTCCCGGCAGTAGCGCCTCGCTCACGTCGAACTCGTTGTACGTGCGGGTGGTCCAGTCGTGCAACCTCTTCCCGTTGAGGTACATCTGGGCCGACCCCAGGTAGTGCGGCCCCGCCCAGGAGGAGCTCAGCAAGAGCGTCTGCCCGCCCTCGGTGAGCCAGGCGGCGGGCACCGTGAAGCTCCGTCGCACCCACACCGGCTGGCCTGGTAGGGCGCCCTCGAAGTTCAGCACCCCTAGGCTGCAGGGCTTCCACCCCGCCTCGTCCGCTCCCGGCCGCGTTTCCCCCTCTCCTGCCAGGAGAGGGGGCAGGGAGTGAGGCTGGGCCCACGCCTCGCCGCTCTGCGGCTCGTTGGTGAGCTCGGCCCCAAAGCGCAGGTCCACCGTCGGATCCAGCCACTTGCCCTCCCGGTACGGCCGGAAGTCCACCTTGGGCGTCTCCAACTGGTGCCACATCCGCTGCTGGTATCCCCACCAGTGCTCCACCGCCGACTCCGGCCCGAACACCTCCGCATCCACCACCTTAACCTCCTTGGCGGGCATATGCAGCTTCGCCGTCGCCACGCCGTCGTCCCAGGTGAAGGGCAGACTGTTGACCCCATCCACGCCGTAGCAGACCAGCCGTTCCGGCTCGCGCGGCAGGCGCAGGGCGAGCGTTACCTCCGCCGCCTCGTCGTCATGCCACGACACCACGGTCGTCGAGTAGGCCAGGCCGTTGTTGGTTCGGTACGGCTGCGCCCACACTAGCCGGTCGTCCGTGGTGCAGGAGGCCTTCGGAAAGTTCACTCCGTTGAGCAAGGCTCCGATGAAGTCCGTCTCAATCGGCTGCGGCCACCAGATCCCCATGATGTCCTGGCTGCTGCGCCAGAAGGCCGTCCCCAGCGCAATGACCGTCCCCCTACCCAACTGGCGCTTCAGCATCGCCGGCGCCCCGTTCTCGAAGGTCGCCAGGACCTCGCAGTCCGCGCCCGGTATCAACTCCACACCCAGGATGTCATGATTGCCGCCCTGGAAATCCACCGACCGCCCCGCATCCGGGAACGTCTTTCCCGCCAGCGCCTGGAAGACCGTCTGGTTGGCCCTGATGGTCACCATACCCGCGCCGGGCTTGCGCAGCTTACCGATCTCGCATCCGGTCAGTGCCCGCACCGGCCACCCATCCGGCGACTCGTAGGTATTGCGCCCGGTGAAGGGCAGCGTCACATACGTCCCTCCGGCCCGCACCCACGCCGCCAGCGCTTTCCCCACCGCCGGCGGCAGTGCCTCGTTGCCGCCATCGATGATCAGGGGGAAGCCGTTCATCTTGCCGTCCGTAACCCCGTCGTCATCCAGGTACAGGTACGACTGTCCCAGCGTCTGTAGCGTCCCCCGACCGATGTCCCAGTTCCACGGGCTCTGCACCTCCCGTGTCGCCAAGCCCAGTTCCGGGTAGGGCTGCCACTGCGGCGACAGCTCTCCCTCCTGCCGCGTACTTCGGTATATCAACACCTGCGGCCCATAGATGTCCGCCTTGCCCATGCGCTTGAGCACCGGGTCATGATCCAACCACCACTGGCGCAGGTCGGGGTTGCGCGTGTAGGTCTGCGCCAGAAAGACCGGATCGTGTCCATTGAGCCCGGCCAGGAAGGTGCGCCGGAAGGAGTCGAACTGGTCCGCCACGCTGTTGGCCGGCCCTGCGGTCTCGCTGGAGCCCGGCACCTCGTACAGCCAGCCGTAGCGCTTGTACCAGGGGAAGTACCACATCCCCTCCCCGGTGAAGTGCCCGAACCCGCCCCAGCGCGTAGCCAGCTTCAGCCAGCGGTCGGCGCCCATGGCGATGGGAGCCATGAACTTGATCGGCCGGTTCGGATCCGCCTGGCGCATCCCATCCAGAATATCCCACCACGCCGCGGACTTGCTATCGTTATGCCAGCCTTTCCACAGCACCCACAGTCGGTTCATGTCCTCGCCCAGGTAGGGGTAGATCGCCGGCGCCTCCGTGGAGAGGAAGACCCGCCCGTCCCAGACCGACCCCAGCAGGTGCAGAGCAATCTCGTTCTGCCCTTCCCGCAGCTTCCCGGTTACGTCCAGCGCTCCCCACTCGCCTATCTCTCCTACCTTCTCGCCGTTGAGCCATACCCCGTGGTAGCGGGCGCGCTCCCCGGTGTGGATACCGCGGTAGCTGATAGGGAACCAGTACAGATACACCTTCGCCTGGCCCGCCTGCGCAGCGGTCAGCGCCAACTCCCGGCGCCACCACGACGAGGCGTAAAGGTTGGTGGCCGGGAAGACCTTGAAGATCATGTCGCTGCCCGGCATGTTCAGCGTCTGCCAGTCGGTCTCCAGCGACCCCACCCACCACTGACCCGCCACCCCCGCGTACTTCTGCTCCTCCGGCAGGTCATACCATGTCGCCGCCGGCGCTTGGTTGCTGCTGTTCTCCATGCGATAGTGCCACTGCCCCCCCAGGTCCAGGAAGCTACCCCCCAGCCCGGCGAAGGTCGCATACTCGGGTATGGGCACCTGGCTCCAGTTGGCGAAAGGCTGCGCCCGCTTGTACATCCGTCGCGCCTCTGCCAAGCTCACCCCGTCTTGCTGCAGGTACTCTCGCCAGCTCCGCGCCGCCGTGGCCGAGTAGTCGTCGTGGACGTCATACCACGGGTCATGCGCAAGCTCCCCCTGCGGATGCATCCACCCCATGGCCGTTGGCGCGTCTCCGTACTCCTTGATCATATCCTGCGCCTTGACGGCCATGTACCGCTGGATATCCGGGTCATACCACGTCAGGTGCGGCTGGGCCTTCCAGAACTCGCTCGGCCCGTGCCACCCACTCATCAGGAAACTCGCGGGCTGCTCGGCATATTCGGGGAAGCGGCGCTGCGTCCAGTCTGCCCCGCCCGCGTCGCCATACAGCCGGAAGGCCACATCCAACCCGCCCTCGGCCGCGCGCTTGAACATCCACTCGCTCTCCGTGTTCTTGATGATCCCGTCGCTGTTGTCGAAGTTGGCCGGGTCTAGCCACGGCTCAAAGCGCAAGCCGTGCTCGACCATGAAATCCACATCCTCCGTAGGGTTGGCCTCGCTCTTGCTCCGCCAGCCGTGGAAGTCGTTGAACCCCCCCATCCCGTAGCAGCCCCAACCGTAGCGGTCGAAGCGGTCCAGGTAGGCCGGATAGGGCGCTCGCCGCCTCGCCCCCATCAGTAGCTCCCGATGGCTCCCACCCCAGGCTACTAGCGCCGCGGCAGTCCCGCTGCTCAGTACCCGCGCCTCGCTCCCCACCACACACCCGACAAACCCCGCCCCCGCCGGTGTAACCGTGACCGGCACCCGCCGCCCAGCGATAGTCAGCGTCACCGTCTTGACCTCGGGCGACAGGGCCAGGTCGGCCAGGAACTTGCCCACCACCGTCTGCGCCTGCTCGCGCCCTTGACAGGCAAACCGCGTCACCGACACCGGGGCCTTGCCGTCCGCCTCATAGCGCGTCGTGGTAGCCGTGACGTGCCCATAGGCCCGCAGCGCCGACCGCGCCGGGAGCGTCTCGGTTCCCGCCGCCCGCCATTTGCCATCGGCTCCCGCCCCCACGGCCAGCGCGGCCAGCGCCGCTGTCAGAATGAGCTTGCTCAAGAGTGTCGGGTAATTCATGGGGACACGCTCCTACCGTGGGTTCCCGGGGTCTCGCGCCGGGTCTCCTGCATTATATCTCCGCCCCTCCCAGTGTCAACGCGCCCTTGGCGCTCCCCTTCACCCATGGGTCGGAAGGGCATTCCTGTTGTGTAGGGCCCAAAGGGAATTGGGTCCCGCCCGCCGAAGATACCCGCAACCAGCCGGCCGATGGCCCGAGGCCAGTGCGCACACCTCGCCGCCTTCGAGCGATGTTGGCGCTTCTGCGTCTCACGGCCGCCTGCCAGACATGCAAATCTATCGCTAGCTGCAAGGAGTTCCCGCCATGCCCGCCCTCACCAACCTTTTCGACCTCAACGCCGTGGTCGGCTACAGCTCCGCCGCCGAACCCGACTTCCCGCACGTCAGCGACCTGCTGGCCCATATGGACCGCTTAGGGATCGCCCGCGCCCTGGCCTGGCATGTCGCCGCCCGTGACTTCCACGGCCGCTTCGGGAACGAGCGGCTGCTCAGCGAAATCGCCTCTACCCCCGGTGCCCCCGGTCGCGTGTTCCCTTCTTTCGTCCTCACGCCCACTATGCTCTACGAGCGTGGCGCGCTCGACTGGCTCCGCACCGCCCTGCAGGCGCATCACGTCCGCGCCCTGCGCTTCTCCCTGCTCCGGGGCGAGTGGTCCCTGGACGAGATCTACCCGGTCCTCGAGCAGGTGCTTGACCTGGACCCAGTGCTGCTCCTGGACCTGCGCGAGCCCTTCCCCAAGCCCGCCTATCTCGGCCTGGCGCAGCGCTTCCCCGAAATGCCTGTCATCCTCACCCAGGGCATGTGGCCAGACATGGTCAAGGCCTTCGACCTGCTGCGCCGCTGCGACAACTTCCTGCTGGAGACCTCCTGGATCCACTCCCACGGCACGCTGGACCTGCTGGTCCGCACCTTCGGCGCCGAGCGCGTAGTCTTCGGCACCGGGCCCCGCTCCCACCAGGGCGCGGCCCTCGCCGGCCTGGCGCAGACGAGCATGGCTGACGCCGAGCGCGAGGCCGTCGCCCACGGCAACGCTGAGCGGTTGCTGCGCCTGTCGCCCCTCGCCGCGCCACCGGCGGAGTACCCTCTGGACCGCAACGCTCTCTGGTCGCGTCTGATGCGCCGCGAGCCGCTCGACGTGGACATTATTGACGCCCACGCCCATAACGGCCCCATGGGCATGTGGCTGTGGGAGGAGGCCGACCCGGCTCGCCAAGCGCAGATCATGCTCGACTGGATGGACCGCCTCGGCCTCAACCTTACCCTGGTCTCCGGTGAGCAGGCCCTCTTCTGCGAGCCGATTGAGGGCAATCTGGCCCTGGAGGAACTCCTCACTCCGTACGAGGGGCGCTTCCGTGGCTACCTCGGCTTCAACCCCTTCTACGCGCCCGAGCTGGAGACGCGCTTTGACGAATTCTTCTCCCGCTCCTTCTTCCTGGGCTTCAAGGTCTTGGGCGACTACCACCGCGTCCCCATGACCGATGGACGCTACCAGCCGGTGTGGGAGTATGCCCACGCGCACCGCCTGCCCATCCTGGTGCACACCTGGGGCGGCTCCTACGACGCGCCTTCCTTGCTAGCGGATATCGCTCCCGCCTACCCCGACGCCATCTTCCTCCTGGGGCATGCCGGCGGCAGCGTCCGCTCCGAGGCCGAGGACCTGGCCGTGGCAAATCCCAACGTCTACCTGGAGTTCTGCGGCAGCTTCACCGTCCCGGACTCCTGGGAGCGCACCATCGCCCGCGTTGGCGCTGACCGGGTAGTCTTCGGCAGTGACGCCATCGCTCATGATATCTACTGGGAGCTAGGCCGCCTGCTCTCCCAGGATGTGCCCGAGGACCAGCTCACCGCCATCCTGGGCGCGAACATGCGGGGCATACTGGCCCGCCGCCGGTAGGCATCGGCTGCGCGCTCGGAGCGCGCTTCACTTTGCCAGCCAGAAAGGACATCACCGCCATGCCCCAACTGCACATGATATGGCCCGCATCCCGCCTCGCCGACCCACCTCCCGTAGAGCTGGAGCCGGACTACTCCCTCCGCTGCTTCACGCCGCAGGACGAGCCCGCCTGGCTGGCCCTCATGGCCCTCGCCGGCTTCGAGGGCTGGGACCACGAACGCCTGGCCGGGATGATCCCCGCCATCCTCCCGGACGGGTTCTTCCTGACCCTCCATAATCCTACCAATCAGGTGGTAGCCACCGCCATGGCCACCCACAACCCCGACGATCTGCACCCCTACGGCGGCGAGCTCGGCTGGGTCGCCGGGGACCCGGCCCACAGTGGCCACGGCCTGGGCCAGGCGGTCTGCAGTGCCGTAGTCGTCCGCCTCCTGGCCGCCGGCTACCGCCGCCTCTACCTCAAGACCGACGACTGGCGCCTCCCGGCGCTCAAGGTCTACCTCCGCATGGGTTTCCTCCCGCTTCTTTATGCGGAGGACATGGCAGAGCGCTGGGAGAAGGTATACGCCGCGTTGGGTTGGACGCCCTAGGCCCGGCCGCGCCACAAGGAGACCCAATCATGCTCGATGGACGCGCTATCCGCTGGGGGCGACTCTTTGGGGAGGGACGGGCGGTCATCATCGCCGTGGACCACGGCATGTTCGACGGCCCTCTGCCCGGCCTGGAGAACCTCCCTGCCACGGTGGCCGGGATCAATCCGGCGGTGGACGCCGTGCTGCTGGCCCCCGGGATGCTGCGCCACTGCGGCTCCTTCTTCGCGGCCCCCCGCCGCCCCCTGGCCGTGGTCCGGCTCAACTGGAACACGGTCTACTGCTTCGACTGGGACTGTCGCGCCGCGGTCAGCGCCGAGTGCTACGGTGTCGAGGACGCGCTCCGCGAGGGCATGGACCTGGCTCTGGTCTCGCTGACCCTCCACACCGGCAGTGAGGAACGTGACGCGCAGAACGTCGCCATCTTCTCCCGCCTCACCGCCGAGGCCCACGCCCTGGGCCTACCCGTGATCGGTGAGTACTTCCCCACCGGCCACCTGGAGATGTCCCCGCAAGAGCTGCATGACAACGTCCGTATCGGCAGCCGCGTCGCCGCCGAACTGGGCGCCGACGCCATCAAGACCTTCTCCACCCACGACTTCGCCGCGGTCACCAGCACCTGCCCGGTACCCGTCCTGGGGCTAGGCGCAGAGAAGCTCCCCACGCCCCTCGAGGCCCTGGGCCTGGCCCAGTCCATCGTCGCCGCCGGCGCGGGCGGCGTAATCTTCGGCCGCAACGCGCTGCAGGTCCCCGACCCGCAGTGCTTCCAGTCCGCGTTGCTCGAGGTCGTCAAGCACGGCGCCACGGCCGAAGAAGCCGCTCTGGCGCACCATCTGGAATAAGGGGACCCGCCATGCCTGAGCCGCTCCGCCCGAGAGTCGGCCTCCTGGCCCTCACGCTGAAACTGTACGAGACCCTCGCCCCCGGCCTGCGTGAACGGCGCGAGCAGTGGCTGCGCGAGCAGGTCATCCCCCTCCTGCAGCTC
Source organism: Candidatus Zipacnadum vermilionense (assembly GCA_029821755.1). GTDB lineage: Bacteria > Armatimonadota > Zipacnadia > Zipacnadales > Zipacnadaceae > Zipacnadum > Zipacnadum vermilionense. Next base: position 172,423 of record JALGSV010000004.1, on the reverse strand, counting down.
CAGGCCGACGTAATCTTCGACCGCGCCGTCTACCGGCGCTCGGAGCTCGAGGCCGCTGTCTCCGCCCTGGTGACCGCCGGAGCGGACGCCCTCCTCGTCGTCTGCCTCACCTACTCGCCCAGCCAGCTCGCGCTCCCCGCCTTGCAGCGTGCGGACCTGCCGATCATCGTCTGGAACACGCAGGAACTCTGGGCGGTGGACGATTCCTTCACTGGGCAGGAGATGGTCGACAACCACGGCGTCCACGGCACCCAGGACCTGTGCAACGTCCTCTTGCGCAGTGGTGTGCCCTTCCAGTACGTGACCTCCCATCTGCGCGACGGCTTGGCGGAGTTGGGGGATTGCCTGGCCGCCGCGGCTGCTGCCCGCCGCCTGCGCCGCGCCCGCCTCGGCCTACTTGGTTACCCCTTCCCCGGCATGGGCGACTTCGCCTTGGATACCACGCACCTGGCGGCCACGCTCGGCTGCGAGTGGACGGCGCTGCCCTTGGAGGAGTATGTCCGCCGCGCCGCTGAGGCGCCGACAGGTGGGGTGGAGACTCTGGTGGTCGACTATCGCCGCCAATATGCCGTGGCTCCCGACGTAACCGACGCGGACCTGGCCACTACGGCACGCGTGGAGTTGGCCCTACGGGGAATGGTGGAGGAATACACGCTGGACGCCCTTAGCTACCAGTTCCTTGCCTTCGGGGAGGACGAGCGCACACCGACAGTGCCGTTTGTGGCGACCAGCCGCCTGATGGCGGAGGGAGTCGGCTTCGGCGGCGAGGGCGACTTGATTGCCGCCGCGGGCAGCGTTCTGCTCGGCTGGCTGCAGCCCCCCGCCACCTTCGCCGAGATGTTCACCATTGACTTCGGGGGCAACAGCGTCCTCATGAGTCATATGGGCGAGGCCAACGTCGCCATGGCCCGGACCGACCGCCCGGTCCCGCTGGTCGCACGCGCCGCGCCTATCACGCGGACGAGGGACCGACAGTTGGCGCTCGTCGTCAGTTTGGAGCCGGGCCCCACCACGCTCTGCGCGTTGACCCTCGGCCCGAGGCAGCGCTGGCGGCTGGTAGTCGCGCCCATGTCCATCCCCGACTTCGGCCCCCTCCCCGCGCAGGAGGCGCCTCACTGGAAGATGACTCCGGCTGGCGACGTGCGCGACTTCCTCACCGCCTACGCCCAGGCCGGCGGCCCTCACCACTGCGCTGTCTGCTGCGGCGACGCCCGCCCTCGCCTGCGGCGGTTGGCGGAGATGATCGGAGCTGAGTACTGCGAGCTCTAGACAGTTGTGCAGGCGTGGGCTGAGCGGATTGCCGGCGCGTTGCTTGCCCCTTACCCCGGCGCGCGGACCCGCCGACCCTCTCCCTCGCTTACGCTCGGGAGCAGGGTGAGTCGGGATTCCTTCGGCGTCCCCTCGCCCAAGCCGCAGGCGCGGGAGAGGGGACAGCGCGAACGAAGCGAGCGCAGGGGTGAGGTGAGTATCGGCCGGAGGTGCGCACCGGCCCTGCATCGAGCGAGGCACGACCTCCCATGAACGAAGCAGAGCGCTACCACGAAATCGACCTCCCCTTCTACCGCGACGAGATTGCCCCCCTGCTGCCGCCGCGGGTGCTGGACTTCCATGTGCACATCTGGCGGCGCGAGCACTGGCGGGAGAAGCCCTGGGAGACGGACGCGGATGGCGGGAAGTACATGGTGGTGCAGGAGGAGTACCCGCCGGAGGCGCTGGACGCGGATCTGGGGCGGATGTTCCCCGACCGGCCCTGCGAGGCGGTCTGCTTCGGCTTCCCCTCTCCCGCGGTAGACCTCGCGCGGACCAACGCCGACACCGCGCGCCTGGGCGCTACGCCGGGGCGGTATCCGCTGCTCATCGCCGGGAAGGGTGTGCAGTCGCCTGAGGAACTACGCCGGCAGGTGCGGGAGGGTGGGTTCTTCGGCTACAAGGTCTTGCTCAACTGGTACGGGGACGACTACGGCGATATCGCCGTCTCGGACATGCTGGGGCCGGCGGAGATGGCGCTGGCGGAAGAGCTGGGGCTGCTAGTCCTGCTGCACGTGCCCCGCGCCGGGCGGCTGGCCGATCCCGTCGTGCAGGCGGGGGTGCGCGACTACGCCCGCCGCTATCCGGGGGCCCGGTTCGTGCTGGCCCATTGCGGGCGCTGCTACCTCCCCGACGAGATGCGGGAGGCGGTTGGTGCCGTCGCCGATCTGGAGAACGTCTACCTGGACACCGCCATGGTCATGGACCCCACGGTGCTGCAGATAGCGCTGGAGGCCGTGGGCCCGCAACGCGTGGTCTACGCCACCGATCTGCCCATCGCCGCCATGCGCGGGCGGCGAGTCTATGTAATGGACCACTGGATGGACGTGGTCCTGCCCGGCTACCCGCCCAGCGGGCCGTATCGCGTTGCAGCCCCGGCCGTCGGCGGCCACGATATTCGCGCCACCTTCATGGTCTACGAGATCATCCTCGCCCTGCACCGCGCCGCCGAGCGCGTGGGGCTGTCGGCGGGGGAGAGGGAGGGGCTGTTCTACCACAACGGGGCGGCGCTGCTGGCGGGGGTGAGAGGCCTTGGGTGAGGTGCAGGCCTTCCTCGGTCTCGATCTAGGCGGTACTGGCGCCAAGGCTGGAGTTTTCGACAACTCGGGACAACTATTGGGCAGCGGCCGGGCGGCTTGCACCCCTACCACCACCCCCGAGGGGCACACCGAGATTCCCATCGAGGTCGTCTACGAGGCAGCGCGCCAGGCAGCACGCCAGGCGCTCGCCGAGGCCGCGCTTCCCGTGCGCGCGCTGGCTATCTGCTCCCAGGGCGAGACGTTCGTCTCCCTGGACGCACAGGACCGGCCCCTGCACCCGGCCCTCCTGTGGTACGACGCGCGGGCGGGGGAGCAGGCCGAGCGGCTGCAGCAGGCAGTGGCCGGAATACCCGAGGCGGCGCAGTTGTGCCTGCTCGATATCTGCTCGGGGCCGAAGATCATGTGGCTCCGGGAGCGCTTCCCGGAGAGGATGGCGCGGGCGCGGCGGCACCTGCTGCTGCCGGAGTATCTTGCCTACCGCCTGACCGGGGAGGCCGTCACCGATCCGGACGCCGCGGTCAGTACGGGCCTGTACGCCTACGACGCGCCCGACTGGTCGGCGCCGGCGCTCGCGGCGGCGGGAGTCGTGCGGGAGACGCTGGCGCGCATCCAACAGCCGGCGACGCCGGTGGGAGCGGTGCGTCCAGGCGTGGCGGAGGAATGGGGTCTGGCGCCGGGGACGGTGCTGATGACGGGCTCCAACGACCAGTACGCCGGGGCGTTGGGGGCGGGGAACTGCGAGCCAGGGATCGCCTCGGAGATGAGCGGGACCTGCCTGGCGGTGGTAACGCTGGCCCAGCGCCTGCCGGAGCCCCTGCCGCCGGGCGTGTTCGGCGGGCGCTTCCCGCTGCCCGAGTATCATTTCGCCCTGGCCTACGCCAAGACCGCGGGTCTGGTGCTGGAGTGGTTCAGCCGTACCTTCGCCGGAGGCCGGAGTCTGGCCGAGCTGGAGGCCCTGGCGGACAAGGTACCACCGGGTAGTCTGGGCGTGAAGGCTCTGTCGCATTTCGACGGCCAGGTCACACCGCCCGACGTGGCCGCCCGGGGGATACTGGCCGGACTGGGGCTGGGGCATGGGCTGGGGGACATGTACCGGGCGCTGCTGGAGTCGCTGGCCTTCACGCTCCGGGACATGCTGGCGCTGCTGGAGGAGGCGGGGCTGCCGCTCCGCATGATCCGCTGCATCGGCGGCGGCGCGCGCAGTGACCTGTGGCTGCAAATGAAAGCGGACGTGACGGGCCTGCCGGTGGAGCGCCCGACCGTCCCGGAGGCGGCCACCGCCGGGGCGGCGCTACTAGCAGCCACAGGGGCGGGGGAGTTCACCACGATTCGGGAGGCCGCCCAAGCTTGGTATCGCGCCGACCGCGTCTGGGAACCACGGGCGGAGGCAGCGTACCGGACGGCCTACGAGGCGTGGCGTGAGGTGCGGGAGCGGATGCAAGGAGCGCGAGCTGTAAGGCCCGCGCCACACGGAGGTGACTAGTGTGAGTTCGAGCGAGCAACTCAAAGTCGGACTGGTCGGCGCGGCGGGCCGTGGCGGGAGCTTCCGGGCGGCGCTGGAGGCCAATGGGGCACGCATTTACGCAGTGTGCGACCTGGAGGCGGAGCGGCTGGCCGCCTGCGCGGCGGCGATGGGGGCGGAGGAGCAGTACACCGACTACGCCGAGATGCTGGAGCGGTCGGAACTCGACGCGGTGGTCATTGGCACGCCGATGTCGTGGCACGTGCCGCAGGCCATCGCGGCGCTGGAGCGGGGCCTGCATGTGCTGAGCGAGGTACCCGCCGCTGTGTCTGTCGAGGAGTGCCGGGAGCTGGTGACCGCCTGCCGGCAATCCACGGCGGTCTTCATGATGGCTGAGAACTACACCTACATGCGGCCGAACGTGCTGGTGCGGGAGCTAGCACGACAGGGGCTGTTCGGGGAGGTGTACTACGGCGAGGGGGAGTACCTGCATGACCTGAAGGGGCTCAATGAGATCACCACCTGGCGACGGCAGTGGCAGACGGGGATCGCGGGGGTGACCTATGGGACGCACAGCCTGGGACCGCTGTTGCAGTGGATGCCCGGCGACCGCGTGACCAGCGTCTGCTGCGCCGATGCTGACTGCCGCTATCGGGACCCGCGGGGCGACCTGTACGGTCAGCAGACGCCGGTGATGCTCTGCCGGACGGCGCGCGGCGGGCTGCTGAAGGTGCGGGTGGACATGGTCTCCGACCGGCCGCACGCCATGACCAACTACCAGCTCCAGGGCGCCGACGGGGCGTACGAATCGGCGCGGGGCGGGCCGGGCGACATGGGCAAGATCTGGCTGCGGGAACTGAGCGCCGAGCCGAAGTGGGTGGCGCTGGAGGCGCTGATGGAAATCGACTCGCTGGCCGAGCGGTTCCTGCCGGAGATCTGGCGCAACCCCCCGGAGGAGGCACGGCAGGCCGGGCACGGGGGCGGGGATTTCTTCGAGGTGCTCGATTTCGTGCGGGCGATCCGCGGCGAGGCGCCCTGCCCCATCGGGATAGACGAGGCCATGGACATGACGCTGCCGGGCCTGGTCTCTCAGCAGTCGATACAGCAGGCGGGCGCGTGGCTGGAGGTGCCGGACTCGCGGGAGTGGTAGGGGGCAAGGACCGCCCAGGGCAGGCGAACGACGGGGACGGACACTCTCCCCGTCGGCGAGGCGAGTGTCTATACCCCTCCGAGTGTCCCTTAGGAATCTCCCCGTAATCTCACCCCAACTGCAGAAGCTTGACGGCGTTGTTGCGGGATACTTTGGCGAAGACCTGCTCGCTGATCTTCCCCGCGTCAAGCCAGTCACGGAGCAGGTCCACCATCGGGAAGGGCATGTCCGCGTGGCAGATGTCGGTGCCGAAGAGGAGACGGTCCTGGAACTCCTCCAGGAAGCGGGGGCCGTAGTCGAGATCGCGGGACAGCGCGAGACAGGGGTTGCCGTCGGAGAGGTCGCCGTACAGGTTGGAGTACCGGCGGAGGAGCTTGGGCATGACGCCCTCCTCCTGGATGGGGCCCTGGGGCCGGCAGCCGACTTGCTTGCCGTCGGGGCCAAAGACGCTGGCGCGCTCGCCGGGAGTCTCGAGGCGGCCGATCTCCGACCAGAAGAGCGGGCCGTGGCCGAGTATGACCAGCTCGGGGAACTTCTGTAGGGTGTGCTCCAGTTGCGGCAGCCCGGGGTCGTCGTAGAGGCCGAAATCGCCGCTGACCTGATCCGAGCCGTCGAAGGTGACCGGGAAGCCCACCGTCTGGGCGTGTTTGAAGAGGTTCTGGACTAGCGGGTGCATGACTGGCACATTGAGCATGACCTCGCCGAGACCCTTGCAGCCCTGGTCGCGGTAGTAGCGCAGGACGGTGTCGAGGGGGGCGTCGGCGGAATTGGTCAGGGCGCGCGGGTCGACGTTGCAGAAGGGGATGAAACGGTCGGGGTACTGCGCCGCCATGTCCAGAATGTCCTCATTGGCCTGCGGGAAGTAGATCTCGGGACTCACGATGGGCAGCAGCACCCCCTTCTCGATCCCCGCCTCGTCGTAGCGCTGGAGGACCTCCTCCGCGGTGGGGAACTGCACGACGAAGGGTACGGGCCGGCGGTAGGCATGGGCGTGGATGTCGATGAACATGGGTTCTCTCCTGGAGCGTGATATGCGATTGCCGGACGGCGGGTGATACCTCACCCCCCTGCCCCCCTCTCCCGCGCTTCGCTTGGGAGAGGGGGGTATGGGAGGGGCGGCCGGCGCTAGCCGATCTTCAGGCCCCGGATGTACTGGTCGAGGTGCTCGCTCAGTTTCTTCTCCTGGTCCTGGAGTTGGGCGATGTCGGCCCGGGTGGCGTCAAACTCGTCCTCCTGGGCCGTCAGTTTCTCCACGTACTTCTTGTACAGGTCGCTGTTGCGGTCCAATTGGGCCATGTTCTGGCGGATGCGTTCCTGCTCCTTGCCGATCTCGGCCAGGCGGGCCTGCTTCCGAGTGCGCTGCTCGACTACGTCGGCGATCGCGGCGCGGCGCTTGATGATCTCCTGCAGGGCCGCCTTGACCTCGGGGCTGATCACCTTGGACTGCAGGTACATGGTGATCTTCGGGGTGACGTTCTCCTCCAGAAGAGCGGCGGTCTGCACGACCGGTTGCTCGAACTTGACCACCAGCTTCTCGGCCGCGCCGGGGGCAAGGGCTACCCGGAAGCGGTAGTAGCTGGCGGTGATCTCGGCGGGCTTCTCGGGAGCGAGTAGCTTCCAGCCGGACATGATTGGTTGCTCGACCAGCACTGTCTTGGGCTGCTCGGTGCGGTTCTTGAGGGTGTAGGTGAGGGTGAAAGTGCGACGGAGGCTGAAGAAGACCACGCCCCCGTCGATGCGGAAGCCGACCTCAGCGCTCTCGTCGGTGCGGTCGGTGGCTACCTCGGTCCCTAAGTCCAGGGCGTAGGTAACCAGGCGCTCGTCGCCCGGCGCGAGGTCGTCGAGGAGCGCGTCGCCGGCGTAGGCGCCGCCGTCGAAGACGGTGAGGGCTCCGGCCATGAGATGCAGGCCGGAGGTGTTCTTGAGCCGGAAGGCGCTCAGCGGGTGCTGGGCGTTGCTCTGGGCGTTGTAGAGGTCCACCTTCTCGCCGCTGAGCTTGTCCGTGGCGATGATGGGGATCATGGCCGACTTCTGGCGGGGGATGGTGACGGGTTGGGTGATGTCGTATTGGAAGAGCTCGCCGACGCGTTCTCCGGAGGCGGCGGCCAGGACGCCGGAATCGTCGACGCTGAACTCGGCCGCGCGCTTTCGCTCGGCGCGCGCCATGCCGGGGGCCATAGCGCCAGCGGCGCCAGCGGGGCCGATCTTCGCCGTGAGGTTGTCAAACTTGTCGGGCCCGAAAGCAAGCTGTTGCTCCGCCTCCAGCGTGCCCTCGGCGATGCGGGGGGCGACGGGTATGGGCAGGGCGACGGGGACGTTGGGGCGGTAGGCGTAAAGCGGCTCGTAGAGGTTCTGGGTGAAACTCACCGGGCGGCCGGAGACCAGGGCCATCTCCACGTCGGTCCAGTCGCTGTCGCTGGTGTTCTCGACCAGGGCCCAGCCCTGGAGATAGGGCGCCTTCCCATCCACAACCAGGCGGTAGGTGGTCTTCCATACCGGCGTCTCCAGCAGGTAGGCGGCGCTGACGAGGCGCTGGCCCTCACCGAGGAAGCTGAGGCTGACCTCGCGCTTGGTGGTATCACGGGCGGCGGCGAGGGCCGCGAGGGCGGCGTTGAGCTCCCCGTTGAGCTGGGTATCGGTCAGCTTGACGGCGGTGACCTTATTGAGGGGGAGGCTGTGCAGGCCTTTGTCGGTGAGCAGGTTGAGGTACTGGAGAGTCTCGGTGGTGTCCTTGACGGTAACCTGTTGTGATTCCACCCCCAGGATAAGCCCGCGCAGGCTATCGCGGCCGAGGCTAATCTGGGCTTCGCTGCCGCGCAAGCGCAGGAGCAACTGGTAGAGAGAGGGGTTGTCGCCCAGGTTGATGGAGAAGGCGGCGAGGGCTTTCGACAGGGGCTCGCGGGAGGCGTAGGTCACCGGCCCGACCGTCCCGCCCTGGTCCATGAGGACCAGCGACTTGAGGATGTCGTTGATCTGGTCCACGCGGAAGGAGAGGGGGACGGTGGCGTCGCCGTCCACCGTGCCGTCGTGCTGGAAGTAGCCGACGCCGGTGGAGAAGAGGACCACGCGGCTGAGAGGGAGGTCGGCGGCGGAGGCGGTGAGGGCGGCCAAGGCTAGAAAAGCTACGACGAGGAGAGGGATGCGTTTCATGGTGGGACCTCCTAAGTCTGGTGATAGGAAAGGCGTGTTAGGCGGCGGGCGGGGAAGCCTCACCCCCCGGCCCCCTCTCCTTGCAGGAGAGGGGGAGGCAGAGCGGCCCGCTAGTATGGCCGGGCTAGAGACGGTCGCGGAGGCGATAGAGGTCCAAGGCGTTATGCCTCGCGCTAGTGTCAGAACACGTACCCCACGCTCCTGCCGCCAGCGTTAATCGGCTTCTCGGCGGTGGTCTGGGAGTGGATCAGGAAAAGGCTGCTGACGGAGATGCCGCTGCCGCCGGAGAGAGAGCCGGCGGTGAGATCACTGTTGACGAAAGTCACACTGCCGCCGGCAGCGTAGGACACGAGGGCCTGGGCGGGGGCGGTGAAGGTGCAGCCGTCGAAGAAGGCGTTGACGGTGGCGCCGGTCTGCTGGGTGCCGAAGATGGGCTGGGGGCCGTTGCTGGTGCAATTGGCGAAGTAGAAGGCGTCGGCGGCGGAATTCTGCATCTTCAGGTCGCTCTGGCGGGCATTCTCGAACGTGCACTCCACGGCGTTGAAGGAGCCGGCGATCTGAGACATGTGAATGCCGTTGTCGCGGAAGGTGCAGCCGACGGCGTTGTTCGTGAGGGCGTTGTAGTTACGGACGGCGAACCCCTCACCGGAGTTGCTGAAGGTGGAGTCTACTGCCAGCGTTTCCGAGCCCATGTAGCCCTCGCGGCCAATGCAGAGGCCAGCCGCGCCTCCCTCGAAGCGGCAGCGGTAGAAGACGTTGGCCTGTAGGGCTGAGCCGAGGAAGTCCGGGGGGGCGGGGTTCCTCTGGTCCCAACTGAGGTCGAAAGCGGGGTCGGGGGCGTCGGGCGAGGCGACGAAGGCGAGGTCTTGCCAGGCGGAGTAGCCGCAGCCGTCGGTGCGCAGAACGCCACCGCCGGCGGTGTTGGTCAGGACGGTCTTATCCGGGCCGGCGCCGACGAACCAGCCGCCATTGCGGTGGTCGACGAACAGGGCGCGGGTGAGTTTGTACTTGCCCTCGGGGAAGTAGAGCGGGCCGTGGCGGCTCTCATCGAGGGCCTTCTGAAGGGCGTCGGTGTCGTCAGTTTCTCCGTCGCCAACAGCACCCCATTGCTTCACGGAGGGGATGAGGTCGGCGATATTAGCGATGAGGGGCACCGTGCCCCACAGGGGCGAGGCGACTTGAGTGAGAGCCGGGAAGTCGGCGCCGGAGGGGAGGAACTGGAGGTTCTCGGGGATGGGATAGCCGAGTTGCTGCATGGCTGCGGCGTCCATCAGGCCGCCGGCGGGAACGCGGAATTCCTCCTGGGGGCCGAGCATGTACCAGAGGTCCCCGGCGGAGTACAGATGGGTCTGGGGGCCGATTTCGTAAGGGTTGCGTTCCTGCGGACCACGGCGGAACGTGTTCCCGGCGGAGACGATGGTGCCGGTGCTAGCGGGGGCCTCGAAGCCACCCACGGCGTTGTTGCCGAGGGCGATCAAGGTACCGGCAGCGCCGTAGCGAGCCAGAGGCTGAGGCTCGGTCACCGCGCCACCGCAGGCTTTCATGATGACGTCAATCTGTTCGTCCGTGTCGGGAGCGCGGAGGATATACTGGGGTCCCTCGCTGCGACAGGCGGCGATGATGATGGGTTTCGGGGTCTGGCCGGTGATCTCGACGTCGGCCCCCCCGGAGGCGATCTGGAAGCCGATGGCATAGGCCTGGAGCCAGCCGGCCTGCTGACGGATGTGGATGGTCTCGGCCTGGTAGTTTCCGCCCAGGACCGTCACCTCGGCCTGAGGATGGTCGATCAGCAAGCCGGGGTTGCCGCCGAAGAAATGGCAGGACTGGAGCAGGAGCTGGCCGGGGGCGCGCATGGCCAGGCCGGTGCCACGGTCCTGACCGCTGACGCCGATCATGCAGTTGAGGAAGCGTACGTCGCAGGGCTCGTCGCCGACGATCTCGATCCCTGCCACGTCGGCGCCGGGCTGGAGGCCGATCCAGAGGTTGCAGAGGGTGAGGCGCTTGCAGTTCTGGATACGGAGCTTGCCGGCGGGGCCGAAATGGAGCTGGGTGCCGTAGTCGAGGCGGCCAGCTCCCATGATCAAGCCGTCCTGCCAGCCATCGAGGACCAGGGGTTCGGCGAGGTTGTAGGCGCCGTTGGGGAGGAAGACGGAGTGGTTCTCTGCCAGGAAGTCACCCAGGTCGGCCTCGGGGGGCAGAGGGGCGAGAGTAACCGGAGCGGGTGGGTCGGCAGCGGCGGCGAGGGCGAGGGCAAGGAGGACGGCGGCGAGCAGCAGGCGAGAGGGCATAGCGGACCTCCGTAGGGCAAGTTTGCGAGGAAAGATTCGCCGGGCAGGGGAGGATTCCTGCTCGCGAGGCCTCTCTTTCCTGCGCCCGCGCGGTACGAGGGCTGGGGCGAGCGGGGGCGAGGCGGAAGCCGGCGTCAGGACGGGCTCACAGCGGGCCGTATGCCGGTAGAGGGGCGGCGTGGCGGGGGCGGAAAAGCTTGCGCCTCGGGCGGGAACTGAGGTATCATATCCTGGGTGTTGTAGCGCTCGGCCCGCCTGCGGCGGGCCATTTCCCTGAGGGAGTACGCAATCATGGCCAGTAATACTTGCCCGAAATGCGGTTCACCCGTCAGTCCGACCGATATGCAGTGCATGGACTGTGGGGCGGACCTGGCCGAGACGCGGCGGAAGACGCGCGAGCAGTTGCGGCAGGAGTCGGTGGCGGGGCGGACCGGGTCGAGTGACGAGCCGAAGGTGGTGGCGCGGACGGCTGCGTCGGCGGGGCGGGCCCTGCCCGGGGAGAGCAGCAAGGACACGCGGCTGCGCGTGTTCGACAAACAAGAGGCGGAGGTGCTCAAGAGCGAGGCGGGAGCGGCGCTGGTGCTGGCGATCATTGCCGCCGTGGTCGGATTGGCCCTGCTCGCGCTGGGGTTGATGCGGATGAAGACGGGGGGCTGGGGCGAGGTTTTCAGCGTCCGACCGAAAGACCTGCAGTCGTTCGGCGGGCTCGTGGACGCACGACTCATCGCGATTGTGCTCGTGGGGCTGGGGCTGGGTGGAGTGCTGATCGCTGTGGGGATGTTCATCCGGTGGGGGAGGGCCGGGGCGGCGGTGCGGAGCGTGGCAGCCGGGGAGAAGCCGGAGATCGTGGGGCTCAATGGGGCGCTGCAGGTTGGCCTGCTCCTGCTCGCGGTATTCTGCCCGCCGGCCGGGCTGATCATCGGGATTATCTTGAAGCTGAGCAAGGACAGCGACATAGCCGGATTCGGGGGGACGATGATCTGGATCAGCATTGGCGTGATCGTGCTGGTGGCAGCCAATATTCTCTATGGGAGCCTGGCGGAAGGGGCGAGCCGCCAGGCTCCGAATCGTGAGGTGGATGTGATCAGGGAGGCGGGGTAGGGGACCAGCTCACCTCGCCGCACGCAGAGGGCGCGCAGCGGCGGGTGAGGCGACGGGGGCCGGATAGAGGGCAGCCTGCGATACGACTGCGGCCGACCTGTACCCGGCTCTTTCCGGTTTGTACGAGGGAATCCGATTCCCGTGGAGACCCCCCGTCAGGCGGCCCGGGCGTACTCCTGCTCCATGCTGGCCCGAAGGCGCTTGAGAGCCTGGGCGTGGAGCTGGCAGACACGCGACTCGGTGATACCGAAGATGCCCCCGATCTCTTTCAGGGTTAGGTCCTGGCCGTAGTAAAGGGCCAGGATGACCTGCTCTCGCTCCGGTAGTTTCTCCAAGCCGTCGCTAATCATCTGCAGGAACTCCTTGTGCTCCAGGGCTGCGGCGGGGTCGCTCGCACGTAGAGCGGACAGGTCCTCGGCGAACATGGCGCGGGACTCGACCTGTGGATCCGCCTCGATGCTTTCCTCCAGCGAGACCACGTCGGTGGTGCGCAGGCGATGCTGAATCGACTGACAGTCAGCCACGCTTATTCCCATGGCCTGCGCCACCTCCTCAGTGCGGGGGATCCTCTGTAACTGCACGGACAGGTCGGCGACGACCCGGTTCATCTCCCGGCTGCGCTTGCGGAGGGATCGGGGAGCCGGGTCGCGTTCGCGGAGAGATTCCATGATCTCCCCCCGGATTAGACAGCTCGCGTAAGTCTCGAACTTCACTCCGCGCTGGGGATCAAAGCGATCCACCGCTTTGATCAGGCCCAGGGTCCCGGTGCTCATCAAGTCCTCGCGATCGACGGAAACGGGCATCTCTGCCGCCATGCGACTCACGATGTACTTTATGTCACTCATAGATTTCCTCCCGCGATGGTAGACTCGTTGGTTGCTGCCCCTTCCCCTTCTCGCCTTTAGTGACGAGATTATGAATACAGGACTTTCTTTTGTCTATAGGTGGAATTGCGTAAATGTTGAGTCAACCATAAGTGAAGTGTTTGGGGAGGACCAAGGGGGGAAGGGCCCTAGGGACAGGCGGCTGAAGTAAGAGGAACGGCGCGCGGCTCATACCGACGGACGCGGAAGCTAGCGCAGGACGGGGTACGTGCCCAGCAGTCGGGATGATCGTGGCGGGAGTAGTAGTGCCGGGAGGCGAGGGCGAAGGAGTGATGGGAGTCGTGAGTGGCAGAGAGGTGTGCTCTGCGCGAGTCAGGTGCGTGGTCTCTCCTGCGCGGATAGCCGAGCGCCACCGGGAGATGAGACGCATACCTCGGACTAGGACGGCGTCGGAGGATAGCCGTTGCCGGAAGAGATATGCCGGTGCTCCGCCTGAGCGAGGGCCTAGACCCATCAAAATAGGGACCTGGAGGCCCAGCGGCAAAACTGAGGGCGGAAGGATAGCCGAAATATTTCCGGTCGGCAGTATTGACAACGGTAGCGAAGACGCGATAGCATATACGCAGCAGTTCCATCCAGGCGCGGCGTGTCCCGGGAGGCCGCGGCGGTTCGGTATATCCGGCTATGCATAGACTACCTGACTTCAAGATTCCGGCCGCTTGCGGCACCGCGGGCATCCTCGACCGCACCGGCCGCCGCTTCAACTCTGAGGACGTCGTGCGTGCCATGAGCGTGATGCGCGAGCGAGGGAACGGGCTGGGCGCGGGCTTCGTAGTCTACGGCATCTACCCGGAGCACGCCGAGGAGTACGCGCTGCACATCATGGCCATGGATCAGGCGGGATTGGACCGGCTGCGCGAGTATCTGCCTACGGCCCTGGAGGTCGTGCACGACGAGGAGATCCCCACGCGGCCTACGCCGACTATCCATGACGAGCCGGTGCTGTGGCGGTTCTTCGTGCGAGTGCCGGAGAAGCGACTGGTGGGGGTGGAACCGCGGGACGAGAGGGACTACCTGGTCTCCACCATCATGTTCATCAACCAGGAGGTGGAGGGAGCCTACGTGGCCTCCAGCGGAAAGAACATGGGGGTGTTCAAAGGCGTCGGATACCCTGAGCCTATCGCCGAGTTCTACCGGCTGGAGGAGTACCTGGGGCACCTGTGGGTGTCGCACACGCGCTTCCCGACCAACACCGGCGGCTGGTGGGGGGGGGCGCATCCCTTTGATGTGCTGGAGTGGTCGATTGTCCACAACGGGGAGCTGTCCTCGTATGGGGTGAACAAGCGGTATGTGGAGTCCAATGGGTATCCCTGTACGTTATTCACGGATTCGGAAGTCATCAGTTACATGTTTGACCTGCTGTGCCGGCGGCACAAGCTGAGCATCGAGATGGCGTGCCTGGCCATGGCCTGCCCGGAGTGGGAGGACATCGACCGGGAGCCGGACCTGACGCGGAAGCATCTGCTGACGCTGATGAGGCAGACGTATGCCGGGGCGCTGCTCAACGGGCCTTTCGCGGTTATCGCGGGGTACGACGGGGGAATGGTGGGGTTCTGCGATCGGCTCAAGCTGCGGCCGTTAGCCGCGGCAATCAAGGGAGACCGGTCATACCTGGCCAGTGAGGAAGCGGCTATCTGGGCGGTGGATGGCGAGCCGGAGGAGTCGTGGCCGATAGATGCGGGCAAGCCGGTGGTCTTTACACTAGAGGAGGAGAAAGTTGCCTCTCTCGCTCATTCCTGCTGAATTCAACGTCCAGCGCGATGCGGACCTATGCATTGAGTGCGGCGTGTGTACGCGGCAGTGCGCGCACGGCTGCCAGAACATCGACCCGGAGGACGGCAGCGTAAGCAGCGACGAAAAGCTGTGCGTCGGCTGCCAGCGCTGCGTGACGTTGTGTCCGACGGGGGCGCTGCAGGTAGTCCAGCGGGCCGAGCAGGGGCGCTACCATGCGGTGTGGAACACGGGGGCGCGGCGGGCGATTGCGCGACAGGCGGAGAGCGGGGGCATGCTGCTGACCGGCATGGGCGCTGACAAGCCTTTCCCACTGTACTGGGACCGGCTGTTCCTGAATGCCTCGCAGGTGACCAACCCCTCGATTGACCCGCTGCGGGAGCCGATGGAGCTGCGGACCTTCCTGGGGGCCAAGCCCGACAAGATCGAGTTTGACCAGCAGGGGAAGCCGCTGACCAAGCTCTCACCGCAACTCGAGTTGGAGATTCCGGTAATCTTCTCGGCGATGTCGTACGGGTCAATCAGCCTGAGTGCGGCGATGTCACTGGCGCGGGCGGCGGCGGAATCGGGGACGTATTTCAACACCGGCGAGGGCGGGCTGCATCGGTCGCTGGCCCAGTATGGGAGCAATGCGATCGTGCAGGTCGCCTCGGGACGGTTCGGGGTGACGCCGGCGTACCTGGAGAACTCGGCGGCAGTGGAGATCAAGATTGGGCAGGGGGCTAAGCCGGGGATCGGCGGGCACCTGCCGGGCGAGAAGGTCTCGGCGGACGTATCGGCGACGCGAATGATTCCGCAGGGGGCGGACGCGATCTCGCCGGCGCCGCACCATGACATCTACTCCATCGAGGACCTGAAGCAGCTAATCTACGCGCTGAAGGAAGCGACGGGATACAGCAAGCCGATCTCGGTGAAGATCGCGGCGGTGCACAACGTGGTGCCTATCGCCAGCGGAGCGGTGCGAGCGGGGGCGGATATCGTGGCGATGGACGGGGTGCGAGGCGGGTCGGGGGCGACGCCGACCATGATCCGGGACAACGTAGGGATCCCGATTGAGCTGGCGCTGGGAGCGGTGGATGCGCAACTGCGCAAGGACGGCATCCGGCACCGGGCCTCGCTGGTGGTGGCCGGGGGCTTCCGCAACAGCGCGGATGTGATGAAGGCGATCGCGTTGGGGGCGGATGCAGTGTACATCGGGACGGCGGCGCTGATAGGGCTGGGGTGCCACATGTGCCAGAAGTGCTACACAGGCAAGTGCACCTGGGGGATAGCGACGCAGGACCCGTATCTGACCAAGCGGCTGAATCCCGAGATCGGGGTGCGGCGGCTGAAGAACCTGCTGCGCGCCTGGGGCTTGGAGATGAAGGAAATGCTGGGCGGGATGGGGATGAACTCCATAGATAGCCTGCGGGGGAACCGGGAGATGCTGCGCGGCATCGACATGACGGAGCAAGAGCTGGAGATTCTGGGCGTCTTGCCCGCCGGCCGGTGACGCCTACCGGCCCGTTCCCACTCGCGACTCGCGTTTGAAGTCTGAAGTCTGAGGTCTGAAGTCTTCCTATGAAACGCATCTACACCAAAGAGGAGTACTGCATCGGGTGCCGGTTGTGCGAGATCTACTGCATCTTCGAACACTCCGGGCACCAGACGCTGGTTAAGGCCTTCCGAGATGAGGAGAACCTGCCGGAGCCGGCCGTGATGGTGGAGGAGGAGGGGCCGATCTCGTTTGCGCTGCAATGTCGGCACTGCGAGGACGCACCGTGTGTGGCGGCGTGCATCGCGGGTGCGATGACCCGGGACCCGGAGACGGGCGTGGTTCACCACGACGCGGAGAAGTGCGTGGGCTGCTGGAGTTGCGTGATGATGTGCCCCTTCGGGGGGATCCACATTGACCTGGAGGAAGGCAAGGTCGTGTCCAAGTGTGATCTGTGCGGTGAGGAAGGAATACCGGCGTGCGTTCTACACTGCCCGAATGAGGCGTTAGTCTATGAGTGAGAAGCTGAGTCGGAGCTCTTACGACTACCTCATCGTCGGCAACTCGACGGCGGCTATCTCCGCCGTGGAGGCGATTCGGCGCCAGGATCAGGCGGGGAACCTCGCCGTAGTCTCCGGGGAGCCGTACCCGGCTTACTGCACGCCGCTGATCTCGTACGTGCTGGCGGGGAAGATTCCCGAGAGCCGGATGAACTACCGCAGGGCTGACTTCTACCAGAAGATGCGGGTGACCACGCACCTGGGGCATGCGGTTACCGAGGTGCGGCCGGAGGAGCATGAGGTCGTCCTGGACGACGGGGCGGCGCTGGGGTATGGGAAGCTGCTGCTGGCCTGCGGGGGGGCGCCGATTGTCCCCGATCTGCCGGGGGCGGACCTGGGGGGCGTCTTCACCTTTACGCGGTATGCCGATGTGGCGCGGGTGCGGTCGTGGGTCCAGGAGCACGGGGTCCAGGAGCACGGGGTGCAGGAGGCGGTGGTCATCGGCGGCGGGATGATCGGCGTCAAGGCGGCCGAGGCGCTGCAGCACCTGGAGCTGCGGACGACGATGGTGGAACTGCTGGACCGCATTCTGGCCCAGGCGCTGGATGAGCGGGGCTCGGTCTTGGCACAGCGGGCGCTAGAGACGGCGGGGGTGCGGGTGCTGACCTCGCGGGGCGCGGCCTCTTTGCCGGGCGAGGAGGGGCGGGTGAACGGGGTGCGACTGGACACGGGGGCGCTGCTGCCGGCGCAGATGGTGATCGTGGCTATCGGGGTGCTACCCAATACCTCCCTGGCGGCGGAAGCGGGAGTGGCGGTGAACCGCGGGGTGCTGGTTGACGACCACATGCGTACCTCGCTCCCTGATGTCTACGCGGCAGGCGACGTGGCCGAGGGGTATGACATGCTGCTGGGCGAAAGCCGGCCCATTGCCATTTGGCCGAGTGCGTATCTGCAAGGGGAGGTGGCGGGGACGAACATGGCGGGAGGCGACCAGCCCTTCCACGGCAGCGTGGCGATGAACTCGATCCAGGTGTGCGGGCTGCCGACCATCTCGGTGGGGCTCACCGAGCCCGCGCGGGCGGAGGAAGTGCTCGAGTACAACTCGCCAGACGGGCAGAATTACCGGCGGCTGTTCCTGCGCGACAACCGGATCATCGGGGCGGTGTTTGTGGGGGATATTGACCGGGCGGGAATTATCACCGGGTTGATCCGCGAAGAGATCGACGTCAGTGAGTTCAAGCAGAAGCTGATCGGGCGGGAGCTGGGGCTGCTGTCGCTGCCCAAGGAGTACCGCAAGCACAAAGTCATGGGGCCGGGGATGGAAGTATGAGAATAGACGCCACCGGCCTGGATCATAGGACACTGAACGAGCAGATCAAGACCGCCATTGCCGCGGGCGAGACCGAATTCGATCTCGCCAACGTCTGCGGGACCCGGTATATCGGGTGCGGGATAGACCAGGAGGTCGACATCCGCATCGAGGGTATCCCGGGGAATGACCTGGCCGCTTTCATGAGCGGGCCGCGTATCCACTGCTCCGGGAGCGTCCAGGACAGTGTGGCCAATACCATGAACGGGGGGCTGGTGGTGGTGCCGGGGCATGCCGGGGATGTGCTGGGGTACTCGATGCGTGGGGGGCGCGTGTACGTGCGAGAGAACGCGGGGTATCGCATCGGGATCCACATGAAGTCGTACCTGAACCAGGAGCCGACGATCATCATCGGCGGGCGAGCGAAGGACTTCGCCGGGGAGTACATGGCGGGCGGGAAGCTGATCATCCTGGGATTGGACACGCCGAGCGGGGAGCCGCTGGCGGGGCGGTACTGCGGGAGCGGGATGCACGGGGGAGCCATGTACGTGCGCGGGGAGGTCCCGGAGGCGCACATCGGCAAGGGCGTGTCGGTCGAGGAGATTACGGCGGAGGATCAGGAGATGCTGCGGGCGACGCTGAAGCCCTACTGCGAGGCTCTGGGGCTGGGGGTGGAGGAGATCATGGGGGCGCCGTTCCAGAAGCTGCGGGCTACGTCGACCCGGCCGCACGGGCAGCTATACGCTTATTGAGTAATCCGGCCAACTCAACAGTACACCGACGCGCCCAGCCCCCATCCGGGGCTGGGCGCTGTCGTGGGGGCCGGTGCGGCGCCGTTCACGGCCCGACAGGCCCAGGAGCCTGTCGGCCTACGTTTGTTGGGGTTGAACACAGCTAGACACGGCCCCTCCTGGTGTGGTGGCTCTACAGGTCCACGAATGACCCCGTCTGGGCCGAGCGGCGGGCGGCGTCGAGGACGGCCATGACCTGGAAGGCGTGGTCCAGGGGGACCAGGGGCTCGGCCTCGCCGTGGAAGACGTCGGCGAGGTTACGCCAGAGCAGCATGTGGTCAGGGCGCGCGGACTGGACCATGTCGATCCGTCCTGTCTCGTAGTCGCGGACCAGGAACTCGGAGCGGATGACCGAGGGGACGCTAACGCAGCCCTCCATGCCGTGCTTGACCGCGCAGGCCTTGTCGCCCAGGGCGTAGAAGCGCGGCATGTCCAGCGGGGAGGCGTTGTTGTATTCGATTTGGGCGCGGGCGCCGTCGTCGAACCACAGATCAAGGCGGAAATAGTTCTCCACCGGGAGGGTCCAACTGACCGTGCGGACCTCGGCAAGGACACGGGTGGCCTTGCCGGGCATGAGAGCGAGGACATGGTCGGTCAGGTGCGGGCCCCAGTCGAGGAGCATACCGCCGCCGCGGGCGGGGTCGGCACGCCAGTTCTCCGGAGTCGCGGCGGGCTGTTTGGCGTTGGCCATAAGCCGCGACTGGAGCATGACCAGGTCGCCAAGGGCGCCGTCCTGCACGAGCTTCTCAAGAGTGAGGAAGTCGCCATCACCCCGGCGGTTGTGGAAGACGTAGAGGCTGCCGGAGGAGGCGTTGGCGGCGGCGACCATCTGTCCGGCCTCAGCCAGGTCCACGCCCATGGGCTTGTCCAGGATGACGTTGGAGCCGGCCGCCAGGGCGGTAACGGTGGGCTCGACGTGGGCGAAGGTGGCAGTGGCGACGTAGACGGCGTCGGGCTTGGTCTTGTCGAGGAGTTCCTCGATGGTCTCGAAGACGGGGACGCCGAGCTGCGGGACCGCCGCCTCTCGGGCCTGAGGAGAGGGGTCACTGCCACCGACGACCTCATAGGGGCCGAGGTTCTGGACGAGTTCCATCTGGTTGCGGCCTTGGCCGCCGAGACCGACTACGGCGATGCGGATGGACATGGACGGTACTTCCCTTCTCGTTGACGTAGGTGAGTGCAGGCTTTACAATGCGCGCCAGGGCACCGGGCCCATGATTCGACGGGGAAGGCGGGAGACCTTCCTGGAGCTCCGACGCAAGGCTGTCAACAGGCGCGGGCGGATATTCGCCCCTACGGGACCTGTGATCGCTGTTAGGAGGCATCGTCGTGACTGCAGAAATTGAAACGGCTGTGGAGCGCGTTCTTCAGGTGATGGAAGAGCGCCCGGAGAAGAATACCCTGAATACTTACGCGGACCTGGAGGCGGGGAGGCGGCCGCGGGGATGCCCGTTGTCGCTGGGGAGGGTGCAGCACTGGCGGGAAGTGCCGGAAACCGACGCGGAGAGGCGGGGGCGGTTCGAGGCGCCGGAGAAGCGGCTGCTGGATGGGCTGCGCGGGATTCCCGGTCCGCTGGAGATGAACAACCCTTTCACGCCGGCGCTGGGGGTATGCTTCGGGACGGCAACGGTGGCGAGTGCGTTTGGGGCGCCGATTGATATCGGCAACCCGCGCAACACCGGCGGCGTGACCGGCTACCAGCCGCTGGCGACCTTCGACGACTACCCGGCGCCGGACATCAACAGCGCCGGGGTCTGGCCGCGCATCAGAGAGCTGATTGACGTCTACAAGGCCCAGACGCCGCCGGAGATCAAGATAGGCTACCCGGACCTGCAGGGGCCGATCAACATCGCGCACATGATCTTGGGGACGGAGCTGTTCTACGCGATGAAGCTGGACGCGGCGCGGCTGCACCACCTCCTGCAAATGATCACTGACTTCCTGCTGGAGGCACATCGGACGCTGCCGGTGTGGATTGGTCCGGAGCGGATGGTTAACTACGTGGGCA
This sequence comes from Candidatus Zipacnadum vermilionense, assembly GCA_029821755.1. GTDB lineage: Bacteria > Armatimonadota > Zipacnadia > Zipacnadales > Zipacnadaceae > Zipacnadum > Zipacnadum vermilionense. The sequence goes on along the minus strand of JALGSV010000004.1, from coordinate 152,008 downwards.
CGAGCAAACGCATCGCGGAGTGCTCGGTAAACCTGATTACGCGGGAGAGCTATCGGGAGTTTGGGCTGCCGTATGACCGGCAGATCGCGGAGTTCCACGGCGAAATCGGGATTCACACCTGCGGCGGCAAGCACGTGTTCGAGGAGACGCTGCGGGGGCTGCCGAACGTGCGGTACTCCGAGTGGTCGGACGTGCCCACGGCCTTTGCGCCGGAGATCCACCTGGAGGAGGCGCTGGAGGAGATCGGGGATCGGCCCATCATCATCACCGGCGGGCGGGAGCTGTGGGAGGGAGACTTCGAGGCCACAATCAAGAACGACCTGGCGCGCCTGGAGGACCATCCGCTGCAGATGTTCGGGTACAGTGGGATGAAGTGGCAAGAAGAGGACAAGCCGCGGATCGTGGAGATGCGGCGGAGGATGGACGAGTACTATGAGGAGAGGTGGGGATAGGGGAGGGGAGCCTCACCCGCTGCCCCTTCTTCTGGCAGGAAAGGAGGCAATGCCCAACCCATAGCTATGGCCGAGATAACGCTTGATCTGCCGCTTGTCTGTATCACCGCGCGGACCCTTCCCGAGGGGTGGGAGAGGGCGGTGTTGGAATGCTGGGAGCGGGGGGCGCAGATTCAGACGCAGTATGACAAGCCGGGCGACCCCCCCAGCCGCGATGTGACACTGTGCCTGGCGGTGGCGGAGCCCTTTGCCGAGCCGCGGATTCACCGGGCGCTGCCGGGGGGGATGTATGATCTGGAGGTCTATTCCCAGGAGGTCATCGACGGCATCCATGACCACTGGATTGACCCGGCGGCGGGGAAGTGGCAATACACCTATCACGAGCGCATGACCGCGTACAGCGTGCCGGGCGCCCCCGAGCCGGTGGACCAACTGGAGTATGTGGTGGAGACGCTGGCCGAGGCGGGGGAGAGCCGCCGGGCGCAGGCGACGTTGTGGAAGCCGGGGGAAGACGGTAAGACCGACCATCCCGCCTGCCTGCAGCGGATGTGGTTCCGGCTGATTGAGGATCGGCTGGTGATGGCGGCGCACATGCGCAGCAACGACGCCTTCAAGGCGGCGTTCATGAACATGTTCGCCTTCACGGAACTGCAGGCGCGGATCGCGCAGCGACTGGCGGAGCGGACGGGAAGACCGATTGGGTGCGGGCAGTACAACCACATTGCCGACTCTTTCCACATCTACGGGTCGTATTTCGAGGATTTCCGGGGCTTCCTGGAGACGCTGAAGACGCGCAGCTTTGAGCAGCGGACGTATACGACAGCGCAGGTGGCGCCGTTGTTTGAGGAGGCGCGGGAGAAGATCCGGGCGGGGTTGGAGAGGGGATAGTCGCGAGACGCGGGACGCGAGTGGGGAGAGGTAGGGCGGCGCGGGCGATAGGGCGGGGGCCGGATTCCCCGCACCCTCTGGGCGCAGCTCATCCGGCCCCTCCGGGACGTTTTGTTGCATGAGTAGTTGACAGAGTTGTGGACAGCCGCTATACTAAACATGGTTGCATCGGTTCGCTAGCCTCCCACGAGTTGTTCTTCCCACCACTTGTCTTCCTGCGAAGCCTAACTTGCATATCCTCTGATTGCTCATGAGTACCCCTGACCAGGTCGGCCAGACATCCGGCGAATGCATCTTTGTACTTGATTTCGGCGCCCAATACCTCCAGCTCATTATCCGTAAGGTACAGGAGCAAGGCGTGCGAGCGGAGAGCCGCCCGGCGGATATCAGTGTGGAGGAGTTGCTGCCGGAGAAGCCCAGCGGGTTGATCCTCAGCGGGGGGCCGGCCTCGGTGTACGGAGAAGACGCGCCCACCATGGACCGGCGGGTGCTGGAAACGGGGATTCCCGTGCTGGGCATCTGCTATGGGCACCAGCTCATGGCGCACCTGCTGGGCGGGAAGGTGGAGCCAGGGGAGCGGCGGGAGTATGGGTTTACGGAGATCGAGGTGGTGGAGCCGGACTTGCTGCTGGAAGGGGTCAACTCGCCCTCGCAGACGTGGATGAGCCACGGAGATCGGGTGGAGGCGGTGCCGCCGGGGTTCCAGGTGCTGGCGACCAGTGGATATACGCCGGTGGCGGTGATGGGGGACAGTGAGCGGAAGCTGTTTGGGGTGCAGTTCCATCCCGAGGTGCGGCATACCATCTGCGGGCCGACGGTGCTGCGCAACTTCATCCGGAAGGCCTGCGGGTGCGTATCGAGCTGGCAGCCGGCTGATTTCGTCGAGGAATCGGTGGCCGAGATTCGCGCGCAGGTGGGGGAGGGGCGGGTGTTGTGCGGGTTATCGGGCGGGGTGGACTCATCAGTGGTCGCGGCGCTGCTGGTGCAGGCGATACCGGAGCAGGTTACCTGCATGTTCATCGACCACGGATTGATGCGCAAGAACGAACCGGAGGAGGTCAAGGAGTTCTTCGGCGAGTTGTTGGGGAAGCGGTTTGTGGCGGTGGATGCGTCCGAAGCCTTCCTGTCCAAGCTGGAAGGCGTGGTGGATCCGGAGGAGAAGCGGCGGATCATCGGCGAGACCTTCATCCGCACCTTCGAGGCGGAGGCGTGCAAGATCGGGGAGTTCCACTACTTGGCGCAGGGGACAATCTACCCGGACGTGATCGAGAGCGGCGGAGGGCAGACGGCGAAGATCAAGTCGCACCACAATGTGGGCGGGCTGCCGGAGGACATGGACTACGAACTGGTCGAGCCGTTGCGCCGTCTCTTCAAGGACCAGGTACGGGAACTGGGGCGGCAGTTGGGGCTGCCCGTGGCGCTGACCGAACGGCAGCCTTTCCCGGGGCCGGGGCTGGCGGTGCGGGTCATCGGCGGCCTCACGCGGGAGAAGCTGGCGCAGGTGCGGGAAGCGGACCACATCTTCCGGGAGGAGCTGGCACGGGCGGACCTGGACCAGAGCATCTCTCAGTTCTTCGCGGCCATCGCTGACATCCGCTCGGTAGGAGTGATGGGGGATGACCGCAGCTATGTACACCCCATTATCCTGCGAGCAGTGGTTACCGAGGACTTCATGACGGCGGACTGGGCCCGCATCCCGCAAGAGGTACTGGCGCGGGTGGCCAACCGTATCGTCAACGAGGTCAAAGACATCAACCGAGTCCTCTACGACATCACCTCCAAACCTCCGGGGACGGTGGAGTGGGAGTAGGGGGATGGGGAACCGGATATCCATCATCGATTGTGAAGGCCGTTCCTCCCATGAGTAGCTGCCAACCCTTGCCTAATCGGCCCCGCTACTGCTTGAGGCAGTTGGAGGGGGTCCTTCTCACGCAGGAACAGATCGAGGCGCGGGTGGCCGCGTTGGGGGAGGAGATCACCCGCGACTATGCCGACCGGTCGGTGACGGTGTTGGGAGTGCTCAACGGCGTCGTGGTGTTCCTGGCCGATCTGCTGCGGCATCTGGACCTGCCCTGCCGACTAGACTTCGTCACCCTGTGCAGCTACGGCGACTGCGCCGAGTCCAACGGGGAGGTGTCCCTGGTTAAGGAGCCTGCGCTGCCGATTGCCGGGGAGTGCGTGCTGGTGGTGGAAGACATCGTGGACACGGGGCGGACGCTGGCGTGGCTGGTGGAGTGGCTACGACCGCAGGCGGAGGAAGTGCGGGTGTGCTGCTTGCTGGACAAGCCCTCGCGACGGGTGACGCCGGTGGGGTTGGACTACGTGGGCTTTGAGATTCCGGACCATTTCGTGGTCGGGTACGGGCTGGACTTCGCCCAAGCGTACCGGAATCTGCCATATGTGGCGGTGCTGAAGCCCGAAACCTACCAGGTAGTAGGCGGAGAATAAGTTCCGCCAGCGCCGGCAAGAAGCCAGGTAGAGGCGACCCTACGTGGATGCCTCCGGCGGAGGGCGTGCCCTTACCTGGACTTGTTGTTTCCTCCACCGGAGTTGCAGGGGAAAGGCGTTGTGCGGTGGGCGGCGTGGGGTAGGACTGCGGAATCTGAAGAGGTGTGACATGCTCGAGTTGTCGGAACTGGAAGAAAAGACGGTAGATGAACTGCGGCAGATCGCCCAGGAGATGGAGCTACCCGGGATCTCGGGGGCGAAGAAACCGGATCTGTGTATGAAGATCCTGGCCAAGCAAAGCGAACGGGAGGGCCTGAGCTACCGGGAAGGTATCCTGGAGCTCACTGGCGACGGGCGCGGGTATCTGCGGGTGAGCGGCTATGGCAACGACCTGCAGAATGACGTGTACGTGGCCGACAGCCAGATCCGGCGCTTTGACCTGCGCACCGGTGACCTGGTCAGTGGCCCCGTGCGGCCGCCCAAGGACAGCGAGCGTTACTGGTCGCTGCTGCGGGTGCAGACCATCAACGGGAAATCGCCGCAAGAGGTGGGGCCCCGGCCGCAGTTCGAGGACCTCACTCCGGTCTACCCCGACCAGCGACTGCGGCTGGAGACGGATAACCCGGGGAATCTCACGGGACGGACGCTGGACCTGATCTCGCCAGTGGGGCGGGGACAACGCGGCCTCGTCATCTCGCCGCCCAAAGCCGGCAAGACCACCATCATCAAGGAAATCGCCAACTCCCTGACCAGTAACTACAACGACATACACCTGATGGTGCTGTTGGTTGACGAACGGCCGGAAGAGGTCACCGACATCGACCGGTCGGTCGACGGGGAGGTCATCGCCTCTACCTTCGATGAGATGCCGGAAAACCACATGAAGGTGGCGGAGTTGTGCCTGAACCGATCCAAGCGCCTGGTGGAGATGGGTATGGACGTGGTGATCCTGATGGACTCGATCACGCGGCTGGCGCGGGCGAGCAACCTGACGATCGACCCCTCGGGGCGCACGCTGTCAGGCGGTCTGGACCCGGCGGCGCTGTACCGGCCCAAGCGGCTACTGGGGGCGGCGCGGAACATCGAGAACGGTGGGAGCCTGACCATCATGGCGACGATCCTGGTCGAGACGGGCAGCCGCATGGACGAGATGATCTACGAGGAGTTCAAGGCTACCGGCAATCTGGACCTGAAGCTGTCACGAGAACTGGCTGACCGGGGCATCTTCCCGGCCGTGGATATCGCCCAATCAAGCACGCGGCACCAGGAACTGCTCTTTTCGGATGAGGAGTTGCAGTCGATCTGGCAACTGCGGAAGGCGCTACACGCCATGGACCCGATGGACGCCACCGAGACGCTGATCTCGGGGCTCCGGAAGACGAAGACGAATCTGGAGTTCCTGGCCCTGGCCGCGCAGAGCTTCCGGAGATAGGCGAGCCCCTCACCCTTTGCCTCTTCTCTGGGCGCAGCCCTGACAGAGCCGCCGACGTGCCGACGGAACCTTCCACTCGGCTCGATTGTCGTAGCAGCTAGCTAGGTAGTCATCAGATGCCTCGGAAAGGTCCGGTAGAGATCATGAGTAGCCGCTTCGCGGTGGGACTGATCGGGATGGTCGTTCTGTGTACAGGGCTGGCTTGCCAGCGGAGCGTGGGGCAGGTGCAGGCGGAGAGCGCGTACCCGATGGTTACGGTGACGCGGGAGAATGCCAAGCTGGCGGGGCTGCACGACGACATCCGTCTGCTGGGTATGCTCAACCGGCTGCAGCTGAGCGCAGAGCAGATTAACCGCCTCCTGCCGGCTACTGAGAAGCTGCAGCAGCAGCGGGCGGCCGCGCAGGCGGAATTGGTCGCGATGGAGGGAGACGTGGAAAAGGCCCTGGCCCAGAAGCGGCGGCTGCTGCTGGAGGACAAGCCTGTCCCGGAGGGCTTGGGCCAGCTGCTCCAGACGCTGCAGAGAAACGAGGAGGCCGCGCGGGAGCAGGCCGCGAGCAAGCTGGGGACGAGCGCCAAGGCGGTCCGGGCCTTGTTCACCCCGGAGCAACTGGACATCGTGACAGGCCAGTATGAGGCGCAACTGCAGGCGCAGGAGCTACTGGACTGGCTGCGGGGGCTGTCGGATACCGACTTTGGCTATGAATCCGCAGCCAACGCCGAGGGCCTGGCCAATCCCGACGGAGGCTTTACCCAGGAGGCGCTGGTGAAGCTCTTCCAGACGGTGCGAAAACTGTCGGTAGCGGATTACGAGAAGGAACGGAACGACTACGCCAAGCAGTTGTCCCCCCTGTACGGGGCGTCCGAGGACGAGGAGAACCTGCAGATCGCTGGAGCTTTCTCCCATCCGCACATGGCGGACCTGCTGCGAGGCAAGCTGAAGGTCATCGGTGACGAGGCGCCATAGCCTCGCCCCCGGCCCCTCCCAGGTCGCGCGCTGGGGTTATCCATGCGCATTGGCATCTTCACCAACACCTACCGGCCTACCGTCAACGGCGTGGCCAAATGCGTTGAGTATTACGAACGTGGGCTGCGGGAGCGGGGACATGAGGTGGTCATCTTCGCCCCGGCGCCCGAGGGCTACGACGTTAGCCTGGATTCCCCCTTCGTGTATCGGTTCCCCGCTCTGCCGATTCCCCTGGATATGGATTACTCCATCGCCGCGCCGTATGGGCGCGGGGTGGTGAAGGCCCTGCGGCACCTCGACTTCGATATCATCCACACCCAGCACCCCATCTGGGTCGGAGCCTGGGGGGCGTGGTATGCGCGCTGGGCGGATGTGCCTCTAGTGACCACTGTGCACACTGAGTACCGCCTCTTCGCCCACCTGATGCCCCTGCCCGAGCCGCTAGTGCAAGCGTACCTACGGATGCAGGTGTCCCGCTACTGCAACAAGTGCGAGCTCATCACGACGCCGGTGCCCTCCATGCGACGCCTGCTGCGCGAAGAGGGGGTGCGGCGGCCAATTGAGATACTGGCTAACCCCACGGAAATCGAGGCCTTCACCGACGTGAGTGGAGACCAGGTGCGGCGGACCTACGGAATTCCCGAGACGGCGCTGCTGCTCGGGTTCGTGGGACGGCTCTCCCCGGAAAAGAACCTGCCGTTCCTGCTCGAGGCGGCGGCGCGGGTTATGCATCGGCAACCGGAGGTCTACTTCCTGCTCGTGGGAGATGGTCCGGAGCGGGCGGACCTGGAGGGACGGGCGCGCCGGGAGGGGCTGGCCGACCGGGTGGTGTTCGCGGGGGCCATGCCCCATGAGCGGGTACCGGGGTTCCAGGCGGCATTCGACCTGTTCATCACCGCGAGCCTCAGCGAGACCCAGCCGCTGGCCTACACGGAGGCGATGGCCTCCGGAAAGCCCGTGGTAGCGTTGACGGCGCCGGGAGCACAGGATATGATTCTGCCGGGTCAAAACGGCCTGCTCGCACCCGCGGAGGGCGGGGCCGAGGGACTGGCGGAGCAGATTGCGGCGCTGGCGGAGGATGACGCGCGGCGGCGCGAGATGGGGACCTTCGCGCGAGAATGGGTGAAGCAGTTTGACGTAGCGCGGGTGGCGGAGAAGCTGGAGGCGATCTATCACCGGGCGCGGATGCATGCGTCGGAGGAGCCCATTTAGGGGAGTCTCACCCGCCCGGCGGCGACCTCACCCCCTACCCCCTCTCCCTCGGGCGCACGCAGACGTGCGCACGCTCGGGCGAGGGGCTCCGAAGGGCGGGAGACCGCAACCTTCGCGGGATGCGGCGCGTCTAACTACACGGGGTAGTGGTTGTAGGCAATGAGGGGTACGTCGGTACAAAGGCGGTGACCGGGATGGCCGGGCTTAGCTCTATCGGCCGGTGGGTGGGAATGGCGCTGCTGCCGGCGCTGGCCTTGCTGGTGGCGGGGTGCAATGAGGATAGCGTGGAGAGGCAGATTGGGAGCGCGACAGCCGCGTCGGTAGAGGCGACCTATCGCGTGAACCGCGATCCGCTGCTCAACGACTGGAACCAGAACATCGGGCGCACCCTGACCGCCTTCAGCGTGCGCCAGCAGGTGCCGTACAAGTTCAAGGTCGTGGACACCGACATGGTCAACGCCTTCGCGGCGCCCTGGGGGTATGTGTACGTCACCCAGGGGTTCCTGGACTTTGTCGATAGCGAGGATGAGGTGGTGGCGGTCGTCGGCCACGAGATCGGGCATGTCGTACACCGGGACGGCATCAAGGCCTTCAAACGGAGCCTCCTCTTCAACCTGGCGGCGGGCCTGATCAGCAGCAAGAGCGAGACGCTCGGGGAGGTCACGGCCATCGGTCTGGGGCTGCTGAGCCTACGCTACAGCCGGGAGCAGGAGTACGCGGCGGACGACACCGGGACGGCCATGGCCTACGCGGCCGGATACAACCCGCAGGGGCTGCTGGACTTCTTCACCAAGCTGCACACGGACTTGGAGAAGGGACGACCGTCGAGCTTCCTGGAGGCGCTGCTGTCCACACACCCCTATACCCCCAATCGCCGGGCGCGGCAGGCAGCTCGCCCGTGGGTGCGCGGGGCGACGGTGCCCTCGGCGATGCGGATTTCGCAGGGGTATCTAACCCGGGGGCACTATGGTCATGCGCTGAAGCTGTTGAGGGCGCAGGCGGCGCAGGCGCCTGACAATCCGCAACTGGCGCTGATGCTGGCGGACGCGCTGGCGGGGCGGGGCTCGGAGAGCAAAGCGCGAGGGCACTATGAGATGGCCCAGGCAGAGGTAACCAGCAACTATCCCAGGTACGCCCTGGTGCAGATGATGAAGAATCCGGCGCCGGTGTCGGTGGCGCCGACGGCACAGGAGCAGGGGCAGGCGCTGGCCTTGGCCGGGTCGGCGCAGGCGCTGGTGGCGAGTACCGAGAACATCGGCACCTCGTTGGCCGGGGCACGGCAGGCGATGGCGGGGCAGCTCAAGGGCGCGCAGGGGGACAGCACCGCGGCGATGGCCTCGCTGGAGAAGCTCGCCCAGGTGGATGACGAGATGCCCCCGCAGACGCAGAAAATCGCGATCAATGCCAATGCGGCGGTAGCGGCGGCGGCGGATGTGATGTACACGTTGGACCTGTGCCAACAGCAGTCGGCGCAAGCGGCGGGGTGCAACGTGGAGGTGGGACGGCAGGCGCAGGCGCTGCTGCAGAGCCTGGCGCAGGGCAGGGGACGCAGCGGGGCGCTGAGGCTGGTGCAGAGCGCAATGTACGAACTGGACAAGTCGAATGGCCTGCTACTGGCGGGGAGTCAGGCCGCTCAGGTGGCGCTGGGGCCGGTCCAGGAGGCGCAGATCTCCGCGCGACAGACCAGTCTGTACGTGGGGCGGCTCTTTGACCGTCGGCGAGTGCGGCAGAGCGACCTCACACTGGCGAAGATGCTGACCCGGGAGACGAAGGACCGGGCGCAGGCGGCCAACAAGCAGGCGCAGGAGGCGGGCAACAAGACGCGGCTGGGGACGGTGCGGGGGATGCTGGCGACGCTGCAGTTGGCGCAAGCAACGGCTGGGGCGGAGATGCTGCCCGGACTGGACCGGATGGTGGCGCATTACTTGCGGATGAGCATTGGCCAGGTGGCTTCGCTGCGGGAGCGAGGTTTCGGCTACGGGGAGATCCCGGTGATCGTGACCTCGGCGCGGGGGGCAGGGAGCCCGATCGGGATGGAGGCGGATAGGGTAGCGGCCGGGCCAGCACCGCTGGAGGTTGTGGATCTCAAGCGTGATGGGGCCAACGGACTGAAGGTGATGGTCAAGTTCCTGAGCAAGGCGATGGCCGAAGAGGTGGAGATAGCGAAGCAGATCGACGCGGTGGGGTAAGGCAGGGGTGGGGGCGGACAGAGGGGTTGCGGAGAACGCCGGGCTTCAGGTGGCGGCGTGGAAGCGGATGGCGTGAGCAGCTTTGAGCGGGATCTCGCCGTCGTGGGGTAGAGAGTGGACGAGGCCGCCTTCGAGCTGGCCTACGACCTCACCGGCTGCCCCTTCAACACGTAGCGGTTCTCCGCCGTGCGGCCGGCAGCGCACGGCGTATGCGTCTTCGGCGGGCAAATAGACCACGTAGAAGGAGGACCAGCCCGCCTGTGCACAGGCGGTACTGTCCGCGGCCACCCATGCGGTCCCGCCAGTTACCTTCACCTCTTGGTCGTTCGATTGGTTTCTACCCAGCTTGAGGGGCTCTCGCGCGAGTCGAGGCCTATGGAGAGTGACGCTAGGCCAGAGGCGGGAGCGACAGCGCCCCCGCCCTACGTGGCTCCTCGTTAGATCTTCCAGTACTTGTCTAGATCCTTTTGATAGGCTCGGATCTTGCCGCTCTCGACGTCCGCCGGGCTAACCGGTCGGCCGGAGAGGTTGGATTCGTAGAAAGCATAGCAAAGCGACTTGGCCTTCAGCCCCGCCAGACCGTCCACCTCCGGCGCGCGATTCCTCGCGACTGACTCCACGAAGTCCCAACACTCGTTGCTGATGCCGTCATCCAGGCCGTAGGGGAATAGCTGTGCGGCTCGGCGGGGGCTGAGGCTGGCCAGGTATTGCTTCTCCACTTCTTCGTAGAGTATTTCCGTGCCGTCGGCGAGGGTAAGATCGGCGCCGTTCTGGAAGGGGTGCATCCACTTCTGGCGGTCCTGCAGGGAGCCTTTAGCGCCGTAGTAGCCGGAGCAGTTGACGGCGTGGCCGCGGGCCTCGCGGGACCAGGCCCAATGGCCGACTAGGCCGCTCTCGAAGCGGAGGGTGGCGAGCCAGGTGTCCTCGACGTCGAGCTTGCACTTGCCCAGGCCGGCGGGGCCGTTGAGGGTGGGGGTGAAGAAGGTGCGCATATCGCAGAAGACCTCGGCAACGGGGCCGAAGACGTGGAGCATCATGTCGGCAAAGTGCGCGCCGGCGTCGAGCAACATGCCGCCGCCGGTAAGCAGGCGGAGGCCGCGCCAGGCGAAGGCGTAGGACTTCCAGTCGAATTCGCTGTGGCCGAAGACCTCCATGGTGAAGAAACGAGGAGCCCCGATCAACTTCTTGCGGTTGATGGCCCACTCCATGGCGCGAGCGCCCTTGCAACGGCGGATCTGCTCGGCGGTGGCGATCCAGGCGCCGCTTTTCTCCGCGGCGGCGAGGAGCTTGTGCGAGGCGCGGACCGTGAGGCCGCAGGGCTTCTCGATCATGACCGAGATGCCCCGCTTGAGGCAGGGGAGGGCGGCGGTGTGGTGAAAGGCGTGCGGCGTGCAGATGTCGGCGGCGTCGGGCGGGTCGACCTTCAGCATCTCCTCGACGCTGGGGTAGACCGCCGCGCTTTCGCCGGAACAGGCGGCCCAGCGCTCGGCCATGGCGCGGGCGCGGGCGAGGTCGGAGTCGACCATGGCGGTGAGGCGGAACTGGTCATAGCCTGCCTGCAGCAACTTCTCGTAGCCGGCAAGATGAGCGCCGGCAATTCCACCGCAACCGACTAGGGCGACGTTTACCTGATTGGGCATGGTGAGTCTCCTTGGTGGGAAAGGGACGGAGGGGTGCCGTCGGTGCGTATTCAGGCAAATGCCGCCACCCCTGCGGCCCTTCCGTGGTTCTAAACGGGTCGTTCCAGCAGGTCGGTTTCGACCAACTCCCCCACAAGCCCTGCTTCGGGCAGGAGGAAAGTCTTGATCTGGAAGGGAGTTAGGTCGAACTCCCAGCGCTGGTTCTCCCGGGGGAGAGTGAGCCAGGCGCGGGTAGCGGTGCCGGTGGTCTCGTAGACGCGGACGATGGTGCCGGTGCCGTCCTCGGCCAGCTTGAAGACTGAGGCTATCACCGACTCGGGGCCGACCTCGGCGAGCGCGGCGGAGGCGGGCCACTCGCCGCTGCCGGGCTGGTCGAGGGCTACCATGACCGGCGAAATGTTGAGCGCCCAGGCGTGGCGGGCGACGGCGGCCTCCTGCCAAGGGCCAGCGTGCGGGAGCAGGGAGTAGCTGACCGGGATCTCGCCCTGGTCCATGAACCAGTAGTGCTTGTCAGGGTCCAGCTCGCGCGGCATGTGCCAGGCGTAGGCCGGGCTGCGCAGGATAGTCATGCGCATCTCGGCGTCCAGCACGTCGAAGCCGTACTTGCAGTCGTTGAGCAGGGCGGCGCCGAGGGGCCGCCCGTCCTGGGTGCCAGTGACGTCGATCCAGGTCTGGGCGGGGCGCTCGCCGCCGTCGGCCGGGCAGACGAGGGCGGTGTAGGACTGCTCGAAGGTGGCGACGGGGTCCTCGACCGCCAGGGGGAAGGAGACCTTGAGGAGCTTGAGCCGCTCATGCCAGTCCACCACCAGGTCGAAGTCGAGGCGGGGGCTGCCGGCGGTGAGGGAGACGTTGAGTAGCGCCGACGAGTCGCCCCAGCGTAGGCGGAAGCCGAGGCGGCCGCGGACGGGACCCTCCTCCAGGACCTCGCCGGGGCTGTCGGGCTCCATGGGGCCAAGGTCGTCGCGGAAGGAGATGACGTCGTGGCCCCAGGTGTCCCAAGGGTCGTCAACCACGACGAGGACGTTGGCCGGGGCGGCGAGGAGTTCCGCGCCGGTGCGCTTATCCACGAGGGAGAGCAGGACGCCTCCCGGACCGATTTCGACGCGGAGCAGGTCGTTCTCGAGGGAGGTGGGGGAGACGAGGACGGGGCCAGCGGTAAGGGCGGCGGCGCCACTGTCTGCCGCGGCGTCTACGACGGTCCAGCCCAGGGCAGGCATATCCACGAGATGCGGGGGCTGGTCCTCGGCGAGGTCTACGGCCTCGGAGCGCGGCCAGGGGAGTGGGTTGAAGACTAGCACAGGCTGAGCCAGACCCTCCGTGGGCACACGGGGGCAGAGGGCCTCCAGGGCCAGTTCGGTGGCGCGATCGGCGGTGGCCAGGGCCTCCTCGTGCCAACCGAAGACGTCGAAGTAGGCGCGACGGATCGAGCAGCCGCCGAGAACGTCGTGGAACTGGTTGAAGAGCAGGCGGCGCCAGGCTGACTCGAAATCGGCGGGCGCGATCTCCAGGGGGGTGAGGCGGCCGAGCAGGGCGACCATGCGCTCGGCGGCCATCAGGCGCATCTCGCAGGCGCGGTTGTACCATTTGACCTGGGAGAGGGAGGTGTAGCAGCCGCGGGCGTGGTGTTGCAGGTCTCCCGTGACGACGGGGAGGGCATCGGCCTCGGGAGCGACAGCATCGAAGAAGTCCTCCAGACGCGCGAACTTGAGGCGGGGCATCTGGGGGTTGGCCTCGTGGCGCTGGATGGTGGCGAGGTTCTCGCGAGTGGGGCCGCCACCGTGGTTGCCGACGCCATACATCAGGGCGAGGTCACAGCGGGGGCTGCCGGAGGCAGAGTAGGCGCCCAGGAGCATCGTGCCGACGGCGATCTTGTCCTGCAGCGAGTTGCCCCAGGAGGCGTAGTGCAAAGGGGGGCGGTAGGCCACAACCCGGTCCCCGGCGGGGCCCTCCCAGGTGAAGAGCAAATCGGGCAGGTACTTCTCCTGGGGGTCGGGGCGGCAGAAGAGGTAGGAGTCATAGCCCGCCTGGCGGAGGATCTGCGGGATACCGGCGTTGTGGCCGAAGCTGTCGGGGTTGTAGCCGACACGGACCTCGATGCCGAAGCGGTCCAGGAAGTAGCGCTTGCCGTACAGGCAGTGGCGGACCAGGCTCTCGCCACCGGGGAGGTTGCAGTCAGGCTGCTCCCACCAGCCGCCGACGATCTCCCAGCGGCCCTCGGAGACATACTTGCGGATTTCCTCGAAGAGGGCGGAGTCGGCCTCCTCGATCCACTGGTAGATGGCGGCGCTGGAGCGGGTGAAGACAAATTCCTCGGTCTCGCGCAGGCGCTCCACCGCGGACCAACAGGTGTCGAGCGCCTCCTGCAAGCCCTCGCGCCAGTCCCACAGCCAGACGGGATCGAGATGGGCGTTACCGATCATGTGCAGCGTGTAGTCTTTGGGGTTGGGCACTTGAGGAATCTCCGTTGTGATGAGGTGCGGTGGGATGGGAGCCTCACCCCCTGCCTCCTCCGATGGCAGGGGAGGGGGAAGAGAGAAGGGGTTCCGAGACGGGAAATGGATTCGAATCAGACGGTTTCGCGCGGCTAGGCTGACACCCACTCGCCTCCCGGTTCTGCGGGGTAGTCGGCGCCGCGGAGCCAGGCCTCTACCTCGGCGGCGGTCGGGTCGACGAGGTCCGGTTGGACGCCGGGAAGGTAGCGGGTGGCCTCATAGAGGACCGGGGCGTAGCGGCCGTAAGCGCCGCTGACGTGGTGAATGTAGGGGCCTCGGACCAGGCGCTCCTCCCAGGTCGGCCAATCGTTGACCTCGAACCAGACGTAGGAGCCGCGGACGCGCGGGCCGTCGGTGGTGCGGCCCTCGCCAGCCAGAAGGTAATACTCGTCATGGTCGCCGTCGAAGCGGGCGAGGGTGATGTCACCGTCCTTCAGGCGGAACTCGCCCAAACCGGGGCAGGCTTCCGGTGTGATGTAGTTGCCGACGAGTGTGGGGCGCTCGCCGGGGGCGGCGAGGCTGGGCGGGAAGGGGCCGCAGTGCCAGAGAAGCTCCGCGTTGTTGTTGGTCGGGTGGCGCACGGTCAGGTCGGCGAAGAAGGGCGGCTGCTCGCCACAGGTAGCCGCGGCCAGCAGAGACGAGGTGATCGCGCCGTGCAGGTCGGTCTCGCAGGCGACGTGCACACCGCGCTGCGCGAGCAGTCCGACCAGGTAACAGGGGCAGATCTCCAGGGCAGCCTGCAGGTAGTCCCAGCACTGGAAGCCGAGAGCACTGAGACCCTCCCCAGAGACCCATTCCTCAAGCGCCGCGAACAAAGCCGCCATGGTGGTGAGGGCCGCGGCATCGAGCCCCGGGCCGAGGACGTAGGCGTTGGTGATGATCTCGCGGGCGTCATCAACGCCCGTATCAGGGGTAGCGGCGCGGCGTCGAGCGTCGTCTAGGAGGCGGCCCAGTTCGAGAGGGACAACCTCTATGCCGAAGCGCTCCATCAAGGCGCCCTCGGAGGAGATTACCGAGGCGAAGGGCGCGGGACGGGTGCCCACCTGGCCGATGCGCAGGGAGCGGAAGGTTTTGACGACATTGGCGGCGGCGAGGAAGTTGCAAACTCCGCGGGCGAAGACCTCGTCACTGAGACGACAGTTAACAATATATGAGAAAGGAACGCCAGCGCGGCGGAGATCCTTGCCGGTGGCGAAGAGGCCGCACTGAGTGTCACGCAGTCGCCTTCCGTCGGGCAGGGGGGCGTCGTCGCGAGGGCCCCAGAGGAGGACAGGGACGCCGAGCCTGCGCGCCAGGGCGGTCACTGCCAGTTCGGTGCCGAAATTGCAGTGAGGTATGAACAGCGCGTCTACTCCCTCAGCCCGGAAGCGGCGGAGGACCTCCGGGACGTCAGCGGGATCGTAGAGAAGTTCGTCTTCGTTGAGTCCAGCCAAGCCAACGAAGTCAGCGCCGAGTTCAGTGAGCCGGGCCTCGGTCATCTGCCGGAAGCGGACTGCCTCCTCCCGGCTGAAGACGGTGCGGCGAGTCGGAGCGAAACCGAGCTTTACGCAGTTTAGTCGGCTTAACAAGTGGTGAGTTCCTCCGGGCGGACGGCGGATACCCCATGCCTTCATCGGGCACTGGGGAACTTCCCCCACATCCCAGCGTTATCCTTCTTGCAGCTAATGAATTGACTAGGCTCCTTAAGGGCCCCGAGGCGCGACCAGTTGTGGGTGCGGGGATTTGTGTTGTCCGGTCGGAACCTGCCCCCTAGAGATTCTAATGAGAGAAAAAATCTTCCTTATACGCGCTTGACATCCGGGTTACAATCAATATAGTATGTATCGGATAGATAATCACACGCTTGGCTACACCTGCGGAAAGAAGGAGACCACCAGTGGCATCACGGTCCTCTCGCGTTGTTAAGTACCAGAAGGTCAAGGAAATCCTCGCCGGCGAGATTGAGAAGGGCAAGTACGGCCTAGGAGGTCGGCTGCCCAGCGAGAAGCAGCTGGCGGAGGAATTCGAGGTCAGCATTATCACAATCCGCCAAGCGGTGGAGGTGCTGGCCCGGGAGGGCTATGTAGAGAAGATCCAGGGGAGCGGGACGTACGTCCGGCACCTGCGTCCGACTATCCAGCGGACCGTCTGGTCTTTCGTAGTACCCAACCTTAAGCACGCGTGGTACCCGCCGGTGGCGCAGGGCATCGAGGAAGTAGCGCGGGCCGCGGGAATTCAGTTGACAGTAGCGGGCACGGACCTGGAGGAGGAGCCGGGGGAGACCATCCGGCGGCTGGTGTCGATGGGAGCGGAGGCCTTTGCCGTGGCCCCGAGCTATGAGAAGCGCTCCGATCCCACGCCGCTGCTGGAGTTGTCCATGGCCGGAGTGCCCTTTGTTTTTGTCAGCGACTACCTGGATGACGTGCAGGCTTCGCGGGTGGTGTGGGACTATGAGGGCGGGGCGCGGCTGGGGACGGAGCACCTGCTGTCGTACGGCCACCGGCGCATCGCCTTCCTGAGCCACCCGTCGACGCACACGAGCGAGCGGATGTGGACGGGGTACCGAGAGGCGCTGGCGGCGGCAGGCGTGGAGCCCTGGCCTCCCCGGGGGCTACATGCCGACAGCTACTCAGAGACGGATCTGTACCGTGTGGCCCGGGACCTGCTGGCGCTGTGGCCGCGACCAACAGGTGTGTTCTTCACGCACGACATCATGGGGCGGTACCTCCTGAAGGCGGCGGCTGATGCCGGCTTGGCTCTGCCCGAGGAACTGAGCGTCGTCGGGTTCGCCTTCGGGCAGGATTCGTTCGCAGATTGCGGACTCACAGCGGTTACGGTGCCGCGGTACGACATGGGGCAAGAGGCGGGCAAGCTGCTCCTGCGCCTGATCATGGGCGGCTCCATCACGCCAGAGGTCGTGCTACCCTCGAGTCTACGCCTAGGGCGAACGACCGCCCCGCCACCGGCGGGTGAGCCGGTGCGAGTCACGCCCCCGGATTCTCCGCCCGACCGGGGATAGCCCTACTCTCCATATGACTAGGGACGGCGCGGCAGCAGAGCCCACCGACCACACACCCCCCGGGAAGTAGACAACACCAGCCAGTTGCAGTATGTCCGAGGGCGGATCAGGACTGGCTCAGTAGTACCTGCAAAGGAAACACACACTATGGCCCCCAAGTCCTCGCGCATTATTAAGTACCGAGACGTGAAGGACAGAATCGCTCGAAAGATCGAGAGCGGTAGCTACGCGCTCGGCGAGAGACTGCCGAGCGAAAAGGATTTGGCCACGGCGTATGCCGTAAGTATTATCACCATCCGGCAGGCGGTGGAGTTGCTGGCGCGGGAGGGGTACGTGGAGAAGGTGCAGGGGAGCGGGACCTTCGTGCGCCACCTGCGCCCGAGCACCCACCGGGCCATGTGGGGTCTTTCCGTCCCCTCGCTGTGTGATCTGTGGTACCCGCAGATCGCTGAAGGTCTGGAGGAGGTGGCGGCGGCGGCCCAGGCGCAGGTCGTTGTCTTCAGCACTGACCTAGACGAGTATCCTGGCGACAGCATTCGCCGGGCCGTAGCGATGGGCATTCAGGCGCTCGCAGTATTGCCTTCGATGCGACGTCCGCTAGACCCGGCCTCGCTGCTGGAGCTGACCGAGAGGAAATTCCCGTACGTCTGTGGCGGGGAGTTCCCGGCGAACATCACGGCCCCGCGCGTGCTGTGCGATCTGTACCATGATGGCCGCATCAGCGCCGAGTACCTGCTCGACCTGGGACACAAGCGAATTGCCTTCTTGAGCCAGCCGCCGCAATCCCTATCGCAAGCGGTGTTCACAGGCTACCGCGATGCCTTGGTAGCCGCGGGGCTATCGCCCTGGCCGACGGCGGGCGTATATGCGGAGACAATAGAAGAGTTGGACATCTACCGCGCGGTGCGGGCCCTGCTCTCACTCTCGCCATGTCCTACAGCTATCGTCTGCACCTACGAGGTGGCGGCACATGTGGCGTGCCAGGCGGCACTGGACGTGGGCTTGCGGATACCCGCCGACTTGAGTGTCATGGGCTACGGCGGCGTGGACCTCGGGTTGGAGCCGGAGTTCTCCATCTCGACGGTGGAGGTGCCCAAGCGCCGGATGGGAACGGAAATGGGGAGGATGCTGCTAAAGCTGGCCAAGGGCGAGAAGGTCCCGGAGGAGACCGTGCTGCCAGGGTCGCTGCTGCCCGGGCAGACGACGGGGCCGCCACCGGAGTAGTCTGACGCTGATAGGATGGGGCCGTGTGACGCGCCGGCACTGGTAGGAACCAGTGCCGGCGTTTTGGCGAGTGCAGGAGGAAGAGCTGCACCTCACCCCCCCCCACCTGCGCACGTTCCGGGCGCTCACGGGAATGAGTTGCCTCGCTCGAGGCTACCCCAAGCGCCGGGTAGGAGGTTTCTGGCCTCGTTGCCACGAAACCACTGCCAGTACGCTGGCTCCCGGCGATTCTCCGTACTTGAGGAGTGGCCATGCCTTCCGAGCCTTGTCTTCCTGTGCTGCTGGATACCGACATCGGGGACGATATTGACGATGCCTATGCGCTGGCGGTGTGCTTGCGACACCCGGATCTGCAACTGCTGGGGGTGAGCACCGTCCGTGGGGATACGGAGCTGCGGGCGGCGCAGGCGCGATACCTGCTGGCCCTAGAGGGCCAACCAGAGATCCCGGTGGCGGCCGGAAACCGCGATGCGCTAGATAGTCTGGTGCCGGTCGCGCGCAACTGCCAGGCGGGCGTAGTGCCGAGCCACGAGGAGGAGCGCTGGCGGGCGGGGCGGCACGACGCGGTGCGGGCGCTGGCGGAATGGTCGACGGCGCATCCCGGAGCCATCCTGCTGACCATTGGGCCCCTGACCAATGCGGGGCGATTTGCCGTAGAGTTCCCCCAGGAGTTCGGTCTGCTCAGCCGGTTAGTGATCATGGGGGGACATCTGGATCCGGCCCTGGACTATCCCGAGTGGAACATCAGGTGCGACCCGCGAGCGGCGCAGATCGTGCTGGGCGCGGGCAAGCCTATACTGATGGTGGGGCTGGATGTCACGCTTAAATGTCGGATGAGTAATGACGACCTGGATCAGGTGCGGGCCGCCCGAACACCGCTGTCGGCGGCGCTGAGTGCGATGACGCGCCTGTGGCAGGAGCACTGCAACGCGGCCGACCCGCCCTTGCCGACGCTGCATGACCCGCTGGCTGCGCTGGCGATCGCCGAGCCGGAGGTGCTGCGGACCGTGCCGCGCAGGCTAGAGATAGACCGACACGGGAACTGCATAATTGGGGACGCGAAGCCGAACGTGGAGTGGGCGACGGAAGTGGAGGCTCGGCGGGCGCTAGAGAGGATTGTGGAGTTGGTGGGGTGATCGGTCAGGCCCGTCGGCGATCGCGGAGCGGGCCGGATTCCCCGCGCACTTCGTGCGCCGCTCATCCGGCCCCTCCTGGGCGCGCTCACCGCACTCGCCTAACCGCCATACGCCTTCCTCCCGTACTCCGCTCCCACGCGGAACATTTCGACGATGTTCGGGATCGGGATGCCGTCGTGCAGGGAATGGTCGGAGGCCAGGATGTAGCCGCCACCGGGGGCGGCAATGTCTATGGCCTCGCGGACCTCGGCCGCCACCTGCTCGGGCGTCCCGAAGGGGAGAGTACGCGAAGAGTCGATATTGCCGATAATGCACCAGCGCTGGCCGTACTGCTCTTTGATCGCACGCAAGTCCATGTCCGCGGTGCGCTGCAGCGGATGGAGGGCGGAGATCTTGGTCTGGGCCAAGTCGTCGAGGTAGTCGTGCAGGTGGCCGCAGGCATGCAGAAGCACGGGGACCCCCAGCGCGTCAATGTAGTCAACCAGCTCCGCGAAGGGCGGCAGCAGGTACTTACGGTAGTGGTCCGGCTTGAAGAAGCCGCCGGTGGAGGAGCCCAAGTCCTCGCTAACAAAGACGGCCACGCAGCCGGCCTCCACGGAGCGCCGGGAGGCCTCCTTGAAGAACTCGTTGGAGAGGGCAAATACAGCCTCCACGAGCCCCGGGTCGTCGTACATGGCTAGAGCGATGGTCTCGTAGCCCATCAGCAACCAGGCGGTGGTCAGGGGCCCATTGACCCCACCGACCAGGGCAATGTCGTCGTTGTCCAATGCCGCGGCGGCGCGGATCTCGGTGTCGCGGCCCGGAGCGGTGGGGTCCGGCAACTGGTACTTGGCCAGGTCCTCGCGGCTCTGGATGGGGTAAGCGATGGGGGCGTCGATCGGCCAGGAGGCCTCGTTCTTCTGGAAGGTGGTGCCCCACTCGTCCTGGTAGACGTTCTCGCTCAGGACCGTCGGCTGCAAGCCGGTGAAGCCGACGAAGGGGAGCCATACGCCATCGTGGTCGAGGGCTAGAGCGGTGAGGACGGCGTCGGGGCCGTTGTAGGTTCCCGGGCGGTGGCCGATGAGGGCCTCGTAAAGCGGCTGCTGGAAGAGGAAGTCAAACAGCGGTACACGGTCGGGCTGCTGGACCTTGAGAGCGGCAAGGAAGCGTTCGGTGCGGGTCATTGTGACGATCTCCTTTGGCGGCCCGGCGCAACAGGCCGCGAGGTGATGAGAAAGTATTCGGCGCGAACCAGCGAGACACCTGCTGAGGAGGGCGGCAACAGTCTGCCCCCGTGCAACTACGCTACGGGCGAAGACGCCAATCGCAGCAGGGAGGAACCATGGCCAAGCTGACTGTGTTTGTAACTGACTACACGCTGGCGGAGGAGCTGGACCTGGAGGCGGAGATCCTGGCGGAGGCGGGGGCGGAACTGGTGATCGCGCAGTGCCGTACAGAGGCAAAGGTGCTGGAAGCGCTGGGGGAGTGCGATGCGATGATCACGCAGTGAGCGCCGGTGACAGGGACGGTGATGACACGGGCCGGGCGCTGCCGGGCCATATCGCGCAACGGGATCGGCGTGGAGAACATTGTTGGAGACGCGGTGGCAGACGTGTGAAAACCTCGTGAGGTCCTTCCGAGGGGAGGAGCCGATTAGCCGGTTGGTGTAGGGGGAAGTGTCAGTGGACAGTGGACAGTGTCAGTTGGGGAGGGGCGGCATGGGGTGACTCGCCCGTGCCGCATGGCGGCGGCTTCCTGGGGAATCAACGTGCGTAGATTGAGTGCTCACACGGCGGTGTATGGGTTCCTGCTGGCGGGGGTGCTGCTGCAGGGGCTTTCGCCCGTGTTCACCAAGGTGCTGCTGCGAGCGGACCTGGCGCAGGCTACCATCGTGGCGGCGCGCTACCTGCTGGCCGCGGCGTTCTTCCTGCCACTGCTGCCGCTGGACCGGCGACCAGGGCAGATGCTGCGGCCGCGTCGGCGGGACTGGGTGGCGGTGATCGCAGCGGGACTGCTGGGGTCGGGCGTGGCGGCGCTGCTGTTTACGTGGGCGCTGACCTACACCACCGCCGGGGTGGCACTGGCCATCTCTAAGACGGCGCCACTGTTTGTGGCGGTGCTGGCCTACCTGGCGTTGCATGAGGGAGTAACTCTGGGGAGGGCAACGCTGGTAGGGGGGATGGTGCTGGCGGTCTTGCTGATGGGAGCGGGGGACATGACGTTAGGCGGGCCGGAGGCGCGGCTGCGACTAACCGGCGACCTGTTGGCCCTGGGCGCCGGGGTGTGCCGAGCGCTGGCGGAGGTGCTGGCCAAGGGAGCCTTGCGCCGGTTTACGCCCACAGCAGTGGGGACTTGGCGGGTGGTGTCCGGCTTCGTGTTGGCGGCGGCAGTGGCCCCGCTGACCGGGGGGGTGGGGCAACTCGCGCACCTGCCCGGGTGGGGTTGGGCGGTGCTGGTGGCGCTGGCGCTGGTCTCGACGACCGGATCGCTGGCCCTGTACTACCGCGGCCTAAGCCATACTCCCGTACATGTGGCCGTAGCGCTGAAGCTGCTGAGCGTGATCGTGACGGTGGTGGTGGCGTGGTTCTGGCTGGGGGAAGCGCTGAATCTCTTCCACCTGACCGGGATAGTGGTGCTGTTGGTAGGCGCGTACTTGCTGGTCGTCCATACGCCGCCCCACGTGCCCCATGCACGGCCGGCGCAACCGGCACGACCAGTGCGACCGGCGCGGGCGCTGCGCGTGCGGCTGACGGCGACGGCGGGCCTGGTCATCGTGGCAGTGGTAGTGCCGGCGACGTACCTGATGGCAACCCATGCCACCGGCCTGGTGCGGCAGGAGACCAGACTGGCGATGAGCAATGTGGCAGCGACCGTGCTAAACGCGCTTACCGTGCAGCCGGGAGCTGGGCCCGCCGCGCAGGAGCGATTCCTCTACAACCTAGTGAACGCGAAGCTCCAGGACGAGTCATACTCGGTGGATGTGGTGTTCGCGCTGGTGCAGGACTATCGGGGGATACCGGTGGCGGCGGCGTATGACCCGCAGGCGCTGGCGGTCGCGGGGCCGCCGGGAACACCGGTGAGGCGGGAGCAGGTTCTGACGCCGTTGCTGGAGTTGAGCCGGGACAGCGCCCAGGCGGCGCGCTACGGGTTGATCGTGGTCCAGGCGACTATGGAGGACGTGGAGAACCCGCTGACGGTGACGATAGGGTGCAAACGGGAGACCGCAGGGCGGCTGGTGGCGCAGATCCTGGCGCGGCATGTGGTGGTGGCGCTGCTCATCATCGTGGCGGCGCTGGGGAGCCTGTGGGTGGCGCTGGGACGGGCGACGCAGCCGCTGTCGGCGGTGATTCGAGCGGTGGGGCATGTTTCGCGCGGAAGCCTCCGCTACCCGGTGGTGGCGCGGACGCCGGACGAGGTCGGGCAGATGGCGCAGGCGGTGGACCAGATCCGCTTGGCCCTGCTGCGGGGACGGCAATGGCGGTCAGTGGCGCTGAGGCTGCTGGAGGTGGCGCCGGTGGAGGTGAGGGCACTGCCGGAAGGGCTGGCGTACCTGGGGGTGTCGGTGCCGGCGGAGGCGGCGGGAGAAGGAGAGGAGCAGGGGACGGGTTGGGCAACTCTGTTGGAGGAAGTGTTGGAGGAGGAGGGGACCGTCGAGGGAACCGCGCGGGGGCGCGCGCTGGTAAGTTGGGGCCGGGGCGGAGTGGAGCAGGACGACTATCTACGGGCGTTGGTGGTAGGCTGGATCCTGGCCGCCGAGGTGGGGGAGAGGGGAGGCCCCTACCCGACAGTGTCCCATAGTGCGGTGGCCGTAGCGGAGGAGGCTCCTCCGGGGCAACTGACCGACGCGCCAGGGCCGTGCGTGTGGATCGAGGCGCGGGACCGGGACGCGATCGAACCGGCGCTGGAGGCGGGGGAATTCGTGGTGGTGGGCGAGACCAAGACGAGCCGCCGGTGGCTGGCGGTGGTCCGGGTGATCGAGGAGGAGGAGGAGCTACTTGAGCGGGCAATGGACGAGTAGAAACTGGGGCAAAGCGGCGCGGCTGGCGACAGTCCTGGCCGGGATAGGGATGCTGGCTTCCCTGTGCGGCTGCCCGCCGGAGGAACAGCAGCCGATTCGAGTGTCGATCAACCCCGGTAACGGCGGGCGGCCGCGGACACCCGAGGAGGTATTGGAACTCGCCAAGGCCGAGGGGGCGCTGTATTGGTATACCTCGCTATCGGAAGGCGACGCCGAGGAGTTTCTGTCACAGTTTCGTCAGAAATATCCATTCATCCGCACGGAGCTAGAACGGGGCGGCAGCTTCACCATCGCGGAGAAGGTGACCTCGGAGACCACTTCAGGGCGCGTGCAGGCCGATGTGTTACATGTGCTCGACCCGACGACCTTCGTGGGACTGCGCAACCAGGCGGCGTTACTGTACTACGATAGCCCGGCAACGCGAAATATTCCGGCGCGATACAAGGATACGGGGTACTGGGCGGCAATGCGGGCGGTGACGCTGGGGATGGCGTATGACCCGCGGCGTCTGAAGAAGCAGGAGGCGCCGCAGCGCTGGCCGGACCTGCTGCATCCGCGCTTCCGGGGCAAGCTGGGCATCAAGGACGCAGAGACGGCGGGCGCGGCCTATGCGCTGGTTTTCTTGCTACGGGAGCGCTATGGGACGGCGTTTCTAGAAGGGCTGGGGACGCAGCGCCCGAAGATCTACAAGACAGTCTCGCAAATGCAGGATGCTCTGCGGCGAGGCGAAATCGCGGTGGCGGCGGGCGATGTGGGGCTGAGTGTGGGTGAGGAGGAAGCCGCCTCGCCCGAGTTGGCTTTCGTCTGGCCCGGGGACGGCGTGCCGATGATGGTAGGGCCCGTGGCAATCATGGCCGCTGCGCCGCATCCGAACTGTGCGCGCCTGTTTGAGGATTTCCTGCTGAGCGCTACGGGCCAGCAGTTGGTGGTCCAGCAACTGGGGGACTACTCACTGTGGCCGAACAGCGAGCCACCGCGTGGACGGCTCCCGCTGGAGGAACTGCGCTTGATCCTGCCGACGGCCGGCTGGACCGACTATGCGGACAAGCGGGACCTGCTGCGGAGGGAGTTTTCCGATCTGGTGGGGGCAGAGGGGGAGTAGGGGCGGGCAGGTAGCGGAAGGGAAGTCCCGCGTCGGTTGGCAGGAGCAGCAGGTGCGCATAATACATCTTATGTGAAAGGGCCTATGAGCACCGCACAGGCTACCTCTCCGGAACCCGAGCGCCCTTTCCTCCACAATTGCGCGGCTCTGCCCCCGACGAAGCGTTCAGGGGCGCGCGGGACACGGGTTACACCCAGGCCACCCACGAGGTATCCCCTCGCGTTACACAGACCCAGCAGGCGGTCCCACGGCACGCCAGCCCACCGACGGTCTGGAGCGCCAGGGCCATAACTGGACCATGCCGCTTCGCGGATGCGGACCGCCGACAGGGCACCCTTCAGCCTACCATCTGATACGGTTGTGCTACGTCGCGGGCTGGTAGTAAGCACGTGCAAGCGGACAGCTCGGTCTGGGGAGCACACGAGAGGGCCGCCTGTCCTCTGGCGGAGCTAGTAGGCGCCACGGCCAGTGATAACGGCCGGGATGGTCTGGAGAAGGATCTTCAGGTCGAGCGCCAGGCTGCGGTGACGGATGTAGTCGATGTCCATCTGGACCCAGCGGTCGAAGGGGATGTCCGAGCGGCCGCTGACTTGCCAGGTACAGGTGAGGCCGGGCTTGGCCGCCAGGCGTTCGCGCTGCCAGGGCTCGTAGCGGGCGACCTCGTCGGGGATGGGCGGGCGCGGGCCGACCAGGCTCATGTCACCGATCAGGACGTGCCAGAGTTGGGGCAATTCGTCAATGCTGGCTTTGCGGAGGAAGCGGCCGACTCGGGTTACGCGGGGGTCAGAGCGGATCTTGAAGACGGGACCAGCCATCTCGTTGCCGGCAGCCACTAGAGCGCGGAGTTCAGCGGCGTCCTGGGTCATGGAACGCAGCTTGAACATCACGAAGGGACGGCCGTCCTTGCCGAGGCGCGGCTGGCGGAAGAGGAGGGGACCGGAGCTGTCGAACTTGATGATGATCGCGCTCACCATCATCAGAGGGAGGGCGAGCAGCAGTCCAAAGAAGGCAGCGACGATATCGAGGGCGCGCTTGCAGATCTCGTAAAGGGTCATGCGGTACCCGGCCTTGTTCCCCCCGGGGTTTACGCAGGGGACATTATACTCGAATCGTCAGACAATGCAATACCCGGGGCGAAAAGGCCGAAGAAATGGCGGTGGGAGACAGGAATGGGAAACAGGCTAGTGGGCGCGGAAGGCGTGGACGCGGCCGCCGCTGGTTACCAGGAGAACCTGGCCGCCGGAGAGGGCGGGGGAGCAGCGGATCTCCTCCCCCACCTCGTACTCCCAGAGCGACAGGCCGCTGGCAGCCTCCAGGACCCGCAGGTAGCCGTCGTGGCTGCCAGCGTAAATGAAGTTCTCGCTGATGGCAGGGGAGGTCTCGACCCAGTCGGAGGTGCGGTATTCCCAGCGGAGGTTGCCGGTGCGCAACTCGACGCAGTACAGCGAGCCGTCGCGGGAGCCGAAGATGGTGGCCTCGCCGACCAGGCCGGGGGTGCTGTGGATCTCGCCCTGGGTCTCGAAATCCCACAGCAGCCGGCCACTGGATTGTAGCAGGCAGTAGACGCGGTGGTCGGCGGCGCCAAAGAGGACGAGGTTGCCGTGCAGCGAGGGGCCGGAGGTGATCTCCGCTCCGGCCACGTACTGCCAGTACTCGGTGCCATCGACGGCGCTGAGGCAGACGAGACGATTGCGGACGGTGCCGACGAACAGGCGGTTATTCCACAGGGCAGGGGCGGTGTAGACGCTACCCTCGACTTGCGCGGTCCATTGCAGGGAGCCGGTGAGGGCATTCATGGCGTGCACCTGACCGGCCTCGTCGGCGAAGAAGACCGTCTGCCCCCACACGAGGGGACTGGCCGTGAGGGGCACGCGACCGGGGTAGGCCCAACAGAGGTCGCCAGTGTCGGCCTCCAGGCAGACCAGCTCACGGTCGATGGGGATGAGCAGGCGTTCGCCGGCGACGACGACGGGGGTCAGGGTCAGCTCCCGAGGAAAGCCACGGCGCCAGTGCTCTTGGCCGCGAGCGATGTCCAGGGCCACCAATTGGCCCCGGTCGCCGCCACTGACACCTCCCCCGGCGACGTACAGCACGCCGTTGGCGACTACGGGTGAGGCGATCGTCCACTCGGAGGCCTCCACGGTCCAGCGGAGGGTTAGTGGGGGCACGACGGACTCCGGTGAGAAACCATTGCGGGTGACGTTGCCGTTGAGCATGGGCCAGTTGTAGACCTTGGCCTTGTCGTGGGAGCGCTGGACGCGGTAGAGCCCAGCGACGCGGTCCAACTCGGCAACGAGGCGCTGGTCATCGCGACGTAGGGCGGCGGCTCGGCGGAGACTGTTGAGAGCCTGCTCCAGGCGCCCGGCCTTCTCGTCCTGCAGCGCCTGCTGGAAGAGCTGCTCAGCGACGCGGGCGGTGTCCATGCCAGTGGCGCCCACGGTGCCGGGCTCGCGCGTCTCGGCCTCCGGCGTCTGGCCCCAGTGGCCCGGGGCGAAAGCAGAGGCGCAGATGGGGCACAGCGAATAGCGGTGACGGGTGAGGTAACCACAGACGGTGCACGCCGGGACGGACTGACTCCAGCGGGGGTCCTGCTCCATGTCATGCTGGATCTGACCCAGCTTGTCCCCCAACTCGGCGAAGGAATCGGGGCGGTCGGCGCGCTGGCGGCTGAGGCAGCGCATGATGAGCGCATCGAACGCGGGCGGCAGGTCCTCGCACAGGCTAGCCGGAGGGGTGGGAGTACGGTTGAGCAAGCTGTGGGCCAACTCGGCGACGCTGCGTCCGGGCACCGGGGCCTTGCCGGTGGCGGCGAAGTAGAGGAAGACCCCGAAGGAGTAGATGTCGGAACGCTCGTCGGCGGAGGCGGCATCGAGGAACTGCTCAGGGGGCATGTAAAAGTAGGTGCCCAGGCCGAGGCCGGACTGGGCGGCCTCGGTGCGCGCGCCGTAGACCTTGGCCAGGCCGAAGTCGGTGATCTTGACCTCAGCCCGCTTGGTGAGCATCATGTTGCCGGGCTTGAGGTCGCGGTGGATGACGCCGTGCTGGGCCGGGGATATCTCCACGGTGTGGACGTACTGCATCCCCGCGCAGGCCTGCTGGGCGAAGCTGAGGAGCTGCGGGAGAAAAAGCGTATGCTCGCGGTTGAGGAGATTCTGCAGGTCGCCGCCGTCCACGTACTCCAGGAAGAGGAAGGGCTGCCGCTCGATCTCGCGGTAGATGATGGCCTCCACGATGTGGGGGTGCCGCCCCAGCTTCATCCAGGTGCGGCCCTCCTCGGCAAAGCGCTGGGCCGCCTGGGCGTCAGCCATCAGCGCCTCGCGGACGGTCTTGACCGCGAAGCGTTTGTTGGAGAACTCGTCGCGCACCACATAGACGGAACTCATCCCGCCGTGGTGCTTCTCCACGATAACGTACTGGTTGTCCAGTTTATCTCCGACCTGGTACTCCACGGGTTACTCCAGGCACAGCGGCAGGCTCACAGGCAGGGCCACGGCAGATGCCTCACCCTCCTCCTCTTGCCGAGGAGGGCGGTGGGACGGTTAGGCGTCATCGTCAGGCAGGGCCTCGTAGACTACCTGGGGTTCGGTCAGGCCGTGAATGTCGACCGGACCCAGGCAGCGGGCCCGCGTATAATCTTTGGATAAATCGCATGTTCGTTGGTCCATTATTATGTCGGCTCCGGCGGTTTTAGTCAACTCCACCAAACGCGCCGCAAGATTGACTTCCGGACCAATCAGGGTGTACTGCATCCGGTCGGGGGAGCCGATGTCGCCGAGGATCTCCTCACCGGTGGCGATACCGATGCCGGCGCGTAGGTCTGGCATGCCGTAGAAGGCCCATTCAGTGCGGTTTACCTCGATGCGGCGCTGCATCTCCAGGGCGGCCTGAACGGCCAAGACGGCGTGCTCATTGTCGCCCTCAGCCGAGATGAAATAGGCCATGAGACCGTCGCCCATGTACTTGTCGAGAATGCCGTCATACTCGGCGATGGTCTCGT
Source organism: Candidatus Zipacnadum vermilionense (assembly GCA_029821755.1). GTDB lineage: Bacteria > Armatimonadota > Zipacnadia > Zipacnadales > Zipacnadaceae > Zipacnadum > Zipacnadum vermilionense. The sequence continues at coordinate 123,836 of JALGSV010000004.1, read as the reverse complement.
ACATCAGCGTGAAGTAGCGGTTGAGGAGGCTGACTACCTCCTCAGGTTCAAGGCGAGCGGTGCTCCCGGTGAAATTGCGCAGGTCGGAGAAGAGTATGGTGGCCGTGCGGCGCACACCCTGAGCCGTCGCCTCTTCCTCGTCCGCGAGGCGGCGGACGACCTCCGCGGCGACGTACTTCCCGAGGGTGCGGTGGGCAGTACGCGTGGCTCGCTCGTGGTAGCGCACCGAATACAGCAATAGGCCCACCAGGGCCAGCAGCAGGCACAGGGCGGGCGGCAGCATGGGCAGCACCAGTTCACGCGCCCCGAAAGCCCAGAGGGCGGCGGCCTCGTAGCCCAGGAACAAGGCGGCTACTGCCAGAGAGGCGTACAGGGCGCGCATGGCCCAGAAGGCCGTCCCCGCCAGCAGGGCGATGACGAGCAGCAGGAAGACTACCCGCTCGGGGGCTAACTCCAAAAGATAGTGGCCCGTCAGCATATTGTCAAGAACATTGGCCTGCGCCTCTACCCCATCGAAGATGGCGCCGTACGGCGAGGGGCGCAGGTCATGCAGGCCAGGGGCGGTAGCGGCGAGGAGGACAATCTTGTCGCGCAAGGCGGCGGCAGCCACCCGGCCCTCCAGCAAGTCAGCCACGCCCAGGCGCGGGTAGGTGCCGTGCGGTCCGCTGAAGTTGATGGCCATACGGCCGGCGCGATCGAGGGGGAGATGCAGGGAGTCGCCGACGTAGAGGCCGCGGCCCAGCTCCACAGTCACCGGCTCACCGGGGGCCAGCATCTGCATAGCGATACGCAGGGCCAGGCTGGGACAGACCCTGTCCCCCACCCTGGCGACGGGAAGCACGTAGCGGAAGATGCCGTCGCCGGCGTCCAGGACATCAGCGAAGCCCACACCGGCAGCCACGGCGGTCAGCTCGGGGTAGCCGGGAAGCAGGCTGTGGAGTTCCCCGAGGGCGGCCCAGGTGTCGAAGCCCTTGCCAGGGACGATCGTCGCGCGTATGCTGAGGCTGGCGGGTAGGGGTGTGGATTGAGGGGAGTATCCGGCCGAGGAAGCGAAAGCGGCGTGGTAAACCATGCCGGCACGGGCAGTAGCAGCGACGAGGGCCTGGTCGCCGGGAGTGAGGCCGAGGGATGACGCTTCTCCGCCACCCCGCACCGGCGAGAGGCCAGTGCCACCGGGAGAGTCGCCGGCGCCGCCGTGCACCGGCGACCCCTCGGCTCCGCTCGGGGCGCTGAGCCTGCCGAAGCGGACGCCGATGTCACCGGAAGGAGTCTCCCGCTCGGGGAAGAAGATGTCGAAGATAATGGGGCGGGCGCCGGCCTGGAGGAGCAGATCAGTGACGCGGGCCCACTTCTCGCGGGGCCAGGGCCACTTGCCGACGCGCTGCAGGTCGGTGTCGTTGACCTCCAGAATCACCAGGCGAGGGTCGGGGGTAAGCTTGCCCCGGACCTGGAAGCGCCAGTCGACCGTGCGGTACTCGAGGCGGTCGAGGATATTAGCGTTCTGGCCGGAATCGCCACCGGAGGCAAGGTAGGCGACAGTGACTACCGCAGCGGCAGCCAGCGCGATGAGCAGTAGGTGAGATACATGGATTCGCTCGGGGCGAATGGCTTCCATGGAGCGGGCTGACCTCCCGGGCGCGTCAGTTTAGCACCTGGCTAGATAGGGTAAATTATTGGTAGGACAGGCGCAACGGCATTGGGCCGCTCCTGGCTCTGCCGCCCTTACAACCGTTGTTGCTGCTGCGTTAGTTACTGTCGTTGAACCCTGGTTGGGCGGATCCTGTACCTGCAGTTGTGCTTGGCGTAATGAGAGGTGCTGATTATGCGTCGCGCTGTAATCCTAATCGTTGCCGGGTTCCTGATCCTGCTGGTCCTGGGGATGATCGTGGGACAGTTTCTCGTCGTCGGGCAGCGGATTGCACATGTCAGTGCCCTGTCCGGGGAGGTGAAGGTGAAGCTGCCCAAGCGCAGCGATTTCCAGCCGCTTACGGACGGGACCAACATCCTGGCCGGGACAATGGTCAAGACCGGCCCAGCGGCTACGGTGACGCTGAACTGGATTGACGGCACGCGCATCCGCGTCGGGGCTGATGCCATTATGACGGTTTTGAAGTGCCAAATCAACCGGAACACCCAGGCCGAGACGAGCCTGTTCCGGCTGGACGCGGGAGAGATACTGGTACGGGTGCGAAAACTGCTGTCGGGGCAGTCCAAGTTCGAGATACGAACGCCGACCGCTACCGCTGGGGTGCGCGGCACCATCTTCACGGTCCGCGTGGACCAGGGCGGAACGGAGGTGCAAGTGATTGAGGGACACGTGAAAGTGGACGCCCAGGGGCGGGAGCTGAACCTGGCGCCGGGGACCAAGGCGACGGCGTCCGAGGGGAAGGCTACTATGCGCGAGCTGTCGCCCGCGGACCAGGCAGTCTGGGAACGGGAGAGGTCGGCGCTAGGGCCGTACCTGGTGTTGACCAGCCCCCAGGACGGAGGCGGCACCGGCCCCGAGGGCGTGGAGGTGAAGGGAAAGGTGGAGAAGGGCGCGGTGGTGACAGTCAACGGGAAGCCCGTGGAGGTAAACGGGCTGAACCGCTTCGCGACTACGCTGGAAGCGCCCGAGAGCGGCAGGTTAACTGTAACGGTGGTGGCACAGGACCAGCGGGGATATGAGACGAAGGTGGTCCGAGAAGTGACTGCGGCGAAGTGATTTCCCAAAGCCCGGGCGCCGATTGAAAGGCGTCCTCTAGTCGCCCCTGAGTTACGGCTATACTCCCGAAGCAGCCGAGGTCGAAAGACCTCAGCGGTTTTGGTTCTGCGGGGAGGGGACGCCGCTCTGGAGAGCGGCGACACCAGTGTCTGCGGCAGAAGCGAAACGACACGGGTCTGAGGACCCGTGCCGTTCAGGGGCTGGACATGGCTGGCGCCGATGAGTACTGTCCGTCCCCACGGAGGTCAAGCCTCAGTCTCGTCCTCCAGCTCCGCCAGGCGACGCTCCAGTTCGCGGACGCGACGGCGCAGGTCGGGTATCTTCTTCTGGCCGGCCTGGGCCCGGTAGTGCTCTTGGTGGCGGCGGGCGGGACTGCCGGCGTAAACCCCAGGCTGCGTTAGGTTGCCGATAACCGCCGCGCCACCGCCAACGATGATGCCGTCAGCGATGGTCACGTGATCGCTCACGCCGACCTGTCCGGCTAGGACTACGCCGTTGCCCAGCACGACGCTGCCGGAGACGCCCACCTGGCCGCAGAGCAGGCAGTGCTCGCCGATGACGACATTGTGCGCGATATGCACGCAATCGTCGATCTTGGTGCCGCGGCCGATGCGAGTGACGGCGACGGTGGCGCGATCCACGGTGGCGTTGGCGCCGATCTCGACGTCGTCCTCGACCACGACCGTGCCAATCTGTGGGATCTTGTGGTGGCCCGTACCGGTCTGCAGGAAACCGAAGCCGTCGGAGCCGATGGCGGTTCCGGCATGGATCAGAACGCGCCGGCCGATGACTACGCGGTCGCCCAAGTAGACATGCGGGTGGATTTCGCTGCCTTCGCCGATGGTAACCTCGTGGCCCACGTACGCCAAGGGGTGGATGATGGTGTCGTCGCCGACGATGGTGTTGTCGCCGACGAAGGCGCCGGCGCCGACGGCCACGCGGCGGCCAAGGTGGACACCGCGGCCCAACTGAGCGCTCCCGTGCACCCCTATGGGGAGGCGGCGCTCGGGGGCGAAGATTTCCAGGACCTTGCTGAAAGCCAGGCGCGGGTCCTCCGTCACGATCGTCGGCTTGTTGACCGTGCAGGCGGCGGGGCTGACGATGAGGGCCGAAGCCCCGCTCTCCTCGCCCCTGGGCAGGACCTCCGGGCCGGTCACATAGCTGATGTGACCGGTCTGGGCCTCCTCGAGGTTGCTGGCGCCGGTGATGGTGATGCCGCCATCGCCGACGAGTTCGCCGTCAATCATCTGCGCCAGTTGCATGAGGGGATAGGCTGCGTTTTTCATCTGTGTTGGGTCTCCTCGACGCTGCCGGCGGGCAGTAACTTCCTCCCTAACCAAATCGAGTCTACACGCCGCCGAACCTGATCGGTGAGGTCGGCGCCCTGGGGCGACCCCGGCGGCACGAGGGTGAGCCGCAGGTTGTCCCCGAAAGCGACACGCATGGCCGCTAGACGGACATCGGCGATGATGGCACGAACCAGTTGCACCTGGCTCTCCTGAAGCCGCTGTAGTTGCCGCTCGCGAGCCTCGCGGTACGCGGTAAAGGCCTGATCGCGCGCTTCCTCGGCGGCGCGCAGGTCGGCGGCGGTCGGCCCCATGCCCGGCAATGACGTCGGGGGCTCCTGCCCGCGGACAGCGCCAGTAAAACGCTGCATGCGCTGCTCCATCTCGTGACGCGGCTCAAGGAGAGCGGGAATTGCGCTCTCGTGGCGGACGCGAGTTTCGGCCTGAATCGCAGTGTCCACCTCCGCCTTGCGGCGGGCGGTTTCGGCCGCGAGTCGGGCCTGGAGGGCCGGAAGCCGCTTGTGGAGGTACTCAGCCTGCTCGCGGGCCGTCGCGCCCTCAATCTGGTCCCAGATCTGCCGACGCTTCTCCTCCCCGCGAGCACGGGCCTCCGCGGGTAGCCCCGAGAAGTCCAGACCGGCGTTGGTCAATTCTTCCAGGCGTTCGCGCACCAGGTTCTCACGGAGTTCGGCTAGGCGGCGGCTCTCGTCGGCGCGAACCTGGGCGAGCTTGCGGGCTTGCTCTAGGTCGATTTCACGGTAGCGCCAGTCACGCGCTGCCTCCAGGTCCGGGGGCAGGCCGGCGGTCTCCAGGGGAGTAGCCGTCACCAGCCCCGCGTCCCAGGCCTGCCAGTCGCGCTGGAAAACGTCCTGTGGGAACGCGAGGAGCGCCGGGCTCGCGAATACCGGCGGGGCCCACCCCTCCCCCACCTCGGCAGCGACGGTCGGCGTCTCGACACGCTCAAGGCGATCGATTTCGGCTGCCAGGCGTCGGGCCGCCGGATACAGAGGATGCGTGCACATCAGTTGTGCGAGGTACACATGACCTTCAGCAGGGTTAGACAGAGCTGAGGGTGTCTGCGTTGCAGGTTTTTGGGGAGCACAGGCAGTCAGCAGCAGACAAAGCGCCGGCAGAAGCACTGCCGGCGCGCCGCAGGAGCGGGTAAGTTGGGGGCCGCGAGCGGCCCGGGGAAAGGCAGCGCGCATAGTGGGTTGAAGCGCAAGCGGCGCCAAGAGCGACGCTACTGTCCGTTTAGACTGGCCAGAATCTTGTCGGTAATGTCAGTGCCGCCGACGAGCACAACGCCGGAATCCAGCACCAGGTCATAGCCGTCTTTCTTGGCGATGGCTCCCGTGACTTCCACTACCTTATTCATGAACTCCTCGCGGGCGTCGGTAACGCTGTCGCCGTACTCGGCGTTAAGCCTGGCCTGCTCGACGGCAAGGCGGTTCTGGCCGGCAGTGTATGCGTCACCCATCTTCCTGAATCTCTCGCTCTCCGCGGCGGTACGGTCCGGCTTGGCCTCGAGGGCGCGGAAGGCGTCCTCTTCACCGGCCGCGGAATCCGTGAGTTCTTGGAGTCGCTCTTGTTTGTCGTCGGGCAAAGGCTGAGGCGTGCTGAGCAACGCCTTCACCTCGGCAAAGCTCTGGTCGGAGAGGAAGAGGTAGTCCACGAGCTTCTCCAGGTAGGTCCGCTGCGTGGCGTACCAGTCCTGAAGCTCTTTGCTCTTCTCCTGCAAGGCGGTGTAATTGTCGGTGACCTTACCCATGTCCACGATCGCCACTTTGGACTCGGCGGCGGTGGCGGGGAGTAGAGCCGCGGCGAGCAGGAGCAGGGCGAAGGCGCTCACGAGAATGCGTCGAGTCATGTACTGTTCTCCTTGAGGCCGCGAGGCAGCGACAGGGCGTCCCCGCGACCAATGGTGGCTGAGGCTCGGTTAGAAGGAATTGCCGAAGCCGAAGTGGACCTCGGAGCCGTCGCTGCCGATGCCATAGTCGATGCGGATGGGACCGAGGGGCGTGTCGGCGCGGAGGCCGACGCCGAAGCCCACATGGATGCTGAACTGCTGATCCTTAGCCGGAATGTTGAAACCGGGCACCGTGGTCGGGAAGACGCCGCCGAAGGCATCGCCCGCGTCGACGAACCCCACTAACCTGAGGCTATCATTCATGCGGTAGCGGTACTCGACGTTGCCCAGGACCATCTTCTCACCCCGGAAGCGGTCCTGCTCGTAGCCGCGGAGACTGGTGGCACCGCCAACGCTGAAGGAGTCAAAGAGCGGGAGGCCGCCGGTACTGGCGCCGATCATCAGGCGCAGGGCGAGTACATCCTTGCCGCCGCGCATGGGGATATAGCGGCGCTGTTCGACGGAGTAGAGGTTGTAGTTGCTAGCGCCGCCGAAGAGACCGCCGGCTATCTCTACGGAGAGATCACGGAAGTTGCCGCGTTTAGGGTCGGTCTGGATGTCGCGGGTATCCCAGGTATACTGGAGGGTGGTGCTGTTAACGCGGCCACCGGGGTGCAGGGGTGCGGAGACGACGATGTCGCCGGGGGCCTCACCAGGACCGGACGGACCGAAGGAGCCAGGGGGCGGGTAGAAGCCGCCCTGGGCGGGACGGACGGCAGACATGGGCCCGACACCGCCAGACTGGCCAATGTTGCGGGTAGCATGCAGGAAGGAACTGGTGATCTCCTCGGAGCGCAGGCCGATGGCGAAGCGCTGGGTGGGGGCCACGGGGCGGCTGAGGCGCAAGGAACCACCCATGCGGCGCTCCTCGAACTTATCGTCGGCCACGGGGATGCCCCCGCCTACGAAACGCCGCCGGCGCTCGGTATTGTAAATACTCACGTCGAGAGAGGTGTCCTTGTTATCGAGAAAGGGCTCGAAGAAGCGAATGTCGTAGCTGGTGCGGCCGAAGGCCTCCAGGTCCAAACTGATCCGCTCGGCGCGGCCACGGAAATTATTCTCGGCGACGGATGCCATGAGCACGAACCGATCCAGGTCGCTGTAGGCTGCGGCGATCGAGGCCACGCCGGTCTTCTTCTCGTCCACCTGGATAACGACGATAACCGCAGTGGTGTCGACCTGGCCGGGGCGAACATCAGTCTTCACATTCTGGAAGATCTGTAGGTTGAAGATGCGCTGGAGATCCTGGGTGACCAGGGATTGCTGGAAGAGAGTACCCGGCTTGGTGTGGATCATGCGGCGCACGATCCATTCTTTGGTAGTCTTAAGTCCCTCGATCTGGAAGCTCTCAATGCGCCGCTCATCGATGACTATGGTAAGGGTACCGCGGACGTCCACGCCCGCCTGGGGAATCTCAGCCAGGTAGCCCTTGTCCGCGTAGAGCTGCTCTATGCGGCCCCGGTCGCGGCGGATGACATCGCTGTCCACGATGTTGCCGACTTTCGTGCGCATGATGCCCAGGAGGGTGGCATCGTCGTAGACCGTATTGCCCACGAAGCTGATCTTCTCAACGCGCTGGCGCTCCACGACGGTGATGATGACGTTGACACCTTGAGCGACCGCCTCCTGGGAGATGGTGACCTCGGCGAAATAGCCCATCTCCAACACGGCGGCGCGAGCGTCGGCCGCCTTCTGGTCGGTGAAGGTTGTGCCGACGCGGAGGAGGTCCTTGACGGTATCGAGGATGACGTCGCGGGAGATGTACTCGTTCTTCTCCACCTCGACGGAGACGATCAGGGGTGCCGGCTCCTGGGCGGCGGCGGGCCGGTCCGCGGCCACCAGGCTCACTAGAGCAGCTCCGAGAATCAGCAGCGCGAGGAGTTGGCGGGTACGTGGTCGATGCATATGGTCATGGTCTCCTGATGCGAGTGACTTGCCAATCTCGGGCGTGGCCCCGAAGCTCCACCCCGCCGGACACAGACCGGGCAACCCGGGCCGCGGCAAGCGCGGCCCCTCAGGGGAGGTCGCCCAGATAGTTGGACAATTTGCGCCGCAGGAGGTTGCGGGCTCGGAAAAGACGGGTCTTGACGGTTTGGACTGTACAGCCCAGAACGCCCGCGATCTCCTCGTAGCTTAGTTGTTCGTATTCGCGGAGGATGACGACCTCGCGGAAGTCGGGTCGCAAGCCCAAGACCGCCGCGGCTACCATGCGACCCAGCTCGGAGTTCTCGGCGAGCCGATCGGGCGCCTCCGGCGGATTCGCCGGGAAAGTGCTCTCCTCATCATCCCCCTCGGCCAGATTGCCGGACAGAGACGCGGGCCGGCGGGAGAGCTGCTCCAGGCGGTTCTTCGTAAGATTGACTGCGATACGGTACAACCAAGTGTAGACTTGGCTGTCGCCGCGGAAGCCATTGCGCGCCCGATAGGCGTTGACGAAGGTATCCTGGGTCAGGTCCTCCGCTTCGTGGGTATCCCCCACCAGGCGGTAGATGACGCCATAGATGCGCTGGTAGTTATCGACAACCAGACACTCGAAATCTTCATGCTCCTGCAGCACGCTCATGACGGGAGAGCAGGTGGCGGCGAACTGACGATCAGAATGCTCGCATTATAGCATAGGCCTGCCCGGCGTGCCACCGATCACCTCCGCCAAGCGCGAACGGCAGGTCGCTTGACGCGCCGCTTGTCGTTCCCGACTCCTCCCGCCCTCAGAATGAGTAAGCGCGGCCGACGCGGAATTGGTTCTCACCGCTTTCGTTGGTGCTGTAGGTGACCCTGAGCTTTTGGACCGGCAGGTCGTAGCTTATGCCCAAGTTCCATTGCTCATTGCGGGGGCTGATGAGAGAGTAGCGGTAGGTGACCAGGAAATTGTCGGTCAGGTACTTGCCCATACGGACCTCCAGCGGCTGGCCGAAGGAGAAGAGAACAGTGAACTCGGACAGCCCAAGGGCTTTGCGGACCTGGGTCTCGATAGGGGTGAACAGCGCCTCCCGGAAGCCTCGGCCGAGAACAGAGAGGAACCTTTGTGATAGCAACTCGTTGAAGTCGGTGGTTCCACCAGGGACCAATCCCTGGAGTCCCACCAACAGGGCGACCTGCTCCTGGGTCAGAGGAGGCTCCGCTGTGACCTTGACGACCGGGCCCTTGCTCACCTCGGCGAGGTCGCCGTCGATGGTCATAGACAGATGCACGGGGCCGATATTGCGGCCGTCAACTTGTACGTAAGGCAAGGTCTGCTCGGCTGCGCCATGGTACTCGCCGGTGAGGACCAGAGGATAGGGAGGACGACCGCGTTCGTTCCTTGCGACGAGTGAGTAGGCAATGTTCAGCCCGCGCACTGTGAAGGAGGATCCGGGAAGACTGCCTTCGCCAGGGCTGGTTTGCAGACTGCCACGGACCCGTGGTGCGAGCAGACTGCCGGTGGCGACCACGGCCTCCGCGGTGGGCAAGAAGGGAGCGACAAGCGCCAAGGTACGCAGGGCCAAGCGAGACCCCAGGCCTACCTTGACGTCCAGCCCGAAGTCGGGGACGCCGGGCCCCAGGCCGACTAGCGGCCCCTTGCTCTCGGACCCGCCGTCCGCCTGCGAGAAACCAAGGGTCCCGTTATCTACCAGGAGACTCCCGCTGATCACCGCTGGCTGTCCGGAGCTGGGGTTACTCACACGCAAGCCGCTATCCACGAGGGCACGCAGAATGCCCGGGTAGTTGACGGGGACCTCGGTGGCCTGGAACTGGAGGTCGAAGTCATTGTTCGCGAAGGTCTCTGGGTCAAAGCTGGTGAGGCCAACGCCGCCAGCGAGGGAAAGATGGCCCTTGCCGACCGTCCCGGCCATGTCGGTAAAGCGCAGCATCTGTACGCCCCCGGGCGCGGTGGTGAGGGCGATGGTGCCGTGGAGGCCGGTAAGCGACTGCCCCGGCCACAGGGGCTGGCCCTCGGCGTCGACGGCCAGGGCAAGATCGTAGGTGTTGCGGGCAAGTTCCTCGCGCTCTAAGCTGGCGAGGTTGGCTGATCCGGTGAGCGCCAGGCTAGTGTGGTCCCAGCGACCAGAGAACTGCCTAATTTCTACGAGATTGCCAGCGCCGACGCTGCGGATGGTCAGGTCGGCCGAGAGATCGGTGAGGGGCGTTTTCCAGGTCGGGCGGGCGATGGCACCGTCGGCCAGCTTGAGGTAGCCCTCAATGTTAGGCTGCCGGAGGGTGCCGGAGACCTGCAGGCGCGAGTTGACCGTCCCGCTGGCGGTCATGTCGAGCCACGGGCTGGGTCCCGCTTGCGCTGCGGTGCTCGCGTAGCGCGTGAATTCGCTGATGATCGGTGGGAAGAAGCTCAGGTCGGTGTTCTCCAGGCTGGCAATGAAGCGCAGTGGTTCGTCCTTGGGGATGGTGATCGAGTCCCAGGAGAAGGGCAGATGCCCGGAGCCCAAGACCTGGCGCTCGCCGCGTTTGAAGATGATGCGATCCAGATCGATGCCGCTGTCGGCCACCGTCATGATAGGAATGGAGACCAGATCAAAGTGTACCCCGCGCACGGAGGCGGACAGCACGTCGACGCTGGCGGTGATCTCCGGCGCGGCGGTGGTGCCCTGGGCCTGGACGGTGATGCCGGCCACACCGCCCAGGCCGAGTCCGGTAGGGAACCACTCGCGCCAAGAGGCCAAGTCGACGTTAGTGGCGTCGGCGACCAGGGAGAGGGCGCCGTCCAGCTCGGCTTGCCCATAGACGGTCATAAGCGCCTGGCCGGACTGCAGCTCGACATCGAGGTCGGTCAGGGCGCGCCGCCCGGCGTCAAAGACGAAGGTGCCCCGAACGTCAGGAACGGGCTTCTCCTCGTACGCCGCCTCGGTCAGGCCGATAGTAGCGGTACCGATAAGTTGGTCCGGGGGACCGTGGAACTGCACGGCGGCGGAGAGCAACCCGTGGCTGCGCAGGCTCCAGCTCTGCCAGAGGCGCTCCGTCGTCGCGTAGGTCTCCTCCGTTTTGGCGGCGGCCGCCGCGAGGGGAGCGGCGAGAGCCAAGCCGCTGGAGAGGTCCACGTTCGCGGCCTCCACGGCGCCCTGTAGGGAACCGTCGGCTATGGTGTAGGTTAGCTCTGCCTGCAGGGTACCGCCGGCCGCATGCAGCGTCGTGCGCTCCAGTTTCACTTGTCCCTTCTCGATCAGGAAGCGGGTGTCTAGGCCTCTGACCTGTGAGTCGGCGACGGTAAGCTCGGGCGCCAGCAGGCGGCCCTCGCCGGTGACTCCGGCGGCGGAGCCCGTGACCGTGATCTGGGGGATCAAGACCTCGCCGCCCAAGGGTAAACGCACGGGGAGGACGGCGGCGAGGCGCTCGAGGTGGACGTCGCTGGCCTGGGCCTGGGCGGTGAAACTCCAATCGCCCCGGAGATCGCGAAGGGCACCGTCGAAGGACAGGCTCGCGCCCGCGGTGCTGAGGGTGCCGCCCTTGACCACGAGGTATTCCTGGGTCTCCGGCGCCCACTCGAAGGTGAAGGGAGCTCGGACGGCGTTGACAAAGAAGTGCTCATAGTCCACCTGGGAAAGTTCGGCCTGCCCGCGGGCCACGGGGGCGCTGGTGGTGCCGCTGAGAGTGGCGCTGACCTGGGCAAGGCCGGTCATGGGCGGGAACTCCCCGTTCCAGTGCGCGCGGAGCAAATCTGGGAGGCTGGCCAGACGCAGACCAGAGAGGCGAAGGTCCCCGGCGAGGGTGGGAGCCTCTTCCGAACCGGCAGGTCCGGTGAGAGTCAGGTCCGCATGTGCTACGGCCGAATCGTAAGAGGCGTAGGCCTCCACCTGGCCCTGGGCCGGAGGAAAGAGATCGGCGGCCGCCAAACTCCGAGGTTGTGCGGAGAAGTCAGTGATTACGGCGCTGGCCTGGTAGTCCTGGTAACTCGGCCGGAAGACGACGGCTTGTCCAGAGAATCGCGGCTCGCGGAGGGAGCCCGTGAAGCGAACTTGGCCGTAGGCGTATCCGGAGGGTTTGTCGCCCTTGACTGGCAACAAGGCCAGATCCACTCCGGATAGATCCGCTCGGAAGTCCACCGGCCCCTGCTGCTCCGCCGTACCAGTGACCGAGAAGCGGCCGGCGGGCGCCTGCACGTCGGCCAGGGGCACAGAGACCTGCCAGTGGCCATGGGGGCCGAACTCGGCCGAGGCCAGAGCCTCAATGCGGTTGGCGGTGTAATCGTCATAAGCAGCATCGCGCAGCAGAAGGGTGCCTGCGACGCGGCCGCGGTCGCCCTGCCAGGTTATGCCGAAATCGCTCGAGGCCACCCCGCGGAGATGACCGTCCGCGTCGCCCAGCAGCGAGGGAGGAAGGCTGGCCAAGTTGAGATTGTCTGCCTTGCCGTTAGCGATAACCCGCGGCTTGCCGCCGGGGACGGCGGGCAGGGCCACCAGCGCTTCGGCCTGCACGTGTCCGCCAAGCACGTCTGCCTCCAGGCGGGGGAGGCGAAGAGTGTTCCCGGCCATCGCTAGGTCCGCGCTCAGGGCCGTGAAGTCTCGGCCCTCGTAGGCGCCCTCGACGCCGTTGACCGTGGCGCTGACCACGGAGGTGGAACCGGCCAGAAGCGTCTCAGCCTGCAAGGCGCCGACCTGCCGGAGGGAGAGTTCGGGAGCAGGCTCCGAGTCGGCGGGACGCGGTGACTCACTCAGGGCGGTGAGAACGAAGCTGGTCTGCAAGGTCGCGCCGGTGGCAGTAAGGTCGGCGATCACTGCAGGCTCAGCGGAGTCGAGCAGCTCGGCCTGTAGACGGACACTGCCCAGCACTACTTCGCCCGTGTGGTCGGTAGTGAGCACCCCTCCCTCAGGCAGAGAGAGAGCAAGGGTGGCGTTGAGATTCTGCAGGGGCCCCACGGCATCGACGGTCAGGTCGCCATTGCCGGCCAGGTCAAAGGGCAGTGGCTCCGGGAGCACCGCGAGCAGGCGGCGACGCAGGACCGCCAAGTCAACGCCGTGTGCCTCCAGGTGCAGATCGGCGCGAGGATGCGACAGGTCATAGAGCCAGCCGGTGGCGCGCACAAGGAGGCTGTCCCAGGAGGCATCCAGGTTGACTATCTCGACACCCTGAGGCGTGACCTGGACGCGGGCGCCGGCGACGTGAACCTCCCCGCCGATGGGGGCGGGCAAACCGAGATTGACGCCTTGCAGCGCTACCTGGGCCGAATAGCCGAACTCGGTCTTGACCTTGGGCAGCGCCACCTCCAGCGGGGGCAAGGCAACGGGGCCGACGGTCGCGTTGCCGCTAGGGACGGACCAGAGCTGGAAGTCGGCGGTGGCGCTACCGCCCAGGAGGCGCACAGGACTGGAATCGGGGACCAAAGAGGCCCAGCGTCCGAGCGGGAGGTTCTCTAGGCGACCCTCCGCGAGGAAGTACTGCTGGTCAAAGTCTGCTGAGGCTCGCAGCGAAAGGGCGCCGAAGGCCCCGTCGGCGCTCCGGGTGGTGAGCGCGAGGCGAGTAGGGCCGACGGCGTTGATCTTCACGGTGCCGTTGACCGGCGCAAGGCGGGTGCGGAGCGTATACCTTCCCGCGCCGGCGGCGACTACGTCCACTACCGAGTCGCGGATAGTGATAAGTGGCTGGAAACGCTCCTCGAGCGGCAAGCGTTTCGCCACCTTGCGCTTGAAGAGCTGGGCGAGGTTGATCTCACCGTCGGCAGCCCGCTCAACTCGAGCGTAGACGCGGTCGAGGGTGATCTCCTTGATGCTGGCGGGGGCTTTGAGGCGACCGTGTAGGACGGCGGGGAGGTCGTACTTTATGGTCACCCGTCCGGCGGCCAGGATCGCGCCCTGCTGGAAGCCACCTTCGTCGGCGAGGGCGAGGTTGTCCACCTGGATGCCGGTGAGGAGATTGCCGCTAACCTCGCCGATCTGTACCTGACGGTCGCTGAGCTCAGCTAACTCTTGGGCCAGGACATTGCGGACCCGAGAACGCAGGAAAGCCGGACGCGTGGACAGAAAGGCGAGGGCCAGTACCAGGGCCATGCCCAAGCAGATAAGGGCTAGGATTATGCGGAGGAGGTTGCGCAAGGTTCTCGGTTGGCGAGGGACAGGTTGTCCCAGTGGGCCGGATAGGTTCCGTCTCGCACGCATTCTGCGCACGAGCCACCTAGGCGGCCCCTCCCCGGTTGTGGACGGCGGCGGCGGCTTCGGCCGCGTGGTAGCTGCTGCGTACGAAGGGGCTGGAGGCAGCGTAGGTGATGCCGGCCTCGTGGGCCCAGTCGGCGTAGCGCGCAAACTGCTCCGGCGGGACGTAGCGGTCCACAGACAGATGGTGCGTGGTCGGGCGTAGGTACTGGCCGATAGTGACGATGCTCACGCCCGCGGCGCCCAGGTCGCCCAAGGCGGAGCGGATCTCCTCGTCGGTCTCGCCCAGGCCCACCATTAGGCCGGACTTGCGGGGGAGATCGGGGGCGATCTTCCCTGCGGCCTTCAGCACGCCGAGCGAGGTCTCCCAAGAAGCCTGCGGGCGCACGGTGAGCTGCAGCCGGGGGACTGTTTCCACGTTGTGGTTGAGGACGACCGGGCCGGCCGCCAACACGGTGGCGAGGGCCTCCCGACTGCCCTGGAAGTCGGGCGTAAGCACCTCCACCTGACACTCCGGTACGGTTTCATGTAGGGCAGCGATCGTCCGGGCAAAATGCGCAGCGCCGCCGTCGGAGAGGTCGTCGCGGGTGACGGAGGTAACGACCACGAAGCGCAACCCGAGGCGGCTCGCCGCCAGAGCGACGCGGCGCGGCTCGTCCTCGTCCAGGGGCTCCGGAGCGCCGCCGGCGATGGCGCAGAAGCGGCAGTTGCGGGTGCAGCGATTACCCAGGATCAAGAAGGCAGCGGTGTGGCAGCCGTAGCACTCGCCGATATTGGGGCAGCGGGCACTGGAGCAGACAGTATTGAGGCCCAACTCGCGCAGCAGGGCGTGGGTGGCGCGGCTCTGATCGCGCTTGCCGACTTTGACGCGCAACCAGTCCGGCAGACGAGGAGGGGGGGCGCTAGATGTGGTGGAGTGGGCGTTCATGGGCTAGTGTTGGCGGTATTGTCCCTCTTTTATGGTGCCGCGAGCCTGGGAGCCTCACCCGCCGCGCGGGGGCGGAATCTTGACAAAGGGTAGGCCGTGTGGCAGTATACTTGGCGTGTTGTGATTGCCGCTGCGTGGCGGTATCTTCCTGTCGGACTGTCTCGGATGCCAGACTCTACCCCATATATGACGCTCAGGGAATGCCGGAGTTTCCTCCGGTTCTTAGCACTTCTGGTCTGCAGCACGGCCCTGGCCGCGGCCGGCTACGGTGCCCCGACGGATGTCCCTGCTCCCTTCACCCCCATGTCGTTGGCGGTAGGCAGTTTCGCCACGAGCGGCTTAGAAGCCTCCCTGGGCGTCGGGGCGGCCAAGTTGCTGCGCCAGGGACTGGCGGGAAGCCCCTTGCTCAACCTGAAGGAGAGCGTGCGGGTCCAGAGGATAATGGGGAGCGACGGGGCGCGGATACTCGCTAACAAGCCGGGGGTGGCGCAGGCCGTCTCTGACCAGTTGACTTGTCGGGTGCTCGTTTACGGCGTGCTGTGGGCGGATCCGAAGGGAGCGCAATTCCTGCAATTGACTGGGATAGACTGCCGGCCGCGAGTGGCGCGGCTGTATGTCACCCCGCCCCTGGCCTGGCCGGCCAGGCCAGACGAGCAACAACCGCTGCTGCTGTCGGCGCTACAGGCCGTCCTCCCCCCGGTCGGGCGCGTGCTGGCTACAATCACGGTCGATGGCAAGACGGAGATCCAAGTCTTCCCCTTCGCTAAGACACCCCTGCGCACCGATACAAGCTATCTGGCCTTCCGCTCCGTGCCGCCCCTGGGCACCGAACTGCCGCCCGACCGGCCTGAGCATCTGCCCCCCCTGTGGAATGGCGATTACTCCGGCCGATTCTTGACCGCGGCTGCCAGGCTCGACGATGTAATCGGCGCGACCCCCGAGGACACTGCCCAGATTCGCGCGAGCGACATGGTAGGGCTGGCACTGACCAAACAAGTGGTGGCGGTGCCTTCGACCGGGCGGCTAGTGCTGAGCGACCCGCCCTTCGCGCAGGTGATCAAGGACGGTCGGGTGCTGGGGCTCACGCCACTGCTGGTGCCGGCGGACACGATGCCGGGCGACTTCAACCTGGCGCTGACCAACTATGAGAAGAAGCCGATCACGCTAGCGGCGGTGACCGGGCTGCTGGCCGATCAGTTCGCGCTGAAGGAACTGCCCCTGGTGGGGGCGCTGCGGGTGGTCAGCGAGCCGGACGGGGCGACGGTGCTGTTAGACGGCAAGCAGATCGGCAAGACACCCCTGATCCACCCGAACGTGCAGCCGGGCAAGTATACGGTGTCGGTACGGCTGGCCGGGTGGGAGAACGCAGAGAGGGAGATAGAGGTGGCGCGCGCGCAGGCGGCGGAGGCAGCGTTCACCCTCGAGCGGCAGATGCGGGGGGTGCGAGTGGTGTCCCAACCGAAAGGGGCGCAGGTGACCTGGGACGGACAGGACCTGGGTAAGGCGCCGGCGGCAATCGCGCGGACCCCGGTGGGCGCGCACACCGTTAAGCTGTCGTTGACCGGTTACGACGAGGTGGAGCGGCAGGTGGAGATCCAGGCTGGGGGCAAGCCGGCGGAGCTGACCTTCCCGATGGTGAAGCTGGTCGGGAAGCTGAGAGTAACCTCCGAACCGGCAGGGGCACAGATCACCGTGGCCGGCAAGGCCCGGGGCGTGGCGCCGGTCGAACTCGTCGACCTGACGCCGGGTGAGTACCAGATTGCCGCAACCTTGGCGGGATATCGCGAGGCCAAGCAAGCCGCGATCGTGAAGGTTCGCGAGACAGCGCACGTTAAGGTAGTCATGGCCCGGCGGGTCGGGGTGATCCATATCAAGACGGTGCCGGCGGGGGCGAAGATCACCCTGAACGGACAGGACCGAGGGACCACTCCGGCCACACTAGAGGACATCCCCGCGGGCGACCACAACCTGAAACTGGAGTCGCCCAACCTGCGACCGTGGGAGGCTAAGGTCACCGTCAAGGACGAGCAGACGACGCAGGTGCAGGTGGGGCTACTGCCGCTGACGGTGGACATGGGGACTCAGCCGGGAGTGCAACCGCTGCCGCCCACCGCGCCGACCAAACCCCCGGTGCCGGATCCCTTCCCCGGGGGCACGGCTAGCGGGCCAGGCGGACGCGATTTTGAGGGTACGGAGGACACGAGGTCCTTCGGGCTGCTGGAGTTGGGCAACGGGCAGGCGCGTTCGTGGACCATGGGCCTGCTGCGGAAGAACGACGTCGAGAACAGCCCCTCCGACCAGATCCGCCTTGACTTCCAACCCCATGCCGACGGGAGCCTCACGGTGGCGATTCGCACCAAGCAGGCGCTGCCAGCGAAGGTGGACCTGGAGCGCAACGGGGGGACGGTGGTCGTCAATCTCCCCGGGCTGCGGGCGCTACACAACCCCGCCGGAGTACGCATCAAAGAGGGGCCCATCCACGGCGTGCGGCTGACCAACGCCGGTCCCGAGGGTGAGCTGCAGCTGACGCTGACCCTGGCTTCCCGCGCACAGGTAACCGCCAGCGGAACCCCGGAGGCGACGGGAGAACTGCTGCTGAAGATCCGACGGCCGTTACTGATGGGCAACTCGAAGCAGGTCGCGCTGACCTTCGATGACCTGCCCTTCCCCGGCCACACCGAGCGTCTGCTGAAGCTGCTGAGGGAGTATCGAGTGGTGGCAACGATGTTCGTGATCGGGCACAAAGCGGCGAACATGCCCACCGTGATCCGGCAGGCTCACGAGGACGGGCATAGCATCCAGAACCACAGTCAGACGCACCCTAAGCTGACCACGCTGTCCCCGGCGCAGGTGAAGTTCGAGTTGCAGCGGTGCAACGAGGTGATCAAGCAGATCACCGGAAAGACCCCCACCTTCTACCGGGCGCCGGGCGGCCGCAATAATGCCGAGGTCATCCGCGTTGCTCGCGCCCTGGGGCTGGCCACCGCGGGCTGGGACGTCAATGTTCACGACTACGATACGCCGGAGGCGCAGGTCATCGCGGACCGCGTGGTGCAGGGGTGCCACGCGGGGGACATTATCCTGCTGCACGATGGGGTAGTGCCGACCCGGCAGGCGCTACCGGATATCATCGGCCGATTGCGGCGAGCGGGCTTCATCTTCGTCACTATGGATAAGCTGATGGCGGCGCCGCGGTAGGGAGCCTCACCCCCCCCTCACCCCTGCTACTTGCAGGAGGGGGGTGTCCAAGAGAAACGGCAAAGTGGGTCGGATACTTTGCGCCGCTCATTCCGAGCGGCGTTCGTATTTGGCCCCTCCACTAGGGCGCATCCCCGAAATGATCCCAGCCCGCCGTCCGGGGCAGGTCCGCTCCCTCGACAACTATCCCGCTTCCCGACACGACTTCCCCGATGACCGTTACCGGTCGCGCTCCGCCTTGCACCACGGCTTGCTGTACTGCCTCCAGAGACTCCCGCGGGATGGTGAAGGCCAGTTCGTATTCCTCGCCGCTGGCGAGGGCGAGTGGAAGAGCCTCTCGACCAAGATTGGCGGCGGTCTGGCGGGCGGCCGCCGCGACGGGGACCGCGGGAGCATTGACGCGAAGCTGAACGCCGCTGGACTCCGCGAGGTGTCCCAGATCGGCCAGGAGTCCGTCGGAGAGGTCCAGGGCGGCAGTGACCACCTGCAGCGGCTGCAGGGCGGCGACGAGGTCGAAGGCGGGCTGAGGGCGGAGAAAGCGCTCGCGGAGATCTATCCGGAGATTGGCGACGGATACGCCGCTGGCGAGCAGGGCCAGCGCACTGGCGCTACGGCCCAGCTCACCTGAGACCAGCAGAAGCTCGCCGGGCTGCGTCCCGCCGCGGGGCCAGACTGCTGTGGCCTCGCCGATGACCGTGACATCCAGGAACAGGGGGCCCGGGGAGGCGATCAAGTCGCCGCCCAGCAGATGCGCTCCGCCGGCAACGGCCCCGGTCTCCAGACCCCGCGCCAGCGCCTCAGCGTCGGCTACATCGGTGTCAGGCGGGAAGGCGACCGAGGCAAACAGCCCACGCGCAACGCCGCCCATCGCGGCGAGATCGCTGAGGGCCGCTCGAGCCGCCCTCTCCCCTATCTCCGCGGGGGCGAGCCACTCGCGGCGGAAGTGGCGGCCCTCCACCATTGCGTCGGTACTAACGAGGAGATAGTTGTCCCCACATACCAGGACAGCGGCGTCGTCGCCGCTGCCCAGAAGTACGCCGGGCGCGCCGCGGGGCAGAGCAGCCTGCACACGCGCTAGGAAGCCGAATTCACCAAGTTCGTCCAGACGCACCGGTCACCTCTCCCCCGCCTCACGCGGGCTACGAGGCGGGTGGCGCAGGGACGCCCGCCTGGGTCTCCTCCAAGGAAGGACCGACAGCCGGGCTGCATTTCAACAGCATCACACGCACACGCTCGGCCCAGGCGTGGGCCAGATCCAGCATGGTCATGCCCTTGGCCGCCGCATCCTCCGGGTAGACCGTGATGAGCCGCCAGTTGTCGACCCAAATGGTGGGCTTGCCGCGGACATCGCCGACAAAGATGGGGCCAACGTGGCCCGAGGAAAGAATCTCGGTAATGCGAGTGTCGAGGATCTCCGCGCGTACGGCTAGCGGGACGCCGCCTCCGCCGCCGGGGAGGTCGAAGACCAGGCAGTCATTGACCTTGATCTGCCCGGCAGTCGCGGGCGGGAGGTTCCCCGCTTTGGGGAGGTCGTCATCACCGCGGTAGATGACTATCTCGGCATTTGCAGCGAGGGTGCCGACCAACAGGAACGCGGTAAGCAACGACAGCAACAGATGGGTGCGGTAACGTGGCATGTGTACGTCTCCCTCCTAAAGGCTTGGTGGGGCAAAAGAGCCCCCCACACTGACTCGACCGGGGGAAGCCTACCCGTCCCCGGCATCGGTATCCGTAACGGCCCCGAAGCGCCGCTGGCGATGGCTGTACTCGCGAATCGCCTCCAGCAGGTGCTCCTCGTCGTAATCGGGCCAGAGCACGTCCTGGTAGACTAGTTCCGAGTAGGCGGTCTCCCAGAGTAGGAAGTTGCTGAGGCGTTGTTCCCCGCCGGGCCGGATGACGAGGTCGGGATCCGGTAGTCCCGGCGTGTAAAGGTACTCCTGAAAGGTTTGCTCCGTCAAGGCATCGGGCGACAGTTCACCGGCCTGAACGCGCTGGGCGAAGCGGCGGGCGGCGTCCACGATCTCGGCACGTCCGCCATAGTTGATGATCAGGTTGAGGACCAAGCCCTGGTTGGCAGCTGTGCGACGCTGCACGCGCGCGATGACCTCCTGGAATTCTTCGGGCAACTCACCGAGTCGGCCGCTGGCGACCAGACGAACGTCATTTTGGAGCAGGTCATCCAGTTCCTCTTCCATAGCCGCGGCTATCAAATCCAGCACCCCCTCGACCTCCTCCAACGGGCGCCGCCAGTTCTCGACACTGAACGCATAGACGGAGAGGAAGGGGATCTTCCAGTTGACGCAGGCCTCTACGACGCGCGGGGTGGCCTTGCGGCCCTCGTAGTGGCCCTGCAGACGAGGTAGGCCGCGCTGCTGAGCCCAGCGACCGTTGCCGTCCATAATGATGGCTATGTGCTGCGGAAGGTCCAGACCGTTGAGTTCAGCGGGAGACAAGACGCGTTCACTTCCTGGGGGGTCGCCGGACTAGAGACGGCACCGGGGATATTATACCCGTTGGGAGGGGAAACGAAAAGTGGCAAGTGAAGAGCGGGGCGAGCGTCAGGCGGCCCCGTCCGAGGGGAGCGCGAGAGGTAGGGCAGCGATGAGGAGAAGGCCGGCGCCGCTGGGACGCTGTTCGATGACGCGCGGTTCCTCAGAGGTCTCGGCGACGCCGGGGCCAAAGCGGCGGGGGGCGGTGAGGCGCACCTCGTAGGTTGCGCCGGCGAGTGTCAGGACTTGCTCCGCCTCCGACAGAGGCAACCCCACTACTTCGGGCGGGGAGTCGGTCACAGCGTGGTGATCTCCTCGATCTTGTCCCCCGCAATGGCATCGATCTTCTCGATGTGTTGGTCCGTCGCCTTCTGGACTTCCTTCTTGCCCTTCTTCACCTCGTCCTCCGACAGGCCCTCCGCTTTCTCCTTCTTCTCGAAACCGGCAATGGTATCGCGGCGAATGTTGCGGATGGCGACCCGGGCCTCCTCGGCCTTCCGGGAGACCTGCTTGGCCAGTTCGTGGCGGCGCTCCTCGGTGAGGCTGGGGATCTGCAGGCGGATGACATGACCGTCGCTGTTGGGGGTCAAGCCGAGGTCGGAGGTGAGAATGGCTTTCTCAATAGCGGGGACGACGCTACGGTCCCAGGGAGTGATGACGAGCAGTCGCCCCTCGGTGGCGCCGACCGTGGCTACCTGGTTGAGAGGTAGCCGGTCACCGTACACCTCCACGCGCACGTGGTTGAGCAAGGCGGGGGTGGCGACACCGGTGCGGATGGTCTCCAGCTCCTTCTGGAAGACCTCGATGCTGGCTTGCATGCGCTTCTTCTCCTCGGATAGAAGGCGGTCCATGTGGTTGATTCCTCCCGGTTCCGCGTAGTGCGCTTTGGAGCGTGGGGGCCAGCATTGCGCCGAAGACTGCGCAGTATCCACCCCTACGCAACTGGTAACTCGCCCTCCCGTCGGCACACCTGCCCCGGGCGGGGGTAGCAAGCCCGGCCCACGGGGACTAGGCTTCCGGCGGGCTGCTGCCGCTGACAATGCTACCGATGCGGTCGCCGCGCAGGACACGCACGATGTTGCCCGGCTCCGTCACGTTGAAGACGATGATGGGCAGATCGGTATCCATGCTCAGGCTGATGGCGGTAGAGTCCATTACCTTCAAGCCCTGGCTAAGGATTTCCAGGTAGGTGAGACGGTCGTATAGCTTAGCCTCGGGATGGTGGCGCGGGTCCCTATCATAGACGCCGTCCACGTTGGTCGCCTTGATGATGACCTCGGCGCCGATCTCGTTCGCACGCAGGACGGCGGCGGTGTCGGTGGTGAAGAAGGGATTGCCGGTCCCGCCGGCAAAGATCACGACGCGCCCCTTCTCCAGGTGCCGGATGGCGCGACGGCGGATGAAGGGCTCGGCGACCTCACGCATCTCGATGGCCGTTTGCACGCGAGTCGCCACGTCGAGCTTCTCCAGGGAGTCCTGTAGGCGTAGGGCGTTGATGACGGTGGCGATCATCCCGGCATAGTCCGCGGCGGCGCGGTCCATCCCCTGGTCCGCCGCCTCCTGCCCTCGCCAGATGTTTCCACCACCCACGACGATAGCGATCTCCAGATCGTTCGCCAGGGCCTCACGGACCTCGCCGGCGATGCGGTCTACCGTCTTCGCCTCCAAGCCAAACTCAAGCTGCCCGCGGAAACACTCGCCGCTGAGCTTGAGCAGGACTCTGCGAAACTGGCCTAGGCCGGCGGACTCGGTCAATCTTCTTCCCCTACCTGGTAGCGACAGAAGCGGCGCACCACAACGTTCTCCCCCGAGCGGGCGACCAGGTCGGTGAGTAGCGACTGGATGGTCACGCTATCATCGCGGATGAAGGGCTGGTCGAGTAAGCAGTGAATCTCGTAGAACTTGTTCAGGCGACCTTCGACCATCTTCTCGATGATGTGCTCCGGCTTACCCTCGGCGCGGGCTTGCTCCAGCAGAATGTCACGCTCCCTGGCGACGGCCTCCGCGGGTACGTCCTCGCGGGTGACCCACTTGGGGTTCATGGCCGTGATCTGCATGGCCACATCCTTGGCGAAACGGCGGAAGTCCTCGTTGCGGGCGACGAAGTCGCTCTCGCAGTTGACCTCCACCATGACCCCGACCTGGTCGCCAGCGTGAATATAGGAGAAGACGATGCCGGAGGAGGTGGCCCGCCCCCCACGCTTGGTGGCGATCTCCTCGCCCTTCTTGCGCAGCAGGGAGATGGCTTCTTCCATGTCGCCGTCAACTTCCTCCAGCGCCTTCTTGCAGGCCAGGACTCCGGCTCCGGTTTTGTCACGAAGTTCCCTGACTTCTCGCGCGGTGATCTCTCGACTCATATCTACACTCGTCCTTCTTCCGAAACTCATGGGGCGCGGGCTCTCTAGCGCCCGCTTTGGCAGCCGCGCGGCGGGGAGGGAAAGCCCTCCCACGACTACGCCGGCTTGTCAAAGAGGTCGACGAACTGGGCGGCGACCTCGTCGTCCCCGCCCTCGGTCCCTACGAAGAGGCGCTCGGGCTCATAGCGCAGGACTTCGCGCTCCTCGATGGGGATGTCGGCGGGGCCCTCGGCGGCGCCTTCCTCGGCGATGGCCTCGGCCTCGGCCCGGCGGCTCTCGAACTCCTGCCGGCCCTCAATGACGGCGTCGGCCATGCGGGAGGTTACCAGGCGAATGGCGCGGATGGCGTCGTCATTGCCGGGGATGACATAGTTGATCGTGTCCGGGTCGCAGTTAGTATCCACGACCGCGATAGCCGGGATCTTGAGCTTGTTGGCTTCCCTGACCCCGATCTCCTCAGCTTTGATGTCCACGGCGAACATGGCCTTGGGCAGTACGGTCATGTTGCGGATGCCCCCCAGGACGCGCTGCAGCTTGTCCAACTCGCGGGACAACCACAGGGCCTCCTTCTTGGAGAGGCGATCCCACTCGCCCTCATCCCGCTGGCGAATCAACTTCTCCATGTGGGCGATGCGGGTGCGCATGGTCTCAAAGTTGGTGAGCATGCCACCCAGCCAGCGGTTATTGATGTAGGGCATGCCACAACGGTCGGCGGCTTCCTGGACGGCCGACTGAGCCTGGCGCTTGGTGCCTACGAAGAGCAAGGAGCCGCCCTCGGCGGCCATGTTGCGGACGAATTCGTAAGCATCATCGAGCATGCGCAGGCTCTGGTGCAGATCGATGATGTAGATGCCATTGCGCTCGTGGTAGATGTACTGCGCCATCTTGGGGTTCCAGCGGCGGCTCTGATGGCCAAAGTGGACACCCGCTTCTAGGAGGTCCTTCATGGAGACTACGGGCACGGTGGTCGCTCCTTACACAGACCGGCGGGCGAGGGCGTGACTGGCCGGCTGCACACCAAGGGGGAGGGGGCCTCCCCGCTTCGGCGTTGTATGGGTTTTGGGATTAGGCGCCGGCGGGACGCCGAAGCGGCCGGCCGAGGGCAAAAATCATCCCCGCCCGCCTCGCAGGAAAGCCCTCGCCGCGAGGCTGGACCGGGATGCGCACACCAAAGGGCGAAGCGGAGTTCGCCAGATGATTCTTGCCGCACACCGCGAATTAGATTATCACAATCGCTGCGCAGCGTCAACCCACGGGCAGGCGCTCCAGAGCGACTGTGACGACCTGCGCCAGCAAGAAGCAGCCCATGATGAGGAAGGCC
Organism: Candidatus Zipacnadum vermilionense; assembly: GCA_029821755.1. GTDB lineage: Bacteria > Armatimonadota > Zipacnadia > Zipacnadales > Zipacnadaceae > Zipacnadum > Zipacnadum vermilionense. The sequence continues at coordinate 99,572 of JALGSV010000004.1, read as the reverse complement.
AGGAAGGCGGCGAAGGGCAGCTCCGCAGGGCGCTGGGCGAAGTGCCGGCGCACCGTGGGGAGAGCCGTCACCAGCCAGGCGACCAGAGCGACAAGCAGCGGCAGAAAGGCGGCCGTGGCCAGGAAACAGCCGAGATACGACGCAACCAGGCCCGGCAAGTCCCCTAGGCCCCAGACCTCGCCCAGGATCGCGATCTGCTGCGGGGGACGGAGCATAAGGGCAGCAAACACCAGGATTCCTCCGAGGAGGAATCCACTGAGGGCGAAACGGCGCACGAAGGGCCGAGGCCCGGCTAAGGAGGTGCCCTCAGACGCCGGTTCTCCGGCGGGCTCAGTGGCGGGGGCGGGCCCTTCCACGGCCCGGGGGAGTGCCGCGGCGGGAGCAGCCTGGTAAGCGCGCCACCAGTGGCGGGCAAGGACTAGGGCGGCCACGGCCAGGATCGCGTAGACGGCAGGGGCGGCCCAGAAGAGGAAATCCGGGGGGAGCTTGGACCGCACGAAGTCGGACCCTCCCAAGCTATGGGCGGCGAGAGCCAGGACGGCCCCTGCCCAAAAGCCAAGTCCCAGGGCCGCGGTACGGCGGGCTCCCCGCCCCGCCAGGATCAAGAGAGCCAGCAAGCAGAACCACGCCGCCAGCAAGGGGAAGTTGAGGCCACTGATCGCGCCTTGGCGGAGCAGGTCACGGGGATTGATAGCCCGGAACTCGCCCAGTATCTGCATGCGGTCCCGCTTGACATTGACAGCCTGCAGACTGTCGCCGGCCCAAGCACGTCCCTCGACCTCGACTCGGTCCCTGAGCACGTGGTGTATTGACGCCAACAGGTGCGCGCCCTCGGTGGTGGCCCAACCGTCGCCCACGAAAATCGCGATGGAAGGTCCCCAAATCTCCGCTTGGATCTTCGACTCCTTTCGGAGTTCCTGGGCCTTCTCTATCGACCCGGCGACAGTGTTGTTCTCCGAGATAACCCGCAACTTAGGGCTCAACTTCTCCATATCCGGCTTGAGGGCGACAATCTTCTCGCACAAGGAACAGCCGGGATTGTGGAAGATGTACAAGTCGAGCGGACCAGAGGGCAACTCGCGCGCGAGGACCGGAGAAGACGGCTTTTCCGGAGCGCCCGAGGCAGGAGCTGCCGCGGGTGGAGCGCCGGCAGCGGGGAGCCCGGGCACCGGGGCGGGAGGCGTCGCCAGGAGGGATGAGGCGGCCAGAAACAGGTCGGCCAGGATCAGGATGGCAAGGACGAATCTCCGCATGGAAAGACCATTCCCCCTATTGGAAGATAACCCTGAAGGCCCCGGAGGGCTCCCCAAACATAGAACAATTCTCATTCCGAGTATACGAGGAGCGGGGCGGTTTCCGCAATAGCCGGACCGTGAAGAAGGGTTTGAGCGCACGCAGGCGGAACCTGGGACGGTTGAGGCCGGCGACTTACTTAGCCCTGCGCATCGGGATACGCCAAGCCGCCCCACCAAGAAGGAGAACGCATGAGCACACCCCTTATGTTCCAGGGCCTGAGTGATTTGCCCCTATTGCAGGAAACGGAGAGCCGCTCGATCAGCGCCGAGAACCCGCGGGGTGAGCGGGGCGGCGGGGCGAAGGAAGCGCCCGACGAGAACAGTGCAGGGCGGGAGCTGGGGCGCGGCTGGAAGATCAAGCCGTGCATTACATTGCCTCCGGAGTCCACTACGACGCTGGCCGACATTGAGGGGCCAGGGGTCATTCAACACATCTGGATCACCGCTAGCCCCGGAAGTTACCGCGATTGCCTGTTGCGCGTCCGGTGGGACGGGGAGGCGACGGCGTCGGTGGAGGTGCCGCTGGGTGACTTCTTCTGCAACGGACACGAGTTGCGCTGCAACATCAACTCGCTACCGATCGCCGTCAATCCCAGCGGAGGGTTCAACTCCTACTGGCCGATGCCGTTCCGCGGGTCTTGCGAGATCACCATCGAGAACCAGCGACCCGAAGAGATCGGCGGATTCTTCTACCAGGTGGACTATGCGCTGCGGGAGGTCCCCGAGGAGGCGGGCTATTTCCACGCACAGTGGCGGCGGTCGACTACTACCCGCGAGTACCCGGAGCATGTGATTCTGGACGGGGTGCGGGGTGACGGGCAGTATGTGGGGACCTACCTGGCCTGGACGCAGTTCTCCGATGGCTGGTGGGGCGAAGGGGAGGTCAAGTTCTTCCTGGACGGAGACACCGAGTTCCCGACCTACTGTGGCACGGGGACGGAGGACTACTTCGGCGGGGCCTGGGGCTTCGGAGAGACCTTTTCCACACCCTTCCTGGGGTATCCGCTGTGGTCGAGGGAGCCCGGGCAGGTACCCAAGCACGGGCTGTACCGGTGGCACATCCTGGACCCAGTGCGCTTCCGCCAGGAGTTCAAGGCCACCATACAGGCGCTGGGCTGGTGGCCTCAGGGGGCGTACGAACCCCTGGAGGACGACATATCGTCGGTGGGCTACTGGTACCAGCGCGAGCCGCACGCGCCCTTCCCGGACATGCCGGGGAGAAGGGCGCGGCATGCCCGGACGACACCTATGTAGTTTCACCCCCCCTTTCCCCACCTCCAGCGTGCAGGACCCCGCGGTGCGGGACAATCCGTCCCGCCGAGGCAGGTATCCTCGCCGTGCATGGGGAATCCCGCGCCATTCCGAGATTCGGGAGGATCAGGGCTGATGCTCAAGCGCTCCGAGGTAGACCACTACATTGATGACGCCATTGCCTTCTGCCGGAACTACCACTTCGGCCTGCCGCCCTTTGCCTACTGGTCGCCACGTGACTGGGAGGACAAGGGGCCCGAATACAACGAAATCCGCGACTGCATGTTGGGCTGGGATGTGACTGACTACGGCGGGAGCGACTACGCTCGCCTGGGGCTCTTGCTGTTCACCCTGCGCAATGGGAGCCTGGAGAACACGCGCTACGTGAAGAGCTACTGCCAGAAGCTCCTGTTGATCGGGGAGAACCAATACACCCCCTACCACTTCCACTTCCAGAAGAGCGAGGACATCATCTGCCAGGCGGGCGCGGACCTGCTGGTGCAGGTCTACAACTCCGACCCGCAGGAGCGGCTGGCCGAAACGCCGGTGCCGGTGATGACGGACGGTTACTGGCGGGAGGTGCTGGCGGGAACGGTCATACGCCTACGGCCCGGGGAGTCGATCACGCTGCCGCCGTACCAATACCACCAGTTCTGGGCCGAGGGCGGGATGTCCCTGACTGTGGAGGTATCGGCAGTTAACGACGACCGGACGGACAATCGCTTCCTCGAGGAGGTCGTGCGCCTGCCGAAGCCCCAGGCAGATGAGGAGCCGTTGCACCTGTTGTGCACGGAGTATCCGCCCGCGCTGTAGGGATCTGCTCCGCCGGGGCGAGTCTCCAGCCCGCCCAGACCGGGACAGCAAAACGGCCGACAGGGGAGTCCTGTCGGCCGTTCTCGTGTTCAGGGGGCGGGCGAGAAGCCCACGCCACGCGGACCTACGCCAGCTCCTCGGCCCAGCATTTGATGCGCTCCAGGATCTGCGGCACGGTAAAGCCGAAGGACTCGGCCAGGGCCTCGTAGGGGGCGCTGGCGCCGAAGTGGTCGATACCGATGAGGAGGCCGTTCTCCCCCACGTAGCGCTCCCAGCCGTGAGTGATCCCCGCCTCGATGGACATGCGGCGGGGGCAGTCGGGGCGGAGCACTGAGCGGCGATACTCCTCCGGCTGCTGGTCAAAGAGGTCGGTGGAGGGCATGCTGACCACCTGCACGCGACGGCCCTGCGCAGTTAGCTCGTCAGCGACGCCCAGGGCCAAGCCCACCTCCGAGCCGGTGGCGACGATGACCAGCTCCGGGTCCTCCACCGCGGCCAAGATGTACCCGCCCTGGCGCAGGCCCTGCGCGGGGGCGTACCTGGCGCGGTCGATCTCGACGACCTTCTGGCGGGTGAGCAGCAGGGCGGTGGGGCCGTCCCTGCGTTCCAGAGCTACTGTCCAAGCCAGGGCAGTCTCCGGGCCGTCGGCGGGGCGCATGACGTTGAGGTTGGGGATAGTGCGCAGGGCCCAATGGTGCTCGATGGGCTGGTGGGTGGGGCCGTCCTCGCCCAGGAAGATGCTGTCGTGGGTGAAGACGTAGATGGCCGGCAGGTGGCTGAGCGCGGCCAGGCGGAGGCTGGGGCGCATGTAGTCGGCGAAGACCTCGAAGGTACCCCCGTAGGCCCGCCAGCCGGACTCCACCAGGCCGTTCATGATCGCGCCCATAGCGTGTTCGCGGACGCCGAAGTGTAGGTTGCGGCCGCTGAAGTTGCCGGTCCCAATGGAGTCGAACTTCTTCAACATGGTGTTGTTGGAGGGGGCCAAGTCAGCCGAGCCGCCCACCAACCAGGGAACCACCTCCGCCGCGGCCTGCAGGACTGCGCCAGAGAACTTGCGGGTAGCGTCCGAGCCGGGGGCGATCGCCGCCAGAAGCCGCTGCTCCAAGTCCGCCGGAAGCTCCGCTGCGCACATGGTTTCCCACTGCTGCCACAAGTCGGGATGCTCCACCTGGTAGGCCTCGGTGAGGGCCTGCCATTTCCCGTAAGCCTCCTGCTGCTCGGCAATCCGCGCGGCGCAGGCCTCGCGGACCTCGTCAGGAACCCAGAAGTCCTGGTCCACCGGGCAGCCCAGGGCGGCCTTGGTGGCGCGGACCTCGTCCTCCCCCAGCGGGGCGCCGTGGGCTTCGGCGGTATCGTGGGCGTCGGGGGCGCCCTGGGCGATATGGGTACGACAGGAGATGAGCAGTGGCCGGTCGCGCTCGGCGCAGGCATGCTCCAGGACGCCATCGATCTCTCCGTAATCGTGGCCGTCGATATCGAGCGTCTCCCAGCCGTAGGCGGCAAAGCGGGCCACCACGTCTTCGGAAAAGGCTAGGTCGGTGTTGCCTTCGATGGTAATGCGGTTGTTGTCGTACAGGACCACCAGGCTGTCCAGCTTCAGGTGCCCGGCCAGGGAGGCCACCTCAGAGCCGACGCCCTCCATCATATCGCCATCGCTCACGATGGTCCAGACCCGGTAGTTGAAGAGCGGATAGCCGGGGCGGTTGAAGCGGGCGGCAAGCATCTTCTGCGCCAAGGCCATGCCCACGGCGTTGCCCAGGCCCTGACCGAGCGGGCCGGTGGTGGTCTCCACACCGGGGGAGAGCCCGAACTCGGGATGGCCGGGGGTGAGGCTCCCGGGCTGACGGAAGCTCTGTAGGTCCTCCATGCTCAGGCCGAAGTCGAACAGATGCAGGAGGGAGTACAGCAGCATGGAGCCGTGGCCGGCCGACAGGACGAAGCGGTCGCGCGCGGGCCAGCAAGGGTCCGCGGGGTTGCAGCGCAGGTAGCGGCTCCAGAGCGTCCAGGCGTAGTCGGCAGCGCCCATAGGCATGCCGGGATGGCCGGAGTTGGCCTTTTGTACGCCGTCCATAGCCAGGCAACGCAAGGCGTCAGCGGCCGAGCGCAGGGAGGCGATTTCGGATTCGGTCAAGACTACACGCATGAGTGATCCATCCAATCTCGTAAAGTTGGGCGATAATTCCACGGCGGAGGGGGTGATTCCTTCTAGGCTGGCCACACCGCCAGCCCCCTTTCCTTGCAGGAGGGCGAGTCGGACCGAGCGGTGGGAACGTGGATCGAGAGTCTAGGGCTCCACCAACTGGAAGGTGAAGTCGTCGAGGTCAAGCTCGGTCTGGGTGCCGATTCCCATGAAGGGGTTAGCGCTATCTATCCAGAGGGACTCGGCAAACCAGTCGAAGGACAGCTGCTGCCAGTCGGCGGCCTCGACGTGGAAGGGGCGTTGTTGGGCGTCGGCGACGCGCTGGCCCTGATCGGGCTCCAGGGACTGCAGGCCGGGGCTGAGATCGCCCTGCCCGCGCACCCAGAAGGAGAAGCGGTAGGCGCGGCCGGGCTGGACGGGGATCGTCCCGCCGGCTAGGATGCAGTTCTTTCCCGCAGGGATGGCCAGGAAGGCGCGGCTGGCGCGGGCGGGGCGGCCGTCGGGGTCCTGGTCGAGCACCTTCGCGTCCGGGTTGGCTCCCCAGAAAGTCCAGCCCAGGGCCATGCCGTTGGCGTCGGCGGCGTCCATCGTGCCCGTTGCGAGAAGGTTGGGGCCAAGGCGGGGGCCGTAGGGGACCTCGGGGCCACGGGTGAGGTTGAGGTCGTAAAGGTCGAAGTAGTTGTAGCCAGCGTCCGGGTGGCCCCTCATGGCGACCTGGAGGGTGGGCTGGGTGGCGCCGGGGGGCAGGCAGAAGCGCTGGGCGTAGGTGGTCTTGAGTGCCGAGAGCGGCCACCAGTTGACGCGGAAGCGGTCGGGTAGCTGCCAGACCATGAGGCGCTGGTTCGACTTATTCTCGGCATCGAGCCACTTCACGAAGACATCCAGCCGCGTTCCGGGCCCACGCCGGCAGGTCATAGTGATTGTGTACAGACGCAGAGGGGCCAGCGCGAGGGGGACGGTGGTAGCAGTGCCGCTGGTCTTGGGCTCTACCTCCAGGTGCAGGGCGTCGGCTGTCTCGGAGGCCTTTAGGTTCTGCGTCTTCCACTCGAGGTGCGTGGCGTGGCCGTCGGTGGCCATGTAGGTACCCCAAGTCAGGGGTGCGGGGCCCTGGGCGCAGACGGCGGCAGCCACGCCCAGGAGCAGCGCGAAGGTCCAGGCAGGAAGCGACGGGATACGTAGTCCCCGGCACGCGTTTGGTCCGCTCCTCATTTGCGCACCTGCACTTTGACTTCCGAGGTCAGCCCCGAATCCACTTCCCGGGCCTTGATAGTCCACTGACCCTGCGGATCGTTCAGGGCCAGGAGTACCGTGCCGCGCCATCTGCCGTTGGAGAACGCGTAGTTGCGGCTGAGCGAATAGTTGAGCGTGCCGTCCGGCTGATACACGTCCAGGTGCACCACGTGACGGACGGGCCTGCCGCCGGTGACCTGCATGGTGAAGTCGAGCGGGAGGTCCTGGCCGAGCTTCCCGTTCGGGGCTTTGAGGGTAACCCCGTCGATCTTGTAGGGCAATACGGCGAGCAGGGCGTGGGGATTGTCGCGCAGGTCCAGGGTGGCCGACTGAGCCTGACCCAGGTAGCGGCCGCCACTGGACAGCTCGTAGAGGTGGCCCGCCTGGGGCAGCTCGATCTTGGTGTTCCGACCGTCGTCGAGCAGCACACCGAAGTACTGGGCGTCGCCGTCCTGCCAGCGCATGATCTTGACCCCCTCGGTGATAGGGTTGTCGTCGCGGGCCACGTCGCGCAGGGTGACCTGCGGCGTGATCTTGGCGAGCTTGAGAACCTCGTTGGCAACCAGCATCTGCCAGTGCTCCGGGACGCGCTTATACTCGGTCTCCAGATAGTTCATCAGAATCGCGGCGCCCTTGCCGGTGCGCTTGAAGACGAAGGCGGGCGGCTGGACGGGCCCGAAGATGTGCTTGCCCAGGGCGTGGCCATCGGCAACCTGCAGCGTCTTCTCGTAGTACTGCCCGATGAGCCAGTCGTTCTTGAGGTTGAAGTCCGGCTCAGCCTCGAAGATGCCGATGCTCCAGTCGAGCGGCATGGTGGCGAAGGTGAACTTCTCGGCGCGCTGGACTCCGAAGAGCTGGTCAAGCTGCCCGGGGCTGTGATATCCGCCGTGATCGTCCCAGACGCCGGGGCACAGGTCAGCGAGGACGATGCCGCCATCAGCGACGAACTTCTCCAGGGCCGCGCAGGTGGCGGGCTCGAGGGCCAAGCAGGAGGTGAGGACCATGAGCTTCACGTTACGAGCCTGGCCCTGCTGGACCTGCTTCTCGGAGAGGTAGGAGAACTGGACGCCGGTGTCGGTGAACATGCGCTGCAAGCTGTCGCGGGCCCACTCAGCGGGCCGAGTGAAGAGATGGCTGTTGGTGGGGTCCACGGTTTTGCCGAGGATGCTCATGCTGTAGAGGCTGGGTTGGCTGTACAGGAAGGCGATGGGTTCGCGGAGGAGGGGCCGGATCTCGGACAAGAGCTTGCCCACGCCCTCGCGCAGGGGCTTGGTGAGGTCAGCGACCCAGCGGGCCTGGGGTAGGAAGGCGTCGTTGGGGCTGTAGAAGGTGTTCCCGCAAAACCAGCCGAGGCTCCAGTCGCCCTGCAGGGCGCGGGCCCAGACGTAACGCTGGTAAACGGGATAAGGGTTGCCATACCCGTTCCACGAGAAGGAGGGGCCGGAGTAGAAGCTCTGGCACCCGTTCATCAGGTACTCGCCGTAGGGAGCGGCGGTGTTGAAGCAGTCGTCGGCTTGGGCGGCAAGGTCGACGCCGCCGTAGGGAATGTTGTGTCCGCCGAGGCCGAAGATGCCTTCGAGGCCCACCCAGGCGTCGTGCCCCAGATACTCTTTGAGGCGATGGGCGTTGGTGCGGTCAATGTCTACGACCGTGTCCATGACCCACAAGCGCCATTCGAGCCACGGAGAGAGGCTCTGCTCCTTGGCGGGATCGTACTCCTTGGTAAGCAGGGGCATAACCTGGTCGAAGCTGTCGTACTCGCGGCCCCAGGCGGCGTTGAGCGCGTCGATGCTGGGATAGCGGGGCTTGAGCCAGGCGCGGAAGCAGGCTAGGGCCTCGTCGGTGACCTGGCCGGCATCGCTCATGCCGTGGCGCTCGTCCTGGAAGAAAAGGACTGCACCGCCGAACTGCTTAAGTTCGGGGAGGCTGCCCTCCAGCAACTGGACGGTGGCTTCCTTGGTCTTGTCAGGAGCCTTCTCCACCTCCTGTGGGGAGACGTAGGCGATGTTGGTGTAAAAAGGCAGGACGCCACTAGCCAAGTGGGCGTAGTTGCCCTCCCGATGGGATCCTCCGTACCCGCCGCAGAGCATGATGTCGAAACCCATGCCCTCCCGCAGGCGGCGGTCAATGCGCTTGGTGGCGTAAGGGGGCAGCCAGGCGCCCCACAGGCTGTTGCGGAAGTCGGTGAAGGTGAACCGGGGGACAAAGACGTCGGTGCGCTGGGTAAGGTAGGGCTGGCCGTTACGCTTGACCTGCACGTCGGCATAGTGCAGCACAGTGAGCGGATCGCCGTTGGCGAAGGTGAACTGTGCCTTGGCGGCCGGCATGGGCTTGGTCTCCTCTTGCAGCAGGCGATCCAGGGCGTCCCAGACCTGGAGCGTGGCGGTGTAGTCGCCCTCGGGGCCGTTGCCGATCTGGGCGGTGATGATCACCGGCTGGCCGGGCTCATAGACCTCCTTATCCAGGCTGACACCGAGGTCCATCTGGGCCTGAGCGGAGACGACGAAGCTCGCCCAGCCAAGGCTGTTGCCCTGGCCGTCGCGGGCGATGGCGTCGAGAAGGTAGTCGCCACCGGCGAGGGCGGGTAGCTTGGCCTCCACGGCGCCCCCGGCGGCGGGGACGGTCTTGTTCCAGACATCGCGGCAGAGCAGGTCGCGAAGACGCAACTCCACTTTCGCCCCGGCGGGGACGGTTCCTGCCACCTGGAGGTGGGCCGTGCCGGTAGCGCCGGCAGACTGTTGGGCACCGTCGGCGAGGGAGAGGATCAGCGGGCTGGGGCGGTTGGCCGCCCAGAGTAGGGCGCGGATGATGGCACCGGAGTAATACTCCTGGTACTGGTCAATCTTGGCGGGCTTGTTGTCCTCCGCCAGAGGGAAGCAACCCATGTACGATCCCCAGGCCAAGTAGACGGCACGCCCCTTACCGACAGGGCCGCCGACAGCGAGGGGCACGTCGCCGTCCTGGGCCAGGACCGTGGCCGTATCGGCGGCCTCCATGCCGATGAGGTTGTGAGCGGGCAGGAGAGTCCAGGGGAGGCCATCGAAGAAGCCCGGCTCTGAGGTGACGGAGTGCAGGGCGATGTAGTTGTGTTGCCCGCCCTGCAGCGGATCGGCAGACTTGACTAGCGAGGCAGAGAATTCCTTCCAGGGGGCGCCCTCCTCGACCGCGGGCCAGTAGCCCCACTGGCCGCCGCCGCCCCAGCGGATCACGGGTGACATGACCAGGCCACAGCCGGCCTGGACCTTTTCGGTGATTGCCGTCACTACCTCAGGGCTGAGAATGCGCACCAGTGAATCGGCCAGGATGACGTCCGCATCTTGGGCCAGCGCCTTGAGAGCCTGAGACGAGTAGTAGCCGGCGACCGCCTCGGGGTGGGCCTTAGCGAAGTAGTACTGGTCGGGGAGATGGACAAAGCGGACCTGACAGTCCACACGCCGCTGGACCTCGGCCAAATCGAAGCAGTTGGCGGATTGGCCGATGATGACTAGCTTGAGTGGACCGCCGGGGAGGGGTTTGGCCCAAGGGGTGGCGGCAGCCGGTCCCACGGGGAAGTCCTCGCCGTAGATCATGGTCTGTATCCCGGTGTCGATGACCTCGGCGTTACGGGAGAAGGCGGACAGCTCCGGATAGTCCCGCAAGGCGCGGACCAGTTCCGCGGGAGAGGAGGGGGCCTTGTCGAGCACGGGGACGCCGGCGAGGGTGGCGGGTGCATCGGCGGCCCAGGCGGTGGTTAGTCCGGCCAGCAGCGTCAAGGTAACAAGGACCAGTAACAGTGCGCGCATTAGTCGCTCTCCTTGGGGTGTGGTCTCGTCAGCGCCGCTCGGGGTGGCGCTGCAATCTGCTTTCCGTTGTGGAAGGCGAGATTGCCTGCCCTGCCAGCCCCAGTTGGGGCGGGTCTGCCGACTCCTGAACTGGTGTCGGCGAAGGATGTCTGCCTAGCGGGAAGCCTACTCACCGAATCTTGCACCAGGCCAAGTGCGCCAGCCTCCAGCTTCCGGTGTCTACCCGACGCCGCTGCCCCTAGCGAGGACACGCCCCTACCCAGTCGGCAGGTTCGGCGTCTCCCCTCTCCCCAACCACAACAGCAGCCTCGCCATCAGGCCCGGCCATGATTTCCACTCCCAGAAGGGGGCGTCCCCCCTCCCCACCTCGCCGTAGGGCGGCGCGCAGAGAGCGGCCACGCGCCCCGCCCCGGCGCTTCCCGTCACCAGGAAAGGCCTGCCGCCGACCTCCAGCCACACCTTGCCCGTCGGCGCCGTTTGCACCTGGTGATACCACAGCCCGGTCGGTGCCGCCTTCCAGTCAATCCCCGCTCCGTTGAGCCACACCGGCGCGTCCTTAGTCTTGACCAGCGGTTGGTACTTGTCGAAGCGCTGCAGGTCGAAGAGCTTCGTCGGCTGCACCGGCATCAGCGGGCCGAGCGGGGCCTGGTCGAGGCCAGCCTGGCCGTAAGCGTGGGTCCCACCCAGCAGCAGCACTGCGCCACCCGCTTGCAGGTATTCCGCCAGCGCCTGCGAGCGCTGCGGGCCGAGTACCGTGAAGGGGACGTTGGCAAAGACGATTACGTCGAACCGTGATATCTCCTCCCAGGTGGCGGGGAAGTAGGTCATCTCCTCGCTCTTCCAGTAGTACTCGGCGTAGTGCGATACCCCCGTCTCACGCAGGAGTTTGCCCAGCGACTTCTCCGCCTGGTCCAGTCCCCAGGAGCGCCAGTGCAGACCCCGCATCACCAGTACCCCGATCCCCGGCCGGTCTTTCTTCACCACGGCCCAGCACGCTTTGTCGTACTGGTCCAGCAGTTGCAGCGCCCGGTCCTCGGCGGTTACCGGTTTCTGCGGCCAAGGATCGCCCTCCGGGAGCGCGCCCAGCAGTTGTTTGAGTTCCGGCACTGCCGCGGCGGCCTCCCCAGTCAGGCCGTCCGGCGTGATCTGCGGCAGGGCGCCTTGGGCCTTCCGCAGGCGCTGCGGGACGAAGACCAGGTTGTCCAGCGTCGTCCGCACCGGGCCGCGCTCCTTGACGAAGCGGGCCAAGGCCGGCTTGTTGCCCAAGCCAAAGTAATCAAGGAAGGCCATCCGGAAATGCCGACGGTCCGGAGCGTATTCGATCTCGGTGGGGACCTCGTAGTCACCCACGGTGATCTTAACCTTCCGCGGTTCATCGGAGGGCAGCACCAGCGCCGAGGGGCCGTAGGTGGGGTCGCGGTACTCGGGGACGTCCTTGTCGAATATGGCATCCTGGTAGAAGTACCACCAGTCGGTGGCGGGGTTGAGGGGATAAGGTTGAGCCTGGGGTTCGAGCGTCCCCTCTGCGTTGAGGACCTGACGGTGGCGCTTGCCCTCGCGGGTGGCCTTGTAGCTGCTGGGGTAGTTGTGCAGCTTCAACACCAGGCTCTTGACCTCCCCAACCGGCTCGATGGCGAAATCGGCGAAGAGCACTTCGCTATTGGGGATCACCACGAAGCGGCAGCGGAACTTGCCGAACTCGTTGTCGAGGGTAAAATCGGCGACGCCCCGGGGGCCCGATTCGAGGATGGTGAAGGTGGACTTTCCGACGTTCACGTTCTTCCCGTTGACGAACAGGTCGAACATGTTACTGTGGTACCAGTTGGCCTGGTCGGGGGCGTTCCAGCCGACGTTCTGGGCGGGTACGGTGGCCGGCTTGTAGAGGATATCCGCTTTATGCAGGCCGAACTGGCGAAGGCCGTTGTCTAGGATGATGTCCTGGATGTAGACGGTGCGCTTGTCGTCGTCGGCCTGCTTGCTGAGGGGTATCTCGGAAACGCGGACCTGAGAGAGATCGGGGCCCTGGTCGGGAGCGAGAGCGGGCAAGTCGGTGGCGGGCTGAGCGTATCCCGGAAGGCAGACAGCGCAGACAGCCAGAACCAGGAGGGCGGTCAGCGGTCCCAGGTGAAGGGGTCTCACTTTCCGACCTCCCAAACGACGAAGCTCCAGAACTCCACCGAGGGCATCACCACGGACCACGCGTCGCCCTCCCGGGCCGGATTCATCTCGGTGCACCAGTCGGTCGGTTCAGCGTCGGGGTTGAGCAGGAAGGCGCGGAGGACTCTCTCGCCTGCGGGCGGGGTCAAGGTGACCGGGACGTCCTGCTGCAGCAGGGGCGCCTCCTTCTCGAACTCGTCCTGGCGTTCGTGCACCGGCTTGTTCAGGACGTGGGTAATGATGAGACGCCCGCCGCCCTCGCGGGGGCGCTCCTGCACGAATTGTTTCCACCACAGCCGATCCTTGGGATCGGCAACCTGGACGACGCTGCTCCCGTCGTCCAGGTTCTTGAAGCGCAAGTCCCACAGGTAGGCACCGTAGCGCATGGAGAAGGCGTCGTAGCGAAGCGGCGTCCAGGTGTCCCAGTGGCCACCCAGAGCGTAGTAGATAGCCTGGGTGTGGTTCTGTTGGATAGGGGAGTCGCAAGCGTACCAGCCGAAATGCTGGAAGTTGCCGTGGGGCCGCGCGAAGTCGTTGATTTCGTCGCGCACCCCCTGCACGAAGCCTTCCCACACGTTGAGGGGGTCGTTGGAGTCCTTGAAGCGCCCCCGCATGGACTCCCACAGCACATACGCGTTGGGCCCCATGACTTGGTACGTCTTGGGCAGGGGAGCCCCCTCACCCATGCTCTGCGGATAGTAGTTGTAGTTGATGGTGACGTTGGGCAAGGCCGCGTGGAGGCGTTCCTTCATGTGGACCACCCACTTGGCATTGGCCTCGTCCAGGTCACCTGCCACCGTAGGCTTGCCGTAGATGTCCAGCGCCTTCGCGAAGGTGTGGCCGTCCCAGCGGATGCCGTCGAAGTTGAACATCTTCAGCCCGGCGATGATGTCGTCCAGGGCGGATTCCTGAGCCTGGAGGTGGGACACGTTACCCGTGATAGCGCCGGGGGACATGTGCTCGAGGTTCTCGGGAGTCATGGCGCGGAAGTAGTCCATCTCGGTCATGTTGAAGAAGCCGGCGGGCCGGCCCCGGTCGTTGTAAGCGATCCAGTCGGGATGGGCCCGGGAGTAGTCCTCCAGGAGGGGGCCCCAGGTGGAGATGACGTCGTACTGCATCACGGCGAGGCCGTTGTTGTGCGCGGCGTCGATGAGCGCGCGCTCACTGGTTTGGCTCTCGGCGAAGGCGGCCTGGCCAGTGTAGAATTCCTCGGTCTCCGGCACCATCGCTCCCCAGGCGCCGGGCGGACCAGCGAAATGCTCGGCGCAGGTGATGTACCACTTGCGCCACGGCAGGACCTTGGCCTGCTCGGCCGCCGCAACTGTCTGGAGGCTGCGCAAGTTGAAGAAGGTAATGTAGCGGCCCATGTTGTAGTACCAGGGCCCCACACAAAAGACCTCACGGCCCTCGGCGGCTAGGGTGCCGTCGGCGTTCTCGGCCACGGCGTGGAGGGTATGGCCGAACTCGCCCAGGTTCACCTTCCAATGCTTCTCCAGCTTGGTCTCCTCGCCCGCGGCCACGGTCACGGCGTCATCAAAGACCGGCGTAGTCTGGTCCAGGCCGCTTTCGATGACCCCGCTGACCCGGCCCGACCAGGGCTGGGCGCCGGTGTTCTTCACGTTCACCAGAAAGGTGGCATCCTCGCCGTTGAGGTAGCGGATCTTGACCGGCCAGACCTTCGTGAAGGTAACCGCCGCCTCGGCGGCGGCGGCCGCCACGACCGTGGCGAGGAGAACCAGAATCAGCAGCGATAGACTCTTGCGATTTGACATGAGAGGAACCTCCATATCTCGTGGGCGTGTCAGGCGCCCGTTTCCCAGACCACGAAGCTCCAGTACTCCACGCTGGGCACTATGACTGAAGCCTTCCCGCCCTCAACCGTCGGCGTTACCTCCGCGCACCAGTGGGCGCGGTTGGCATCGGGAGTCAGGACGTATGCCTTGAGTACCTGGGCCCCGGGGGGCGGAGCGAGAGTGACCTTGACGTCAGTCTGGAGCGGCGGCGCGTCCTTCTCAAACTCGTTCTGCCGCTCATGTACCGGCTTGTTGAGCACATGTGTCACAATGGTGCGGCCACCGCCCGCGCGGGGCCGCTCCTGCACGAACTGCTGCCACCACAGGCGGTCCTGGGGGTCGGCAACCTGCACCAGGGCGGAACCGTCCTGCAGATTCTTCAGGTGGGTGTCCCACAGGTACTCACCGTAACGCATGGAGAAGGCGTCGTACTTGAGGGGGTTCCAGGTGTCCCAGTGGCCACCGAGGGCGTAGAGGATGGCCTGGGTGTGGTTCTGCTGGACCTCGGAGTCCATCCCGTACCAACCGAAATGCTGGAAGTTACCGTGGGGCCGCGCGTAGTCGTTGATCTCGGCCCGGGTTCCCTCGATGAAGCCTTCCCAGACGTTGAGGGGGCTGTTGGGGTCCTTGTAGGTGCCGCGGATGGACTCCCACAGCAGGTAGGCGTTCGGTCCCAGGGTCTTGTACGTCTGGGGCAGGGGCACGCCCTCGCCCTGGCTCTGCGGACCGTAGTTGTAGTTAACGGTGTAGCCCGGAATCGCGTCCATTAGCGTCCTGCGCATCTTGGTGTTCCAGGCCGCGTTCTGCGCGTCCAGATCGGTGTCGATCCGCTTGCCAAAGACATCGTAGCCGGCGGTGATAAGCTGACCGTCCCAGCGAATCCCGTCATAGCCGAGCACCTTTGAGCAGGCGATAATATCCTGCAAATGCGCGTCTTGCACCTGGGGACTGGCCACATTCGGCGCCAACTGCACCGGACTGGTGTGTTCGCGCGCCTCCAAAGTCATAGCACGCCATCTCTCCATCTCAGCCATGTTGTAGGCGCCCTGGGGCCGGCCGCGGTCGTTGTAGTTGAGCCAATCCGGGTGTGCGCGGGAGTACTCCTCCGCCGGGGCGGCATGACAGGCGGTGATATCGTACAGCATGACCGCCATGCCGTTGCGGTGGGCGGCTTCGATAAACGCTGTTTCTCCGGTAAGGGACTCGTAGAAGCTGTTCTGGCCGGAGAACCAGGTCTCGTCGGTGGGCGTCATCTGCGCCCAGATGCCGGGGGCAGTGGAGAACAACTCGTGGCAGGTTACGTACCACGAGCGCCACTTGCTCTGCATGGCGGCCTGCACTTCCTCCGGGCTCCTAAACTTGCCCAATTCGAAGGCAGTAAGGTAGCGGCCCATGTTGTAGTACCAGGGGCCGACGCAGAAAACTTCGCGGGCCTCGGTCCGGGCCTGGCCGTTGTCCGCGACCACGTACAGGGCGTGGCCGAACTCGCCCAAGTGGACCTCGTACTTCTCGGTTAGGGTCTTCTCCTCGCCGGCGGCCAGCGTCATCTCCCGGTCAAAGACCGGGGTGCGCTCGGCCAACCCGCTCTCGATGGTGCCCGAAACGCGGCCCTGCCAGGGTTGCTGACCAGTGTTCTTTACCTGGATGGCGAAGACCGCCTCTTCCCCTTCCACGTAGCGAATCTTTTCAGGCCAGACCTTGGTGAGGGCTAGGTCGGCACAGACGGCCGAGGCGAGCAGCGCGACCAAGCCCGTGCTTGCGGCCATTAGACACACCCTACGCATGGTCAGCGACCTCTTTCCTGGGCCTGGAGCCAATCCATAAGACCAGCCAGCTGCCGCGGCCACAGTCGGTACTCCCAGAAGCCGATCTGGCCCTCGGCGGGAACGCCCCAGGGCGTGAGCAGCACGGCGGCGACCCGCCCCTCCCCCACCTGGTTGGTGACGATGGCGGGACGGTCGCCGGCCTTCATGACCACCTGTGCACCCGGTCGCAAGCCGGCGATCTGGTGCATCCAGTAAACGCGCGGGGCGTTGCCCCCCCGTGGCCAGCGCGCAAAGAGGGACTCCCCCAGCGTGCCGGAGGGCGCCAGGGCGCAGCCACCCTTGATCTCCACCCGGTCAAAGAAGCCGCCAACCTCGACGGGCAACAGGCTGGACAGGTCACCCTCGCCATAAGAGCCGGCCCCGTACGCCGCATTCCCGCCCAGGATAAGTAGGGACCCGCCGTGCTCGACGTACAGCTTCAGGAAAGCTTGCCCGACATCGGTCAGCGCCTCCGCCGGCACGTTGGAGAGGATCACCAGGTCGTACTGGAGCAGCTCGGAGGGGGAGCCGACCATGTAGTCGAGCTGGTCGCCGTAGACGAAGATGGTATGATGGCTCTTCTGGATCTTGTCTACGTCCAGGTAACGGAGGGCATAGTCTAGGCCCCAGTACCGGGTATGCAGGCCCTCATAGAGGAGCACCCGGGGTTGCTCGTGGCGCTCTACCTTGGCCTCCGCGGGGAGCTCAAAGTGCTTCTCCTTGCGGGGTTTGGGGATGCGATAGTTGGAGGTCACCTGCCCAAACTGGGCCTTCTCCGCGGCCAAGGGATCGAAGTACCGCTCAAAGGTGGCGGTGTACTGGCCAGAGGTGAGCTTGACCCGGATCACCGCCTCCTGGGTCTTGGCCAGGGCGCCCAGATCGAAGGTCTGGCTCACTGGTTTGGCGCCAACCTCCGGGGTGGTAAACTTCTCGCTCTTGAGCACCTTCTGCTCGGGCCAGGAGACCAGTGTCAACTCCCCGGTTACTGGAGGCATCGCCTCGGGAGAGGCGGACAGGAGGCGGAGAGTGGCGTCCAACTTCTGGTCCTGGTAGGTGGTGTCGAGGCTGGCGATGACCTTCTGGTCGGCATAGGCCACTGACTTGAGCCCCTCGAAGGGCACCATGGTCACCGGGGACTCCCAGGAGGCGCCGGGAGCTAGGGGTACCGGGTCGTACCACCACTCCGTGGTCAAGGCCCCGATGCAGTTGTACAGCCAGAAGAGGTCGTTGTAGGTGACCAGGAAGACGGCGCCCTCCCCGTTGGCGGTATTGGCCACGGCCGTCCATCCGGCGGTAGGCTCGCGGACGAAGTCCTCGCCGTTGCGCTTGGTCTCGGTAGCAGTGTACTCGGCCCAGGCTTCCTGAATGCCGGTGGTCGTGGGGCGGAAGTCGCGATTGTCGGTCTTGCCCCCGCCGACGTGGAACATGTTCTGCACCCAGGGCGTGGGCGCGCGCGGGGCCTCGGTCTCGTTCTTCAGACGGATAACCGCGTGGAGACGCGGGTCGCCACGCTTGAGGGTCATGTCGCGCTCGAACACCACCCCGGCGATGGCCTCATCGCCCTTGCCGTCAATCTTGCGCCAGACCCGTACGGTAGCCTCCTCCGGCCCGGCGCTCATGATCTGCGTCTGATACGCCGCGTCCATGAGCTCCCCCGGCCAGGTCTGCTGGGTCACGTGATCGCAGAATAGCCCGCCCTTCTCGAAGATCCAGTCGTGGCCGGTGGGTTTGTAGACGGCGTGCATCACCCGCGCGCCCAGATCAGGCCAGACGGTGAGTTTCCAGTATTCGTTCTCCATGACCAGGACCTGGCGTTGGCCCTCGGTCTCCTGACGGGCGGTAGCCTGTGCCCAGACAGTCGAGCCCATGGCCGTAGCCGCCAGTACCAGCACCGCCGCCGTCCATGACCGGCGTGAAAGGAAAATGCCCATAGGATGTCCTCCAGAGTCGAGGCGTTGCGACATGTATCTCCGTTCCCCGGTGGGTGAAGCACGACCTCCCCGGAAGAGGGCCATGGCATCACCTCGTCGCTGCAGGAACCGGTCTGTCAAGGCAGGTTAGAGGGGCACGCACGGGGAAGAGCGCGCGCACTTCAAAGAAAGGCAGGCAACCCCAGATGCGCCTTCCAACTCTCGAAATAGGCAATCCTTTACTTCATCCCGGCGAGGAGGTGGAGATTGAGCTGCTCGCGGAGCCCAGCGTTTTGCCGGAGCTGACAGTGCGTGACCACTACCTACAGGACTCCTCCTCGGCAGCCCAAGAGGTGAAGGTTGAGTGGCACGAGGACACCACGGCGGGCGCCATGCGGGGACAGGCCCGCTACCGTCCGGCTGGGCCGGGGAGTCATCTGCTGGAACTGGCCGGTCTTCCCGCCCCACTCCCCGCGCGCTACTTTGGCGTAGCGACGCCGGACATGGCCGTGTGCAACGCCTTCATGAACGGGGCCTTCTTCGGTAGCAGTATGGGTTCAGTGTGGGACCAGGATGTCGCAGCTTACTATACCCGCGTCTACGACGAGATTGTCCATCCCCTCAACATCCCCTTTGACTACCATGTCGGCGGCAAGTTCCGGCCCGAGCTTCGCGACTTATTCACTCCCTTCGTCGAGTTCGAATACCTCTACGGCGACACTATCGTCCCCATGGCCACCACAGTCAACTTCGGGCACGACGACCTGCACAGCCTGTGGGAACTGACCGAGGAGCAGACGGTGGCGGCGATTGAGAGCCTCCAGCGCCTGTGGGTCGAGTGGGGCTTCCGGCCCCTGGAGGTGCTCAATATCCACTGGTGCATGGGCAACGTCACCATGCGGGCGGCGCGCCGGTGCGGGCTCAAAGTGCTGGCGGCGCTAGTGGAGAACTACTACATGCGTGACGGCGAGTCGCGCGAGATCGCTACGGGCACGCCACTGCGGCCGTACTATATGGACGAGGAGGACTTCCGCAAGGCTGGCCGCCGCACGGATGATGCCCTGCTGTGTACCGTATTCAGCGTCGTCATCCCCACCAACTTCCACGGCGGCAATGTAGACGCGCACTGGGCAACCGATATCCAGATGGTATGGGACCGGAGCATTGAAAGCGGGCCGCGGGCCTACCGCTCCGCGGAGGTGCTCGATATGCTCTGCGACCAGCCGCGCAACGAGGTACCCCTCATCTTCCCCATGGGTATGCAGAACTTTGGCCCCCCGGCGGTATACGAGAACAACTGCAACTCCATGCGCTATGCCATCCAGAAGGCTCGCGAGGGCAAGCTGGTCTTCGCCACCACCCGAACGCTGCGGGACTACTACTTGCGCCACGTCGCCGAGCAGCCGGAGACCGTGTCCTACACGCGGGACTTCATGGTCGGCTCGTGGCTGATCGACAAGCCGATTCACCACCCCGACGTGATCCAGATGGAGAATGCGCACTTCCACGCTGCCTTCAACCGGGGCGAAGCGTTGCCGGACTACCTCTACAACTACGACCGCACCTGGGACTACCCGGATGAGCAGTTCCGCGACCTGACCAAGTTCGGCCCCGAACCGGAGCGGACGGAGGGGGTGCGAATACACACCAGTCTGCTACCGGAGGAGGACGGCGCCCGATTGGTCGTGGAAATCCAGTCGGACCGAGAGTTCGCCCAGCTACCGGTGGCCCTCTGGGAGGTGTCGCATGATCTGGGACGTAGCGAGGTGGAAGCGGTCATGCACGGCACCCGCTTGGTCCCCGTGACGGCCGCTCTGGAGGGCAGCCAACATGCGCTCGCCCTCGGGCCGGTGCAAGCAGGAAGCACTCGCTGGGAGTTCCTGCTGCGCTGCCCGCGCCATTCGTACACCCCGCACCTGCGGACCTATCACAATCTCGTGGGCCTCAAGACTACCCCCAATCCGGGGCGCATCCCCTACACTTACGTCTGGACGGAGCTGCCCGGAGAAACGACCGTGCGGCTGCGCCTGCCCGAGGGGCAGGAGGTCTGGGCCGAGTATTACGACGGCGGCCGCGTCTCGGCTAGCCGGGGGGAGCTGGCGCTGCCCCTGTCCTGGCCCCGCCCCTGGGTGCGAGTGTGGAACGCGCGAGCTGAGGAGCTTGAGATCGCCAACGGGCCGGAACTGGACCTACAGGCCCTCGATCATCTGGAGGAGATGCTGGAGAAGTACCCCCTCGAAAAGGCGGCCGAGGAGCAGGCGGTCCTGGATCAGTCCCGACAAGAGCTTGCGCAGCGGGTCCCGCCTGCGGAGGCGGAGCACCTGCCGCTCCTGCTCGCCACCGCTCGCACTCGTCAGAACCGTTACATCCAGGCCCACTGGGCCGACCTGGTGACGCAGCGCCGCGAGTGGTTCCGGGAGATGCTCGGCGAGCGCGAGGCGGGAGAGGTGCTGGTGGCGGCGCATGCCTACGTCAAGGGCCACCTGGGCGGGCCGTGGCGAGACAAGGCGGACCTGGAGGATGTCATGGACTGCGCGCCGGGGGTGGAGTTCTCGATTCCGATCTACGACTACGCGGTGTCCTGGGCGCCTGGGTACGCCGCCTGGCACATGGGCCGAGCGTTCACGCTGCGCCTAGCCGGTCTAAGCACCTACCAAGACGAGAGAGTGGTGCTGCACCTACACGGCTACGACTACGACCGCCTGGGGCGGGCCTACAGTGTGTGCTTGGCCGCTCGGGAGATAGCCGGAGGCCTGCCGGTGGAGGTCAAGCGCGTCTGGATCCCGTCCGCGGGCCCGGAGGGCCGCGACGACCGCGCGAGCCTCGCCTCCTTGAGCATCCCGCCGGAATTCCTGGCCCTGGACCACTTCGACATCGTGGTCATGGAGGGCTACCTGGCCCGGGGCGTTGACATGCGCAAGCAGGTGCCCTACAGCGTGGCGATATCTGACGTGTGGGTCACGAGACACCCAAGTACGGCGTAACAGTATAGCCGGGCTACGGCCGGAGCTGGCGGGAGTTCCGGGGTAGCTCGAACCGTCACCCGCGGAACAAGCGTATAGGGGCGGACGCTGCGTGCTCACTACGAGCGCGCGGCATCCGCCCCTACGAACCTATCGGGGTGCGGGGAGCGCCTCCTACTGCC
Organism: Candidatus Zipacnadum vermilionense; assembly: GCA_029821755.1. Classification (GTDB taxonomy): domain Bacteria; phylum Armatimonadota; class Zipacnadia; order Zipacnadales; family Zipacnadaceae; genus Zipacnadum; species Zipacnadum vermilionense. The sequence continues at coordinate 78,251 of JALGSV010000004.1, read as the reverse complement.
TGATCAGTCGCGCCTGAGTAGCGCCTCGCTCGATCTGCAGTAGCCAAGGGGTGCCCGGCATCGGGGGCACCAGGGTCACGCCCTCGCTGTCCGGCCCCAGTTGCCACTGGCCGGGGATATCCAGCTTGAGCGTCCGCATTCCTCCGTACGTGTCGCCCGGCGGCACCCGGACGACAGCCCCCTCCGGCGTTACCTCCAGGCTGGCCGCGCACTGGGAGGTCAGGTCCCAACCGCCGTAGCGGATCTGCCCCGGCGCCGCCAGGGACAGCACCAGTCCACTCTCGCGGTCCTGCACCGACGCCGCGCTGCCCAAGAAGTACGCGCCCTCCGCCTCCACCGCCGCGTTCGCGCCGTTCAGGAAGCAGTAGTCCTTGCCGAAGGCGCCGGTCACTCGGATGATTCGCCCACCGCCGAGCGTCGCAAACTCCGGCACCTCTTCCCCACCTTTCCGTGGGTAGAGCGCCACGAAATACGCTCCGTCTCCCGGCATCTGCAGGTGCAGCAGGTCTTGATATTCCTCGTACCCCTGGATCGGGGAGTACCCATAGGACTGCCCGAAGTGCAGCGTGTTGCGCGGCGTGTTGGTCGGCGCGGCGATGTAGTACTCCACATCCACGCCAAACTGCCCCACCGCCGTGTAACGGTTGCTCTGAGGCAACTGGTATGCGTCCACCGGGCTCATCCCCGGCTTGTCGGCCAGGAAGGCCGCCCGGTCCGCCGCTTGCTCCGGCGTCCCGATCTTCTCACTCACCGTCCACATCTGCCAGATGGAAGGCTGCTCGCCGGTGACGGTGTCGCGCAGCACCAGATAGCCCACTCCGGCCGGGTCCTGCTCATGCACGAACAGCACCTGTCGCCGCCAGTCCAGCGGCGGCTGCCCAATACCCAACGGCTGGGGCCACAGCGGCAGGTCCTTCATGTGGTCCCAGGTCGCCCCGGCCTCGTGGGAGATGTGCATCGGGGTGCGCATGGTGAAGTCGCTCGCCAGATACTGCTGGCGTGGCAGGGCTGACACCTCGGTGATGCGCCGCTCCCCGTCGTGGCAGAACTGGGCCGTCCGCTCCTCCTTGGTCCCCCGCTCACGACCCAGGAGCACCCGGCTGATCTGCAGTTCCTCCCGCTGGGAGTAACCGCCGGCGAACCGCGCCGAGATCGGCGCCCCCTTGGCGAAGATGACCGGGAATCCCCCACTCTCCGACACATAGCCGAAGGTCCGCTCCGCCATCAGGTAGACGTACCATTCGTCGGGCGTCCCGACGCCCAAGTGCATGATCGCCCCCGTCTCCGGGAAGTAATCAAGCGCTGAGTCGGGCTGCCGGGCAGGCAGGTCCGGGTCCATGTAGACGTACTCCCAGCCGCCCAGGCGTGCGTCGGGGACACTCCGGCTGGCCCCGGTGCGCAGCCACGTCCATTGCTGCACGGCCGAGTACTCGGGATCATCCTTCAGCGTCGCCCGCGCCATCATCCCGCTCATCCCATTGCGCCCGCCGGCTCCGCCCCGTCCCAGCGGCGAGAGCAACCCGGAGGAACCGTCCTTGCCCCCCTCGGTATGCCGAGGATCGGGCGGCGTGTACTGCTTGGCCAGGTACTCCATCAGGCGCCGCATCCGCGGGTCGCTGATGTAGTCGTGGAAGCCCGCGTTCTTAGCCGCGATGGCGAAAACCTCCAGCATACTGGCGCTGACGTAGGCATAGTTCGACACGCTCTCGGGCCACTCGCCCGCCGGACCTACGCTCTTGCTCAGGAAGTTCTCCATCATCGCCTCAGCGCTGGCCACCCACTGCTTCGCCATGGGGTGATTGGGCAGCGTCGCCGCGATCATCCCCAGGTTCAGCACGTGCGCCACGCTCATGTTCAGGTTGTACGAGCGGTAGCCGCGCTCGATCGACCAGGTGGAGGGGTTGGCTACCTTGTACCCCAGGTATGCCATCCGGGCCTGGAAGAGCTTGCGATCCTCTTCGGAGACCAGACCGCTACCCATGACGCCGTCGTACAGGTCGCACAACAGCGGCGTGGCGCGCATAAGATCGAAATCGCCGAGCAGGTTTAGGTGCTGCCCCAGCCGCTCCACCAGCTTGGCCTGCTCCGCCACCTCCGGCGTACCAGTCATCAGCCACGCCGCCAGGGCCCCACCGTCACTCGAATGCGGTTGCGGCTGGATGGTCTGCCCCCAGTCGGTGAGTCGCTTGATCTCCGCCGGGTCCGGCTGGTGGCTAGCCCAGTAGTCCTCCAACTCCTGCTTGTTCAGGAACAGGTGCGGGTGGCCCAACTCGCCCTCCGGCCAGTCCAGCACGTAGTCCTTCACCACGTCCAACTCTCGGCCCAGCGCCTGCTCCCCGCTCCCCAGCAGCCACTGGCGCACGCCCTGGGCGTTGTTCACGCGCAGCCCGAGGTTGCCGCCGGGTTCCTTCCACAGCGGCAGCAGCTTATGATGCCAGGCATCCCAGACGCGCAGCGTTCCCGGCGGGTCCGGCACCACCCAGGCGCCGGGGTCCTGAATCTCCGCATGCAGCACCGGCACCCCGGCGGGATTATTGAAGGTCCACGAGGTCTGCGTCGTGCCGTTCCACCAGTCCTTCCACGGAGTGAGCTGCGTGATCATCCCCTCCGGCTCCTCGTCAAGGGGCACGTCAATCGGGTCGAAATCCCAGCGCCCGTCGACCATCTCCAAGGGCTTCCACTTGTTCTTCCCGAATTCCGGCGCCCACGTCATCACCAGGGGATCCATCCCGGGGGTCACCATGAGTTTCCAGCCGTCCCGTGGGTGGTCGGCGCTGGAGTTGGTCGTCCAGAGAGCCTGCGCGTCACGCGCCGCGAGTTGCACCGTCAGATCGAGCGTGCTGTCGTCCTCGTAGGTGTAGCGAATCGTCCATTCCACCAGCACCGGCCCCCGCTCGGTGATGCGGGCAGCGTACGACTTGACCTTCCGCTCGCCATAGAGGGAACTTCTGCCGAACCACTGCCCCCTCGGCCGGCGCATACCCACGACCGGCCCGGGGACCTGCGCCGCTGGTTGGGGCTGGTCATAGGTCTTGTCTCCCAGCAGCAGACGCAAGCCAAAGTAGCGCGTCCCCGCCTCCACCTGTCCGGCGGCGGGCTTCACGCTCAGGTCCGTCGCGGGCTGAACCGCCGACTTCTCCCCGTACTTCACGGTGAAAATTTTCTCCCCGTTGGGAGGCAGGTCACTGACAAACACCAGCCGGGCGGACCTTACATACTCGGTCCCCGGCCAGCGCTGCACGGCAATCAACTGCGCGGCCACCGGCCCGTTCGGTCCGGTCACCTGCACACTAAGCGGGTCGCAGTTGTCCGCCTGTGCCGCCTCGAGGGGATAGGTCAGCAGCGCCGGCGCCCAGGACTGCCCCAGATACTCACGCAGCACAATCTGACGATCCGCCCCCGACGCGGCCCATGCTATCCCACCCAGCAGTATGATCCCGATCATCAACCCAACCACGAATGTCCGCATGTACCATGCTCCCTTCGGACTCACATATATGTACTGCGACCTCGTCCACCGTGGGCCCGGGGCCGCCTCACTCCTCCGAAACCTCCCCGTCCGCCTCTGGCGACGGCGGGCTTTCCAGCATTCGCTGGAAGAAGGGGCACGCTGCGCAGATCGCCTTCTTCTCCTCCCAACTGTGCAGGCGTGTCCTGGCGCAGGCCATGTTCCCGGTCAGAAACCAGCACAGGTGCCCTTGGCGGGACATGTAGGCCACGCAGGTCTCCCGGACTTGCGGCGAGCACTGCAGCGCCTCCCAGCAGGCATGTTCCCCAAGCGCACCTCCCTGCTGGTGGGCCATGTATAGCAGCAGCGCCATCTTCTCCAGCGCCGGGCTCGGCTTCCGCCAGCCCTGCTCACAGCTCTGGATGGCCCGAATGGAATACCCGAGCATCGCGGCAAACTGGTCCTGCGTAAGACCGAGGCTCTCGCGGACCGACTTGAGGTCGAGGTTCTCCATGTTGACTGCCACCTGGGATACAACCGTTGCTTGGGGCGACTATGATAGAACTATAACATCCACGCGATGGGCGGTAAACTGCCGCGGAGATCGATTGGGAAAGGCACGGCCGGAAGCCCCGTCCCTTGAACCAGGTCGTCTCCACCTCGTCAATCGGCCCCGGGCGCAGGATGGTACGCTGGCCCTATTCGGCAAGCACGCCGCTTTTCCTCCGTCCCGGGCCGATTCCGGCGCAGAGTGCGAGACAGGATTGCGCCTAACGAACGGCGAATAGGGAATTATTGGCGGCTTAGGCAAGCTGCAAACGCCTCTGCAAGGAGTCATGACCATGCGTATTCTCCGCCGTGATCAGGCTGTTATCTCTGCTCTCCTCCTGCTGTTCCTCTGCGCCGCAGGCCATCTCCAGTGCGCTCCCGCCACGCAGACCATCGCCGTCCGCGAGCTGCTCAACCAAAGCTACGCCAACGAATGGGTCAGCTATCCCTTTACCGCTCCGCAGGGCGCGTGCCTCGCCGATTCGGTCCAGCTTACCGGTCCCCGTGGCCCGGTGGCGGTACAGTTGTCCGCGGTCGAATTCTGGCCCGGCACCCGGTCCGTCAAGTCGGCGCAACTGTCGTTCCTGGTCGATACCCTCCCGCCGCTGGCGACCAACTCCTACACCGTCACCTACGGCGGCGCACCCAGTCAGATCGCCGTAGCCACTGATCTCGCCAGCCACCCCGGCGACGCCACCGTGGAGATCACTACCAGCCGCCTCGGCGCCCGTTTCGCCCTGGGGGCACAGACCTTCCCTACCCCGGCCAAGCTCCAGGACCTCCCTGGCCCACTCGCCTCCTTGCGCCTGGGCAATACTCCCTGGGCCGGGGAAAGCCGTTGGTACGGCGACGCATCGGTCAAATCCTGGTCCTCCCAACTGACCGCTGAGGGCCCAGTCTTCGCGCAGGTCGACTACCTGGTTGAGTTCACCGACAACAGTACTGCGCGCCTCACCGCCCGGATAGGCGCCGGTGACAGCGCCGTTCGCTGGAGTATTGAGGCCAAGGGGGATCAGCCCGACGTCGGAGTGGAGATGACGCTGGCCAACCTCCCCGGCGTCAAGCAGATGGTCATGCCCAAAGGTTGGGGGCAATGGGCCAAGGACCGCACCGCACCCCTCTCCCCCAACGCCGCTCCTTGCGCTTACCTGAGTCCGGACTCCAGCCTCGTCAATGCCTTCCCGGAGAACCCCGCGGTTTTGCGCCTCGCCGTCGAGGCAGGCCCGGAGTTGGTCCTGCGCTCCCGCGACCCCGGCTGCTGGGCCGACCCCGTCGCGCCCTTCACCTACGCGGGCTTCAAGTCCTGGGACCTGGAGGCCATCCCCCAGATGTGGGAGAATTGGAAGCGCAAGCGCCTTCCCGTCACCTACGCCGCCGATGGGGCCGTCTCCCTCCAGATCAGCCTCGCCGCCGGCCGGCGTAAGTGGTCCACCAGCGCCGGGATGCCCTACCTCGGCGAGCGCCTCAACCTCGTCAAGGACTACGTCCTCGACTGGCCCGACAAAGCCGGCGAGCATCCGCTCCTGTTCGTCTCGAAGGCGGAGATGCAGGAGGCCTGGAAGCGCGTGGAGCCTGACCCGACGCGCCTGCAGTTCCTCACCGCCGTCAAAGGCTACCTGGGCTGGGCCAATGAGGCCTATCTCTACTCCGGCGGCGACAAGGAAGTCGCCGCCCAGGCGGAGGTCCCTCGGTCACTGCGCGACACGCTCGCTCTGCTCGGCGGCTTCGACACCATGCGCCATGCTATTGCCCTCGGCGCCATGTACGACGCCCTCATCGACACCGACCTGATCACTCCCCAGGAACGCACGTTGTACCGGTCTCAATTGGCCTACCTCGCCTATAACATAGCCGATCCCTCCACTTGGTCGATGGAGCGCGGCTACTTGAGCGGCAACCCCAATATGACCGTCTCCTATACGCTTTCTCTGGGCGTGCTCGCCTGCCTCATTCCCGACCATCCCATGGCCAAGACGTGGACCGATTACTGCAACGGCTGGATGGAGCAGTGGCTGGACAACGAGGTGGGGCCTGGCGGCCAGTGGCTGCCGGAGGGCTCGCACTACGGCCAGGTGAGCGTGACGCCAATCATTGCTTACGCCGTCGCCGCCCAGCGCGCCGGCTTCCACGACTTCCTCACCGACCCGCGCTTCAAGCGCATCGGTCTCTACTTCGCCCAGCAGTGGACCCCCGCTGACCCGCAGCGTACGCTGAAGCGCGTCTCGCCGCCGGTGGGCCGGGGTACGGCCGGCGATACCTCAGCTATGTTCGGTGTGTTGGCCCGTGCCACCGCTCAGAGCGACCCCGCTTACTCCAAGGTGATGCAGTGGATGTGGGAGGAGAACGGCTATGCCCCCGAGTTCGGCGACTGGCGCATGGGCGGCTTCGAACCGCTGTACATGGACCGGACGCTGCCCGCTCAGAAGCCTGACTGGGGCTCGGTGCTCTTCCCGAACCTGGGCGTCATCTTCCGCACTGGCGTTGGCACCGATGCCGAGAACTACGTCAACCTGCTCTCCCACGTCGATTCGCTGCGCAACTTGGACGTCTGGGTGGCGGAGGTCGGCAGCCTGGCCCAGTGGTATGCCAAGGGCAAGCCGGTCTCGGAGGCCTTCTACTTTGCCACCGGCTACAATGAGCGCCACGAACTACTTCGCGACGGCGTGCTCCTCGCCCACAACTGGGACGGCGCGGCCGCCACCAAGGCCCCCTTCGGCTACTACACCACCACCAAGCCGGAGAACTGTGCCCTGCTGCCGCGGCTGGACTACGTCCGCGCCACCTACACGGTGACCAAGCCCGATGACCGCGAATGGTTCCCCGACCAGCTCCCAGCCTGGCCCTCCGTGACCGCCGCCACCGCCCCGAAGCTGGAGTGGACGCGCCAAGTGCTCTTCCTCAAGGACGACGATCCCGCTGGAGCTAATTACCTGGTCTTTCGTGACACAACGGCCGGTGGACAGCCGACGGAATGGCAGTTCCGGTCGCTGTCGGAGAAGATTGGCACCCCGGCGCAAATGGCCGACCCGGCCTTCCTCGCCGATAAGCCCGGCCCGAACCCCGTCGCGGCCCGCGAGTTGCCCGCCGGGGCCCGCTACACGGCTGTTGGGCAGTTCGAGGTAGACCTGGAGTACTTCATCGCCGCCCCCGCCGACACCCCCCGCGCCACCCTTCGCTACGGCGGCGCTCGCCTTAACGTCCCCGAGTACCAGGACCTGCTCAACCTCCGCCTCCCGGGGGACGGGCACTACTTCGTGGCGATTTTCCCGCGTGCCCGCGCCGAGCAAGCCCCTACCTTCGCCACCCTCGCTGATGGCAAGGTCATCAAGGTCACCGGCGCCTTCGGGACCGACTACGCGTTCTTGACCGACCAGCCCGGCAACGCCGCCGCCGAGGGTGCCTCCTTCCAGGGCACTGCAGGGGCCGTCCAGTCCCGGCCGACCGGACTGAGCCTCACGCTCTGCGCCGCCGGGGAGGTCCGCTACCAGCAGTACGGCCTCGCCGCGCCCTTTGCCACCGGCCTGCGGATCGCCCCCGACGCCCTAGTCATATCCGTACCCCCGGGCACTCCCGCCGGGCAACTGACCCTCACCGCTCCCGCCGGCTGGAAGCTGGATCACTCCGCTGCCGGCGTGAAGCTTGACATGGTCCATGGGGCCTACCGGCTGACCGTACCGGTGGGAGGCACCAGTATCAAGCTGACCAAGTAGGGCTCCACATGGAGCATTCGCTGTGAAGTTCTACAGCTTCTGGGCGCTCAACGCCCCCCTGAGCGCCGAGCGTCTCGTCGCCCAGGCGGACCAGCTCGCCGCCGCCGGGTTCGACGGCGCGGTGCTGCAGCCGCGGTTCTACATGCCTCCGCCGGAATACCTCTCGCCGGAGTGGATAGCGGCCCTGCGCGAGTTCTGCCGAGCCCGGCCCGATTTCGACCTGCTCATCCAAGACGAAAATGGCTGGCCGGCTCCGAGCGTGGATGGGCGCCTCCTGGAGAGCCACCCGGATCTGCGCCAGTCCTGGGTCGCCCGCTACCCCACCGGCAGCGCCCCGGAAGGTGCCGAAGAGCTGTGCCGTGACGGGGAGTACGTGTACGTGCGCGAGTGGGGCAGCTACGCCGACACCCTCAACCTCGAGGTCGCCGACCGCTTCATTGAGCTGACCTACGAGCCCTACTGCGCCCTGGACGACTTCCGCGGCCGTCCCTTCCTGGGCTTCTTCTGCGACGAGCCTCAATTCGGCCCCCTGGATCACACCGGCCGCTTCGGCGGCGGCACACCCCTCGGCGCCCTGGCCTGGACCGACGACCTCCCCGCTCTCTGGTCCCAGCGCGCGGGCGGGGACCTCCTCCCCCTCCTACCGGCTCTCTTCTTCGACCTCCCAGAGAGCGCCGCCACCCGCGTGCGCTTCTACGAGCTGACCGCGGACCTCTTCCGCGAGCGCTTTGTGGGACCTCTGATAACCTGGTGCCGCGACCACGGTTTTGTCTGGACCGGCCATTTCAAGGGCGAGGAACACCCTTACTTCCAGCTCTGGTTCTGCGGCCCCCTCGCGCCGCTCTTCCGGGCGATGGGCCACGTCGGCCTCGACATGTTGGAGCGCTCCCCCGGCGAGCGGTATATCCTGCGCCAGGCGGCGACGCTGCGGCGGCAAGGGCTGGGACCGGGCATGATCGAGTGCACCGGTGGCAGCGGCTGGGGCCTGACCCCGCAGCGCCTGTACGCCTATCTGTGGTGGCTCGGCCTGCACGGCCTGGACACGCTCGTGTTGCACCAAGCCCAGTACCAGCTTACCCCGCAAGCAATCCACGACTGGCCTCCCTCCCTCCCCTTCCACCAGCCCTGGGCCGCGTGCCTACCCGCGCTATTCGCCCGGCTCCGGGAGGAGCTGGGGGTCTCTCGGTTGCGCAGGCGGTTCATGAAGTGCTGGTCATCGTCCCTTACCGCGGCCTGATCGAGCTGCTACGCCCGGCGGAGCGAGCCGAAATGGACATCCACAAGGCGTCGACCATCGCTGATTCGCCGGCGGGGCGGCTCAATGCCGCCTTCCTCCAGGGGCTGCACGAGCTAGACGCGGCGCTGATCGGCTACGACGTGGTCAGCGAAGCCGACTTCGAGTGGCCCTCAGCCGAGTACCTGGCGGTTGTGGTGATGGAGGGCTGCAGCCTGACCCCGGAGGGCGAGGCCATACTCCCGGAATGGCGCGACGGAGCAAGGTCGGTATTCGACCTGCGGAGGGAGCGAGTGGATGTTGCCGAGTCCCTGGCGGCGAGGCGCGATCCGGCAGCTGGCCCAGTCAGGCCGCTGCCGCTAGGTGTCCGAGGGGACCTCTTCGAGAGCGAATACTGCCGGGCGGCTTGCCCGCCGGCGAGACCAAGATCGCCGTCACGCTGGCCCAGCCCTGGACCGACGTAGCGCCGCTCCGTCTCTGGCTCGCCAGCGATTTCCTCGTGTGTTCTGCCGACCCCTGGCAGCTCGGCCCCGCCGAGACCCTCGCGGCGCTGGGCCCCTTCGTGCTGGCTCCGGACACAGGGGGGCGGCCGGATGGCGCAGACCTAGCCCAGAGCGGCTACCCCTTCTTCACGGGCACGGTGCGCTACCGGGGCGAGGTCTTCGTTCCGACCGGCGGCGTCGCCCTGGCGCTGGAGTTGCAGGAGGTACGGGGAGCGGCGGCGCGTGTAACCTGGGACGGCCGGGACTTCGGCTGGACCTGGGGGCCGCGCTGGGCGGCACCGCTGGAGGGGAGGATCGAGCAGGGGTCGCATCTGCTGGAAGTGGAGCTCTACACCACCTCCTTCAACCTGTTCGGCCCACCACACCATGTCCTCGGCGATCCGCCCCTCGTTACCACCTCGCACTACACCGGACAACGCGACTTCGCCCAGCCCCGGGATCGAGAACTCCTGCTGGTGCCCGAAACGCACGTCCTGCCAACCGGCCTGGCGCCCGCGGTCACGATTCTCTGGGAGGCGCAAGATGTCCATTGACCCTCGCGAAGACGACATGAGGCCCGCCCTGGCGAATGCCCCTGCAATTAGCGGCATGAGACGGACAAACTGAGCCGCCATCCATCCAGCCGCGCCAGGACGCGCCGGGGCCCCCCCTCGAGACCTCCTGGCGCTTCACCGACCAGCGCGACTTTCCCCATCCTCCCAACTCCGGAGAACCGTCCGCAAGGCGATCTAGCTGCAGAAGTTCCGTAGTCACCTTGGGTCTCGATGACTGCGCCTCGTCCAGCTCTCCCTCCCACGCAAAACGCTTCCCCACCAAACACTGCCCAACCCAGACAGTCTTCCCGGATTCCCCAGGTCGGAACTGCGCTATCGAGCAATCCACAGATACCTGCCCTCGGGGGCTTGACGCGTACCCCCCCGGAAGTCCACAGCGTATATTCTGCGCTACCACTTCTCGAGTTAGAGTCTGGCCATCCTGGCCAGGTCATGGAGGTAATCTGGTCACTCACGAACGCCAGCCGCACCCGAGGGTCGAACCCTAGGTTCAACCGCTCCTATTGACTTTTACCCATTGGATGCCTCCGGCCGTATTGCCCGGATGCCCCTGCGACGCGTCTGAGGGCTGTGTCCCGCCCTCCCTATCACAGCCTCCCCGGGGTCAGTCACAGGGAGACGCAGGAGCGCCCAGGGACGGCACCACAAGCCACAAAGGCCAGGCCCAAGGCGCTTCCCGGGCTCTGCCGACGCGTCCTGGGGCTCCTATGGGCCTGGGAGCTATCCTGGGAGGGAGAGGAACGCACGCAACGGGACCAGGCCGGGAGGTTCTGCAGCGGCACCCCCGTCCTCGGATTCAGAGCAGGAGCAGAGCAAGGAAGGCCGCGAGCAGCGCCCGCTGCCACCACCCCTTCCGTCGCCGAGCGTACGTCGACGCGAGCACGCCCAGGAAGACTATTCCCGAAACCTTGAGCCGCGCCTGGTCGAGAACCGCCACAGCTACAGACCCCACTGAGGCGTTGAACTCGGTGTCGGCGGCAGCGGGGGCGAATACCACGTCCTCGCTCATGTCGCCTTGCAGCAGACTGGTTCGAAGCCGAGTTACATAGTAGCTTCCCTCCGGGTGTCGTAGAGGCAACGCACTTCTCAGCTCTGATGACCAGGGCTGGGTCCCGTCCGACCTTCCCACGTACTCCACAGCAAATCCGGGCGGCGATCCGAGTGCCTGTCGATACCTCGCAGCATAGAAGCTGCGAAAGTCCGTGCCGTTCCAGCCACGGGTATTGACCTCGCGGGTGCGGTAGGCTCCGGCAGCGGTCGCCATGCGGTGCGCCGCTATCACATAGAGCAGCACCGAGGTTTCGTTTGACGGGCTGCTGCTCAGCGTCGAGATGCGCAGGGGGAAGACGGGTTGCTCAGCGGGGGAGGAGACCTGCAACGGCGCCAGCTCTGTCCTTCTGCCGCCGCCGGAGGAGTCGTGGTCCTGGGCTGCATGCAGCTTGATCGCCACGAAACACCAGTTGCGCGCTACATAGGACTGCAGGACTTCGTTGGCGTTAGCTGGGACCCGGTAGCCATTCTCATTCAGCCAGCCGCCGAGGTTGGCTGAGGCGTCCGCCGAGAGGATGACTACATCTTGCCCTGCTACAGTGAACTGGTCCCAGACGTTCACCGCGCCGGGAGCCGAACTTGCGCCGCCCCCGCAGCCGACCCCACAGCCGAGCCCCGTGGATCCGTTGGTCATGCCGCGAGGCACGGTGAGCCAGTGGAGATCGTCGAACACCCGGGAGCCAGCCGGTTTGATATCAGCTCTCCGCGCCCGAGCAGGGGTAGGCAGGACCCAGGCAAAATCTGCCTGGGCGCCAGTATAGGCGGTCTGTAAGATGACGGTCTCGATCCCGTCTTCGTACACGAGGATCGCGCGCTGATCTCCAGACTCAACGGCGGTGGCAGTTTCCACGACCGGGAAGAAGCCGCCGTCGCCCCAAACCCCGCGCGACAGCAACATCACAAACAGCCCCGCACAGATGGTGTGAACCTTGTACTTCACCGTCAATCCCTCCCTGGGTTGCTAGGAGCACATCAGACTGGAATTACCCATAGCAGATGGGAGTCGTTCCTGCATGGGCCAAATAACTGCCCATCTGACGTGCGGGTCCGCCGTTACGGTTCCCCGAAGGCGCAGGAGGAAGCAGTCCAGGAACCACGTATAGGGAGCATGGAGCGATGAACAGCACGGGAGGCGGGCAAAACGGCCAGGTGAACAACCACGGTGTTGACAGACGAGGAACGGGCAGCGGTCTACTAGCAGATCAACGAGGCCCCGGCCACTGGCAAGCGCGATCGGGCGCTCCTGCAGACGATGGCAGACGCTTGGCCTGCGAGTGAGCGAGGCCCTAGCCTTGCGGACGCACGATCTGCGACGCCAGAACGGCCGCATAACCGCGATCGCCGCTCACGCCGGCAAGGGTGACAAGGGCCGCATCGTCTACGCGACGCCACAGTTGAGCGACAAGATCATGCGCTGGCTAGACACACGCGCTGCCCTGGGAGTTGCGAACGGGAAGGTCCCGATCTTCTGTCGAATCAAGAGCGGCGCTGGCCTACCCGTAAGCGCCCGATCCGTGCAGGAGTTGGCGGGGCGGCTCGCGCGGGAGGCCGGGATGGAGAGGCACGTGAGCCCGCACACCTTGAGGCACACCTTCGCCACTCACCTCCTGCGGGCTAGCGGCGACCTCGAATTGACCCGCAAGGCCCCGCGCCACGCGCAGATCACCGCCACCGCGGCGCTGTACAGTCACCTGCAACCGCGCGACGTGGATGAGGCAATACTGGCCCTGCGGGACGGGGCAGGCAGGGCCCCGGCCCAGGGACAGCCGGCGGCGCCGGACCTGGGCGCACAGATCGCGCCGGGCACCGGGGACGCTGGAGATCGCCGCGGGGCATGAGCGCGGTGCTTGTCCCCCTAGATCATGGTCCCGCCAGCTGCACGGGCGCCGCGAAGGTGACGGTGAGGTCGAGGTGGAACCGGTCCTCGACGGCCACCTCGCGCGCCGGGGCCTCCATGATGGCCGGGAACCGGATCTCGAAGGTGGGCTGGTCCCACTGGCGCAGGTCCTGGATCACGACGTCCGCCGCGGCGCGCAGTTCGATCGTGATCGCCTGGTCGGTACCCTTCGCCACCTCGATCTTGGCACCCTCGCCACCCCAAACCTGGAACGTATTCTCCCGCTGCTCCTGCGGAAGCGTGGCCACCCGCGGGTCGCTGTCGGGCCGCGCGATCACCAGCTCCTTACCGGCATACTGCGCCACCGGCAAACAGATGGAGACCTGTAGGCCGTTAAGCTTCATGGCCTGAGTCACGCCGACCTCGTACTCCAGCCTGACACCCTGAGGGAGCGGCCTCAAGGTCTCGGTGAACTCCAGGGCGCCGCCGTCGGTATTGGGGACCGGCAACGTGCCGACGAACTGCTTCCCGGCCTGGTCCGGGAGATCACTGACCCGGGCCGTAGCGCTCACCTGCGGGGCGTATTGCCACCCAGGGCCGTGGGCGTTCAGCTGTATGGTGGCCAACTCCACGTCGCCCGCAACCACCCGGACCATGCCCGAGGGGTCCAGCTTCGCGGAGAGTGTCTCTTGCGCCCACAGTCCCGGCGCCGCTCCCAGAAGCACAGCGGCGACTAGACTCACGACGATCGTCCCTGCGCGCAGTCTGTCCATATTCTCGCCTCCCTGGCCGGCTAGGCGCCGGCCTGCTCTGCTGCCGGCGCCCGTGCAGGTATACCTTCGTCGCCCCACCCACAAAGCCCTTGTCATTCCGCCACGCGAAGGCAGGATTCCCGTTCGCGCCGAGCGGCGACCTGAAAGGAAGGAAATTGTAGTCCCCAGAGCGAATTAATATTGAGGGGAGGTTGTTCAGCCCACGCATGGAGTATACCCATTGTGGGTACACTTCAGAAAGATGTCCGACGGCTGGAGGTGCAACTTGGGACGGAGGCGCCTGATGAGGCTGGCCCTGCCGGCGTTCTGCGCGCTGGTAGCGATTTGCGCCGGGCAGGCGGCGGAGCCGCAGATAGCGCGCCCGTTCGAGCGCGACGCGTGGCCCATACCGGGAAATGGTGTGGATGCACGGGTGCTGGCCGCGTTGCAGAAAGCAGGCATCGAACCTGCCCACCCGTGCTCGGACGAGGTCTTCATCCGGCGCGTGTACCTGGATGTCATCGGCACCTTGCCCGAGCCCGCGGATGTGCGCCGGTTCCTCCAGGATCCCAACCCCGACAAACGCGCCGCGCTGATCGAGGCCCTTCTGCAGCGCGAGGAGTTCGCCGACTACGGGGCGCTCAAGTGGGGCGACTTGCTGCGGGTCAAGGCTGAGTTCCCCATCAACCTGTGGCCCAATGCCGTGCAGGCCTACCATCGCTGGATCCGCGAGGCGGTTAAGAGCAACCGACCGTACGATCAGTTCGTCCGCGAGCTGCTGACCTCCAGCGGCAGCAACTTCCGTGTGCCGTGCGCGAACTTCTACCGTGCGGTGCAGGGCCGTGCGCCGTCAGACTTTGCCGCGGCGGTGGCCCTGACCTTCATGGGGACGCGCCTGGCGACCTGGCCGGAGGACCGCCGCGCCGACATGGCGGCCTTCTTCTCGCGGGTGGCCTTTAAGAAGACCGGCGAGTGGAAGGAAGAGATCGTCTACCTGGACCTGACGGCGACCACTCCGCTGCCGGTGGTGTTCCCCGATGGCACGACGGCGGTAATCCCGCCGGGCGAGGACCCTCGCGTGGCCTTCGCAGACTGGCTGATCCAGCCGGATAACCCGTGGTTCACACGCAACATCGTGAACCGTCTCTGGGCCTGGCTCCTGGGCCGCGGCATCATCCACGAGCCGGACGATATTCGGCCGAACAATCCGCCCGCCAATCCCGAGCTGCTGACCTACCTCGAACAAGAGTTGGTTGCCGCCAAGTACGATCTGCGGCAGGTCTACCGGCTGATCCTCAACTCCCGCACCTACCAGCAGTCCGCCCTGCCCCGCAGCGACCGCCCGGAGGCCGAGGCTTTGTGCGCGTACTACCCGGTGCGGCGATTGGACGCGGAGGTGCTCATCGATGCTCTGAACTGGGTGGGTGGCACCGGGGAGGACTACATGAGTCCCATCCCGGAGCCCTTCACCTACCTCCCCGAAGACCAGCGGTCCATCGGCCTGTCCGATGGCAGCATTACCAGTACGTTCCTGATGATGTTCGGGCGCCCCGCGCGCGATACCGGACTGGAGTCGGAGCGCAGCAATCAGCCCTCGGACGCACAGCAGCTATACCTGCTCAACTCCAGCGAAGTCCAGCGCCGGATTGCCGGGAGCCCGAGGTTGCGGGCCGTCGCCGCCGCCGCGGGCGGCGACCGAGTAGAACTGATCCGGGAAACGTACATGACCCTTCTGTCCCGCGACCCGACGCCTACCGAGCAGGCTGCCGCCGAGGCGTACTGGCAGACCCCCGGCCTAAGCGCCGCCGAGGCCGCCACCGACTTGGCGTGGGCGCTGATCAACAGCGCTGAGTTCCAGTACCGGCACTGAAGGCGGATGCGGGACGTGTCTGAGCCATGAGAGGCAAGGGAGAATCCATGAAAGGTGTACAAGTTGCTGCAGCCACTACGCGACGCCTGCCCCTGGTGCTGGGCCTGGTGTGGCTCACAGGAGTGATGCTTCTCACCTGCACCGCGGCAGGGGCGCAGGAGACCACCGCCCCCGAGCCGCTGGTTGCCCAGGCCAAGTCGGTCATCCAGGTCTGGCTGTGGGGCGGGCCGCCGCACCTGGACACCTTCGACCCCAAGCCGGAGGCAGGCTACGACTATTGCGGTCCTTTCAACAAGCCGATTGAGACCAACGTACCGGGGATCAGCATCGGCCAGTTGCTGCCGCAGCTCGCGCAGCAAGCCGACAAGTACTCCATCATCCGCAGTATGACCCACGGCAACAACGGCCACGAGACCGCGGCGTACCTCGTCCAGACCGGCCACCAGCCCGGGGAGCGACTGGTGTACCCCGCCCTCGGGGCCCTCGTCTCCCGGCTCAAGGGATACGAGGGCGGCTACACCGGCCTCGTCCCGCCCTATATCGTGCTAACCGCGCCGCAGGGCCGTTTCGACGAGGCCGGTTTCCTGGGGCCGCGGTACAAGCCCTTCGCCACCGGCGGGGATCCGAATGCGAAGCGCTTCGTCGTGGAAGGGGTCGTCTCAGAGGGCATCACCGACGAGCGCCAGCGCGGACGCGCCGAGCTGCGAAGTTCGCTCGACCTGCTCCAGCAGTTGATGCCCGGCCTCCCGCAGTTCGCCAAACTCGGCGCGTATCGAGAAAAGGCCTACGAGATGATCCTGGGCGATGCGGGGAAGCTATTCGACCTGTCACAGGAAGAGGACGCCCTTCGCGATCGGTATGGCCGTAACACCTTCGGCCAGTCCTGCCTGATGGCGCGCCGCCTGGTGGAGGCCGGCGTACCGTACGTCACCATCAACTACGGGGGCTGGGATACCCACAAGCAGCACTTCCAGGCGATGCGCCGGAAGCTGCCCGAGATGGACAAGGGCATGGCCACGTTGTTGCAGGATCTGGCCGACCACGACCTACTCGACAGCACCATCGTGTGGTGGAGCGGGGAGTTCGGGCGGACCCCGAAGGTAGACTGGCAGCCGCCCTGGAACGGCGGCCGCAGCCACTATGGGGCGTGCTTCTCCGCCGTGGTGGCCGGTGGGGGGTTCAAGGGCGGCCGTGTCGTCGGCGCCTCGGACGCCAGGGGCGAGCAAGTGGCACAGCGGCCGGTGTATCCGCGAGACTTGCTGGGCAGCATTCTGGAGCTGATGGGGATCGACCCGGAGGGCCCGATGCCCAATTCGCGAGGCCTGGACCTGAAGCTGATGCCGTCGGAGGGCAGCCCGGCCGAGGGAACTGGCCGTTTGCGGGAGATCATGTAGACCTTATGACAGACATGGACCGACTCGGAACTCACGTGAGTCGGGCGCGGTGCACGGGCTGGGTGACAATCGCGCTCGTTGCCTGCCTGGCGAGCGCCTGGGGACAGAGCGGACCGCACCTGGGCTATGTCTACCCCGCCGGCGGCCAGCAGGGGAGCGTCGTGCGGGTCACCGTGGGCGGTCAGCTCCTCCGAGACCCCGTGGATGTCCACGTCTCCGGCACGGGGGTGAGCGCGTCTGTCGTCGAGTATATTCGGCCCCTCACTGACCAGGAACTGGGAGAAACGTGGAGGTTCATGCGGGACATGGTGAAGCGGCGGTGGAGCGCCCGAGCCATCGCAGCCGCCCGCGCGCAGTCGCGGGACAAGCCCCCGCTGCCCGACCATCCCTGGCTGCGGGACCTGGATGAGCAGAGCGTCCGGGAAGTGGCCCGCCTACGGGCGACGCTCTTCGACCCCAAGAAGCAACCCAATGCGCAGATCGCCGAGCGGGTGGAGATCGAGGTCACCATAGACCCCAGCGCCGCGCCTGGTGACCGCGAGTTGCGCCTGGTGACGGCCAATGGTCTCACCAACCCCATGCGTTTCCAGGTGGGCGGGCTGGCGGAGGTCCGCGAGGAGGACGTCGTCGGTCCCGGGGATCTCGGTGGGTCACCGGTAGACCTTCCCGTGGTGCTGAACGGCCAGATCATGCCCGGCGAGGCGGATCACTTCCGCCTGCGGGCGCAGAAGGGCCAGCAGCTCGTGATCCGGGTGCAGGCCCGGCAACTACTCCCGTATCTGGCCGATGCCGTCCCCGGCTGGTTCCAGGCCATAGTCTCCCTCTACGACCCGCAGGGCAACGAAGTGGCCTGCGACGACGACTACCGCTTCGACCCCGACCCCGTGCTCTGCTACGTAGTGCCCGCGGACGGCGTGTATGGGCTGGAGATCCGCGATGCCATCTTCCGCGGCCGGGAGGACTTCGTGTATCGCATGGCCGTGGGGGAGCTGCCCTTCATCACGCGGATGTTCCCCCTGGGCGGTCCGAGCGGCACGCCTACGGTGGCTGAGATTGGGGGCTGGAACCTGCCCACCCAGACGCTGCCACTGGACACGCAGCCCGGCGGCGACGTCCTCCGCCAGGCCGAGGTCGGCGGGGGCCCCGGGCTGAGCAACCAGGTCCCCTACGTCGTGGCGGCGCAACCCGAGTGCAACGAGACCGAGCCGAACGACACCACCGACCAGGCCCAACAGGTAGCGTTCCCGCAGACCATCAATGGCCGCATCGGTAGCCCCGGTGACGTGGACGTCTTCGGGTTCGACGGTCGAGCCGGCGAGGAGCTAGTGGCTGAGGTGTGGGCTCGCCGCCTGGATTCCCCGCTGGACGCGGCACTGCGGCTGGTGGACTCGACGGGGGCGGTAGTCGCCGCCAACGACGACCATAACGACCCGGAGTGGGGCCTGGTCACGCACCAGGCCGACCCGTACGTGCGCGTGAAACTCCCCACGGACGGGACCTACCGCGTGTACCTCTGCGACGCGCAGCGCCACGGGGGTGACGAGTACGGTTACCGCTTGCAGCTCCGGCCGGCGCAGCCCGACTTCGCCCTGCGCGTGACCCCGTCCAGCCTCACCATGCTCGCCCGGCGGCCGGCCTCCGCCACCGTCCACGCGCTGCGCAAGGACGGATTCGACGGCGACATAGACATTGTGCTCAAGGACGCCCCCGCCGGCTTCACGCTCAGCCCAGCGCGCATCCCCAGCGGTAAGGACTCGGTCCAAGTGACGCTCCGCGCCCCCCGAGACGCGCCTTCCCAGTTGTCACCGGTGCGGCTGGAGGGGCGCGCCCAGATCGGCGGCGTCCCGATCACTCGCCCGGCGGTGCCCGCGGAAGACATGATGCAGGCCTTTCTCTACCGGCATCTCGTGCCGCAGCAGGAACTCCTGGTCGCGGTCACCGGCTCCCGGTGCGTGCCGGTCGTCTGGCGCCCCCTGGTGCCGGGGATTTCGCTGGCCGACGCCCAGGCGGTCCGCATACCCCTAGGCGGCACGGTCCAGGTCCAGGTCACCGCCCCCCAGACGTTGCCCAATCGCCTGCAGTCCCCACTCCAGACGGTCGGCTTCACTCTGTGCAACCATCCCCGGGGCGTACGGCTGCAGACCACGCAGTTCGCACCCACCGGCGTCACCCTGACCCTCAAGGCCGACGCCAACTCCGCCCTCCCGGGCGACACCGGCAACCTCATCATCGAGGCGACCGTGCCGCCTCCCCCCGGCCTCGGCGTCCAGTCCGGCCTACGCACGCAACGCCTCTCCCTCGGCGTCTTGCCCGCCATCCCCTTCCAGATCGTGCGGGCGGAGCCGTAGGCTCCCTCCCCCGGATCCACCACGTCTGGCGGGCCCGGAGACCGCGGTTACAAAGCACTCCCTAGAGCATTAGCTTCTCCTCCCAGCCCGATCATCCCCCTCCGTTCTGACCTCTGCTTCCTGTTTTGTTCACTCCCCAGCAGCGGCGCCTGTACCAAGTGCGGCTGCACGCCAACCGCGACATACGCCCCAGGGCACGGATGCAAAGCCTCTCCCCCATTCTGCACTGCGTCGTTTGTGGGTCGCACATGGGGTGACGGGTCACTATTCGCCCATCGTGCAGGTGGTATCACTATGCCTGTAGCCACCAGCTTTCCCAGTGCAACGAGGATCGGCGCCGCGGCGCGACCGTGCCAGCGGAAGCCACCGAGGAGTATGTATGGGGGTGCGTGGCGAACCTCCTCGAGGGCACCCTCCAAGAAGCCCTGGCGCAGCACCAAAGGGAGATCGAGGGCAAGACTCGGGCGCTCCCGTCCAACTTCGATTGCCCAAGGTCGACGCCGCTCTCCGGCGGTACGCCGACGCCTTGGCGCGAATGGCAGGTATTAGCCCGGCCCGGTTCGTGGCCGCCTTGAGGGGGCAGCCCGCCAACGTTCAGCTCCAGTTCTTGCGCGCGATCTTCCGACACATCGAAGTTGGCAGGGAAGGCGTCACCTTCCATCAGTGCATCGCCAGAATGCCCTCCGTGACACGCCCGATGAAGCCCTTTCACATTGAGGAGTAAAGATTTGGATTGACTGCCATATGCACCTGGCCACCGATTGGTGCGCGCCGGAGCAGATTGACCGCCTGGTCGCCGAGTACCGCGCCGTCGTGGATCACGTCTGGCTCTTCGGTGTCACCGGTCCTTACTATGGCGATAACGAGCCCCCCCTCCCCTACTACCGCGGGGCCCAGCGCCTGGGCCTGCCGGTCCTCTTCCACACTGGCAGCGTCCCCGCGCCCGACTCGGCTGTCCCTGGACAAGGTGTGTCCCTGGACTACCACCCGCTGGAGTTGGAGCGCATCGTCCGGGCTCGTCCCGATCTGCCCCTGGTCGCGCTCCACGGCGGCAGCTTCTTCTGGCGGGAGGCGCTTATCGCGGCCCATTCCTCCCCGAACGTCTACCTCGCCCTGGGCGATTTCGACAGCTCCGCCGGGATGTGCGTGGACAATCTGGCCTCGTGGGATCTGGCCGGGGCTCTTGCAGGATCGCGTGCTGGCCGGGCTTGACTACCCCTTCGCGGCCCAGCTCTGCCGCGCGCCCGAACCCTTCACCCCCAGCGCGCCGGGTCTTGCCAGCGACGGAGAAGCTCCGCGCCCTCGCCGCGCGCCTTACCCAACGACTGGGCGCGTCCTGGGCCCAGGCCGTCATGAACGATAACGCCCAGCGCTGCGAGCAGCGCGCCGGCATCGCTGTGAGAAAACCGACACGATAGTCGGTCGCAGCATCTAGCTTTGACTTGCCGGTGACGCGACTGCGGGAGAGGCTGCGATGAGCTGTACACGAAGTCCACGGCGAGTCCTGTCCTCCCGCTATACCCGGCTGCCGTTGCCAGCGGTTCACTCAAGAAGCAGGGCACTAACAGATAGAATTATTGATTGCGCGTTCTCTACGAGATGGGGTATAATAAATTTAGTTTGGGGACGGTCCGCCGCCCTCATCCTCCACCGTCGGCGAACCCCGCAATACCGCTGTCTTGGAGGCAACTGAAAAGCCAGTCTAGGCCGAGAGGATGAGAAAGATGCGGCAATCCTCCGTAGTCGCGTTGTCTGCCCTGATAGTCGCTTGTGCCAACGCTCTGCCGGTGCGAGCCGAAGTAACCGCCTCCACCCTAATCCCCATCACCGCTCCCGACTACCTCCCTCAGACGGACCCGCCCGCCCTGGCTACCAACCTTGCCGGGCGGGTGATGGTGGTATACCTGGGGCGAGGCCCCGACGACAAGTGGGGGTTCTTCTCCGTGCTCCAGGCTACCGGTGGTTGGCAGCAGTCAGCGCTCCCCATGCCTGCTGGAGCCACCTCTGCTAGCAGCCTTAAGACTCGCCACCTGATCGCCGGACAGCCGGCAGGCGGCTATCATTTTGCCGGCAGTTGGGCCCGCAAGGTCTACTACTGGCACTGGCAGAACGGACACTGGTCCCAGCCGGAGCTGGTGACTGACGACGGTGCCTCGGGAACCGCTATCGCCCTCGATCCCACCGGAGAGCCCCTTATCGCCCGTAGTGAGACCCGCTTCCGCTTCTACCGCAAGGTGGCCGGACAGTGGGAGGAGACCAAGCTCTCTACCGTGGTGTCGCAGAAGTCACTCCCCTCGCTCGTCACCGGCGCTCGGGGCGTGCCGCACCTGCTGGGAGTGTATCGCCGTGTCCCCATCGTGGCGACGCTTCCCCTCGGCAGGAACCCCACCGTGGAGGCCAACTGGGCCATCACCCCTGACGGTGACCGCCACGCCTGGACCTCCGGCATCCCCGACAACATCTCCAGCCCCCAGCTTGCTCTGGACTGGCCGCACCACCTTGTCTACGCCGCCTGGCACGAGTCGAAGTCCACCCCCCGCGAACGCAAGCTCCAGCTAGCCTGGGCCCCGGTGGGGGCCGTCAGAGAGGACCAGTGGCAATCCGCCACCGTGGACCTGCCGGCCTCGGCGACCATCTCCCGGGATAGGTTCCGCCTGGCCAGCGATGGCTACGGCCATGTGGCCCTCGCCTACCACTACCGGCTCGATGGGGATCCCTCCCTACATTTCCGCTGGCTCGACGCCACCGGCCCAGGGCCGGAACTAGACCTGATCCGTCCCGGCACCCAGACGGAGGCGTGTGTCTTCTCCAGCATCGCCTCCGGGACCCTCAACCTGTGTTTCGACCACAGTGGCAAGGCCCACGTAGTGGTGCGCGCGGTCAAGCGCGGGGAGGTTCCGGCCAATACTCGCCGTCTTTTCTACGCCACCGTCAGCGGCGGCGGCCCCGACTCCACCGAAGACCCCCATGCGGGGACAACTACCGCGGGAGGTGACATCGAGGGCGCCAAGCCCGACTTCACGGTCGCCCTGATCAAACCCGACCCGGGCGAGAACCTGCGGCTGCGCTACAATACCCTCCGCCCACGCGTGGAGATAACCAACCACGGGGCGCAGTACTACGGCGACCTGTGGCTGGAGGCTACGCTCGACAATGCCCAGGTACGGATCCGCATCCCCGATACCAGTGAGCACCGCAAGCCGCTCTTCGACCGCGGCAAGAAGCGCACCCTTTACTTGCCCCGGATTCGGCTCGACCGCGACCCCGGCCCCGCCCCCGCTGCGCTCACCTACGACTACCCGCGCACCAACCAGAGCGTCCACCTCGCCACCGGCCTGGGCCGCAAGCTGATCACTGTCGCGGTGGATCCCGACAACCAGGTCGATGAGGCCAACGAGGACAACAACGGGGCCCAGGTGGAGTACATCGTCTACGACGGCAGCAACAAGGCCGATCGCGAGAAGGTCGGCGGCAAAACCATCTACGGCCTCAATGACCTGGCCCTCGCCCAGCCGCCGCAGCTCAAGAGCAACACCCTCCTGTGGCGCGCCGGCTACATGCAGCGACCTACCCACGTCCAGCTCGTCGTGAGCAACCCCGGCCTGGCCGACTTCTTCCAGGAGATCCCCGTTGCCGTTTTCCTGGACAACCAGGAGCTCGCCCGCAGCACGATAGCCCTCCTGGACGACAAGCTCAACCTCTGGAGCGGCTCGCTGGCGCAGACCATCGTCTACGGCGCTATCGCGCGCAAACCGGACCTGTCCGCTGCGGTGCTGGACTTCCCTGTCGACCTGACCGCCGTCGCCGAGGGCAACCACCAACTCCGCGTGGTGATAGACCCCGACGACAAGTTCGCCGACCGCCGCCGGGCCAACAATGCCGCCACCATCAACTTCAAGGTCCGCGGGCCGGGTGGTACGCTGCGCGTGCGGGTGGTGGACATGGACGACGGAACTACGCCGATCGCGAAGGCTGTCGTGTCCCTGCGCGATCTGTGGGCGCAGTTGACCGACGCCACCGGGGTGCTGGAGATCCCGGACGTGCCGCCGGGAGCCTACGACAACAAAGCCATAGAGGCCCGCCGCACCGGGGCCGACCCGCGCTTCTACCCCTCCTGCGCCCCGGCCTGCAACGTTGCCGCCAACCAGACTACCACCGTCACTCTCCCCCTGGAGAAGGCGGTAATCATAGTCGGGGACGTCTTCGACACTAGCACCGATGCTCTCCTGGCCGGGGACACAGTAGGCGTAGCCCTGCAGAACACGGACTTCTACCACCCGACCTACGTCACCGGCCCGCACTACCAGATTCTGGACGTGCCTCCAGGCGAGCAGACGGTGCGGGCCGGCGCCTACTCCTTCCTGCCGGCGCAAGTCACCCAGGAGGTGCATCGCGGCCCCCAGGGCGAGTGCCGGGTGGACCTGAGCCTGCAGCCCGGCCCACGCGCTATCGTCGAGGGCACGGTCCTGAACGAGGCCAACGGCCGCCCCCTTGCCGGTGCCAGCGTCTAGCTCAACGGAGCCCCGCGCGGTGCTTGTACCGACGCCCAGGGCCATTTCCGCCTGGAGCGCGTCGCCGCCGACCGCGGCTATCAGGTCATGGCCACGACCACGGACTACACGCTGGAGAGCGCTCTCACCGGCACTCTCGCCGAGGGCCAGACCAAGCAACTGCCGCCGATCAAGCTAAAGCTAGCCAAGGTCACCAGCCGCCTCGCCAGCCTCGACTTCCACGCTATCACCTGGGCCGACTTCGAGCAGACCAGCACCGGGAGGGGCCAGTTCAGAGTTCGGCTCAAGTACGGTCAGTTCGACGCCAGCCTGGCCCTGCTCTACCGGACCACCTCCGGCCGCCAGAACATCGACGTGGACCAGCTCGTTCTCGCGGCCACCCCCGGCCCCTGGTGTCAGTCGCGGGTGAGCACCTTCGCCGCCCCCGGCCTCATCTGCGTGGCCCTGGTGGAAATGAAGGAGGGCGCCAGTGATGTCTTCAACGGCAGTCTCCTGGCCGCGGGACAACGCATCAAGAACGTCTACGACTACGCTACCGGCGACTTCGACCCGGCGCAACTGGGCACCGAGGGCACGGTGGTAGGCACCTTCACCAGCCAGAGCGAGAACACCTACAGCCCGCAGGTCAGCGTCTTTGGCCTGCCGGTATCGGAGGGTCTCTGGGGCTTCACCGCCACCGATGGGGCGACCACGGTGCGGATAGACAAGGTCGAGGTAACCGACGGCGCCACCACCAAGACGGTACGCCGCCAGTGGTACTCCCCCAGCATGGCCGTCTACACCATAGACGGCAGCTTCGACCCGGACACGCTGGAGGTCAAGATCTACCTGAAGGTGATGGACGAGAACCTGAGCGTAGGTCCGCTTTACGCCAGTGCCAAGAACGTCATCACCTGGAAGCCCATGCAGAACAAGTGGGCGCGGATGGACCCGAGGGATTACTGAGGGGGCAAAAGGTAGGGGGCGCGATCACGAGCGGTAGCGCTCGTAGCAGGAGAAACGCGGTCGACTGCGACAGAGCGCGCCCGGGGACAAGGAAGCCAGTGGTCTGAGCATGCTTTTCCGCGACCCCGGATTGGCGCCGAGTATGCTGTTCGCGCGCCCACACGGAGGTGGCTGTTCCGATGAACCGCTCCGAGGAGATCGTCTTCCAGGTCTGCAGACGGTCCTTCCTGTCCCTCTGGAGCTACGCAAACCCCCAGGTCAAGCGGGGAAGGGAGCTCTGCGATGTTCTCGTCGTTTGCGAGCCCGACGTTATCATTCTCAGTGTCAAGGAGGTGACAGCCGCGCCCAGCATGACCCTTACCGAGTGGGACCGCTGGGAGAGGAAAGCTATCGAGAAGTCGGTGAGACAGGTCTACGGCGCGGCCAGAAGGCTGTCATCTGCGGCATCGGTCTTCACGTCAGACGGATCGACACCCATTGCACTGCCTCCAGCAGAGAACAGACGCGTCCATAGGGTGGCGGTCGCTCTTGGGGGCAAGGGGAAGCTGCCGCTTAGCTTCGGCGACTTCGGGAAGGGCTGCGTGCATGTGCTGGATGAGAAGTCGTTCTGGGTCATACTGCACGAATTGGACACGGTGACCGACGTCGTGAACTACTTCATCGCGAAGGAGGGCCTTGCGGCTTCAGAGGTGGAGACTATCATCGCCAGCGAGGAGGACCTGTTGGCGATATACCTGCACCGGAACCGCCGCTTTCCCGAGGGGCGTGTATTGGCTGTGGAGGAGGGATCGTGGGAGGGCTTCTCCCAGAAGGCTGAATACCAAGCCAAGAAGAAGGCCGACCGGCTAAGCTATCTTTGGGACGAGATCATCGAGTATGTGAGCAACCACCTGTCGGCAGGAACACTGGAGTACGATGGACACTCGCGGGGAGCAGAACTGGCCTTACGGACCATGGCGCGGGAGGACCGTTTCAGCCGTCGTCTGCTGGGAAAGGCGTTCGACGAGTTCTACCGGTCGTCCGAGAAGCAGCCGCTCGCCAGGTGCGTGCCCGCGGCGAGCGGCGTTGTGTACGTGTTTCTCGCCCTGCCGAAGGAGGTAGGGCGAGCGCACCGACAGCGGTCCCTGTGCCTTCGGTGTTTCGTAGCCCGCGGGATGTTCCCGGAATCCAGGACTGTGGTGGGAATCGCTACCGAACAGCACGACCCGAAGGGGTTCTCGTTCGACGTAGTGTACCTACACAAGCCAGAATGGACGCCCGAAGACGAGGAGCACGCCACCGGAATCAAGAGTGACCTGGGCTACTTCGCGGACCCGCGCATGACGCACATGCATGAGGACGAGTACCCATCCAGTTGACCCCCTCGGAATTCCGAGCACGCCACACGCAATTCCCGCTTTCTTCTCCCCGCCTCGCCCCCTACTCCCCCTTCACCGCCTGGATCAGCGCCTTGATGTAGCCGTAGGCGAAGGCGTAGCCCATCTTGGTCTGCGGGTCCTCGGGACTGGGGGGGATGTGGTCCGGGATGATCATGTGCTCGTACCCCGCGTCGCGGTAGATCCGCATGGCCCGCGCCATATCCACGTCCCCCTCGTCCGGGTAGACCTCCTGGAAGTTGTTCCGCCCGCCGCGGATATTGCGAAAGTGTACCAGGAGGATCTTCTTGCGCTCGGCGAACCAGCGGATCACCTCGTAGATGTCCCGCCCGGGGTTCTCCAGCATCTCCGCCACCGTCCCTTGGCAGAAGTTCAGCCCGTGGTACTCGCTCCCGACTGCCCTTCGCCAGGTCCCAGGTGCTGTACATGGCGCCGCCGCGCCCCGGCGTCGACTCGGTGCGCAGCACCCAGAGGATGTGCAGGTTATACTTCAGCGTCGGCACTCCCGCCTTGCTCGCCACCCGGATCATCTGCCGGATGTTCCTGATCTCGTCATCCCGCTCCGGACTCTTCCCCAGCATCACGTTCCTCGGATACGGCACCTGCACCATATCCAGGCTGATGTCGAAGGACTCCAAGCGCTTGCGATAGGCAAGGAGGTCCTCCACCTCCCACTCGCCCGAACCGCCGGGCTTGGACGGATAGGATCCGACCAGGCTGTGCACTCCACACCGCTGGTAGTAGCGCAAGTTCTCATCGGTATGCGGGAAGGTCTGGCACCCCACCTTCATCAGCGCCGGCCGGCGCGTCGTCCGCGCCTCCGCCGGCGCCGCACTCCCCGCCAGCAACGCTCCCGGCCCCGCCACCGCCGCCGCCGTCCCTACCAGTGAGAAGAAGCTTCTGCGGTCCATGTTGGTTCCTCCTGTTTTTCTTCACTCTCTCCTGCCAGGACGCTTGCGCCCAGAGAGGAGTAGGGGGGGCAGGCGCCACTTACGGCACCCTCATCGACGCCCCCGCGTATCCGCCCACTGACGGCGCGTTCTGGGCGAGCGTCATCTCCAACAGCGCATCGGGACGACGCAGTTGGTCGAGGCGCAGCGCATCCGCTCGTTGTGTGGCAGGTTCGGCGGCTGCTTATCCTTCACGTTCAAGTCCGGCCTGACTCACGCCCCCCAGCACGGTAGCACGTCACCGGACGCCATAGGACACCCCCGTTACAGCCCTTCCTTCTCCACCCTCTGCAACACTATCCCCTCCACTGTCAGCGTCCCCGGCGTCCAGGTCTTCGTCGCCGACTTGGTGATCACCACCAGGCTGTTCTTCTCGCCGAACTTTACCCACGGCGTGATGTCCATGTACCGTACCGGCTTGTACCAGTTGACCGGGTGGAAGACCATCTTGCCGTTGATGGCGAAGGCGTCGTAGTCCGCCGGGTCTTTCAGGTTGAGGCCTAGGAACACCCGCGCGTTCTTCCAGGCGGTCGGAATGACGATGTCGTCCTTCTGCGCGAACAGGCCCTTCATCGTCCCCGGTAGCGTCACCGCTGCGACCCCGCTGTTCTCGTCGGTCTGCACTTGCCACGTCCCCGTGATCTCGATCTCCTCCGCCACCGCTGGTCGCCGTTGCAGTGCGATCTCGCCGTTAAAACCGTACTGGTTGGTCACGATCACCAAGACGTTCGGCTTGTCGAAACGCAGCGCATCCGTTACCGTCGCCGTCGCGCCCCCGTCCAGCGGGTCATAGCCGGTTGCCTTGCTGTCGATCTGCTCCATCACCCGCGTACCATTCAAATACGCGTCCACCGGCCCGGCGGTGCCGGGGTAGCTAAAGGAGCGGATGGCCAGCACGAATTCGTCCGCCGGCTTCCATGTCTGGGGCAGCGTTATCTCCGTGCGGAACAGCACGCGCCGCGCCGGGTCGGGCTTGGAGCGCAACTCCTCGATGCTCTGCCCCGCGCCCAGGAGCCAGCCCTCCCCCGGCTCGCCCTCGTCGGACAGCGCCGGGAGGTTCATTACCACCAGGTCCTGCTCGCTCACCATGCGCGCCGACAGGTCCTTCTCCAATCGTAGTTCATACACCGGCAGGTCCGGCCGCTCCAGCATCCGCCCCGCCTCCGAGGGCCGCCACCACCAGGCCAAGTGCGCGAACCAGTCGCTCACCACCGCCTGCGGGGCCCGGATCGGCTGCGTAGCCACCAGCAGCGTCTCCAGCGGCCCCAGCGTCACCTTCTCCAGGTATACATTGTTCCCGTTGATCTGCCCCGCCAGCGGCTGCTCGTCCTTCGGATCATACAACCCCGCCGCCGGATGCTTGGTCGTCCAGTCCACGCTGAAGGTCCGTGGCGTGTCGAAGGGATTCCACAACGCCAGGTACTCCTCGGTGCCGTTGTTGGCCAGGTAGTGCTCCTTCCAGATGTCATGCGAATCGGAGGTTGCCAGCGGCTGCAGCCCCAGCCCAGCCAGAATGTCCTCGAGGAAGGCGCACTGCCCCTCCCCCGGCCACCACATCCCCTCCCCATCGTACGAGTCCCGCCAGAAGGGGCTGCCCAGAACGATGACTCGGCCCTGGCCCAGCTTGCGCATCCCGATGGCGATAGATCCGTCCTCGTAACGCGCAATCACCTGGGTCCCCTCCGCCACCGGCTCCAGCGCCACGCACTTGTTGGCGTAGTTGTAGTCCGAGTAGTCAATGGACTTTCCTCGGTTATAGAACGTCTTCCCTGCCAGCTTCGTAAACAGTGGCTGGTCGTGGAGAATGCTCAGCGTACCCGTCATCGGGCGGATTTCGCGCACCCGGAACCCGGTCAGGTCCGCAATCGGCCACGCATCTTTCTTGGTGAAGGTATGTCGTCCGGTCTCCTGCAAGGCCACGTAGGTCCCGCCCGCTTCCACGTAGCCCTTGATATTCGCTACTGTCTCCGGTGACATGATCCACGTACCCGTATCCCACAGCACCGGGTAGTCCTTGGCCAGTCCGTCCTTGATGCCAACCTCGTCCATGTCCACGTATGAGTACCCGATGGACTGCAGGTCGCCTCGCCCGATGTCGAAGCAATACGGGACGGGCCGGGGCAGGAGGTGGCAGTTGAGTGATGACCACAGCAGGGCGATGTCCGGCTTCTTCAGGTCCCGCCGGTTGGCCAGCTTGAGGTACGGCATGTACTGGACCCACGTCTCCGCGGGCGGCCCGTACATCATCTGCTGGATGTTGTGGAAATTATCGAAGGCGTTGAGCCCCTCGAAGGTGAACCAGCCGATCCAGCGCTTCAGCCCCGCGACCGTCTCGATCCCCCCGCCGAACTCCGCCGAGGCCGGCACGCCCCTGGGATAGCCGAACCGCTTGTCCCAGGGACGGAAGAACCCGCCCTCTCCCGTATTGTGCCCGAACGCCCCGTAGCGCGCTTGCAGCGGAATCCCCAAGTACTTGTCCTCAGCCGCGTGCATCTTGATGAACCGGTCCGGGTCCACCCCGCGGATCGCCTTGATCGTCTGCTCCATCTTGTCCGCGATGCACCACGAGACGTAGGTGCGCCAGTCATAGTACCGCGCGTTCAGGTGCGAATCGGCGAAGGGGTATTCCTCGTAGAGCTTGGTCGTCAGGAAGAAGGGGCCCATGGGCCCGCCCCGGGGGTCATTCTCCAGGTACGCGATGCTGTTGCGCCCCGGCTTGAGCACGTCCGTCACGTCTACTTGCCCCACCAGCGCGTAGCCCGGACAGTGGTTGATACCCGACAGCTCCTCCCCATTCACCCACACGTAGTCCGGATTCCGCCACCCGCCGGAACTGGTCAGCGTCACCGTGTTAAGATAGATCCTCCCACGCTTCCTGCGGTCGTTGAGCCACTTGTCCGCTACGTTGAGCGTCCCCCGGTACCACTGCTGTTTCTTGGCCCGCCACGACATTGCCGGTAGTTCGCCGCCCGGCATGTTCAGCCCCGGCCACTGACTGTCATCGCAGTCGCTCCGCTCAAATCCGGCTTCGAGTCCCTCGGCCAGCGTGCCCGAGTGCACCCGCCAGAGCCTATCCGCTTGCACGCTGTCTTGCTCCCAGCCGAAGAAGTCGTAGCTTACGGGGAAAGGCACCTGGTCCCACGACCGGAAACGCCTCCTGTCCCCATACCATGCCTCCCCCAGGCTGGCGCGCGTATAGCCTCGCTGCTTCTGCAGCCAGTCAACCATATTCCGCCGATTGTTCTCCGACACATCCCAGTAGTAATGCAGCGTCCACGGCCCCACCTCGCCATTCGGATCGAGCCAGTCCACTAGCAGCGGATCATCCACCCGCTCC
Organism: Candidatus Zipacnadum vermilionense; assembly: GCA_029821755.1. Lineage (GTDB taxonomy): Bacteria > Armatimonadota > Zipacnadia > Zipacnadales > Zipacnadaceae > Zipacnadum > Zipacnadum vermilionense. The sequence continues at coordinate 47,883 of JALGSV010000004.1, read as the reverse complement.
TTCACCGTTTGCTGGAAGCTCCAGTTGCGGTAGGCCAGCAGCTGCTTGCCGCCCTCGCTCACCTGCCCGTAGTAGCTGGGCATGACGTCAAACAGGTCGCTAGGCATGGTCAGGTCCTCCGGACACATCAGCGCCAGTTCCTGCGACCATTCCAGCCACTGCGCAAAATGATACGGACGGTCGTACTCCCGAATCTTCGGCAGCAGGTTCGTCAGCAGATGCCCCCCGCCGTTGGGCTGCACCGTCAGCCCCATCTTCCTGGCGTAGGCAAAGTGGTCATCCACGCTGTTCGGCTTGCCCTTGGTGTTATCGTCTCCCCAGTACTGCGGATACCAAGACCCGATGCCGTAGTGGTCGAATTTATCCAGATACACCGCATAGCGGAAGGCGGGGTCAAAGTACCGCGCCCCGCCGAGCTGCGCCGCTGCCGGCGCGAGGGCCGCCTCCAAGCCCTGCTGCTGGACGATCGTGAAGACCAGCACCTTGCTCCCCACCACCGCAGGCAGAAACGCCCCCAGCCCCGGCCTGACCAGCACCGAGGCCGTGGCCTCCCCCACCTTGACCTCCTCCCAAGAAACCGCCACGGTAGCGCTCTGCTCCAGGTCCCGCCCCAGCTTATGCATCAGTACCAGCGCTTTGTCCGGGCTCTCGCAGGCGAAGATGTACCCTCCGAGCGCCCCGGCGGGCATCGGTGCCACCGTAACCTCCCCGAACCCCCGCAGGACCTCCGCCGCCACGGGCACCACCCAGACACAGCCCACCAGGGCAAGGACGACAACCATCAACACCAAGCGGCGATAACCAGTCTTCATCTCATTCTCCTTACAGCCGTCCAGAAACCGCCCCTAGTCTCCCACATTCTCCTTTCCCTACCACGCCCCGCTCTCCACCAGGTCCATCGCCACTTCCACCCAGTCAATCATCCGCTGCGGCTCCCAGTGACACGAGTGCAAGTCCTTCATGATGATTTCCACCGCGCAGCCGCGCGTCTTGTCCAACACCTCCCGTAGGCCGGCCCGCACGTGCTCCTTAGCCCACGTCTCCCCGGCCAGGAGCGCCGGATTGGGCTTGTAGGAGTACACCGCCCGGCGCCCCAACGCCTCCGCCCCGGCGGCCACGTCCACCCACGGGCTCATCGACAGCTTGCGCAGATGCGGCACATGCTTGAGGATCAGGTCCACCTTCCGGTGCAGCGCCTCGCAGCAGCCATAGCTGGCCAGCCCAAATCGCTTCAGGTACCGGCCCTCATACTGCAGGGCGAACTCCTCATGCATGGCCGGCGACACGTCCGCAAATATCTGCGTGGTTGCATGCCCCCACATGTCCCTGGACCGCACGTGTACCCCGTCGAAGTCCGGCGGGGGCAGCTGATCGGTGAAGGCCAGCCCGTTGGGGCCCACGCCCTGCGTCCCGTTGGCCCCGTTGTTCAAGGACAGTGCTCCGGCTGCCTCCAGCGCGTCCAGCTTCGCCAGCTCCCCTGCGGTCATCAGGCTCAGGATTCGGTGCAGCCACTGCGGCCGGTCCACCATGTCCATGAAGGCCTGGCCCAATCCCCGCCACTGGATGTAGTGGTCGAAGATGGCGAACCAGGTCCCCACCATGCCCCGCTTCCGCACCGGAAGAATCCCCTGGTACAACTCTGCCGCCCGCTGGTAGTCGCGCTCCGTCTGCTCCCAGTCCACCTCCGTCGTCGGGAGATGCAGCTTCTCGATGTCCGCCTCCGTCCGAATCACCGGCTCATAATGGGCCGCCCCGAAGCTGTGGTCCGGCCGCACCGCGTCGATCTCCACCCCCCAGCTTGCCGTCCGGATTACCACCGGCACGTAGACCGCGTCGTCGTAGACGAAGTCATCCTTCAGGTTCTGCCACATATACAGGTGCCAGCGGAAGAACCGCTCCTGCTCCCGGCAGAACTCGTCGGTGCACACGTACGCACTCTCCGGTAGCGTCTGATCCCAGGCGCTGTTGGACAGCCGCACCATCGGTCGCACCGGCTCCAGGCGGTTGAGCGCCTGCCACAGCTCGATCTTCTCCTGCTGAGTGGGATCGGCGATGACCTCGGCGTACTCCCGGGCCAAGTCGCGCAAGATGGCTACATCGTGGTCGGGCAGAGCGGTCGACAACATGAATCCTCCAGCCTGGTTTCCCCTCTCCTGCCCAGAGCGTCGGCGCTCAGAGAGGGGGCCCTGCGCACGCGTAGCGTGCGCAGCGGGTGAGGCCTTGCTAGAACTGCAACACCACCACAGCCCAGTACAATAACTCCGGTACCGTCACCACCAACTGCTTGCCCTGTCCCTGCGGCTGCAGCTTACTCAGGAACGGCCGCCGATCGGGGGATAGTAGGTACACGCCCTGGGGCCTCTGCCCGCCGGGCAAGTCGAAGCTCACCTGCACGTTTTTCATCAGCGGTGGCGACGTTGTCCCGCCAATCTCCACGAACTCCGTGGCCGGCGAGTTGATCAGGTGCACGATCACCTGTCTCCCCTCCGCTGCCGGTCGCTCATAGACGTACTTCTGCCACCACACCCGGTCGGAGTCCACGTGGACCGCCTTCGCCCACTCCGTCGACCGGGCCACCGTGGGGTCGTATAGCAGCTCCGAATACCGCCCCGCAAACCGCAGGTACGGCCCGTTGCTGTCCAGCCCCGGCGCCCCGGCAAGCCGCGCCCGCGCCGCCAGGATCAGCGATATCAGGTGTCGCCCGAAGACCTCCTGCGCGTTCCACCACGGGAAGTACCCCAACTGCAGGAACCCGCCGTACTGCCACGGATGCTCCACCTCATCGGCCATCGCGTCCGCCGCATCCTTCCAGCGGTGCCAGGGGCTGGAGGCGTCGTGGATACTGTTGATCGACTCCCACAGGATCGTCCCCCCGTCCTTGCAGCACTCCTCATAGTCGGTCGGCCGCACCCGGCCATGTTTTTCGTACTCCAGGCCCCAGTTGTACCCGAAGACCGCATTCGGGTTCTCCTTGAGCACCAACTCCTTGACCATCCGGGTGTTGTCCACGGTGATTCGATCCCGGGTGGCGGGGTCGGGCACCAGGGGCTTCCCCGTCACGTCGAACAACTCCGGCACTCCCAGCGACACCGGGTCCCCCGGTCCGCCTACCTGCGGATGCCCGTCCCAGCGCAGCCCGTCCCACTGGAAGTGCTTGACCCCCGCCGCCACCTGCGCTGCATGGAAGCGCATCGTCTCCCGGTTCGCCAGGTTCACCGTAGAAATCTGCAGCCCCGCTCCCGAGTTGGGGAAGCGGCCGATTGCCGCCATGAGTTCCTGGTCCTCCAGGCTCCGCGGGTAGCGCTGGTAGAACTTCGTCATCAACTCGAGCAGCTCGGTCTCCACCCCTCCCGTAATCCGCCCCTTGCTGTCGTACGCCATCCACTCCGGATGCTCCAGCGCCATCCGCGTCCCGTAGTAGCCGCTGGCATACGAGATCGAGTAGGGCACCACGCCCAGCCCCAGCTCATGGCACGCCGTCAGCAGCGCCTGCGTAGTCTCCTCCGAGTCGCGGTAGGCCGTCGCTCCCATCCCCACGAACCACTTGTCCGAATCCGGCACGCACTTGGCGAAGTTGTCCGGGTTGATGCACCAGTACTCGCTCAGCGGGATGTAGTACCGGCGCATCGTCACTGCATGGCGTCGCGCCGCCTTCAGGCTCTCCTCGTCCCAGGTGTACGAGGCAAACATGGTGTACTGCCCCAACTGGTACGGGTTCTTCCCGACCAGGAAGGTTTCGCTCTTGCGGTCCAGCAATTGTCCCTGCTCGTCCCGCACCTCCGCCACCAAGTCATAACCATAGCGGTTCGCCCCTGGATCCCAGTCCACGCTGAGGTCCTTCACCTCTCCGGGGCCTAACGCCACCGTCGTCTCCTGCAGGGGAATCACACGGTCTACGCCGCCCTCCAGGAAGACCTTGAGTTTGACTGTCTTGGCGACCGCCGCCAGCGAGCCCACTCCTATTTTCAGCACCGCCTTCTCCCCCGGCCGGGTCAGCAGCTTGCTCGGCCAGACCTGCGACACCACCACCTCCCGCCCCACGAACTTCTCCGGCGCCTGGGCCCGCTCGGCTACCTCTTCCGCGCTAAGCGCCCGCTGGTATAGACGGATCTCATCCAGACTCGCCCCGCGCCCAATGGTCAGCGGCTTCCTGCTCGCCCCCATCTGGCCCGCCTCGTCCCACGTCTGCTTGAGTTCGCCGTTGACGTAGACCCGCAGGGACTTCTCGCCCAGCTTACCGTCGTAGGTCCAGGCCACGTGCTGCCACGCCGCCGGGTCCAGGAATCCGCGCGCCACGTGGTCGATTCCTTTGAACTTCCCGACCCGCAGGTTCATCCCGCCGGGGGGGTCAAAGTACAGGTCGAAGGATTCCATCATGTCGCCGCGCACGAACATCGGGAAGTTGCCCTTCTGTTCGCCAGCCAAGATCAAGAACTCAATCGTGAACTGCTCACCTAGGTCCAGTCCAGTGCTCGACCCGATCTCCACATAGCTGTCTCGGTCGAATTGCAGCCCCCGTCCCACGCGCCCCGGGATCTGTTGTACTTCCCCATACACGAACCCCGGATGCCCCTGCCCCGACCCGTCAAAGACCTTGATCCCACTCACCTCGTCCCCACTCCAATAACCCACCAGCGCCGGGTCCGGGGCGGCCCCGGCCCCCAGTGCCATCACGACCAAGACCAGACAACTGAGCAACCACAGGCGACGAGTGCGCATTACCAGTCCCTCCCCTGCCGCAGGTAGTCCACCGTGGCAAACAGCACCTTCGGCCAGTCCTTCCATTCCCAGAACGGCTGCTGCCCCGCTCCCGGCGCTCCCATGATGGTTCCGGCGCAGGCCGCCACCCGCCCCTTCCCGAACTCCCCCACCACCAGGAAGGGTTTATCCCCTGCCTTGAGCACCACCTTGCCCTCCGGCTTGGCTCGCACCTGGTGCAGCCACAGACACTGCGGCGCCGGCACCCAGGCCACGTTGGAGGGCAGCGCCAGCCCCTCCACCGCCTGGACCGCAACTCCCGCCGGCGCCAGGTCCCAGGTATCGGTGACCGCCACCGGCAACATCTCCTCCAAGAAGCTCCGCGCAATGGCCCCTCGGCCGTAGCTGTAGTACCCGCCCAGCACCAGCAGACCGCCTCCCGCCTCCACGAACTGCCGCAGCGCCTGCCGCCCGGCAAAGCCCAGCGCATCCGCTGGCACATCCGCCAAGACCACCACACTGTACGGCTGGAGGTCTTCCACGCGCTGGGGGAATTCGCCGGTGGGTTTTTCGCCGAAGTCCGGGGTCACGTGCGGCAGCCCGCCCGCGCCGGTGTAGAACCAGTAGCTCTTCACCGGCTGCGCTCCCGCCAGCGCCAGCGCCGGCTCCAGCCGCCAGGCGGGGCACCCCAGCCCCCGGCACACCAGCGCCCCCGGCCCCAACTCCCCCACCGGTCCGGCCGTCGGCAGCCCGTACAGGCTTACCCAGTCCAGGTCCGCCAGCAGCTTCTCCTCCCTTACAGTCACCCCGTCCAGCGACATGTCGGTTAGCCCGTACCAGTCCACCAGGTACTGCAATCCCCCCAGCGGCGAGCGGATGAACTCCACCGGGAACTCTTGGTACTCATTGGGCTGGGCAAAATCCGTCCCCAGCACCGTCAGCCCTGCCGTCTGACTGACGTTCACCAGATTGTCCCCAGTGATGCGGATATACGCCACCGGCTTGGCGATAGTGTTGTCCGCTACCTTCATGCGGAACAGCGCCCGGTACTGCCCTGGGTCCTGCTCCGAGATTAGTGGCCCGCTGATCTTGCCTCCCGCCGGGTACTTGCCCACCGGCAGCCTCCAGACCCGCCCCTTGGTGGCCTGCGCGTCCTCCACCTGCTCCCCGCTCACGCCGTAGGTGGCCGCCGCGTAGAACCAACTCTGCTTGCCGGGCTCCGGCGGCTGATACTCGCTGACACGCAGCGCGTCGAACTGCAGCGCCGCCGGATTGGTCTCGCTGGTCACCACGTACAGCGCGAGCTGCGCGCTGGTTGCCTCTGCCGGGGCGCGCACCACATAGTGTCCCACCTGCCACTTGCCCGCGGCGTAGCTCGGCGCTATCGGCACCCGGTGCTCCTGCTTCTGCGGCAGTCCGGTTCCATCCGCCTGCTTGAAGCTCCACTGCATCATGCTATCCGCCCCCCGGGGCCACGATGCAGGCCCCTTCGCCCAGAACACCAGCAGATACAGCTTCCCTCCCGTCACCGGGAACCAGCTGGAATACCCCCACGAGGTCCCATTCTGCTCCCCCGCCGCCGGAGCCTTGAGCTGCAACGAGCGGTCGCCGAACAGCCCTGTCTCCAGGCTCCACTCCCCGGCATCCGCCTTCGTCCACCCCACCGGCGCGCCGTCCTTGATCTCTTCAAATCCACTGTTGGGAAGGAGGTTAGGGGGAGGGCCCTGGCTATACACCGACCAGGCCACTGCCAGCAGCACCGAGCAGAACACCAGTCGCAAGTACCACGCACCGCGCCTTCTCATGGGGGGTACCTCTTGGGGGAAGGGTGAGCCATACAGAGGATTGTTCCGCGCCGTATCTGCGGATACCTACCGGGCCCGCCTGGCCGTGGGCAAGCCGACCAAGTTCACCTGTCTTCGGCTCCGCGCACGTGGCTTGAACGCCACCATGCGAGGGCAAGCACGGCGTTCTTCGCCCCGGGAAGGCCTACCTGCGTGCGAGGCGAATAGCACTACCATCATGACCATGAACAAGACCATATTCCCTTCGTGCCTTGCTCTTACCCTCGGCCTCCTGCTGGTCGGCGCCGTCCTCCCCGCCCGTGCTGTCGCTCCGGACATGCTCCAGCGCGGCCAGGACCTGGTCGCCCGCCTCCAGCAAGGCAGCCCTGTAACCGTTGTCGCCTTTGGTGACTCGCTCACCCAAGGCATGGGTACCGATGGCCGCCATATCTTCCCCCGCCTCTTCGCCGACTACCTGGCCTACCGCTTCCCTAAGAGCCAGGTCCGTCTAGTCGTCCAAGGCCACCCCGGCGAGACCACCGCCGGTGCCCTCCGCCGCGCGGAGGCCGAGGTTATCATGGAGAACCCCGACCTGGTCCTGGTGCAGTTCGGCGGCAACGACATGGGCACTGGTCGTTCCGTGAACGCCTTCCGCAACGACCTGACCCGCCTGCTGGGCCTGGTCGCCACTCGCACCCAAGCCGTAGTCATCGCCTGCCTCAACCCCATCGAGGCTGAGGATCCGGACAACGTCTGGAGTCAGACCGGCCGCGAGGTGGCCGCTGCCTCCGGGGTGGCCGTCGCGGACCTGGACCGCACCATCCGCGAGGGCGACCACGACTCCCGCGGTCCCTTCCCGTATGGCTACCATCCGGGCGATTTCACCCAAGTCATCATGGCGCGCGCGGTTCTGGCTGCCTTTGACGAGGCCACAGCCACCGTCGCCCCCTTCACCTGTGCCCTGGTGGGCGGCTCCCTCCTGTCGGCCGATCCTACCTACGACCTCCAGGCCCGCCTGCGCAATTTCACCGTAGCCCCGCTGGATTGCACGGTGAAGATTGACTATCCCGACGAGGTCCACGAGCAGACTCTCCGCCTGCGCGCCGGCGGGGGCGACGTGATCCACCTGCCCCTCCCGGTCTCGGCCACCCCCCGCCGCTCCTACGCCACACCGGTACATCTGTGGGCCCGCGGCGAGGGCTACGGCGGCTTCGACGCGCGCTGGCTGGTCGTCGCCCCGGCGGTGGCGGCCGTCTCCGTCGCCGCCGACTCCGCTCCCGCGGCCTCGCTTAAGTGGCAGACCTTCGCCGCCGACTCGCTTATGTTCGGCAGTCACCTCTGGCTCGGCCCCCAAGACCTCGGCGGCCGCTTCGCCGTGGCCGCCCTTCCCGACCGCCTGCGGTTCTCGCTGGTCGTCACCGACGACGACCTCACCGTCGCCGACCTGGACTACCCCTCGGCCGGCGACTGCGTGGAGCTCTACCTCGACCTGCGTTCCGACCGAAACCAGGGCAAACCGGTCTACAGCAACGACGTGATCGCCCTACAGATCCTCGCCCCCAAAGCTCCCGGCGAACCGGCCGCCTGGAAGGCGATGCAGCCGCTGCCGGAGGACCTCCAGGGGATAACCGTGACCACGAAGCTGACCAAGGAGGGGTACAACGTGCAAGTGGACCTGCCGCTAGCGCCGGTCGAGGCGCGCCGCGGGAAGGACTGGTCGGGCCTGGGCTTCGACGTGGGGATCAACGACGCGGACTTCGGCGGCTTCCGCAAGACACAGATGGAGTGGGCGGGTACTCCGGACAACTACATAAACCCGGCCTGCTTCGCCGGTCTCTACCGGGACCAGGTGCCCCAGGGCGCCACCCGCCGAACACTGAGGTGAGTCGGGCAACAGGCATAAGGGGAGCCGCAGGGATGGCTGCCACAGCGTCAGCGTTTGCTCCCTGCGGCCCACGCCACCGGAGCCCGCCCCCTCTACCAATTCCTCCTCCACACCGCCGCCCCCACCCCGCGCGGCTCCGCCGTGACCGCCCCGGCCAGGCTCTCCGCCGGTTCCGGCACGATCAGCCCGTTCAACAAGCCTCCCCGCGAGTGCACCGACCGGTCCGCGACATACCATCCCAACGCCGCGCCGGCCAGCGCCTGCGTCCAGGAATGGTCTTCCCGCCGCACCCGCGACCACGTCACCCCCGCCGCGAACAGGTACGCCCACCGCCCCCAGTCCGGGTACTCCGCCGACAAGGCCCGCGCCAGAGCGAAGTTCAGGCTGGCATGGCCGCTGGGAAAGCCATCCCGCGCTTCCGGATCATCCGGTCGGTCGGTCCGCGTCAGCCGCTTGAGCCCCTCAGTCAGCGCCCCGGTCACCAGGATCGCATCCGCCGCCTGCCGCCCCGCCCGCTGTTGCCGCTCATTCCCCAGCACGATCAGCCCCGCCGTCACCCCCAGCGGCACCGGCATTCCCGCGTCAGTCAGCGCATTGGCTAGGCAGCTACTCGTATCCGGCGTCCGCTCCGCCCATACTCCTCCCACCACCAGCACCAACATCCCAACCGCCAATAGTAAGCCTCGCATGCGCTCCTCCCAACTGCCGATCAGCGATGCCTCACGAGAAGCACCAACCCCACCACCCCAAAGATCACATTCTGCACCCACCCGGCAAAGGCCGGCGGCAGCACCCCCACCAGCCCCAACGCCAGTCCCCATGACCGTACACCGTTGTACAGGAACACCAGCCCGATCGCCACCACCAGCCCCGCGAAGCTCCCCATCCGCGCCATCCCATCCCCCAGCGGCGCCGCCATCAGCGCCAGCACCAGGCAGGCCAGCGGTATCGAGTACTTGAAGGCCAGGTGCACTCGCAGCCGGTGGCTATCCTGCCCCGTTGCCTCCAGGGTCGTCGCCAGCGCCACCAGTTCGTTGGCGCTCATCTCCAGCGGCGTCCGCTTGTCCGCGTAGTAGTTCTGCAACGCCTGGGTCATCAAGAACGGCTTCTCCTCATAGCGCTCCACCCGTACCGGTTGCCCCCGCGCATCCAGGTAGGCCGTGGCACCGTCCTCGAAGCTCCACTGCCTCCCCCGTAGCACCGCCTGCCGGGCGCTGTCTATCTCCGCCAGCCGCCCTTGCGCGTCGAGCGTCCACACGCACACTTGCTCCAGCACGTTGTTCCCCGCGTCCATGTGCCCCACGAAGAAGATACGGCCCTGGTCATCCCGGAAGTACTGGTTGTACGCCTCATGCACCACCGGCTGGGTATGCGTCATCTCCTCGAAGGCCGCCCGCTGCCGCCGCGACGACTCGGGAACCACCGACTCATTGAGCGTGAAGGCCACTCCGCTCATTACCAGTCCCACCACGACGTACGCCACGCACACCCGCACAAAACTCACCCCGGCCACCCGTACCGCTACTGTCTCTCCCGAGCGCGCCCCCCACGTGGCGGCCATCGACACCCCCAGCAGCGTCCCCACCGGCAGTGACCACACTAGCGCTCCCGGGGCCGCATACCCCAGATACTTCAGGATCAGCCACAGCGGCACGCGCATCCCGGTCACGGCCGACTCCAGCTTGCGCGCCTCATCCCCCAGCAGTACCACCAGGAAGACCAGCACTCCCAGAAAGAAGGGGGTGACCATCCGCCGCAGGAGGTAACGGTCGAGCAATCGCATGGCTCAGTCCCCGGGGGCCGTCTCCCTAGTGTAGAGGCGCGATTCCGCGCGCCCGGGCTCTCCCTCCAACACCACCACCGCCATCGCCAGGTCGCCATCGTGCGTCAGCGTCACAAACGCTCCGGTAACCCCCATCTGCCGCGCCCGCTCCGCCGTAGGCCCGGTGAAGCGCAGGTCCGGCTTCCCGCTCGGATGGTGAAAGACCTCAATATCGTGGAACACTACGCCCTCCCGGTACCCCGTCCCCAACGCCTTCATCACCGCCTCCTTTGCCGCCCAGCGTAGGGCCAGGGCTTCCCCAATCCGCTTGCGCCGCAAACACTCCTGCCTCTCCCCCTCGGTGAAGATGCGCAGCGCAAACCGATCCCCATGCAGCTCATGCAGCCGCTGGATCCGCGAAATCATGACCAGATCCGTCCCAATGCCGATGATCAAAACGTCTGCCTCCGGGCGCGGTGTTTCCACCGGAGAGTATATCTGCCCCCCGTCCCCACGACAAGGCTCTGCCCTCTGACTGCCGTTCCCGCCGCCATTGTGCTACAATCTCCTTGTGACCAGCGATCTACCTCTCATCTACGACCTCGACCTCCCGGCTCTCCAGGCCTGGATGCGGGATCACGCGCAGCCCGCTTACCGCGCGGCTCAGGTCCACGGCTGGCTTTATCAGCGTTTCGCCCTATCCTTCGAGGAGATGACCAATCTCCCCGAGTCCCTCCGGTTGCTGCTCGCCAAGTCCTTCAGTCTCCCCGGCGCGGTCGCCGTGGCCGAGCATCGTGGTCCGGAGACGCTCAAGCTCCTCCTACAGCTCCCCGACGACGCTGAGGCGGAGTCCGTCAGCATCGCTACCGAGGGCCTCCCCACCTTCTGCCTTTCTACCCAAGTGGGCTGCTCCATGCGCTGCGTCTTCTGCGCCTCCACGCTGCAGGGCTGTGAACGCAACCTAACTGGCGGGGAGATCATGGCCCAGGCCGCCCTGCTCGCCGCCCGCCAGGGACGCCCCGGCAATATCGTCTTCATGGGCATGGGCGAGCCGCTTCTCAATCTTGATAACGTCCTCGCCGCACTCACGCGGCTCACTGACCCCGAGGCCTTCGGTCTGTCACCGCGCAAGGTGACCATCCCTACCGTCGGCATCGTCCCCCAGATCCGCAAGCTGGGCAAGCTGGACCTGGGTGTGAACCTCGCGGTCTCCCTCAACTCCACCCGTGACGACCAGCGCCGTGAATTGATGCCCGGCGCCGCTCGCTGGCCCATCTGGAAGCTGCTTGCTGCCTGCGCCGACTTCACCGCGGCCACCGGCGGACAGCCCGTGACCTTCGCCTACGTCCTCATCAAAGGCGTCAACGACTTCTTCGAGGACGCCGACCGCCTGGTCGCCCTGTTGCGCCCGCTCCGCCACCACCTGAACCTCATCCCCTTCAACCCGGTGGAGCACGCCCTGCTCCAGCGTCCCAGCGCGTATCACACCCGCCAGTTCATGGAAATCCTGCGTAAGCGCGGCCTCAACGTCAGTATCCGCCACAGCAAGGGCACAGAAATCGAGGCCGCCTGCGGCCAACTGCGGCAGAGGCACCGGCATGTCTAAAGCGGGGTACAGCCACCCCGACCTCTGCGCCAGCGACAACCAAGATGATAGGGCCATGCCTGGAAGCAGGGCGCAGTATGAAGCTCGCACCTTACAGAAACCAAGAAAGCCACCCTCGCAGGTGGCTCTTGTCTCCCGATATTTGGCTGCCGGGCTAGGAATCGAACCTAGAGTCAACTGATCCAGAGTCAGTCATGTTACCGTTACACTACCCGGCAGCGCCCTTTTATTATGCAATACATCCCTGGACGTGTCAAGCCCCGGCCCTAGCAGCCATCGAGGGAGGACTTCCCCTCCCAGGGCCCGAATACTAAGATGCCGTAAGCCTCCTCGCGGCTACTGTTGTCTTCCAGGAGACCCAACATGAGCGCCCGCCGCCCCTTGCCTTGTCTCCTCGGTTTCTCCCTGGTCGCCGTTGTTCTAGGCTGTGTGCCACTCCTGGCCGCCCCGGCCGTCTCCGCCCCCACCGGCTCCTCTCTCGTCTGGAACGTCCCCGGCGACGTCCCCGCGATGATGGCTGCGTGTAAAGACACCCCCGCCTTGTACAACTTCAGCCGCAGCGGGTATCTGTCCATCGAGTGCGGCTACCAGGCCATCCTTTTCGGCCCCCAGGTCCCCATCGCCCCTGCCCCGCACATACCCTGGGCTAAGCCCTACGCCCAGGGTCCCCTCAAGGTCCTGGCCATCTGCATGTTTGGCAACGCCCCCGCCGACACCGCCCAACTGGCCCAGATCTCCCGCGAGTTGGACTGCGACATGAGCTTCGTGCTCATCGCCGACGTTGCCGCCCACTCCGACTGGGGCGTGGATGAGGCGTACCGTTTGGGTTACCTCGCCGAGCAGGCCCGCACCGCCCTCCAGGAGGACTACGACGTGATCCTGCTGGCCCTGGGTACGTACAGCCCCAGCTTCGGCTATCCACTGGCCCGCAATACCTTCCCGGACGATGTCTATGAGAAGATCCTGGACAAGGCCAGGGCCGGTACCGGTCTCGTCTTCGTCGGCAGCAACATGGGCGGCTGGTGGGTGGCCAAGACCCCCCTGCTCGAGGCTTCCCCCGCCACCATGGAGGGTGGCGGGCGCCGTGTGCCCGTCCCTGACTTCCAGCCCGGTCCCGACCTGGCCCTGCTCGACGGCGCTCCCCTCGGCAACATGCCCCTCAAGCCCGAGGAAGCCCCTGCCTACGCCGCCATGGCCGTCTACGACTGGAAGCTGCGCGAGGGCAGCCAGGTAGCCGCCACCGAGAGCGGCAAGCCGGTGGTCATCTGCGGCCAGTACGGCCAGGGCCGCACCGTCCTACTCGGCTGGGACGGCACCCTCACCCCGACCAGGAGCGATGGCCCCCGCCTCCAATACGAGCACGGCCTGGCCACCACCCTACGTGCCCTCACCTACGCCGCCCGCAAGGAGCCACCCGTCTCCGTGGCACCCGAACCCGCCCAGTTCCCCGCCGGGGCCCCGGCCCCGGTGACCGTGACCGTCTCCGGCCCCGCGCGGCTCTTTTGGACCGTTCGCAACCCCCAGTTTGAGACCTTGGCCGAGGGCAAGTCCTCCGCCCAGTCCGGCGCCAGCAAACTTAGTCTCCCCGCTCTCCCCGCCGGCAAGTTCTGGCTGGACGTCATCGCCCGCGACGACAAGGGCGCTTCCCTCGGCTGGGGCAGTGGCCCCCTGACCGTGACTAGCGACCTCGAGCTCCTGCTTAGCACCGACAAAGAGTCCTACCGGGTGGGTGACACGGTCCACCTAGCGGGCTCCCTCCATAGCTCCGCCCCCGACCGCACCATCCAGGTGGAAATTCGCGACGCCACTGGCCGTGTGCTCTCCGTGGGGCCCGCGCTGGGGCAGGCGAAGTTCACATATGACTACAAGATTGCCGACGCCCGCGTGGCGCCCCACACGGCTATCGTTACCGTTAGCCAGGGCAAAGCCCCGCTCGCGCGCGAGCAGGTCACTTTCTTCGTCCCCAACAGCGAGTGGACGGACTACGAGAACATCCTCTGGCCCGCCTCGCCGGGAGATATGTCCCAGGCCGCGCTCGAGGTCGCCGGAATGACCGGGGTCATGGACTCCTGGGGCGAGGACCGCATGGGCCAGCGCGGCGCGCCCTTCGGCATCCGCGCCTCCCGCATGAACGACGGAGTCATCTCCCCCGCCTCCATGCAGACCGACCCCGCCCAGGGCGCCGACGAGAACCAACGCCTCCCCGAGGCCATCGCCGCCGCGAAGAAGTATGGCGCCATCTGCTGGGCCTTCCAGGACGAGCGGCACTGCACGTCCGATGCCGGCTTGCCCAACGAGGAGGGTCTCCGCCGTTACCGCGCGTATTTGCAGGCTCAATACAAGACTCTCGACGCGCTCAATGCCTCCTGGGACACCAGCCACACTACCTGGGACGACCTGCAGCCCACCCTCACCGCCGATCTCAAGCCTGACCCAAAACCTCGCCCCCTGGGTGGACTTCCGCATCTACGTCGCCGATCAGGAGTACCAGGCGGACAAGCAGCACGCCAACCTGGTCCGCGGGGCCCTCGGCCCGGACACTTACATCGGTATTGACGGCTTCACCACCTCCGGCCACATGATTCCCTACGGTGGCATGGACATCGGCCGCTACCTGGCCACCGGCGTTTTCAACTTCTACTGCCCCTACGGCGACGACTTGATGATCGCCTCCATGCTGCAAGGTCCCATGGTCAAGTACCTCGGTTGGGGCATGGGCAAGCCCACTTACTTCGACTACCCCTGGCGCGACGCCTTCCGGGGACAGTGGGGCACCTTCCGCTTCTTCGGCCACACCTTCTTCAGCCAGTTCGGCTGGGTGCAACCCGCCGGCGGCTGGACTGGCGAGGGGACTGCCCAACTCCGGGAGGGCGTCGGCAAGGCCCTGATGGGCGCTCGGCGGCAGCTCTCCCCAGTGGCCATCCTCTACAGCTACCCTTCCATGGTCACCAGCGCCGGGGCCGGCGTCTGGATTGAGGGCGAGAAGGGCAACGCCCACCTCATGTGGCGCCCCGCCAATTGGAGCCGCGAGTCGTTCGAACGCGAGCTGGTCCAGTGCGGGGTCTCCTTCGGGTACCTCACCGAGAACCAGGTCGTCCAGGGCGAGCTCGCGGGCAAGAAGCTCCTTATCTTGCCGCACTTTATGGCTATGGCCCTCTCCGATGCCACCTGCGCGGCCATCAAGCAGTTCGTCGCCGACGGCGGCACCGTGGTTGCCGACCTGGCGCCCGCCATCTGCGACGAGCACGGCAAGCTGCGGGACCAAGGCGGCCTTGACGACCTTTTCGGCGTTACCCGCACCGAATTCGCCTACGACCAGCGCTATCCTGACTATCTGGTCGGCGTAACCGGGACTAGCCCGCTCGTCCCGCAGAACGCCTGGTACATCGGCGAGTGGTTAGAGAAGGGCCTCCAGGTCACCGACGGCACCGCCCTCGGCAAGCACTCGTTCCTGGACATCCCCGCCTTCGTCACCAAGCAGACCGGCCAGGGGCAGGCGCTGCTCATGAACTTCCTGCAGACCAACACCGTGCGGCGCAATGGCGAGCCTGAGGACGACGACCTGAAGATGGTGCAAGCCTTCCTGCGCGCCGCCGGCCTCACCCCGCCGGTGGACATCACCGACGCCGCCGGCGTCTCCTTCCTGAAGAACTACGAAACCAACATCCTGCAGGACGGCCCTGTCCAGTATGTGGGCGTTTACTGCGAGAAGAGCCCGGACAACGTCGAGCAGATGGTGGTCGTCTTCCCCGATGAGCGCGAGACCTACGACGTGCGGGCCGGCAAGTACCTGGGCCGGGTCAAGCGGGCGCCGATGCCGTTGAAAGCCTTCGAAGCCGCTCTCTTCGCCCGCCTGGACTACCAGGTCAGCGACCTGACCGTCACCGCCGCCGACGCCGCCCGCGGCCGTGCCCTCCCCGTCACCGTCAAGCTGTCCTTCAAGGGCACCAACCAGCCCGGCCGCCACGTGGTGCGCCTGGCGGTCGTTGCCCCCGATGGGAAGGAGAGCGTCCTCTACAGCCAGAATGTGAACACCAGGAACGGTACGTGGCGGGGCCGAATCCACACTGCCCTCAACGACCAGCCCGGCACCTGGACCGTCAAGGCCCGGGAGATACTCAGCGGCGCCACGGCTACGGCCCAGTTCCGGCTGAGGTAATGGCGGACCAGAGGGGGGCCGCAGCGACTTCCTCCGGCCCCCCCTAGCCCATGCGAACCCTCCTTCTTCTACTGACCGCTCTGAGCCTTACTCCCGCCCTCGCGCAGACGATGGCCACCTACCAGTTTGAGCAAGGCCTGGACGGCTTCACTTGCGCCACGCCCGCCCAGTTGACACACGAGACCGCTCACCCGCTCATCGGCGGCGGCGCTCTGCGCCTGACCCTCCCGGAGAAGGTCGGGGAGCTACGCGTCACCTCCCCCGAGTTCCCCGTCCAGGCCTGGACCCTTTACCGCGTCCGCCTGCGGCAGAACACCGATCTCGGGGCTCAAGTGCGCTTCGGCGTAGAGCTCAACACCCCCGACGGCTGGCGGCCCGGGTCCTACTATGCCTTACCCGACGCGGGTGGAACTGGCCTTTTCGGTACTTTCCCCGACAGCACCAAAGGCCGCCTCACCTACACTCTGGTGGTCCCCGGCATGGCCCTGGGCCGCTCCTCGGTCCTCGACGAGATTCGCGTCTCCCAGGAAGCGCCCCTGGTGAAGGAAGCGGGGATTAACCTCTACTGGGACGGGGGATTCGAGCTGGACAAAGGGGACGTCACCTACTGGGTGAACGAGCCGAAGAAGATGGAGATCGGCGCCGACCGCCCTCACGGTGGGAAGCGCTACCTGCATGTGGAGTCCGGCAAGTCCACCTATGTCGTCTTCCCCTCCGTCCCTGTTCAGCCGCTCCGCCTCTACCGCTTCCGCGTCTGGGTCCGCGGCACCGGTGCCCTCTATCCCGGCCTGCACAGGCTGGCGCCCACCGACTGGCTGACGATGCGGATCGACACCGCCGCCCGCGTCGGCTGGTCCGGCCCTCTCGTCTCGGAGGTCCGCCTCCAACCCGACGCCTGGCAGCAGGTGGAACTGGTCACCCCCTGCGAATCCGACCGCATTATCTGGCTCAACGCCTACATGTCGTTCAGCGGCGGCTGGATAGACGTGGACGACGCCGAGTTGATCTCGATAGCCCCATAACCGGCCCACCCACCGCGCCTCAACCTACGGTCAGGAGCATCACCATGATCAAGTTCTGTTTGTTCGCTATCACCGCCTTGCTGATCCTCAGCGCCCCCGAACCATCCCGAGCCGCCGGGACTACCCTCCTCCGCCCCACCTCCGCCGATGAATACCGCACCCGCTTCACCTTCCTCACTGAGGGCTGGCAGGCTACAGACACCAGCCTCGTCGGCGCCGGCCCGCGGTACCACAGCCTTCCCGAGACCGCGCCCGACGAGTTTCCGGTTGACTTCTGGACCTACTTCGTCGCCCGCCCCGTCAACCTCTGGCGCTACGCCGTCGCCGGGATGCCGGAATGGACCGACTACACGCTGACCACCACCCTCACCATCGAGCAGCCCGCCCCGCTGGAGGGCTTCCGCCCCGGCGAGGCCTTCTACAACTACCAGTGGGGGCGCGAGGCCATCGGTTCCGACGCCGGCCTGATCGTCCGCTACCAGGACCCGGACAACTATTACATGGTCCGCCTCTCCAGCGGGTACGGTCACATCGAGCTGTGGAAGACGCACGGCGGAGTGGTGCAGGTCAAGCCCTACCGACTGGAACCGGGTCGCCCCTACTCGGTCCGCGTCACGGCCAGCGGCCGCTGGATCTTGGTTTCCATCGACGGCGAGGAGATCCTCCGCTACGCCGACCCGGTCCTGCCTGTGCGCAACGGGCTGGTGGGCTTCGGAGTGCGCGAGAGCCGCGTACGCTTTGCCGACGTACAGGTAACCCCCACAACCCACCGCAACGCCTCGCCCCCCGCCCACACCCCTGACTTTCGCCTGCGCAAGTGGGTCGGTCGTGACTACATCTTCGACGGCGACGAGCCGGTGGGCTTCGTCGGCTCCACCATGCTCTACGAGATGAAGTTCCGGCCCGGCCTGATGCCGATGCTCAACGCCTACCTGGGGATGCAGTGCTGGGAAAGCGCCTCGGAGGGGGACTACAAAGTCAACCGGGAGGGGGAAGTCTTGTCTCTCACCGCCAACCTCCAGGACAAGGACGGCGTCTGCACCAACGACGCTACTTGGGAGCTCAGCTACAACCCGGAGCGCGGGTACGTCTGGGACAAGCGCGCCACGTTCGCGGTCTTCCAGGACGATGCCCTCAACAACTGGCCGGAGTTGGACGACTCTCTCTTCTACCAGATCGTCGCTCCGGTGACCGACAAGCTCCCCAAGTGCCGCACGGAGCTGAACTACACCACCAAACAGTTGGCTGACGGGACCATCTCGGCCTTTCCCACCGCCGGGCATCTCTGGATCGATGGCGCTGCCGACTCCACCCAGGCAGTAATCCGCCCCGGCGGCGTGCAGATGACGAGTGTGGAGGGCTGGGGCGTCTGCACCGAGCTCCCGCTCGACAACGATCACCTCTTCTACACCACCTACTGCCACTGGGGGCTGGACTTGCACCTATGTGAGACCACCGGCCACGTGCGCTTCTACGTCTGGGACCCCGCCCGGGTGCAGCAGGAGCTCTCTCGCGGCGTCCTGCCCCCGCCCAATCGCCCCATCCCCGCGCAGCTCATCAACCACGTGGAACCGCTCAACCACTGCGACAGCCTCTACCCCGGCCTGACCGGCGAGTCGGTGCGCCTGTGGACCGGCAACTACACCGTTGACCACACGGTCGGCCGCGGCGACTCCACCTCCATGCGCATTGAGGCCGCCGCCATTACCAGGCGCTTGGACCGCGCCTACGGAGACGAGCGCCCCAACACCTGGCTTGGTGCCAGCTATTGGACCGGCCCCTACCTAGCCCCCCGCTACCGTCTCGGCCTGTGGATCAAGGCCGACGAGTTCACCGGCAAGGTGGTCTTCCAGGCCGACAGCTTCGCCTGGATCCGTCCGGACGAGTGCAAGCAGCCGGTAGTCGCCGCGGAACTCGCGATCGACGGCAAGTGCGACTGGACCTACGTGTCCTTCGAAGGCACCTTCCCGCGCCACTACTCCAGTTGGGTCCTCCGCCTGGACCCCGTCGGCACGGGCGTCGTCTGGGTCGACGATATCGAGGTCAGCCCCCTGCCGCGCTAGCTGCCTCCCGGTGGCACCGGCGTCTCGGCCGTGCTCCGCGCCGAAGGGGCAGGCGTTGGCCCGCCCCTGCGGCCTCTGCTTGGCCCCTGCCCGGTGCGACGGGCGTCCTCGCCCGGCGAGGAAGCGCCTCGCCAAGATGGGCCCCACAAGGCTCAGTAGAACGCGAAGAGATACCTCGTCGCCGGCTCAAACCTCAGCATCCCCATCACCGCCCACACCGTGGCCAGGCAGAAATGCGCAATCACCAGCCCCAGCATGAACTCCTTCACTCGCACAAACGCCGTCCGCCCGCCGTAGCGCAGGGCCAGCGTCTTGATAATCCACGCCAGCAGAAACTGCCCGAACACGTATCCCCCGATGGCCCCTGCCGTGATGAACCCGATGGGATGCAGCGGCCATGTCGCCGAAGCCCGCTGCCCGGCGGTGTACAGCAGCGTCGTCACCACTCCCGCCAGCACCGGCAGCCACTGCGAGGGCGAGGGGTTCAGCGGCTGCACCTCTTTGACGATCACCGCGATGTTCCAATTCGACGGCGCCCACTTGAGGTACTCCCCGCCAAAGCGATAGTAGATGCTCAGGTGCAGCGGCAGCCCAATCGCCACCCCCACCACCACCGCCAGCACGGAGAGGACAGCCCAGCGCGCCCAGGCCTTATGGGGAGCCTTCCTCCCTCGCGGTGACGCTGCCCCGAGCGGAGTCGAGGGATCGCCGGTGTCCTCGGCCAGCCGGAACCCATCCGCCTGGCTGGGCGCCAGCATCGTCGTGAGCCGCATGGGCGACGAGAACACCGTCATCGCCGTCACCGCCGCCGGCCCCGCGCTGCCGATCAGCTTCCCGCCCAAGAGAAACGTCAACCCCCGCGTGATCTCCAGTGCCCCGCCGCCGTGCAGATACACAATCGGCACGCCCACCTGCGTCCGTATCCGCCCGTTAACCAGCGCCAGCACCAATAGCATCGCCACCAGGCATACCGCCAGCCACACCGGCATCTGATTGGCCGCCATCACCCACACCAGCCCCAATGCCGCCGCCACCAGCACCAGCAGGTACCGACCCTCCGACCGCGCTTGCTGCGTCGTTCTCTCCCCTAGCAGCGCCCGCACCGCCCCTCCCAGGATCGGCCGCGCCAACATCAGCAGTGTCACCGCCTGCACCAGATACCCACCGAATCCCTGCCGCCCCGCCAGGAAGAAGGTCGTGCTCCACCCTTGCCCGAAGAAGGCTAGGATTACCGCCTCGACCTTGAGCAGCAGCGTGGAGAACCACGTCGAGAACAGCACATCGGAGGGCACCAGCACCCCCAGCCCCAGCACCACCGGGTTGTATCGGAGGAACCAGATGTACCCCGCCTGCCACGGCCCCGTCGGGAACAACAGATTCAGATTGGTGTACGCCGGCGGAATCGGCCCCGTCGAGAAGCACGCCGGCAGGATCCAGATCGCGTTGAACGCCACCGCTCCCACCGTCCCGACCCAGAAGGTCGGCGTCCGGAACAGTGACCTCGCCGCCTCCCGCGGTCCTCCCCCCTCTCCGCACACCACACTTACCGCTAGCTCCGCAATCGGATACGCCAGCCGCTCCTCGTCGCGCCACCGCCGCGCCAACAGGCCATACAGGGCGGTACTGGCGGTCGTCCCCAGCACCAGAATGCCCCCTATGCAGAGCATGGGCACTATCCACGCCCCCCACGGCACCTGCCCGGTGGGTGACCCCTGGTACAGCCACCGGATCACCGTGGTATCGGTGGGTGCGAACCACGTCGGCCAGTACGGACGCACGTAGTTGAGCATCGCATCGCCGGCGTCGCCGTAGTACGGGATCGCCGCCAGATCCACAATCGCCCGCAGTCCATTAACCGCGCACACCGCCACTGCAATGGTCAGGAAGGCATACGTAGCCAGCAAATCGCCATCAGGAAACCATCCGCTCTGGGTAGGGCGGGCGTCCTCGCTCCCCGCTCTCCTCCGCCTCCCCTGCAGCACCGTCCTCACCAGTGTCCGCAGCGGCAGCAACAGCAGCAGCGCGACAAACGCTGGAATAGGCGGCACTGATTCCCCCAGGAACCCCGTCCGGAAGACCAGCGTGGACAGTTGGTCCCAGAAGATTCCGGCCGCGGCCAGGACTATGCCGATAGGGATTATGCGTGACATGCCGCGGGGTAGTTCGAGGCTGGGGGGGGAATACCTCCTCCTCAAAGGCCCTAATGTCTGCGCTAGCTTCCCTGCCTGGAGGAAGTAGGCGGAGACAGCGAGACGCCGCGGTCCAGATCCGCCCTAACGTGGAAGGCTCTGACCGTCTCCCTACGCCACCCTGTGGCGGGGGCTGCCACGGGTGCACGGAATCCCGGAGGACGCTCGGCTCGACGTGATCGCTGGGCGGGACGATAGGCATGACAAACTTCGCCCCGGAGAAGGACTTCCTATTCCTCTTGCCGAAAGGTATAGCTGTTGTGTTGGGTCTATCGATGTAGATATGCTTGGCCCCATCAGCTCGCGCCGGAGGTACACATCATGTCGCGCCATCTCCTGCTGACCCTGGCTCTCTTGATTCTTATCGCCGGCACTGCCTCGGCAGCCGCGCCCACGTTGGTCTGGTCCAAGGAGGCTGAGAAGTTAGCCCATGAGGGCAACCTTGTCCGCGGCGCCACCGTCGTTGACGACGCGGCGGCCTCCGACGGCAAGGCGGTCCGCATTCCCTATGCCGCTGGCAATACCAACTGGAACTTCCTCTTCAGCGCCCCCCCGCTGGAGATGCGCGGCCAGGTGCTCTTCACCTTCCACCTGCGCGCCGAGAATCTCCCGCCGCTTGTCCCCGGCTTCAAGATCATCATGGTCGCCCATGACAGCCAGACCGGCCAGTGGGCCTTCTTCCGCGAGACTCGCGTCTATGGGCTCAACCTCAAGGCCGAGGGCTACACCCCCATCACTCTCGCGCTGGACGCCCCCTGGGTGGCCGACACCCATCGGCCCGAGCTGATCTTTTACTGGGATACCCCTCCGGCCGGCGTCACCCCGGTCGTGTACCTCGACAAGGCTGAGATCTCCGTCCCCAGCTACGACGCGCCTCTCATCACCGAGGTACTGCCCGATAAGGTACGCTATCGCCCCGGTGAGAAAGTTACCGTCCACACTACCGTGGTCAATCCTTTGCCCCAGGTGGCCGAATTCTCCCTGGTCGGCAACGAGAAGTGGGGGCTAACCGGTTCCCGCCAGATCTTCACCCAGAAGGCCATGCTAGAGGCCGGCGATCAGAAGGACTTCACTGCCACCTACCAACTGGGCCCGGAGGAGTACGGGCGCGAGATCGACGTCTCGTTGCAAGTCAACGGTGAACAGGTGAGTTCCGGCCGGGAGTTCTTTGGCGTCTCTGAACTGCCCTTGTGGGTCTCGGGCGCCAACGGCACTGACCGCTCCTTCCGCGCGCCCTACAACGGCACGGGTAGCTTCTACGTTGCCCCCGCCTCCGGCCACGATTCCTGGCGAGGGGTACAGACCTTCCGGCGCCTGCGCCGCGTCTACTTCGAGTTCTTCTCCTGGTCGCCCGGCGACATCACCGACCAGAACCCCCAGGAGGACCCCTTCCCCGGCGGCGAGGGGCGCCTGACCTACCGCAGCAAGCAAACGATCATTCAACAGAATGAGATGCTCAAATCAGTTGGCATCTGGCCGGTGTCCTACGTCAACGGCTCCGCCTGGGCCGACTCGGGCTACAAGCTCTTCCAGCAGCACCCCGAGTGGTTCCTGTATGACGCCAACGGCGAGGTGGCGAACTACGCGATGGACGGGCGCGAGAAGTACCGCCGCCTCGGCGACTTCGACTTCGACCCCAACACTTATACCCATATCTTCTTCCAGGCCATGCTCAACCACTCCCTCCCAGCGGTGCAGGAGTTCATCGCCAACCAGTACATCTCCGCCGGCAAGGACATGGGCTTCAAAGGTGTGCGCATGGACGTACGCTACCTGGAGGTCTACCCCGGCGAGCGCGATTATACCGGCCAGGAGGTTGCCAAGACCTACCCTGAGGCCGACAAGATCAGCGCTGCCGCGGTCAAGAACGTCAAGGCCTTGGTCCATAGGGAGATCCCGGACTTCACCTTCGGCTACAACTACGCCTCGCCAGAGGAAGTTAAGGACATGATGGAGACCTTCAAGGAGCGTTGCGAGGGCGGGGCCTGGATGCTGGACGAGATTCCCTGCACCTACCAGTCCAAGACTTCCCCCTACCACGTCTGGAAGGTCTACGTCCGCCGCATGACCTCCTGGGGCGATCAGGTGCGCAAGTGGGGCGGGGTCTACAACCCGTATGACTTCAACCGGGGGGCCATGGACTATTCCATCGACTTGATCTACTCGGCCATCTTCCGCATCATCTGCGGCGGGCGCGACTACGGCGGCTGGTACTACAACTCTCGCCAGCCCATCGGCGACCTCGGCGCCTACTGCAACCGCTTCAGCGAGTACCTGTATGGCACCAATCTGGACTGGATCTCCGACGTCAAGGACGAGGTCTCCGTCACCGCTCCCGCGGAGCTCTGGTACAAGGACATGTGCTACTGGAGCAAATCCACCGACGACAAGCGGCAGTTGATCGTGCACCTGGTCAACCCGCCCCAATCGGAAGAGGTCATGGAGAATCCCAGGTCTGAGCTCAACCCGCCGTTACGCAACGTCGAGGTGACCTGCGCCCCCCAGGGCGGCGACAAGCCCACCGCGGCCTACTTGCTCATGAGCGAGCCGTTTGAGCCCACCGACCTGAACGAGGTCCGCATCGTCAAGCTGGACCTCAGGGACGCCGATGGCCAGGTGTCAGTGACCGTCCCCAGCGTACTCTTCTGGAAGACAGTCGTGTTCCAGTGGTGAACCAACCGTCGGCGTGGCGCGGGCTTTTCTGCCCGCGCTCAGTTCGGGTGGTCTGGAAAGCCCGTTCCACACGGAGCACCGGCGACACGCCGGTACCACTGTAGAATGCTTCACGTGAAACAAATGTCCCACCTCAGGAGGCTGAACCGTGCCTAGACTGGCTCTGATACCGACAATCGCGCTACTTCTGCTGCCCCTCGCTCAAGCGTGGGCCGCCCCGGCCTGGCAAACCGAGGCGGAGGCCTTGCCGCCCGCCAACCTGCTCCTGGACACGGAAGTCGTGGCCGATGCAGCTGCGTCGGGTGGGAAGGCGGTGCGCATCCCCCTGCAAAAGGGCCAGCCGCCCTATAGTGTCAACTTCAGCACACCTCCCATGACCATGCAGGGCACGGTCTGGTTCACCTTCTACCTGCGCGGCGAGAACATGTCGGCGATCACCGATCCCCTCCGCATCACCCTTATCGCGCACGACATGCAGACGGGAGGGTACGCCTTCATGAAGGCCTATCCGGTCTACGGGATTGGCCTGAAGCCGACCGGGTACACCACCGTCTCGCTGCCTCTGCAGACCGCGCTGCGGCCGGAGGAGTATCGTCCGGCGGTGCTGGTTCAGTGGCAGTCGGGGACCGAGGGCGCCGCGCCGGTGGCTTATCTTGACAAAGTAGAGATCGCTACTGAAGCATACGTTGCCCCCGTGATCACCGAGGTATTCCCCGATAAGATTCGCTATGAGCCAGGGCAGAAGGTGGAGGTCCGTACGACCCTGGCTAACCTCACCGCCGCCGAGGCCAAGGTGACCGTCGTCGGCGAGGAACTGACGGGGATAGCGGGCAAGCGGGAGGTCTTCCGCCAGGACGCTACCCTCGCGCCCGGTGAGCAGAAGGACGTCGCCACCTCTTACACGCTGAGCAAGGAGGAGTACGGGCGAGAGATCCGCGTGCGCCTGCTGCAGGGCGCCAAGGAAGTGGACGCTGCCTCCGAGTACTTCCACGTCACCAGCATCCCGCTGTGGACCTCGACCAGCAGTAACTACGACCGAGGCACGGACTACCGGGACATGCACACCATCTTCTACGTGCAACCTGCCTCCGGAGCGGAGTCGTGGCGCTCGGTACTGTTCTTCAAGAAGGCGCACTCGGATCGCACGGAGTACTTCTCCTGGTCCCCTGGGGACATCTCTGACCTCTCCCCCACCGAGGATCCCTTCCCCGGCGGGGAGGGGCGGCTGACCTACCGCAGCCGGACCACCATCCGCCAGCAGCTAGCCATGCTCAAGTCGGTCGGGATGTGGCCGGTGACGTACGTAAACGGGACCTGCTGGGCCGAGTCGGGCTACAAGCTCTTCCAGCAACATCCTGATTGGTTCCTGTACGACGCCAACGGCGAGGTCGCCCATTACGAAATGGACCGCCAGCAGATCCTCGAGCGCCGCGACGATTACGACTTCGACCCCAACACCTACCCGACGATTTTCTTCCAGGGCACGCTGAACCACTCGCTGCCCGAGGTGCAGCAATACATCGCCCAGCAATACATCGACTGCGGCAAGGAGATGGGCTTCAAGGGGGTGCGGATGGACGTGCGCTATCTCGAGGTCTATCCGGGCGAACGCGGCTTCGACGGCAAGGAGATCGCCAAGACCTACCCCGAGGCCGATAAGATCAGTGCCGCTTCGATCAAGAACGTCAAGGCTCTGGTACACAAGGAGATTCCCGACTTCACCTTCGGCTACAACTACGCGGCGCCGGAGGAGGTCAGGGACATGATGGAGGCCTTTAAGGAGCGCTGCGCCGGGGGCGGGTGGATGCTGGACGAGACCCCCTGCACGTACCAATCGAAGACCTCTCCCTACCACGTCTGGAAGGCCTATGTCCGCCGCATGACCTCCTGGGGCGACCAGGTGCGCAAGTTTGGCGGCATCTACAACCCCTTCGACTTCCGGCGCGGCGGGGGCAAGTACGTGGTGGACAACATCTACTCGAGCATCATCCGCCTGATCGCCAGCGGGCGCTTCGCTTGCTACACCAACAGCCGCTTGCCCTTCGGCGATCTGGGCGCCTTCGGCACTCGCTACAGCGAGTTGCTCTTCGGGGCCAACCTCGACTGGTTGGAGGAGATCAACGGCCAGGTGGCGGTCAAGGCGGCCGCGCCAGTGTGGTGGGAGGACATGGTCTACTGGAACAAGAGTGCCGCGGGGAAGCGGCAGCTCATCGTCCACCTGCTCAACCCGCCGGCGGTGGCGGAGGTGGAGGAGAACCCGCAGTCCAACCTCAATCCGCCGGTCCGCGATATCCAGGTCACCTGCGCTTCCGTCGGAGGCGCCAAACCCACTGCGGCGTACCTGCTGATGGCGGAACCGATGGAGCCCGACGGCCAGAATGAGGTCAGGGCGGTCAAGCTCGAGATCAAGGATGTGGGCGGGAAAGCGACGGTGACGGTACCGAGTGTCATCTTCTGGAAGATGGTGGTGTTTGAATGGTAGGCACCTATCGCGTCGGCTCGTCCTGAGCCGGCACCCCCTCTCCTGACGGGAGCGCACAGGAATGGGTGCAGACCAGCGAGATGGCTCAGAGCGGCGGGATAGCGAGGGGCGGAGGCGAGAGTATGGAGTGGTGGCCGAGGGGAAAGCGGTTTGCTGGGCGAGTTGGAGAACCCGCACCACGCGGCACAGTTAAGGAGCAGGATCATGCGACACCTTAGCGCGGTCACGACTATCACGATGCTAGTGCTGGCGATTCTGGTGGCGCCGACATCGGCCCAGCAAGTCGGCTGCGCAGTGGCGCAGCAGGACGGACACGACGTGGTCAAGATGGAGAACTACCGGGTGCAACTGGTCATTGACCCCTCCCGCGGCGGGGCCGTGACCTCGTACTCGGATAAGCTCGCGCCGACTGAGCTGATCCTGCAGAAGCCCTTCAGCGGCTTGTGCATGGACCACTTCCAGGAGCAGACCTGGCCTGGGGAGTTCCTGGAAGTGCCCTATGAGTACAAGATCGTCTCCCAGACGCCCGAGGAGGCCTCGGTGATGGTCTGGCGCCAGGCGACGGGCATCTGGCGCGGGACGCTGGCTAACCCCAAGCTTGACGGCATCCTGTTGGAGAAGACCTACACGCTGCGCGCCGACTCGCCGACCCTGACCTGCGCCGTCAAGCTGACCGCGCCGGAGGACCAGTCCAAGGTCTTCTCGTACTGGATGCAGGACGTGATGTTCGCCGGCGGGGACTATGACGCCGCTACCGACCGCACCTTCCGGCCCTCGGCGCGGGGGGTGCGGAGCACGGGATATGACAACAACGGGCACTACGGCCGGGAGGAGTGGATGCGCGACTTCTCCGCCGGATGGATGGCCCTGGTGGACACGGTGAAGAAGACCGGCCTGGCGATGGACACCGACTACAACGAGCTGCGCATCAACTACGCCAACGGCGGGAACCAGACCAACGAGTTCATGTTCAACACCCTGTACCTGCCCCAGGGCAGCAGCCGGACGTACACGGTGCGGCTCACGCCAATCGTGGGGCTGGACAAGATCCTGTACGTCGGTCCCGAGATGATCGCAGGCTGGCACCTCACCCCCGCCGCCGGCGGGACCGGGGAGATGGACTTCCAGGCGGTGCGCTCGGCCCAGGCGGTTCAGGACATGCAGATGGCGGTGACGTTGGTGGGCGGTGCGGATACCTCCAAGCAAGTCAAGGTGGGAGTAGTGCCCTTCGGGGCGCTGACCGACAAGCCGCAGACGCAGACGGTGCCCTACACCGACGCGCCCGCCGACCCGTTGGTGGTGCGAGTGGAGGTCCAAGGCACCGAAGCGGGCGGCCCGCAGTTTGCGGTGAGCATGGAGGATTTCTTCCCCGGCACCTACCAGTGGGCGGACAATATCCAGACGGACATGCGCACGCCGATCTATGCCGGGGTGCGGCCATCGCAGAAGCTGAGTCTGGAGAAGCCGGACAACCTGGCCATCAGGGAGCCGTGGATGGAGCGCTACCTCTACTTCGAGGGCCTCCACGACGACGCCTACCAGGTAGCCAATGCGGTGCACTCGACGAACTGGAACGTGACCAAGGACATCATCTACTACCGCTACGGCGGGTCGTGGTATGGGGAACTGACGGACTTCCCGTATGACTACGACAAGCTGCTGTCCTACGAGGCGATCATCCTGGGCGGGATCAGCAAGAGCGGGCTGAAACCGATTGGGATGGAGATGCTCCATGACTACCTGCTGGCGGGCGGGGGAATGGTGGTGCTGGGGTCGCACGGGGCCTACGGGCGGTCGCAACTGAAGGGCTCGGCGCTGGGCGATGCCTTCCCGGTGGAGATGTCCGACAGCGTGTTTGACCTGGTCCCCACGGGCGGCAAGCCGGTGAAGTACGGGCCGGACAAGGCGGAGTTCCTGGGGTATACCTCGCTCACCCCGCAGGCGACGTGCTACTTCCTGCACGACGTGAAGGTCAAGCCGGGGGCGCAGGTGCTGATGCAAGTGGACGGCAAGCCCTTCATGGTAGCCAGCGAGTACGGGCCGAACAAGGCGCGGATCGTGTGCATTGTGGGGGCACCGCTGGGCAACCCGCAGAACGGCCAGACGGCGTTCTGGCAAGACAAGGGCTGGTATCTGATCCTGAGGAATGCGATTTGGTGGGCGGGGAAGAAGGACGATCACTTCAGGAAGTAAGGAGTCGCGAGTCGCGAGTCGCGAGTGGGGAGGAAGGCGGAGGGGTGAGAGAGGGGAGCGAGAGGAGAGGGATCATCAATGGCTGCGTTCGATTCCTTCAACGAAATCCGCCTTGAGCCGATAGCGCGCATGCTCGGGCAGGAAGTCACGGGGACAGAGCTGTCAAACATTTTCGACGCCTGTCGTATCTCGGACTCCTCCGGGGAGAGCACGAAGTGGAGGCGCATCTACTCTACGCTGCTTGCCAAACAGCAGCAGGACCGGTGCGGGAACGCCGTGGCCGCATTGATCATGGCGATCATGTCGCCGGCCCGGTTTATCGGCGCGAAAGACCACTTCGAGCAGGTTCGTAGGCAACTGAACGCTGTGCTCATGTTCGATAGCCTGGAACTGACGCCCGCGGCCCAGTTCCAAAAGGTCGTCGCCGCGCAGACGATCAGCGAGGCGGAGCAACGGGCGCAGCTTCTAATTGGCAAGTTCCAGGGCAGGAGAATCCACCGCGAGACAACGCGATTTTGCCAGGCGGAACTGCTGCAGGAGAACTATTTCCATGCTGTGTTCGAGGCCGTGAAGGGCCTGATGCAACGAGTAAGGGACCTTACGGGGCTCGAGTCAGACGGTTGCACCTTGGTGGACGAGGCGTTCGCAATCGGGAACCCCTTGCTCGTGCTTAACTCATTGGGGACCGAGACCGAGAAGTCTGAGCACAAGGGATTTGCCATGCTGCTCAAGGGCTGCTTCTCGGCGGTCCGGACGCCCAGGGCGCACGAACCAAGGATTCTCTGGCACGATGATGAGAACGAGGCGGCCGACTGTCTGACCCTCGTCTCACTACTGCACTTCAGACTTGACGATGCCATCAGAGTTCCGCGCCCCGGTACGGGGCAGGGAACGGTACCCGACAAGGAGCCATGACACCCATGATGACTGTCCCGAGAATGCTGGCTTATAGTGGCCTGGCGGTACTGCTGCTGGGATGGGTAGTGCCCGCGGCCGCCCAACAGGACTGGATCGGGCCTAACTTGCTGGCCAATCCCGGTTTTGAGCAGGCCGACGACCAGGGGTTGGCGGTGGACTGGACGGTTACGGCCACTCCGGCCGACTCGGCCTCGTTCAGCCTGGATAAGCAGATGTTCCTGGTGGGGACGCAGGCGCTGAAGGCCGACGTGCCGGGGACAGGCTCGGCTTCCGTGGCGTGCAAGCCGGTGGCGGTGGAGGGTGGGAAGTGGTACCTGGTATCTGTGGGGTACCGGCTGGAGGGGTTCGGTGAGCCGGGGAAGTACAGCGGAGTTAGCGGGTACGTGTCGGTGGACTGGCAGGATGCCGAGGGCAAGAGCCTGGGGCGGGGGCCGGGGATCAGCTTCCCCTACTATGCGGTCGACTGGGACCTGGGCGACCGGTTTGTGTCGGCCCCGCCGGGGGCGGCGCGACTGATTCTTACCGCCTCCACGAGCAACAACAGCGAAAAGCAAACCGGCAGCAACATCCCCTCGACAATGTGGCTGGACGGGTGGCAGGTGCGCGAGTACTCCCCGCCGCCGACGCCGGATTGGGCTAAGGAGAAGGTGCCGCGCATCGTGGAGGGGGGCCTGAGCACCTCGCGGGCGCAGGCCTATCAGCTATCCAGCCAGAACTACGCGGGCGGCAAGTGGAGCACCATCGCCCCCGACCCGGACGCGACCTACGACTCGGTGATCACCAGCCCGGAGGGCGTGGGCAGTACGGGCATCATGGCCCACACGCCCTACTTCACCAACCCGCCGCCGGGGCTGTACCGGGCCATCTTGCGCTGCAAGGTGGCGAACAACACCGGCGACACGGAAGTCGGTTTCATGGACGTCTTCTCGGAGAAGGCGGGCGCGCGGGCGGAGCTGCACCTGTTCCCGAAGGACTTCGCGGCGCCGGGCAAGTTCCAGGAGTTCGAGGCGGACTTCATCCTGCGCAGCGCGGGGTACTGGGGGATCCGCGTCCACACGGCGGGGAACCAACCCTTCACCGCCGACATCGTGAAGGTCTTCCCACTGGCCTTGTTGGAGGACAAGCAACTGCTGGACCTGTACCCGGGCAGCGAGGGAGCAATCCCGCCTGAGCTGCAGCCGCAGAGGACCGCCTATCCCTTCAAAGGGCTGCTGGTGGCGGGAGCCTTCTACGACTACTACCGGATTGTGGACGCTTTCCACCTGACCAGCTACGATATGAAGTTGGATACGGTGCCGATCCAGAAGGGCCGGTCGCAGGTGTACGTCGGCTTCCCGGAGACCGCCGAGGCGCTGTTCGGCCACAGCGTCATCTACCTGTGCGGGGCGGACCTGACGGCGCTGACACTAAGGCAGAAGCACATGCTGGCGGAGTACGTGCAGCGGGGTGGAGGGCTGATCATGTTCGGCGGACACAAGGCGCTGGACCGCGCCGGGCTGAAGGGGTCGCTGCTGGAGGAGATAGCGCCGGTGGTGTGCCAGGCGGGGATGCCGCCGCTCCTGCAGTTTAGGGGAGGCACGCCGGTGGTCAAGGGTGACAAGCACCCGGTGACGGAGTACGCTGAGTTCGCGCAGGGCCCGCTGTGTTTCTTCGCGCATGACCTGCAGGCTAAGCCCGACGCGCAGACATTGCTGACTGTCGGCGGCAAGCCGGGGATCGTGGTCGGGAAGATCGGCCAAGGGCGAGTGGCAGTGATCGGGTTAACCTGCTTTGGCGACCCCGCGGAGGGACAGACGCCCTTCTGGAAGTGGGACTACTGGGTCTTGCTGCTCCGGGACCTGTCGTGGTGGGTGGCCGGCGAGGACCAGCATTTCTGAGGAGCGCCAACCGGTGAGTCTCAAGATAGAGCCGGCACCGCAGGAAGGCGCCGGCTCGTTTGCTCGTGGGAGACTGGGCGTATGCGGATGCGGCGCGGCTGGCCAGTCCGCGTCCCGTGGAGGTGTGCCTCCGAAGACTGGATGGAGACCCCGCCTCATGCGGAGACGACTGCCTACAACAATCCGGGCCAACGCTCTGTGGAGTCTCTGCGGCGCGTTCCGGATAGCCCCGAACGACCGCCTCTGCCCAATACGACTTAGGTTCTGCTTGACCGCGGACAAGCCGTCCCCGGCGCGACGCCTACAGCCTCGCCGGGGGGAGGCTCGGCCGGGGGTTCGTCCGGTGTCGTCTCCTCCGGCGAGGCAACGGCAGCGCCCCGCGGCAGGCGGACGCTGCCGGGGGAGGGCAAGCCCAGAACCGCATCGCCGTACCACGAGAGACGGATCTCGATAAGCGCCCACTCGATAGCGTCAAGAAAGGCGCGCAGCGCGGGCTCGGAAAGCAGGGAGCTCAGGGAGAAGCCGCCAGTACCGGCCACGGCCTCGACCGGCAGGGCCACCTCGGGTACGCAGTTGAGCCGCTGGCGAAAGTCCAGACGCTTCTCGGTGCGGTCAAAGGGCGGCTTGCCGATATACCAGCGGAAGTTGATCTCCACCGTGCCAGCGGTGGAGAGCGAGAAGAGCCGGTAATCGTGCTCGTCCTGGGTCATGACGAAATGGACGAGGTTCTCGATGGTGTCCCGGTCCCAGATCAGCCGCATGCCGGCGTGGGAGGCCCAGCCGGTGAGGCGGTGAGCGACGGCGGCCTCCCAAACCCCGCGGCGGCTCTCCATGGTGGCGAAGAAGGCCGCCGGCGTGGGGCTGCGCTTGGGGCGGGTGGAGGCGGACTTGCGGGGCGGAGCCGGAGAGGGCTCCCCCAGCAACTCCGGCACCACGACTTTCAGGCCGGCGCCGGCGTACTGGCGGATCCGCACGGCCACTACCTGGGCGGGGTCCATCTGCGCGTTGAGGAAGGACACCACCCGCACCAACTCGGCGGGGACCTCGTCGGCGACGAAGACCAGCCGGATGCGTCCCATGTCCAGATTGTCATTTACCTGCTCCCAGAATTCCCCCGGACGGCAGCAGTTCTCCAGCAGGTCCGCCAGCAGTCCCTCGCTGTCGAGGTCCTCGCGCGCACAGCGTTCCTCAAAGAGTCGGGCGAGGTCCTCGGGGCTCCAGGCATGGACGGCGTGGGCGGCATAGTCGAGCAACTGCCCGACCACCTTGCGTCGCAGACTAGAGTCAGCGCTGCGCTTGACTTCGACCAGGGTGGGAATGCCCTCCTGGTCTAGGAAGAGGTGGTCGACGGACCAGCGCCCTGGACCATCGCCCGGCCGGGGCAGGGGAGCTTCGCGGGCCACGAGTAGCCAGCGGCGCGGGCGAGCGGAGTCGATCTGATCTCCCGCCAGGAGACTGGGGTACTGTGCCAAGAGGGTTTGGAGAGCTCTCTCCGAACTGCATGCCTGCAGAATCATCCGGATCGGCGGCCCGCTTTCCTGCAGGAGGTATATGCCTCCATCCATAATATTTCCCCCTATCCATGGAGCGTCCGCGCACGGCCAAGCTGCCGGCGGGCACGCTCCGCTGGATTCCCCTGTATATGTTCCCCGTCTTGCTTGAGATGTCCTTTATTATTAGTTGAAATTCCTGATTGACTTGTTATAGAGACAAGGCATAACGCAACATCCGCTCAAGGGGCGCGGGGCGTAGAGGCAGTGGTGAAGAGCAAGCGCGGAGCAGTATGTGGGCGCGTTCGGCGGGGCGGCGGTGTCGTGAGAGGATCTGGCTTCAGACTACTCCGATTGCCTCCTGAATCTTCTCCAGGAAGTACGCGTAGTTGCCCAGAGACACGTCGGCGGGGACGGAATGGTCAATCGCCGGGAGGAAACCGCCCTCCTCGATCACCGGGCGGTTGCGCTCGATCTCGGCGTCAGTGGCGCCGTGGCCCTTAGCGATCTCGCGCTTGTCGATGGCACCAACCAGGCGCAGATCCCGGCCCCCTTGGGCGCGTAGCTCCGGGGCGCTCATGCCGGCAGCGACCTCGCAGGGGGCCACGCAGTTGATGCCGACCTCAAGGTAGTCGCCCATTAGCAGACGCAGGTCGCCGTCGCTGTCGTACCAGGTGATCCCGACGCCCTTCTCGTGGGCGAGGTCCATGACCTTACGGTACCTGGGGAGAATGAGTTGCCGGAACATGGACGGTGACAGCAGGGGGCCGTTCTTGTAGGCGAGGTCCTCGCCGAAGCCGATAACCTCCAGTTGGACCAGGGCCGAGGCGCGACGGAGGCCCTCCAATACGACGAGGTTGATGCGCTCGAAGAGCTCGTCCACCAGGTCCTGGGCGTCGTAAAGCAGGTAGCTGGCACCGGCTACCCCGGCCAGGGCGCGGAGGTTCCAGTAGTAGCAACCGCCGTCAATGAGCACGACGCCCTCGCCATCCGCCGCGGCGCGAGCTTTCTGCTCCCACTCCGGGCCGTAGCGGGCGTCCATGTCGCTCAGGTCGAAGCGCTCGTCCAAGATGCGCTGGAGGTCGTCGCGGGTCTTAACCGGGAAGTCGAGCCACTCCGGCATGGAGGTGTGGTCCTTGAAGTCGCGCACCGTGCGCCCGGAGCGATCGCGGAAGATCTTGAAGTCGCCCTCCTCGCTAAGGGTCTCCTCCTCAAACCACGGCCACAGGGCGGACTCGCCGCTGATATTGTTGAGCGCCAGCGGTTTGACGGCGAGGCCCAGGTGCTCGTTGGGGTCCACGCCCCGGGGGAGGCCCTCGCGGTACCAGCGTTCCAAGGTGTCGCTCCAGGGGCCGGTGAGGTGCAGCGGCGGACGGTCGACGGGCTGGTAGTTCATGTAGCGAAGGAAGCGTTGGCGGTCAGTCATGGTGGGAAAGACCTCAGACTTCAGACCTGGTTAGTCTTGCACGATGGCAAGTGCGCCGGTCGCCGCAGAGCCTCACCCCTGCCCCCTCTCCTGGCAGGAGAGGGGCCACCGGAGCGACCACGGACTGGAGCCGACCGGGGCGGACGCCACAACGTCCACCCCTACGGGAGAACGCTTACAGCCCCATCAGCTCCACCGGCGGGTCAGTCTCCAGTTGCGGCCAGGGGACCGGGCGGCGGTCGATGGTGGCGTAGCGGAGGCAGTGATTGTTGACGTTGAAGGCCAGGGCGAAATCGCGGCCCTCGCGGCGGTAGGCGGTGCGGCGCTCGTCGCCGTAGATGAGGTCCTCGAACTCGGCCTTAGCGAAGATGCCCCAGCGGAAAGCCTCGAAGCTGCCCCACTCGTCCTCAGTGCCGACCTCGCAGACGAAGCCATTGCCCAAGTGCGGATGGCGCTGTTGATCCCAGCCGACGCCGTAGAAGGCGCTCCGGTTGAAGAAGGAGATCATCCCGTACAGGTCCTGGGTTTCCAGCATGGTGTCGGCCAGCAGGCACTCCTCCTGGCCCAGCACCAGCGGGCGGAAGGCCATGTACACCGGCCCGTCCTTGACGAAAACCGGCGCAAGGCCCTCCAAGGAGGCGGAGAAGGGGACGTACTGCTGCTCCCCGACCCAGATCTCCTCCACGTTACTGTGGTGCATAGGGAAGATGATGCTCAACTTCATGGTGCGGATGGCGGAGCCTTCGTCGAACTTCCCGCTGCCCAGGAAAGCGCCCAGGTTGACCGGTCGGTAGCAGACCAGGGCGGTGCCCTCTTGCTGCACAATGATGGGGGATCCCTGGTCGTACATGAACTCGTGGTTGCGCCGGTTGGGGTCCTCCGGATTGCGGTTCATCATGCCATTGAACGTCTCGCTAATCACGTAGCGCGTCCAGACGTGGCGGACGGAGGCCAGGTAGTCCAGTGCCGGGCCCTGCGGGTCGAAGGGGCGGCGGCGGTAGGAGAGCGAGAAAGGCGTGGTCTGGCCTGCCCAGCAGCGGTTGAGGAAGGTTCCCAGACCCCAGTGGCGGGTGAAGTACTGCTCGAAGGGGGTGGCGCCGGCGGGCATGTCGTTGCTGCCCATGTACTCATTGGTGCCGCGGACGCGGAAGGGATAGGCCTTCTCGTGGAAGAGCGCCACCGTCTCCGGGGCGGGATGATAGTCGGGAGTGGCGCTGCGCAGGCAGCTAGCGCGACCGAAGTTCCAGTCGTTGTGATTGAGCGTGTTGGGGACCGGTTCGGGGTCCAGCATATTGAAGGGGTTGGTGGGCTGGATGTCGCCGAGGGCCGCGTAGATGGCGTAGGTCATATCGGTGCCCTGCTGGAGCAGATCGTCCTCGTAGGCGCGGGAGTAGGGCCCCATCTGCTGGCCGGTGGCCGGGTGGAAGGCCAGGGCGATCTCCTGCCAGACGCGCTGCTCGGCGCGCAGGGCGATGCGAGCGATCTCCTCATCCTGGGCGTACTGGGCCAGGTCGGTGAAGGCGGTGAGCGTGGCCGGGGAGTAGGTGGGGCTGTTGTTCTCGAAGATGGTGCCGCGGCGATCTAGGACGAAGTCCATGTCCGCCAGGCGGGTGCGAGCAAAGTCGACGTACGCAGGCAGCTCAAAGCGCTCGCCGGCCAGGGCGATAGCAGTAGCGCACTCGGCGGGGGCGTTGTCGTTAGCGCCGTGGAAGTGGTAATCGGCGGTCATGTTGTCCACCAGGTAGCGCTTGACGTAGGTCTCCAGGTGGGTGACCGTCTCGGGCGCGAGCAGGCCCTCGTAGCGGTGGAGCAGCGAAAAGGTCCAGGCCATGCAGAAGTGGCAGGCGTGGTTGAAGTAGACCGCCTGGATGAGACCGTTGGCCAGCTTCTGGTCCTCCTCCGGCCCGGCCAGAAGCGCACCGGCGATCCACAACCGCAGGCGGTTGTCGCCCTGGTGAGGGAAGTTGTCAACGACACGACCGTCTTCCCAGGGGAAGAAGGGTTTGACCAAGGGCAGGAGGTAGTCATAGATGGCCCGGCGGCGCTGCGCCTGGCCGGCGGGGTCGTGGACGGGAGGTTGGGACATGAGGTTGGGTCCTTTCGGCTATGCGGATAGTGGAGGGGGGGCCGCGATGAGAGGCGCACGGAGTGCGCGGCGAATCCGCCCCGTTCCCGGCGCCCGACGGGCCGGATTCCCGGCGCGGACGCCGCTCATCCGGCCCCTCCTGGTCGCCCCTCATTGGAGGGTACAGATCTCGTTTACCAGGTCCATGTAGTACCGGAAGTTGGCGAAGGGCACATCGGGCGGGACGGCATGGTCTACCAGGGGGGAGAAGCCGCCCTGGCGGACCATCTCGGGGACCTTGGACATGACCTCGCGCTCGATGTCGGCCTTGGTGCAGTTGTCGCGGAGGGCGCGTTTGTCTACGCCACCGATCATCAAGAGCTCGCGTCCGTGTCGCTCGCGGAGCTTGATCGGGTCGCTGCCGGCAGCGACCTCCAGCGGGAAGAGCAGGTTGACGTGGCCCTCCAGCCACAGCGGGACGAGGTCGTCGTTGTTCCCGTCCGAGTCGACCATGATGATGTCTACACCGGCCTGGTTGGCGGCGCGAGTGACGCGCTCCATCGGCTCCATCATGAAATCGCGGAAGAGCTGGGGGCTGATGAGTGGGCCGGTCTTCATCGCCATGTCTTCCCAGACCATCCCGACATCGATCTCAGGGATCTCGTCCAGGGCGCGCTCCACTACGCGGTAGATGAAGTCGCCCACGTAGTCGGTCATCTCGTGGACCAAGTCCGGGTCGTCGAAGTACCACAGGGCCAGGTGCTCCATACCGACCCAATTGCGGATCCAGCCGTAGAAGGAGCCCAGGTTGATGATTAGCGCGTAGTCCCGGTCGCGGACGCTGCGCTTGTAGTCCTCCCAATACTCGGGATACCGGACGGGGGCGGCGGGGTCCAGGTGGAGCTTGAGGCGCTCCCAGGTCCGGCGGTCGCGGACGGGATGGCGCAGCCACTGGGACATGCCGATGCCGCGGTCGGTCCAGGCCTTGACCTGGCCGCCCAGCTCATCCTCCACTACGTGCCACTCGGGGGCATGCTCAATGACCTTGGTCTCCAGCGGCGGCCATAGGGCCAGGTTCAAGGGCAGGTACTCGTAGCGGTCGTAGCCCCAGTAGGTATTGAAGTGCTGATCGCGGGGCATGCCCTCGCGCAGCCAGCGCTCGGTGGTCTCGGAGAAGACCCACTGCGGGAACAGCCAGGTACGGTCTGGCTGACCGAAGCGGAAGGTAGCATGAAAGCGCTCGCGGGAGGTCATCTTGCCCGCCATGGTCACTCACCTCGACTGGGGAAGCACTGGGTGGGGCGTGTAGTCCGGCGTGTATTCCCCGCCGGGCGCGTGAGTCCCTGCTTGCGCAGGAAACCTTCAGGAAAGAGCGAATAGCTGGTCATGAGCCGCGTCTACCGCCGCCAGTCCCGTCCGAGTTGGTCGATGGGTAAGATCGTGAAGGTTGTCCTGAGCGCCCTCATCCTGGTGCCGCTGCTGGGGGCAGGGACGCTGGCGGTCCTGCACCTAACCGGATTGGACGAGCCGCATCCCCTGGTGCGGTTTGTGGTGGTGGAAGGGGACTCGATGGCGCCGACTTTCCACCCCGGAGAGCAGTTGCTGTTCACGCAGCGGCCGTGGCAGGAGGGGAGTATCGTGATCGCGGACATCAACGAGAAGACGGCGGTGGTGAAGCGGGTGTGGGCCATCCAGGGCGAGGAGGTGGTCATCACGGGGGACAGCGTGGAGGTCACGGCCAGCTACCGCTTGCCGAAGGACAAGATCATCGAAGAAGCCGGAGAGGCCGTAGCGTAGCACGAGCTGTCCGGCGTGCACCGGAGGGCACGAGCTCCGGGCCGGGCGGGCCGGAAGGCGCGCCCCACGCGGACCACAGCCCCCCTACCACTTCATCTCCACCTGCACCGTATCCCCCTCCTTGACCGTGACCTCCTGATCGAGGCGGAGCCGCACCTCTCCCCCATTTCTTACCATTTGCACCGGTAGGCGCTTCCCGGACACCGAGACAGTCGACTGGAGCTTCCCCGCCTCCTCGGGTACGGCGAAGACCAGCTCCTTGAGCTTGAATTGGCCGTATCGCAGTTCGAGGCGCTCGGTCTGGGTGGTGCCGGCGCGCTTTCGCACGAACAGGCCCCAGCCCTCCGGGGCGGTGAAGAAGGAGCGATGGTCCTCTGGTTGCCAGTTAGGCTTGAACCCGATGATCCCCGCCGGGCCCTCGAGAATCTGCCCCTGCGCGGCGATCAGCAGCCCCCATGAACTCATGGCGCGGACGTAGAACTTGCCGCACTCCAGTTCGTTGAAGGGGTTACCGCCGGGACCGGAGTTGAGGCCTTCGCGCTTGCGGCCGTCGTAGCGGCTGCGAGCCATGGCCACTATCCTGCGGGCGTTATCGAGCTCGCCCTCGTAGATCATCGCCCCCGCCGCCGCGTACTCGATGCCGGTCCAGACCTCGTCGGAGTAGATGGTAAAGCTGGCCGGGCGTCCGCCGTTCGGCCAGGTGCACATCAGCAGGCCACCCTCGTCATCCGGGATGTAGCGGCGGGGCTTCTGCTCAAAGCCCTGGAAGTCGGTGCGGAAGTTGTATTTCACCACCGACTCCAGAGCCGTCTTCACATGGTCCGGCGGATAGAGGTACCCCAGGCCGAGCATGTGAGCCCACCAGTGGCCGAGCAGTTGGTCGCTGTGGCAGCCGGTGTTGTAGTCGCTAGCCGGCTGGGGGTCGGGGATCTGGATGTAGAACTCGTCCTTCCAGAGCCGCTGGTCCTGGTTCTTCATCCCCACCTCGCGGATCGCCTGCCAGCCGGCGGCCGTCGCCTCTTCCCCCTCCACCAAGGCCATCTTCTCCGCGGCGGCCAGAGCAGACAGGTACTGGGAGCCGATGAAGGTGTTGGCGCCGGAGACGTTACAATCGTAGGTGTTGGGCTGGAGGCCGCCGGGGACGCCGTCGTGGTCGGCGTCGATGCGCTCGATCAGCCAGTCCGTCGCCTTCTTCAGGCTCGGGTAGATCTCCTCGAGGAACCGCCGGTCCGACCTGAGTTGGTACTCGCGGTAGGCGCCCTCAAGGGCAGCGCACTGGCCGTCAATGAAGCTGCCGCTCCACTGATGCTGGCGGTGGGAGGTCTCGCCGGTGTCCTTCATGTAAACCAGCAGGTCAGAGCGCCGCATGTTCCGACCGATCTCCGGGAAGAGCCGGGCGTGAGACTGGGCGTAGTTCCACACGTGAGTGCAGTTGAGCGGGCAACAACCGTAGGACCCCTCCAAGCCGCCGAAGTAGCCGTCCTCAGTCTGCCAGGCAGTGGGGCCGCGGCAGATGCAGGACTGGGAGGTGATGGCGTCAAGCCACTCGGGCGGGAGGTTGGACTGGTACATGGTGTCGTGGTACAGCCGCGTGCGCTCCCACAGGGCGGAGGCGTTGGCCCCGGCGTAGCGGGCAACGGCGAGGGCGTCGGGGAATTTGCGAGTGTAGAGGTTCCCCGAGTGGCCACCGAGGCGGTCCACGTTGGGGAAATGCCAGGAGATGATGAAGGTGGCGGAGCGCTCCTGGTCGGGCGGGATGGTGAGCGGGGCGACGACAGCGGCGTTGTTCGGGGCCACCCCAGCCACACCGGGCGGTACGCCGCCGTCTTTGGCGAAGCCGGCAGCCAGCAGCGCGGGATCGTTCCACGCCCCCGAGACCACGCCCGTGTCGGGGCTGGTAAGAGCCATGCTGCCGACTTCCCAGGAGATGGGCACCAGGCGTGCGCCCTCTGGGAGGGTACCGGCTCGGGCCTGGCGCAGGAGCAAGTTGGCCCAGGACCAGGGGAGGTTGTCGGCGAGGGCGAGGGTGACATGGGCCTTGCCGAGCATGCCGCGCAGGATAAGCGGTGACCCATCCGGGGCCGTGGCGAGGACCTCCAGGCCTGCGGCCTTGACCGCAGCGAGGTCCAGTTGGAGGTACTTGCCTAGCCCCCAGTTCTCGTCGATCTGAACTCGCCGGAGAGCAGGCGTGACCGGCTGGGCCTTGGTGGCCGCGGGAGCGGTTACCTCCGTCGCGCCGCCCAGCGGCCAGGTCCAGGCCAGAGCCAGTGCCTCCACCGAGTTGTCGATCCGCAGGGCCAGACTCGGTTCCTTGTCGCTGAAGACGATCTGGTCGAGGTTGACATGTCCCCAGCCGCCGGGGTTGTGGTCGAGGATCTCCAGCGTGCCGGCCTTGCCCTGCAGGTCCTGCAGGTCCCAGGTCGTGGGTACCAGACGCTCGTTGTTTGTCCCGGTCGCGGTGCGGACGACCTGGCCGCCCACCTTCAGGTTGAAGCAGGTCTCGCCGGGGTGATTGCCGCCACCGGTCAGGAAGCCCAGGTACCGCTTCTCGATGGTGAAGGGCTTCGAGACCGCCTCCCCCTGGGGGCCGTCGCCGTTCAGGTAGGTGTTGACCAACCTTTTGCCCAGGAAGCCGCTGACCGGCTGCTGCCCACCCAGCGTGCCGCCCGCGGGACCCCTACCGAAGGCCGCGCCGCTCACCGTCCAGCCCTCGTAGGTCGGCTTCTCGAAGTCCTCGAAGACGGTGATCCCGGTCCAGCGGTTCTCCTGGTGGCGGGCGGCCTCCAGATCGGCGAGCAGTGGGGGGGTGACTCCCGCGATCACGACGCTGCCACCCTCCTGGGCAAAGCGGGCGAGAATCTCGACGCGGGTAGTCTGCCGGTTGCCCTCGGAGATCGCGCCGACCATGTCGCCGAGCGGCTGCAGCCACAGAACCCGAGGGCCGGTTACCAGCGGTCCGCTGGCCGAGCGCACTTGCAGGAGACCAGAGGCAAGTGGGCCCTCCGGCTGGCGCAGGAACTCCCCCCGGGCGCCCGGCTCGTTGACCGGCTCAGCTACCGCCGGACCCGGCGCGGCATAGCCGGCGGCGGCGGGCGAGGGTACCAAGTTGCGCAAGGCCCCCAGTATCTTTATCTCCACCGGCTGCTCGCCCTCGTTCCGCGCGGTGATGCGGAAAATCACGCAGGGAAGGGACGAATTGGCCGCATCGGTCGGGATGAGCGGGTTGAAAGCCTCCAGGCGCGTTTTGACGGGCAGGGCGGGGTCGGTGAAGTTTAGCCGCGCGATGGGATAGCCGCCCTCGTATTCCAGGGACTGCATGGGGGTAAGGCCGGATTGCTCGACGGTCTGGAGGACGCGGGTCACCGGGGCTTGGCCGGCCACCTGCCCACGAATCGCGAAGAAGCTATCCGGGCGCGGCTGCTCGTCGTAGTTGTTGAAGATCTGCCAGACCGCCAGTCGCCCCTGCCCGTCGAGCCAGATCGTCCCCGTCCCGATGCCGCCGAGCGGCATCAGCACGTACTCGAGATTCGCCCCTCGGTAGGTGCGCGGCGTGGCGACCGGGTAGGCGGTCAGCCATTTGGGGCTGGGGTGGGTGGGTGGGGTGATCGCACGCTGGTCCTGCAGCCAAAGGTTGGGCGAGGCGGGGGCGGCCGGGACCGAGGGTGCCTGGGCCAGCATGGTCCCGTCGCAGATGCCACCGGCGCAGTCGCACTCGCGCCAGCCGTTGGACGCACCCATGACGGCGAGACCACCGAGACCGACCAGCAGAACGGCGGCCAGGAGGTAGCGGGAGAGACGGAGCCAGCGAGTCCGCATGGGAGACCTCCGGGGAGAGGGGATAGCGCCAGGTTCTTCGTGGAGGGTTGAATCCCTTCTGGGGGCAGAGAGGCCAGGGGGTGAGGTGCGGGCGGCGGAGGAGATTATCGGATGCCCGGAGAAACCTCGCATGCTGCCTTGCCACTACCGCTCCAAGGAGGCCCATCATGAGCATTGCCTGGGGAGTTATCGGCGCTACCGGGATCGCCCGTCGACGGACCATTCCGGAAGTTTTCAAGCACGGGCGCAAGAGCCACATCGTGGCGGTGCAGGCGCCACCGGATCAGCCGGTGGAGGAAGTGCGGGCGGAGTTTGGGATTCCGCGGGCTTACATCGACGTACAGGGGATTCTCGAAGACCCCGAGGTGCAGGCCGTGTACCTCGCCACGCCGGTGTATATGCACGCCGAGGAGGCCCTCGCGGCGGCACGGGCGGGGAAGCATGTGCTGGTGGAGAAGCCACTGGGGCTGAACGTGGCCCAGGCCGAGGAGATGGTGGCAGCGTGCAAGCAGGCCGGGGTACTGTTGGGGGCGGCGTACATGATGCGCTTCCATGCCTGCCACCAGGAGGCCAAGCGGCTGGTGGCGGAGGATCGCATCGGTCAGCCGGTGATGGGCCGCGCGCAACTGTCCTGCTGGTATCCGCCCATGCCCGGCGCGTGGCGGCAGGACGAGGAGCTGGGCGGGGGCGGGGCCTTCATGGACATGGGCTGCCACTGCCTGGACCTGCTGGAGTATATCCTCGACGCTCGCGTGACTGAGGTCACGGCGATGATGGACACCCTGGTGCAAGACTACGCGGTGGACGACGCGGCGGTGATCACGGCGCGCTTTGACAACGGGACGCTGGGAGTGGTGGACAACTACTTCTGCATCCCTGACGACGCAGTGGAGAACCGACTGGAGATATACGGGTCGGGCGGGGCGATTCTCGCGGCGGGGACCATTGGCCAGGCGGCGACGGGGAGCCTGGACCTGGTCAGCTCCCCGCAAAGCGACTACGCCGCCCAGCAAGAGCGCGGTAGCACCAGCCGCGAGACGATTACCCCCGAGCCGGTCTCCCTCTACGCAGCGGAGATGGACCACATGTCCGAGTGCATCGAGAAGGGCATAGTCCCCATGATCAGCGGCGAAGAGGGCCTATGGAACCAGCGGCTGATGGCGGCGTGCTATGAGAGCACGCGGGTGGGGAAGGCGGTGGAGGTCTGACCTCACCCCCCTGCCCCCTCTCCCGCGCGGCCCACGCCCGCGTGGGCACGCTTGGGAGAGGGGGAGTGGAGAGGAGACGAAATGGAAGCCACGCCAAATGGCGGCGGTAAGTATTATGACGAGGTCGAGGTGGGTGGGATCAAGGAGGCCTGGGAGAGAGCACGCGCCATTCCGATGATCTTCTCCGGAGGTTCCGTGGTCTTCCGCGGCCAAGCCGACAGCAGTTGGGAGCTCACAACCACCATCGAGAGGGCCTGTGGGCCTGATTGCCTTTCTCTGATGAGCGACCGGGAGCGACACGTTCTTGAACAATTCCGCAGGAGAGCCCACCACGTCTTCCCCAGTGTCCCCGAGGACCCACTTGGCTCGCTGGCACTTATTCAGAACTACGGAGGGCCGACGCGGCTCCTAGACTTCACACGGTCGTTCTACGTCGCGGCCTTCTTCGCAATCGAGCACGGAGCCCGCAGTGGCGCGGCCGTCTGGATGGTCGACCTGGGAGGGCTGATCGCGCGCGCCAAATACCTACTAGGCGTGACGTGCGCAGAGGAATCTGAGGCTATCTCTCAGTTCTCTACCATCGCCAACCAGTACCTGCAGGGAGAGCGCATGGCAGGTGGGATGGTCCCGGTCGAGCCCCGGCAGATGAGCAGACGGATGGACGTGCAGCAGGGAATCAGCCTGATGCCGCTCAGTCTACACAGCTCGTTCGTCGAGAACCTCCGCAGGAACTTCATCGAGGAGAACATGGGCAATCACGTGCTGAAGATAGTGCTTCCGCAACTATGCTACGAGCGTGGAATGAAAGACCTCTGGGACATGAACATCTCGAGCGCAAGTCTGTTCCCCGGGCGTGAGGGATTCGCCCGGAGTCTCGATCACCAAGTGCGATGGCAGGAACCCGGCTCGGAGGCTTGACGCAACACGCCAGCTTGTGGGAAGCATAGCGCCGGCGGGGCACGCAGAAGGGCCAGAGGATCCACTGTTCCTCCGGCCCTTGTGTTCGCGGCGCTCCACAGCACCAACCACCACCGGGCGGCACTGAAGTGCCGCCCCTACATCAGACGGGGCATCAGATCGAGTACGCCTCCGCCACCTTCCTTATCCCCTTCGCGATTAGCTCCATGTGCTCCGGCTCGTAGGTTGGGTGCGTCGGGACCCAGAAGCACTCCTTCTCTACCTGGGCGGCGTTGGGGCAGAACTCGGCAGCGTAGTTGACCGCCTCCGGGCGCGTCGCCGGGTCCTCGAAGGGGTACTTGAGCTTCCCGAAACCGTTGTGCTCCACGAACGCCCGCTCCTTATACGCCTGCGGCCACTGCACCGGCCCCGCCGGGA
Source organism: Candidatus Zipacnadum vermilionense (assembly GCA_029821755.1). Lineage (GTDB taxonomy): Bacteria > Armatimonadota > Zipacnadia > Zipacnadales > Zipacnadaceae > Zipacnadum > Zipacnadum vermilionense. Next base: position 3,435 of record JALGSV010000004.1, on the reverse strand, counting down.
TGCCCTCGGCGTTGAGCGCGGCGGTGAACTGCTTGATGTCTACCGACAGCGCAGGCATGTCCATGATGATCGGGTACAGCCAGTAGGCGTTGTGCCGGGCCTCGGTGTCAATCGGCAGGCGGAGGATACCGGGGCAGTCGGCGAGGAGCTCGTTGAGCAGGTGGCCGTTGCGGCGGCGATTGGCGAGGTTCCAGTGGTCCAGCCGCTCCAGCTCCTTGAGGCCGATGGCCGACTGCATCTCGGTCATGCGGAAGTTGAAGCCGACCATGTTGTGGATGTAGGGCAGCTTCGCCTCCAGCTCCAGCAGGCTCATGCGCTGCTTGACGTCGTAGCCGTGGTCACGGAAAGAGCGGCAGGTCCAGGCCACGTCCTCGTCGTTGGTGATGACGCAACCGCCCTCGCCGCCCGTAGAGAAGTGCTTGGATTGGCAGAAGGAGAAGGTGCCAATGTCGCCGAGGGTCCCCGCCTTGAGCCCGGAACACGTCCCGCCGTGCGCCTGGGCGCAGTCCTCCACCACCAGCAGGTTGTGAGCGCGCGCCACGCTGAGAATGGCCTCCATGTCGCACATCTCGCCGTACAGATGCACACAGAGGACGGCCTTGGTGCGGTCGGAGATCTTGGCCTCGATGGCCGCGGCGCTGAGGGTGTGGCCGTGGGGCTCCACGTCGGCGAAGACGGGGACGGCCCCGGCCTGGCAGACGGAGAAGCTGCTGGCGATGAAGGTGTAGGAGGGAACGATGACCTCATCGCCGGGGCCGATGCCGAGACCGGCCAGGGCCACATGCAAGGCGCTGGTGCCGTTGGAGGTGGAAATGCCGTACTGGACCCCGCACCAGTCGGCGAAGGCCTGCTCGAACTGCCTCCCCAGAGGTCCGGTCCAGTAGTTGATCTGGCCGGTGCGCAGCGGCTCCATGGCCGCTTGGATTATCTCTTCGGTATACCAGGGCCAGGGCGGGAAGGGTCCCTCGGCGGTCTTCGGCCCCCCGTGCAGGGCGAGTTGGTTAGGCATGGCGGATTCCTCCTGTTAGGTGAGGCGGGAATCGGTGAGTATTGCCATGGGAAGGAGATGGATTCTTGCTTGGGGGAGCATTCCTCCGCGTTATTTCACCTCGACCAGCCCGTACTCCGCACTCCCCAGTCCCATCGCCTCGGCCTGGCGGACCTGCTCGTAGGGGTCCTTGCCGTGCAGGCGCTGGAACAGGTGCCCCTCCTCCCCGAGCGGGCACATCTGCTCGGGCACGGCGCTGGGGATGAGGTCCTCCCACTTGATCAGGTCGAGGGCGGCCTGCTCCATGGCGACGATGTCATTCCCCCCCAGAATCCCCACGTCCGGCACCAGCGCCGGCGTCGAAAATCCCCAGCAATCACAGAGCGGCGTGATGCTGAGCAGCGCGGTAAGGTAGAAGACCTGCGCCGGCTCGAAGCAGGCCAGGGTCTCCTTGACCACGGCGGCCATGCCCTGCTGGAAGAGCGCAAACTTCTCGCCGGGCTCTTCCATGGTCAGAGCTTGGGTGGGGCAAGTGTAGGTACAGTGCAAGCACCAGCGGCAGTGGTGATCGGAGATGCTCAACTTGCCCTCGGGGCTGAAGCTGACGGCGCCGACCGGGCAGCCCTGGACGCATTGTTCGCAGTGGGTGCAGAGCTCCTCGTCCCAGTGGAAGTTGCTGCTCATCAGGGCGTGGATGCGACCGCGAGTGCGGTAGGTGACGCAACCCATGGCGATGTTCTTGATGGCGCCGCCGAAGCCGCTGTTGCCGTGACCCTTGCCGTGGTTAAGGACAATCAGGGCGTCGGCATCCACGATGTTGCCGCATAGCTCGATCTCGGGCAGGCCAGGGACCTCGGTAGTCCGAGGGTAGAAATACTGGTCGTGCTCTCCCCCGGCGCCGACGACGCGGGCGCCTACCACCTCCGGGGTATAGCCGCGGGCAACCGCGGCTTCACTAGAGAAGGAACCGTCGGTGAGGAAGGACTTGCCGCCGGCGGCCTTGACGGCATCCACAACGGCACGGACAAAGATGGGGTGCAGCGTGGTGTAGCCGAGGCCGCCACCGACGTGCATCTTGATGGCGACGCGCTTATCGGCCAGGCGCGAACCCAGATCGGCCTGCTCGAGCAGGCGCTGGAACTTGGAGGGCAGGGCAGCCTCGGCGGCGAGGCGCTCAACGTGGGCGGAAGCGAAGAGAAGGTCGGTCATGGCACATCCCCCGAGTGTTTGATAGCAGAAAAAGCCTCGGCCGGACGCGCGAGCCCAGCCGAGGGTTAGTATACACGAATCGGGACGGGAAGGCGACTCCACCTACGCCGCCGGTACCGTCACCGACGACCTCCCCGGCACGTTGACGGTCTTGCGCAGGCCGGCCACACCGGGGAAGCCTTCCGTGCCGGTGAGGACTACCTCTAGCGGCTTGTCGGTCGGGTTGTGGAAGACTACCGACCACTGCCCACCCGTCTCCAGCACCACCAACTTGATCTCCGGATGGTCGCAGGTGACGGGGTGCGTAACCCCGCCCTACAGTCAGGGGAGGAGACCGACAGCGCGGTTGACTGCGTCTAGGGCCACGCGCTGCTCGAAAATGGACCGCGCGTAGTTGGTGCGCGCGCGTACCAGGACTGCCAGGGCGGAGATGGGCTCGAGGTTGATCGCTTTCCCGGCCTCGTAGCGTGTCTGCGCTATGCGGTAGTCTTCCTCCGCGACGGCCACCGCTTGCTCGGCGGCGCGTACGCTCTGATTGGCCGCCTCGAAGCTGAGCAGCGCGGCGTACACCTGGCGCCCGATCTCCAACTCGATAGTCACGCGGTCAGCCTGCGCCTTGCGGACGCGAGCCTGGGCCTCCGCCACCTCGGCCCCCCGCGATCCGCCGTCGGCGAGCGGGAAGCTGGCAACCACGCCAGCGGTGTAGCCGGCGCGGGAAGCCCCTCCGGAAACCTTCATTCCGCCAGCCATCCCCGTCGCCGCTATTTGGAGACGGTAGCTCGCCCGGCGCGCCTCGACCTGATGCTCCGCGGCTTCCACCCGCGCTCGGGCCGCTCGCGCCGTCGGGCGCAATCCCAGCGCCTTGGCGGTGAGGGCCTCGGCCTCCCCGGGCGCCCCGGCCTCGTACATTAGGTCGTCGGTCAGGACTAGTTCCTGCGTCATGTCCAGGCCCATATCCCGGCGCAGCATCAGCACGGCCAAGCCCACGTCGCGCCGGGCGTTGATCAGGCTCTGCTCGGCGTCAGCCAGCTCCGCCTTGTCGCGCAGCACGTAGAACATGGGGATCTTCCCGCCCGCCAGGCTGATCTGGTCCACCCGCAAGCGTTCCTGCTGCTCCCGGAGGTTCTCCTGCGCGATCTTGACGATCTCCCGGTTGAGCAAAACCCGCCAATAATCTCCCCGAACCTGGTAGGCGACGTCCAGCAGGGCGGTGTCCACCTCGGCCTGGGCGGCCTGGA
>JALGSV010000076.1 GCA_029821755.1 Candidatus Zipacnadum vermilionense | reverse complement strand
GAGCGGGGCGCCGTCGGAGGCCGACCCGCTGGCGCTGCGGGAGCTGCATGTGCGAGTGGAGCTGCCGCCGGAGGGGTAAGAGAAGTCGGAAGTGGAGAGTGGCGCGAGCATGAGGCGGGCATTGCGGCGAAGGTCGTGGTGCCCGCCTGTTGGTTTCTGGGGGAAGGCCAACATGACGGGCCGAGCCATTGACTGCCACCACATGATTGGGGTATGATCATGCAGGGGAGGGCAATACCCTGTAAAGAATGGCAGGACGGTGCAAAATGGCGCAAGACGTGATGACAGCACAGCAGGCGGCGGAGTTCCTACAGACCAGCCGGGACACCATCATCCGCAAGGCGAGGGCCGGGGAGTTGCCGGCGGCGAAGTTGGGGCGGGAGTGGCGCTTCCGGCGCGCGGACCTGGACCGGTGGCTGCGGCGGGGAGGGGACCGGTACGAGCGGCAGGTCGAAGAGGGCATGAACATCGAGTTGCGCGAGCGCATGCGGGAGGACACTGGAGAACGGATTCCTCTGGCGGAGGTCATGGCGAGGTTCCCGGCGTGACGTACTCTGTCACCTTGACTCCCCAGGCCACGCGGGATGTTGAGGATCTTACCACAGAGGTCCGCAAGAGTGTCTATGCCGTTTTGAGGCTCTTGGAGGATGATCCCCGTCCTCCTGGCGTCCAGGCCCTCAGAGGCGAGTTGGCGGGCAACTACCGTCTGCGGGTCGGAAACCACCGCCTTGGCTACTCGATCGATGATCAGGCGCGCGTAGTGGACGTCTGGCATGTTGGTGACCGGAAGCGTTTCTACGAGCGGGCCAAACGCCGCCGGCGGTAGTCCGCCGCCTGTGTCAGGGAACTTCCCGCATTCCGTTTTATCCTCCAGAGGCCCTCGGCCCGCCTTGTCTCGCTCGTTTGCCGTTCTCCGACAGGAGGGGGTTGCGATGCGAGGAGTAGATTCAGACCGTGACGCGGTGAGGCCTTCGCGCAAGCAGCGGGCGTGGCTTGTGGTGGCGCTGGTGGTAGTCGCCAGGGTGGTCCTGCTGTCCCACACGCTGCGAGCAGCCGCCGAGAACCAGTGGCGCGACATGTGCCTGTCCAACCTCAAATGTCGTCAGTTGGCCATGCTGCAGTACGCGGCAGACCACGACGATCACTTCCCCCCGACTGCGCTGTGGGCGCTGGACATCATCGTCTACCACGGGGCGCCGACGGTCTACCTCTGCCCTCAAGACCAGCGCCCGGTCAAGCCGAAATCCGGGGAGTTGGACACGAGCTACACCATGAACGCCTCATGTGGGGGCCTGAGCGTGGGGGGTGTCGGGGAACCCGCCGCCTTGATCGTCCTGTTCGACGGCCTCACAGCCTTGGGAGGCGTGGGCGACGCCGACTTCCGCCACCGGAAGAATCGCGCGCCCGGGGCCAACGTCACCTTCGCTGACGGCCACTGCAGTTGGCTGGACCGGGAAGGCTTTGCCAAGGCACGGGTTCTGCCGTAGGAAGAAAGGGGGCAGACACTATTGTTCGCGCCATGCCTTGGCGGAGGGTATGGCGCACCTCGTCGCGAATAGTAGTGCCCGACCCCTTTTCCCCCATCGCTGAACCACTCTCCTTCCGCTGACGTTACATAAGGATGGTTTCGCTCGTCTGATCCCCGGAGTGCTTTGGTCCATGAACGGAAGTCATACCGACAACTCAGCCGCCCCGGTCGTGCAGGTGGACCATGTGGACTTCGCCTGGGACGGGGCGGAGGTACTAGCCGACTGCAACCTGGAGGTGTTGGCCGGGCAGTTTCTGGGGCTGCTGGGGCCCAATGGCGGGGGGAAGACCACGCTGATTCGGCTGATCCTGGGGGAGCTGGTCCCGGACCGCGGGCAGGTGCTGGTGTTGGGGCGCGAGGCGCACCGGCTGGGGCGGGAGCGGCGGCTGGTGGGGTACGTGCCACAGCGGGAGAGGGCGGAGGCCAACTTCCCGGCCACGGCGCTTGACACCGTGGTGATGGGGACGTTTTCGAGTCTGGGCTATGGGCGCCGGGTGGGGCACGCCCAGCGGGAGGCCGCGGTGCGCATCCTCGAACTGATGGGTATCCCTCACGTGGCCGACAAGCCCTTGCGGCAGCTCTCGGGAGGGCAACAGCAGCGGGTCTTCGTGGCGCGGGCGCTGGTGAGCCAGCCGCGACTGCTACTGGTGGATGAACCGACGGTGGGGATGGACGTGGGCGGACAAGAATCGTTCTTCAAGGAGCTGAAGGCGCTGCAGGAAGAGCTGCAGATGACGGTGGTGATGGCGACGCACGACATGGGCCACATCCGGCACGTGGCGAGCTGGCTGGCGTGCGTGAGCCGGCAGATCCACTGGCACCGGCCCTCGGAGGAGCTTACTGAAGAGGAGCTGGACCAGGCCTGCGAACTGGGGGCGTACCACCGGCACGTGAAAACGCACCATGGGGGGCAGAAGGAGAATTGATGATCTAGGATCGATAATCGATAAATGGGGAGCGGAGGCGCTGTCGGTCCCTGATTATCGATTAGCGATTAGCGTTCATCGATGTCCCAGATGGAGCATACCGGCTTCTGGCAAGCTGTGGCGGAGTTCGCCTTCATGCGGCAGGCTTTGGCGGCCGCTATCATTGTGGGCGGGCTGTGTTCGGTGCTGAGTGTATATGTGGTGCTGCGAAGGATGGCCTTCATCGGCAACGGCATCTCGCACGCCGCCTTCGGCGGGATCGCGCTGGGACTGCTGCTGTTTGGGTCGGATGCCACCAGCAGCCTGGCGACGAGCCTGGTCACCGCTGCCTTCTGCCTGGCGGTGGCGGTGGCGATTGGGCTGGTATCGCAACACGAGCGGCTGTCGCCGGATAGCGCCATCGGCATCTTCTTCGCCTTCTCCATGGCCCTGGGCGTATTCTTGGTGGGTCTGCGCAAGCTGTACACCGCCGACCTGATGACCTACCTGTTCGGGTCGATCCTGGCGGTGACGCGCGACGACCTGATTCTCATGACCGCGCTGGCGGCGCTGATCATGGGGTTTGTAGCGCTGTCGTACAAGGAACTGATCTACTACTCGTTCGACCCGCACATGGCCTGGGCCTCGGGGCTGTCGGCGACCTTTTTCCACTATGCACTGCTGACCATGCTGGCACTGACTATTGTGGCCTCGGTGAAGGTGGTGGGGGTGGTGCTGGTGAGCGCCTTCCTGGTCATCCCCGGGGCGACGGCGCGGCTGATCTGCGTGCGTTTCGGGACGATGATGGCCGTGGCCGTGGTCTTCGGCATCCTCTCGGCCTTCCTGGGCCTGTACACCTCCCATCTGTGGAACGTCCCCACCGGCGCAACCATCGTCATCACCCAGTTCCTGGGCTTCGGGGTGGCGTGGCTGGTGGCGGCGAAGCGGGATTGATGAACGATGATTGACGAAGGCAGGCCGGAATGCGGCGATACGGGGCGCCGTCCCCCTCCCCAAACCATCGATTATCTTCTATCATTCATCAATTGCACATGAAAGCGAGTGCTCACTATGCCCTCCAAGCCTTGGGAACCTGAGTTTGAGATCGTTGAGCTTTCGCCCATTCGACGGGCGATCGGGGAGCGGACGCAGACCAGCTTCCGCGATATCCCGCAGTTTGACGTGACCCGGCAGATCAACGCGGGCCCGCTGGTGGCGGCGCGGAAGGCGCGGAAGGCGGCGGGGGCGGACCCGTTGCCCAGCTACAACGACTACCTCCTCAAGCTGTCGGCCCTGGCCCTGCGCGACCTGCCGATGCTCAATACCTGGTATGAGGACGAGGTAATCAAGGTCCTCAAGCCAGTGAACGTGGGGTTCGCCTGCGAGACCGAGGAAGGTCTCCTGATGCCGACGGTCTTTGACGCCGACAGCAAGAGCCTGGCGGAGATCGCGGCGGATACGCGGGAGCTGATCGGGGCGGCGCGGGTGGGGCGGCTGCGGGCGTCGCTGCAGAAGGGGGCGGGGTTCTCGCTGACTAATATCGGGCCGACCGGGGTGGACTTCTTCAACGGGATCATCAGCCCGCCGCAGACGGCGATCCTGGCGACAGGGTCGCTGGCGAAGCGGCCGATGGTGGAGGGCGGGCAGATGGTGGTCGCGCCGAGCCTGTACCTGACGATCTCGGTGGACCACCGAGTGCATGACGGGCGACACGGGGCCGGGCTCCTGGCGGCGATGGCGGAGAGGATGGGGGACGAGGAGTCGCTAAGGGGTCTGTAGCGGTCCGCGTGGGGCGGGCTTCCAGCCCGCCCTCGGCTGCCGCATGTCTAGGGGAGGGCGGGCTGGAAGCCCGCCCCACGCGGAGGGACTCCTCCCGCGTCAGGAAAGCAGCCCGGTGTCGAACATCCACCGCACCGCCCGCTCCATGGTCTGCTCCGGGGTGTAGGCGGGCTGGTAGGCCAGGCGCTGGGTGATCTTGGTCAGGTCGGGGCACATGTGCTCCAGGAAGTGGAAGTTGGCCCCCTCGTCGGGCAGGACTTCGGTCGCGTAAGTCTCCGGCGAGACGTAGCGGATGGGTATCCGCACCCCGTAGATCTCCCCGTAGGTAGCGATGAACCTCGCGGCGGTCAGAGCATAGGCCGAGCCCACGCTGAAGATCTCCCCCGCCGCCTGCTCGCGGTGCGCGACGGCACAGCGGAAGCCGCGCGCCACGTCCTGCGCATCACAGGGACCGACCAGGTTGGTGCCCGGGTAGGGCAGGACCACCTCTTCCCCACTCTGGTGCGCCTGGTGGACGGCCAGCGAGCGGCCGCCTTGGCCGTCCAGGGGGATCTTGCCGGGGCCGCAGATGTTGGGCGGCATCACCCCCGAGACGACCAGCCCCTCCTGCCCGGAGCGGGCCACGGCGGCCTGCATCCGGCCCAGGCGGTGCCGATAGCCCTCGAAAGGACACTCGGTCTGGGGCGTATCGGGAGTCGGGACGACCTGGGGCCGGCCCCACATCCACACCGAGCCGCAGTTGACCAGATGCTCCACACCCGCCTGCCGACAGGCCTCGTAGACCGCGTCCGTGTCGCCTTGGAGGATGTCCACGACCACCTGCGGGCGCTCCTGCTGCAGCAGGGCGGCGAAGGAGCCGTCGGCGAGCGACTCGTGGTAGCTCAAGGCGAGGTAGCGCACGCCGGTGGCGGCGGCCGGGAAGGGGTGGCGGCCGGAGACCATGACGACGACCTCGTGGCCGTCCTCAACGAGCATGGGAGTTAGGAAGGAGCCGATGTGGCCGGTGCCGCCGATGACAAGGGTTTTCATAGTGAGTTGACCTCCAGGGCCAGGGAGCGCGGGCGGGAGGCTCGCGCCATAGGGGTAGTTTAGGGTACCAACAGTACCGCCGCCTCCGGGACGTCCAGGGCCGCCAGGCAGAGGGGGTGGGTGTAGAAGGGCAGGAACGGGCGGGGCCGGACAGGGAGGGCGACCAGGGCGGGGCGGCGCTCGAGGCCTAGCTGTAGCAGAACGGCGGCCGGAGCACCCTCCACGGCGGTGAAATCACAGTCGATCTGGTAGGCATACAGGGCGTCGCGGGCGTTGGTCAGCAGGCGAGTGGACTCGTGCCGGTTGGGAGTGGCAGCGATGACGCTCAGGCGGAGGTTGAGCCCGGTGCAAATCTCAGCGGCCAGCGTCAAGGCTCGGGCTCCGGCGCCGTCGGCCTGGTACAGGGCGAGAGCGGAGCGGCCCTCACCGGCCTCGCGGGCGCAGAGCCACAGGGGGGACTG
>JALGSV010000075.1 GCA_029821755.1 Candidatus Zipacnadum vermilionense | reverse complement strand
CCCCCGCCGGTATAGAGAAGCGACAGATCCGGTCCGAAGACCCGCACCTGCGCGCTCTGCGCCGCCTCGGAGAGCGTGTAAGCGACCTTGGCGTAGACCTTCCCCTCCTCCCAACCCACGTCCCACTCGCTGAAACTGGTGCCCGATATTTGGAGGTGACTGGCCTTGTCACTGTCCGAACACAACATGAGGGCGGGCGCGTTGTGCACGGCCTCTACGGTGTAGGTGTAGATGCCCTTGGGCACCGTCGCTTGGACGTTATCCTTGCCGTCCCAGACCACCGTATTGGGCTCCAGCGCGAACCCGCCCCCCTTCCTATGTTGCCTGCCTGCGCGTATACCGGTTCTGCAGTGGGCTCCCAACTCCGACAACGCCCGGTGGGTCCAGCGAAAAAATAGGGGGAATTGGGTATGGTGTCCCCGGAATTCCCGGAATTCCCCGGTAATTCCCGTTCCGCATGGGATTCCGCTAGTCCTCCGGCAGACCCGCTGGGCGGGGAAGGACCTCAAAACCACGGCTCTCGCACCACATCGTCTCTTCGCCCGGGTGCTCCACACGTACGCGCCAGTAGTACTTCCCCGGAGCCAGTACGTGCCGCACCGGATCGTGCACAGTGACTTCGTTCACGAGAAGGTGGGTGAAGTCGGGATCGGCGGCGATTTGCAGTCGGGCGGTCCACCCCATCTCGGTTGCCAGTTTGGGGCCGTGCATGATTCCCTCCGGCCAGCGCCACCCGAAGGAAATGCCGCTCGCGGAAGCGAGGGTCTTGCCGTTAGGCCCCATCATTATCGGAGGTCCCCAAGTGTTCCCGCCACCGGGCGAGAGATTCGCCGGCGGGTAAACATCCCAGTCCGGGTCGCGCGGCTGGGCAAACTTGGCGGTGGTCGTGTCGCGCGCCGAACGTGTGAAGCGCACCCGCCCCAGACCGCATCCGGCGGCGAAGCCGACCGACCCAGGAGGAGGGTTGGCAAGGTAGCGGCCCCCGCCCGTGCCCAGGCCCGTCTCTACCGCCATCCTGGCGGCCGCCGACTCGCTCTTGCCGCCCCAGAGCACGAAGTCAACCAGCGTCGAGGCGCTAGGCGCCGGCGGCTGGTACAGGGCGCATTCGTTGATCAGGTCCCGGAAGGCGGGCGGATCGCCGGCGGGCGCATAGAGACGTGCACACCGGTCGTCGCCAAAGTCGCGATCCGCTGGCTGCCCGGCCGGGCCGCCGAAGTAGACGACCACCAGGTCCTCGGCGGGCACGAGGGGCAGATCGGCAGGGAAGACGAAGCGTTCTTTCGTCTTGTCGGCGAGACGCCACCCGGCGATGGTGACGGGGGTCTCACCGAAGTTCCTCAACTCAATCCAGTTGGGGTCTTCCGCGCGCAAGGGCACGGGCAGGACTTCGCTGATACCGATGCCGCTCAGCGCGGGGTCCTGGTTCGCTACCGCCGGAGTGGGCGTCGCGGCTGTCGGCGGCGATGTCCCCTGGTCGGCAGTGGCGGCTGGGGTCGAACCGACCTGCGTGCACCCGGCCACTAGGGCCAGTAGGAGAAGCCCGATCGTCAGCCCCCAGCCCCATGTAGGATACCGGGGCGACGGCCGGTCTGCCCACCCGAGGAAGTGAATCTGTGACATATGCCTCACCTCTCACGGAACGTTAGTGATAGAACGCGTCGAGTTCACCCTTGTCGTCCAAGGGGCTGCCACCCGAGTCTTCCTCCGTCTTGTCGAGCTGATACCCCCAGTACGTCTCGAAATCGCCGAAGCGATTCTCCTCGTCGAAGTCTACGACCCCGTCCTGGTCGGAGTGGGAGTCCACGGAGCTCTCCTGGGCTCTTCCTCCCGCGCCCGGCACCATGTTGCGAGAGGGTGCGTAGCTGTAGGCAATCGGCCCCGTCGCATTTGGCAGTTGGGAGAAGGGAGACCAAACTGGTCCTGCCCAAGGATCCATTACGTAGACGTAGTCCACCCCGGTGTCGCGATAGTACCCGCTGATCACCATCGCGTGGGAACTCGTGGGGCCTGTGGGCACCACAATGAGGACAGGTCGGCACGAGACGAGGCAGTCAATGATAGGCTGCAAGGTGGTTCCCGGCTGCGCAAGCTGATCGCCGCTTAGCGCCCACGAGAGGACCACAGAAGGGTGCAAGCCGATCCCATGCCCCAAGTCGCCGCCCGAGTACGCAGGGATAGCAATGTTCCAGTACGGCCGGCCCTGATAGGCGATGCGGTCCTGGGACAGGTCGCCTCCATAGAAGTGGTTGATCATCGCGGTGCTGGCCCGACAGCAGTAGTTGCCGCAGTGTGGACAGACGTAGTCCTGCGTTGGGTGACTAGAATCCCATCGATGGTCGCCAGAAGTCGCGCACTCGTAGACGGTACCGTCATACACCGGGTCGCAGCAGAGCATATCCGTGTCTTTGTGCTGGTAGAGAGGCGCCAGCCCCAGGCTCGTCAGGTTGTCTATCACCGACACCTCGACATCATCGTGCCAGAGGGCCGCTCCGCCCGCGGGACGAAAGCTCAGGGTAAGCGTCGCCTGTCCCGTCGTCGCTCCCTCCACCCCCAGCGTAGCAAGGCCATCTGTTAAGTCGCTTGGCTGGAGGACATATTCGCCGCCACCAAAGTCGAGCAGGCACGTACCGTCGCTCTTGAAGACGCGAACGAGGGAGTAGTCCGAGGAACTCAAGACCAGATTGAAGTGCGCCGCGTCCCAGGTGCCCGGCGCCATCGAGACCACCATCTTCGCCATGTCGTAAGTCCAGTCGTCGTTGCCGTTGATCACCCCATCGCTGCAGTCCATAGCGCTGTCGCTGTCGTCATCATCGAAGTTCTGCACGATGACCTTCGGTGTGGTGGCCTCCGCTGCCTCCTCCGTTGGGCTTCGATCCGGCGCGCCCCACCGGTTGTTGTTGTCGGAATCAATGTCGAGGTCTATGGACACCACGGTAATCTTGATCGAGTCCGAGGCGACCTCCTGCGTTCCGCTTACGACGTAGGAGAGCTTGAGGGTCACATCCCGCACTGTGCCGCTTGCCGCGAAGCCCTCGACGTAGAGTGTGCTCGGAGCCGAGATCGGGCTCCACGTCGCCGGGAGGCTCACCTCAGTGCCCTTGGTGGCGGCGGTCCACACTTTGATCTTGCTGCCCCCGGCGGTGGCCTCCAACTTGATCTGGGAACTCGCCAGGTTCGAGGGGAAATGGGACATGGAGATCGGGGCCAGATCGTCTTCCCCGGTCACTTCCGTGGTCTCGTCCTTGTCGGGGGTATCATTGCCGTTGTCGTCGTCGTTGTTGAGAAGAACGACGCCGCCGACCGTCTCCTCAATCTCCTCGCCCGCTCCGGCGATGTCCAAGTCCACGTGGGCGGGTACACTACCGGTGGCCGTGCCTTGTCGCGCCCACTTGGGCTGCTGGTCGCGGTTGTTCTCCTCGGCTACGGCGACCGTCTCCAGGGCGTCCACCACCACCGTGTAGGCGCCATAGGCGTCATCTCCTTCGGGGAGGTCGAACGTGAACTCGCCGGTCTCGTTCGCGCCCTGCGCGGTTGGTACCACGGCGTTCGCATCGTTGTCGCTGTCGTAGATACAGGTGAAGTCCGGGGCGAAGACCCGCACCCGCGCGTCCTGGGCAGCGGCCGAGAGCGTGTAGCCCGCCTGGGCCGTGACCTCCCAGTTGTCCCAGTCTATACTCCACTCGGTGAAAGAAGCGCCCGAGATGCTCAGATGCGTGGACTTGTCGGTGTCCCGACACAATATGAGCACCGACACGTTGTGCACGGCCTCGACGGTGTAGGTGTAGATTCCCTTCGGCGCCGGCTCGGGGTCGGCCGGCGGGATGGGGTCGGCCATGCCGTCCCAGACCACCGTATTGGGCCCCAACTCGAACCCGCCCTCCTCCACGAGGGTCTTGACCAGCCCGCCTGCGGCGTTGTAGATCTTGACGGTCACGTCCCAGTCGGGGTCGCCGTAGTCGAGGTGGGACAGGTCAAAGGTCGCGTCGGTGTCGCAGTTGCCCTCGTCGTTCGGGTCCCACTTGAGCACCTTGTCGCTCCCCGTGACCACCGTGTTGTCCGGGGTCCAGGTCTCGGGTCGGTCTCCAACAGCGCTGGCTGCGGCAGAGGCCTCGAAATAGCGATGGTGTCCTCCAATTTCCCCCTATTTCTTGCGTTGTGCAAACGCCACTGGATCGACCCAAAAGACGTAGACTACTGGCTGTGGGCCGCGGTCGGAGGCGATCAGCAGACTCATGTCCGCTCTGGGGCGCGGGGCTTTCGGCGGACGGTCCGAAGACGGAGAGTTGCCAAAATCAACAACAACGAAGCTCTCGCTCTCGCTCGCATCCCACCATCCCAGCCCCCACGACGGATGGGAGCTTGCTCTCGTAGGAAACCAGAGAGTCTTGCGCTCCGACGAGAGCCTATGGGGCTGCGGCAGGTCCCTCAGAAACTCCTGCACTTCGTCTCTCTTGATCTCCACTTTCGCTTTGATGATGCCGGGCCATCCCAGGATAGCTGAGTCCAATAGTACCGAGCCTTTCGGGAACCGGAGGCTTGTCAACGCCTCTATCGCCACGAGTTTGACCTCCGGGCATCCCCTTACCAAGGCTGAAAGCAGCAGGCGTTCAGCAGGCCGCCCCAGACCCAGTTCCAGTGCGACCAGAGCAAGCAAGACACCCGCTACGACCAGCCACCAGTGCCGTCGCCGCACGATTCCGTGCCGGCCCATGCTCATTCCTCCTGTCTGTTGCGCTTGGGGCCTACCACGTCTGTGCTGGCGAAGCCGCTGCCCCCGTGTTCAGATACTCACGCGCGTATCCGACTCGGTGCAGCCGGTGGATAGCCCTGTCCATGCTTCGGTCGGCGTCCCAGTTGTAGGGGTCAAAGAGGTAGAACGTGAAGTACAACGAGCCGTGAAGGCCCCCGGGCTGGACCACGACCTGCCCCTCTCCGTACGCCTGGAAGTTGTTTATCGCCAGGAACCAGTCTTCGCTGTCGTGGCAACTGGCGCTGACTGCCTTCCTTCTCACGATACCGTACGTGCCCGCGCCTCGCGTCTGCCCCAGGTACTTGGCAAACTTCAGAGCGTCGGCTAGTTCCCGATTGCGCAGGCTGCTAACGCTGCCACTGGCTGCTATCATCGCCGCGAGATCAACCGTGCGGCTCGTCCCCGCGTTGTCAAGGAAGTGCTGTAGGCATCCGCGGGCGTTGGGATAGCCATCAGCCCAGTAATCGGCGAGGTTCTGCAGCCCCTCGTAGGTAATCGTCCAGTCTCCCGATGTCGGCGTCTCGACGCCGTACGGTTCCTCCGTCCAGGCCAACCCCGGCGGTGGCCCGGTCCCGATCTTGTAGTTCCCGCTGTAGGTAGCCGGGCTGCCGGAGCTTCCGCGGAAGAGCCTTGTAATCCAATCCCAGACGACGTTCTCCGGCTGCAGCACCCCGGCCCCAAGGCTTGCTTCCTCGATGCCCTGCTCCGGCATACTCGCATTCTCGTCAGCAAGGATGAACTCCGCGTACCCCTCGGCAGTTCCGAGGGTATAGGTCGTCTCCGCCACACCGTCTTCGTCTGTTTCCACCGACGTGTCGGACAGGGTACCGTAGGTCTGGCTGTCCGTGCCCTCGTAGTCCGGCGTCGTATCGTCGAAGATCTCTTCCTGCTGCTCGGGGGTCAGCTCATCGAAGTCCACCTCAGCGTGTGCCCGGCGACCGGGAGGTACCCATACCACAGGGCGGTCCTGACTAACACCTCCCCGCTCTCCGGCCAGCTTGTGACTGGCGTCTCCGGATTCGCCGCGTCCCAGAAGGTCATGTCCGCCCACGGCGGCCAGTAGAGGATGTCCACCGCCGACGTGGTATCCGGGTAGTCAGTCAGGTTGGCCTGCACCGTGACCCAGAACTCCGCGTAGGTCACGTCGTTCGAACCGTACTCGCCGGAGGTGAGGGTCACGTCGGCGTAGCCGTCTTCGTCGGTCACCGCGCTGGCCGCCGACAACTCGCCGTTGTCCTCCACGTTCTCGTCCAGGCTGTTGCCCACAATGTCGAAGGACACCTCCACCCCCGGCGCGGGCGTGCCGTCCGCGTAGCAGACGTAGGCGGCGAGATGGCA
Organism: Candidatus Zipacnadum vermilionense; assembly: GCA_029821755.1. Taxonomy (GTDB): domain Bacteria; phylum Armatimonadota; class Zipacnadia; order Zipacnadales; family Zipacnadaceae; genus Zipacnadum; species Zipacnadum vermilionense. The sequence goes on along the minus strand of JALGSV010000075.1, from coordinate 319 downwards.
CTGGTGCGGCTCCGAGGCCACTCCCCCGGTGCAGGCGTCGTAGTAATCCGACCACAGCCATAGGTACAACTCTACGTCGTGGGTGCCCAGCCCTTGCCGCGCCCATTTGGCCTGCTGGTCGCGGTTGTTGGCCTGGGCCACCGCGGTAGTCTCCAATGCGTCAACCACCACCGTGTAGGTGCCGTAGGCGGCGGCGGTGGGCAGGTCGAAGCTGAACTCGCCGGTTTCGTTCTCGCCCTCGTCCAGGGGCACTTCCGCGTTCTCGTCGTTGTCGCTGTCGTAGATGCAGGTGAAGTCCGGGGCGAAAACTCTCACCCTA
>JALGSV010000074.1 GCA_029821755.1 Candidatus Zipacnadum vermilionense | reverse complement strand
CCTGGGGCGCGCAAGCCTTCGCCACGATGACGACGGTCATCCAGACGGCGGGCAAGCGGGGCCAAGACGCGCTGTCTGCTCTCGCCTCCCACCTGGCTCCCGGCCCTCCCCTTCTCGCCCCTCCCCAACCCCCTATCCGACAAGGTGAGTAGTTACGATGATCTGACCCCGAGTCTCGTCGGGCACGCCGGTGATGGCGCACTCCAGCACCGCCGAATGCTCCAGTAGCGCGCTCTCTACCTCGAAGGGGCCGACCCGGTAGCCGCTGGTCTTGATGAGGTCGTCGGCGCGACCCGCGAACCAGTAGTAGCCGTCCTCGTCGCGCCAGGCCATGTCGCCGGTGTAGTAGATGCCGTCGTGCCACTGCCGCGCCAGCAGGTCGGGGTCGCGGTAGTAGCCGCGGAACATCCCGACCGGCCGCCCCCGGTCAGTGCGGATGACGATCTGCCCCTCCTCCCCCACCTCGCAGGACTGGCCTTCATCGTTGAGTAGGTCGATATCCCACCCGGGGGAGGGCTTGCCGGTGGAACCGGGGCGGGGAGTCATCCAGGGCCAAGTGGCCAGCAGGACCACCGTCTCGGTTTGCCCGAAGCCCTCGTGCTGCTCGGTGCCGGTGCCGGCCTTCCAGACGTTGAAGACCTCCGGGTTGAGGGGCTCACCAGCCGTGGCGCTCCACCGTAGCTTGCCCCAATCATAGGCGCCCAGGTCCTCACGGATGAGGAAGCGCAGCACTGTGGGCGGGGCGCAGAAGGTGGTGACGCCGTAGTGGGTAACGATCTGCAGAAGCTTGGCCGGGTCCAACCGCTCCATGTCGTAGACGAACACCGCGGTGCCGCCTAGCCACTGGCCGTAGAGCTTCCCCCAGACACACTTGGCCCAGCCGGAGTCGGACAGGGTCAGGTGCAGGCCGTCGTCGGTGACCGTCTGCCAGTAGCAGCCCGTGAGTATATGGCCCAGAGGGTAGGTATAGTCATGCCAGACCATCTTGGGCATCCCGGTGGTGCCCGAGGTGAAGTACAGTAGCATCATGTCGTCGTTGTGGCTTGCCGCGGCGCCGGTGGGGCGAGGAAACTCGGCCGGTACGTTCTGGATCTCCTCCTCCAGCGTATGCCAGCCTTCCCGCCGGCCGCTGAGCAACACTCGGGCCGCCAGCGTGGGACAGTCCGGCGCCGCCTCGTCGATGTTGACCAGCACCCGGTCATCCGGAACCGCCACGATCAGCTTGATGTCAGCCGCGTTGCAGCGATAAACGACGTCCTTGCTGGTGACCAGGTGGGTGGCGGGAATGGCCACCGCGCCGATCCGGTGCAGGGCCAGGAGGGCGAACCAGAATTCGTAGCGCCGTTTGAGGACCAGCATCACCATGTCGCCCTTAGCGATACCGAGCGACTGGAAGCCGTTGCCGTACCAGTTGACGCTACGCATCTCGGAGTGCAGGCCGTTCAAGGTCAGGCCCACGGAGCCTGCCTTATCGCCCAGTTTGGCATCGGTGACCGCGTTGTAGCCGAAGGCGTAGTTGACCCCGGCGGTCTGGAAGTCGACGTGGCGTTCGCCGCCCTCCAGGCCTTTGTGGGGGTCGTAGGGCCAGGCGGAATGGTGCCAGCCGGAGTCATAGGCGAGAACTTGGGACGGTAGATCGGCGGCCTCGGCGTAGGAGACGAGCAGGAGGACGAGCAGCAGCCATATCGTGCGAAGCGGGGAGAAAATCATGGGTAACCATCCCATGTCGAGTATAAGGTGGAAGTTCGATGACCCCACCGCGATTACCTGCCGGGGAACCAGGGGGCAAGGCGTGACGTTCCTATCCGTGCCGGTGGGCGTGGCCTGCCGACGGAGGATTACCGCTTGTCTGGGGCGAAGGATTGATTTATGAGCAATATGCGCTGGATTCTGCTTGCGCTTCTGGTCGTCGCTGGGACGGGGAGGGCGGCTCGGGCGGACAATGACCCCTTCCCCTGGCCCCCACCAGCTGGCGGGGAGATGGCGTTCACCACGGGAAAGGCGCTGGACCGCCCCGAAGTGGCGACGCTGGCCCAGCGGATAGACGAGCTGACCGTACCGGATAGGCTCGACCGGGCCTGGCGGATCAACTACCCGTTCGCCTTGCTGCAACTGAAGAAGGCGCGTCTGGCGCAGACTGAGGGCTGGCAGGACCCGGACCCGATGGCGCAGGCCGGGCAGGTCGCCCTAGATAAGCTGCAGGCGGGAGAGGTGGCGGAGCCGGAACTCGACAAGGTCAACGAACTGGCCTACCTCGCCGCCAACGACGGGTCGGTGCAGCCGTATTACCTGTACCTACCGAAGGACTACAACAGCCGCAAGTCCTACCCGCTGATTGTCTTCCTGCATGGCTACGTGCCCAGCACCTCGGTGCTGGACCCGTGGGTGCTGATGCAGAGCGAGTGCGCCCTGGCCGGGGAGCTGGGGGCGATGGTCCTCACCCCCTACGGGCGACGCAACAGCGATTTCCAGGGCGTGGGCGAGGTGGACGTGCTGGCGGCGCTGGCCGAGACCCAGGCGCTGTTCCCGGTAGACAACCAGCGCATCTACCTGACCGGAGTGTCCATGGGTGCGCGGGGGGTGTGGCATATTGCGGCGCACCATCCAGGCCTGTTCGCGGCCATCGCCCCCATCGCCGGGCATACGGACATGCCCCGCTGGTGGGGCTGGGACAAGGCCAAGATGCCGGTATGGAAACGATGGCTCAACGCCCGAGACAACCCGATTGACTTGGCCGAGAATCTGCGCAACACCCGTATCTTTGTCCAGCACGGCAGCGGGGATTCGCTGATTCCCATCGAGCAGTCACGGTCGATGGTGGACCGACTCAAGGCGCTCAACATACTGGTGGAGTTCAAGGAGTATGAGGGAGAGAGCCACTACATCTACTGGGATCCGGAGACCTACCGCAAGGCCTTTGAGTTCCTGGTAAAGCAGAGGCTGGCCCCCTCGCCGACCAAGGTAACCTTCAAGGCCTATTCCCTGGACTATGCCAGTGCCTTCTGGGTGTCGTCGGATTCCTTGGCCCGCTGGGGTGAGCCGGGGTATGCCGAGGCCGAGGCGGCGCCGGACCGGTCCTCGATCAGCGTGGAGGCCAAGAACTTGGCGACGGTGGCGCTGAATCTCCGGCAGGCGCCGGTACAGCGTCAGGGGGATATCGAGATCACAGTGGGGCCGGTGCGGCGAACGGCGCAGGCCGGCGTGGGGGGCTGGTCGTGGAACCTGATCAACGCCCCGACGGTGGCGCCCTGTTGGTGCAGCAAGCGGCCGGGCCTGTGCGGGCCGGTGGACCAGGCCTTCAACCAGTCCTTCCTGCTGGTGACCGGCACCCTGGGGCCGGACGACAGGGACGAGGCTCTGCGCCAAGAGGCGGAGGCCTGGGTCGACCGGTGGGAGCGGTTCTGCGACGGGCGACCCCGCATCCGCACCGATGAGGAGTTGGCCAAGCGCGATATTGAGGGGAGCAACCTGATCCTCTTCGGCACCCCCCAGACCAACAGCGTGATGGCGCGGGTGGTGGGGTCGCTGCCGATCAAGATCGGGGACCACAAGTACCAGGTGGGCACGCGGGTCTACCAGGGGGACAAGCTGGGGCTGGCCATGGTCTACCCCAACCCGCTGGCCCCCAAGCGGCTGGTAGTGATCTTCACCGGGGAGGTCTGGGGGCGGCGGCTGGGGGTCAACCACATGTTCGACGAACTACCCGACTACATCGTCTACGATACCAGCGCCCAGGAGTACGACGACACCGACCAGCACCTGTGCGCGGGGCTGTTCGACGCGCACTGGCAGTTGGATGAGTCGCTGCAGACACGGACCAGCGAGGGGGATCCGGCGGGGACGTGGGAGGAGAAGTGAGGGCCGGTGGAGGGGCCGCGTCGAGTGCGGTCGTCCGCGACCGCAGGAGGCCGGCCCCCGCCCAGACGCCTGGTGCCGCCCTATCGCCACAGCCGCAAACCCGCCGGCAGCGGGGTTTGCGTACGGACTGGGGCTGAGACCATACGGCGATGGTCTCCAACACGCGGGGGCCGGCCTCCTGTCCCGCGACTGTGTCGCGGGCCACTCGACCCGGCCCCTCCGGGGAGTGGGGAGGAACCTTGATGCCCTGGCAGAGACCCAAGACCACTAAGCTGTATCTGCAGCCGCCGGCCTGCGACCGGCTGATCACCTTCTGGCCCGATCTGAAGATCGTAGACCAGACCGCCACGGCGCCCTCCGAGGAGAAGCAGGACTGCTTCGGGGTACACCTGCTCTTGGGCCCGGAGGCCCAGGCGCTCCCCTGGGAGGACACGCGCTTCCGAGTGCGCAGCGACGGCATCCCGGTGCACTGCGCGCGGGCCAAGTGGGAGGACTTCCGGGTGGAGGTGGAGTGTTTCTGCGCGTGGGGGGAGGCCTCACCTCTTGTTCCCGCTCCCCCACCGAAGAGGGGTAGGGGCAAGGGGAAGGGGGACACTACCGCTGACCCGCAGGGGGCGGTGACCTACGTCAAGCTCACCGTCAGCAACGAGGCGGCGGGGGCGTCGGACTTCCTGCTGGGGATCATGCCGCGGACGACGGAGAAAGAGTATTACCTGTGGGGTATCCGGTCGGATTTCTACGCGTCATATCAGCCGCAACTGGCGACCTGGGACTGGGTGCCTAGCACCTGGGAGCGGGAAAGCGGGCCGGATGCTCCGCCCGATACGGGGGTCTTGCGGGACGGACCCCGTTTGCTGTGCTGGGCCGCGCCGGAGGGAAGTGTGGCCGCCTGGAGGGAACGCCCGCGGGCCGGCCATGCGGCGCATTACTACTTGGAGCTGGCGACCCGCATACCGGTGCGCGAGAGCCGGGCGTTCTTCCTGGCCCTGGGAACGGGAGAGAGCTGCCGGGTCAGTGCGGAGGAGTACGAGGCACGGCAGGCCGAGACGGTGGCGCGCTGGGAGGAACAACTGGGCGCGGTGCGCATGCAGCCGGCCGCTGGTGACGGTGAGATCCGGGAGATGTACTGGTCGCTGATCTGCCAGAACTTGCAGATGTTGGCGCTCGACTACGACGGGTTGCTCCGGCCGCGCCAGGGCGGGGGCTGCCCCTTTGTCTGGCCCTGGGAGGCCGTGGAGTTTCTGATCGCTCTGGACCGCGTGGGCTTGGGGCGCTGGACGCGGCTGGCTTACCAGTTCTTCCGCCGGCATCAGGTGGAGGAGGGCAAGGACCGGGGCCGGTATGCCGCGGTGGGGGCCCCCAACTGGTACGGCCACACCGGGGCGGTGCTGCGGGGGCTGGGATATCGACTGGTCCAGGCAGACTGCCCGGACTACTTCGCTTCCTGGCGGGAGTCGGCCCTGCTGGCGGTGGAGTGGGTGGAGGGGCTGCGAGCGCAGACCAAGACCAAGCGGCGCCGGCTGGGCCGGGGGCTGATGGCGGCGGGGCCCGGACACGATTGGGAAACCCCGGCTCAGTACTGGTGCTTCACCGACGCCTACACCTACATGGGGATGCGGGAGATAGCGCGAGCCTTTGCTCACTTCGGCGATCCGGAGGCCGAGCGGCTGCAGGCGGCGGCGGACGAGTACGAGGCGTGTCTGAAACGGACGCTTGAGCAGGTCTGCAAGGGGCAGGAGGACCGGGAGGATATCTACATCCCCAACCAACTGGGTGCGGAGGAATCCTGGCCGCCCGTGGGGCCGTATTTTGCCGACGGGCCGGTCAACCTGGTCCGGGCGGGGATTCTCGACCCCCACAGCGAGATCTTCGAGCGGGTGGAGAAGTACTTCCAGAATCAAGGCTGGATGAGGAACGGTCTGACGGGGCTGATGACGGACGGGCTGTTCGGCTGGGGCGGCTTCTACAGCGACCCCCGGGCGGGGCATACCTGGTATATCGGCACCAGCGATATGTGCTGGTTCTACGGCTG
>JALGSV010000046.1 GCA_029821755.1 Candidatus Zipacnadum vermilionense | reverse complement strand
CACACGATGCGTGCGCCGGGCCCCCTCTCCTGCACCTACGGCTTGGGAGAGGGGGAGTAGAGGCGGGAACCTCATCTCGGCGCACACGATGCGTGCGCCGGGCCCCCTCTCCTGCACCTACGGCTTGGGAGAGGGGGAGTAGAGGCGGGAACCTCACCTCGGCGCACGCGGTGCGTGCGCTGGGCCCCCTCTGCCGCGCCGGTGGCGGGGGAGAGATAGAGTGGTAGGGAGTAGAAGCTGTGCGGCGCTAAGCCGGTGCGGTGTTAAGGGCCCTGGGGCCGGGCCGGGCGAGGGAAGCTCCCCGGCGGTCGGAGTTGGTGGTAACGACGTCGAAGTTGGGCCGGGCCACGCTAAGCAGCGTGCCAAGGTGGACAATCCAGACTAGATAAAGGTCACTACGGGAGCATTATAGCAGCTTTGTTCTATTTGTCAAGGGGTGGGGGGGTGTTTCTAAAGTTTGTTGCGCCCTACGGGAGGCCTTGCGCAACTCCTGCGGAGTTAGGTAAGGCGTGCCCAGACCAGGGAAGGTGATTCTCATGACCAACGACCGCTCCTGCCACGCGCTCCTCGCCGGCGCCGCTCGCGCCGACATCACGCCGGAGCTGGGTATCCAACTGGCTGGCGACATCGGCCGCTACCGGCCCTGCGAGGAAATCCGCGACCGCCTCTACGTCCGCGCCCTGGTCCTGGAGAGTGAGGGTCGACGCTGCTGCCTGCTGTCGCTGGACCTGTTGGCCGCTACGGTGGCCTGGGCCGACGAGGTCCGCGGCCGGGTCGCCGATAGGCTGGGGATCGCCCCCGAGGACGTCATCTTCCACGTCACCCAGAACCACGCCGCCCCCAGCCTGGGCCACTGCTTCGTCAGCGAGGACTGCACCCTCATGCCGCCCGAATACCCCTGGCTGCGCGGCGGCGATGACCGCTACAACCCCGGCTGCGTCGCCGCCTGCGTCACCGCTGCCGAGACCGCCGCGGCCGACCTGCGTCCCGTCACTCTCGCCCTCGGCCGGGGCATGGATGGTCGCGTTGCCTGCAACCGCCGCTTCGTGATGCGCGACGGCACGGTCAAGACCCACCCGGACCTCTGCGATCCGAACATCCTCCACACCGAGGGCCCCATCGACCCCGAGGTGGGACTGGCGGTGCTGACCGACGAGGAGGGGCGGGTGGTCGCCTCCCTCCTGCACCATACCTGCCACCCGACCCACGGCTACCCGCACCGCTTCATCATCGGCGACTGGCCGGGCGCCTGGTCCGAGCTGATGGCCGAGCGCCTGGGCGGCGTGGCCCTGGTGATCAACGGCTGCTGCGGCAACGTGCACCACACCAACCACATCAACCCCGAGCAGACCTATGACCCCGACCTCTACCACCTCATGGCCGGCCGCCTCGCGGAGACCGCCTCGGCCGTCGCCACTCGCCTCCAGCCCAGCCCGACCGCCCCCCTCGCCTGGACGCGCATCGTCCTGCGGCTCCCCCTGCGCACGCTGACCCCGGAGGTCCTCGCCGAGGCAGAAGCCTATCTGGGGAGATACCCTACGCCCAAGTTCCTCGACGCCGAGCGCACCCAGGTGGACTGGGACTGGGTCTACGCGGTGGGTACCCTGGACCTGGCCGCCACGCAGGCTAGCGCCCCCTGCTGCCCCTACGAGATCCAGGCCCTGCGCCTGGGCGATATGGCTCTGGTAACGCTGATGGGGGAGCCCTTCGTGGAGGGGCAGCTCCGCCTCAAACTTCAGTCCCCGGCGCCTCACACCTTTGTCGCCCACTTCTGCAACGGTTACGCGGGCTACCTGCCCACGGCGGAGGCCTTCGAGCGCGGCGGCTACGAGACCCGCACCTCCAATGGCTCCAAATGGCAGCCGGAGGCCCTGGACCAGATAACGGACGAGGCGGCGAGGATGGTGGGGAAGCTGTTTGCGTAACTCACGCCGAACAGGGCGTCACTCCGAGACCGGGGTGGGGAGGTAGGCGGTGGCGGAGGCTTGGGCGCCTAGGGTGGAAGTGATGGTTAGATCGATGTTGGGCTGGACGTACTGGCGGAGGGCGGCCTGAATGGCTTGGACCTGGGCGGGACCGAAGGCAGCGGGGGTGCGGAGGGCCGCGTTGACTACCAGGCGCCCGTTCTCGCGGGACTCTCGTAGGTCGAGCAACTGGGCGCCGGGGACTTGCAGGACGGTCTGGTTCTGGACCGCCTCCTGCAAGCGCTGGTGGAGGCGCAGGGCGTCCCCCGTCAGGGCCGGCTGCTCGGGGGCGCCGAGAAAACGCTGAGCATCGGCGCTGCGGGCGAACACCGAGGTAATGGTCAGGCGCACCCGCAGTTCCAGCAGGTCCTGCAGTTCCTTCTGGGCCTCGGCTACCTGCGCCGGCGTGATGGTGACCGGGGTCTGGACGACCGCGGACAGGTCGGTGGCGCTGCCCGGCTGGCGGCGGACCTCCGTTACTTGGGCGCCGTTGATCTTGCTCAGGTACTGGGTGAGGACCTGAGAGACCTGGGCGAGCAGCTCCGCCTCCTCCTTGGTCGCCTCCTGGCGCTCGCGCTCCTCGTCGGGAATGAACACGGGGCCCTTATCGTCCATGTCCTGGGAAAGCAGCGACCGGACGACGAGGTTGAGATCAGGGCTGACCTTCGCTTGCAGGTCCTTTTCCAGGGCGGCGACGCGGTCGGGCTCGAAGGCGCGGGGGGTGAGGATGGTGGCGACTACCTGTTGGGTGCCCGGGGAGCGATTGACGCGGACCTCCGAGAGGCGGGCACCGAGACTGGCGCTGACCTGGTCGTTGAGGACGCGCTCGACCTCACTGGTCAGGTGGCGGTCGGCGATGAGGGTGGCCAGGGTATGGGTCATGTAAGCGGTGATGAGCACCAGGGCGAGGAGGCTGACGCTAAAGCGGCGGAGGAAACTGACGAGGGACCGAACATGCGGTGACCGCTCGGTGAGACCGGCGGCGGCGAACAGGGCGGCGGTGGCCAGCTCGATGGCGAGGAAGTTGGCCACGAAGAGTAGGAAAGCGCCCAGGGCCCAGGTCCAGCGGGCGGTAGCCAGGCAGAGGCCGCAGGTGGCCAGGGGCGGGACCAGGGCGGTGGCGACGGCGACTCCGGGCAGGGCCGGGCTGACGCGCTTGCTGACGATGGCATAGGCGCCGGCCAGGCCGGAGGCGAGGGCGATGATGATGTCGTAGAGGGTGGGTTCGGTGCGGGCGAGGATCTCGGAGCCGAAAGTGGCGCGCAGAGGCATGAGGCCGATAGCGGCGCTGACCGCGACGGTGAGTATCACGCCGGTGGCCTCCGAGAGGGCGGCGCGGCGGAGCAGGCGCTTATCGCCGCTGGTCACGCCCAGGGCCACGCCGAAGATGGGGCCCATGAGAGGGGCGACGAGCATCGCGCCGATGACGACCGCCGTGCTATTGGCGAGCAGACCGTAGCTGGCGATGATCGCCGAGAGGGCGACCATCAGGTAGAAGGAGCGCCGGGGAGTCGCTAGGTCCTCGACCTCGGCACGCACCTTCTGGAGGCGCTCAGGTGCGACCCGGATTTTGGCCCATGACCAGCGCATACGGGCTAGTCCTCCTGGTTGATCGCTGCCGCCAGCGCCTGTACGTCCCGCCGGATCCATTCCGCGTTGTCCATCTCCGGCGCGAGAAACTCCAGTACACCCCAACCTTGGTAGCCGACGCGCGCGAGTTGGCGACAGACCTCCGGCCAGTCCACCTGGCCCTCAGTGAGGGCGACGCTGGGGCACTCCCACTTGCCCTCGGCGGTGCGACGCCAGCCCAGGTTCTTGACGTGCAGGTGGGCCAGGTAGGGCCCCAGGATGTCTACCGCCTCCCAGGGGTCTTCCCAGCCCTCGAAGACCATGTTGCCGGGGTCGTAGATGGCGCCCACCCACGCCGGGTCCAGCCCCTCGAGCATGCGGCGCATGGCGCTGGGGCTGTGGCAGACGATTTTGGGATGGACCTCGGCGACGGTTTTGATGCCGTATTCGCGGGCGAGGGGCACCAGGGCAGTCCAGTTCTCGCAGGCATGAGCCAGCAGGGGCTCGTAAGGGTCACGCACATCATACGGCGATACGTCTACCTTGACAATCCCCAGCCCACGGTCGGCGGCGGCGCGGAAGAGGAGGGCGATATCGTCGCGCCGGTCAGGCTGGAGGCTGCAGTTGAGAGAGCTGATCACCAATCCCGCCGCGGCGGTGGCCTGGTCCCAGCGGGCGAGGTAGGCGACGAGATCGGCGGGGTCATGCGCCCCGCGGGGGCCGGTGCAGACCTCTACGCCGCGGATACCGCAGGAGGCCATGAGGGCACAGAAGTCCTCCGGTTCGCGCAGGCTGACTGGACCGCCCTGGATGACGCCGATGGTTAGGGACATGAGAAAGAGTCCTTTCGGGAGAGGTTGGAGGGAGGGTTGGGCGTGGGAGAGGGGAAATCCTCCGTTGAGGGGCCACTCTCGCTGGAGTCAGGTAAGGTGTCCCCCGACCGCCCTACCGAAGCGGGGTACTGACGAATGACTTCTCGTGAGCGCTGGTTGGCGGCCCTGGACTTCCAGCCGGTGGACCGGCTGCCGTTCTGGCCAAAGCTGGGGCCCTCGTACTTGCAGGCACAGGCGGCGCCCTTCCGGGAGCAGTCGCTGCAGGCGGTCCATGAGTGGATTGGTAGCGACCGGCATGAGGGGCTGCCGGGATGCGTGCGGGAGGTACGCACGCGCACGGCCCTGGAGGTCTCCGAGACCCCCACCTTCCAGCGCACCCTCTATTCCACCCCCTACCGCGCTCTGGAACTGCACCAACGCTTCGACGTAGCCTCCCAGTCGTGGCATCCTGTGAAGTTCCCGGTGGAGACGCGGGAGGATATCGAGGTCATGACCGCCTTCTATGAGGACTGCCGGGTGGAGTATGACCCGGAGGCGGGGGAACGGGCGCGGGCGTGGGCCGACGAGATCGGGCAGGAGGCGGTGCTGGCCGACCACCTCGGGGAGTCGCCGCTGATGTTCTGGGTGGAGTTCCTGGCCGGGATCGAGAACGCCCAGTTCCTCCTGGCCGACTACCCCGGAGAGGTGGAGGGGCTGTTTGCTGCCCTGCACCGCCTGCTGCTGCGCCGGGCGGAGGTGTTGTGCGAGCACAGTGTAGCGGATATGCTGTACATGGTGGAGAATACCTCGACCACACTGATCTCGCCAGGGCAGTTCCGGCGGTACTGCGCGCACCACCTGGCCGACTATGTGGGGGTGGCGCGGGCGGCGGGGCGACGTATCGTCTTCCACATGTGCGGGCACCTGAAGGCACTCCTGCCCGACCTGGCGCAACTGGGCGCCACGGCGGTGGAGGCGTTTACCTCGCCGCCGGTGGGGAACACTACTCTGGCTGACGGGCGCAGCGCCTGCCCGGACCTGTGCCTGATCGGGGGGACGAATGCCGTCCTGTGGACGCGGCCCGCCGAGCGCATCATCGCCCAAATCGCCGCCGACCTGGAGGTGCTGCCGGATCATCGGGGGCTGGTGGTGACTTCGGCGGGGGTGATGCCGCCGCAGTGTTCGCCCGAGACGATCCGGAAGGTTGCGGAGTGGGTGGCGGGATATGCGGTGAGGCGAGGGTAAGGGGCCGCACCCCGCACCAGGTGCCACGAGAGGGCAGTACGGTCTCCTGCGACCGGATGGACAAGGAGGACCCATCATGAAGGTACTGGGCATTCTGGGTAGCCCGCACACGAATGGGAATACGGTCCTGCTGCTGGACGCGGTCCTGGCCGGGGCGGCGGCGGCCGGGGCCGAGACGGAGAAGATCAATCTTGCCGATCTGCAGCTCGCCTTCTGCGTGGCCTGCGGGCGCTGCTATGCCGTGGGCGAGTGTGTCCACGACGACGACGCGGAGATGGTCAAGGAGAAGATCGGGGAGGCCGATGCGATCGTCCTGGCCAGTCCCAACTACATCAACAGTGTTACCGCACAGCTCAAGACGCTGATGGACCGGTGCAGCCTGCAGATTCACTGCCAGGTGTGGCGGGGGAAGTACGGGGCGGCAGTGGCGACGGCGGGGGGCTCGGGCGAGGAGGAAGTGGCGGAGTACGCCAATGCCTTCCTGCGAGTATGCGGGGCGCAGACTGTGGGGGTCACCACCGCGCGGGCGGCGGGGGTAGGGGCGCTGCAGGATCAGGAGGCGGCGCTGGCGCGGGCGGAGGCGCTGGGCAAGGATTTGATGGCCGCGGTGGCTGAGCAACGGGTCTACCCGGAGCAGGTAGCGGCCAACGCGGCCTTCGCCGAGCGGATGAAGCAGTTGGTGCTGCACATGGCCGAGCATGCGCCGTTCCAGTATGACTACTGGGAGAAGATGGGGTGGTTGTAGGGAAGGGGTGATGAGGGAATGGGGTATGGAGATGGGAGAATGGGTCAGGATAGGTTCTCTCCCGGTCGGCGAGGGGAGCTCTCCTGCTCCCTGTGGGTGTCCAACTAAGCTATGAAGCTCTGCCCTGCCCTTTCTATCGTCGCGGTCTGTGCCCTGAGCTTGGTGCTCGTCGGGTGTCCGGCCCGGCCGCCTGCGTCTAGCAGTGCGCCCGCGCTTACGACGACGGCGGCGACATCGAGGGCGGAGACCGCGGAACAATTGTTTGTCGAGGGCAAGCTCGCGCTGGGGGAGGGGAAGTACGAACAAGCGGAACGGGCCCTGCGCGAGGCGCTACGACAGCGGCCGGACCGGCTGGAGGCGCGCCTGCTGCTGGGCCGGTGCGCCTACGCCCAGCGGCAATATGAGCAGGCGGAGGCGGCCTTTCGGGAGGTCGTGGCCGGGCATCCCCGGTCAGCGGCGGGTTGGCTGGGCCTGGGGGAGGCCTACGAGGGCCTGAAGCGTCCGACGGAGGCACTGCCTGCCTACCAGGCCGCCCTGACTCTGGACCCGCAGAGCGAAGCGGCGCGGCAGGGGGTACTGCGGCTAGGGCAGATCAAGCGGATCGCCATCACTATCGACGACGGGCCGAGCCTGGCCTACACGCTCAAGGCCATGGACGAGGCGGAGAAGTATGGAGGGCGGGTGACCTTCTTCGTGACCGGGCGGTGGGCGGTGAAGGAGGCGCAGATCGTGCGGCGGATGGCTCGGCGCGGGCACCAGGTCGGCAACCATACCTGGGACCACGCCGACCTGACCAAACTGTCCGCCGACAAGGCGCGTGACCAGCTAGCCCGGACCAGCGATCTGATCGTCAAGCAGGGCGGGCCGCAGCCGGCCTTCTTTCGGCCGCCGTATGGGGCGCACAACGCGACGGTGGACAGGCTGGCTGCGGAGCTGGGGATGAAGTTGACTATGTGGGACCTGGACCCGGCCGACTGGAATGCCGCGCACTCGGGCGAGCAGACGGTCCAGTACATCCTCACCCGCGCCCGCCCTGACACGGTGGTGCTGATGCACCAGGTGCACAATACCTACACCGTGCTGGAGCGGATCTTTCGGGGGCTGCATGACGCGGGGTATATGTGCGTGAGGTTGGATGAGCTGGGGAGGTGTCCGGAGAAGATGGGGGGATGACAGCGAGGCCGGCTCCCTCGGTAATCGGAGGCAAAGATGGAACCCATGCTGTTATATGTGACGACCTCGTGCCTGGTCGGCCTCGCGCTGGCGGCTTCCTCTGCGGCGGGCGCCGAGGATCCGCCTGCCTCGCCTTTCGCCGACGGCGTGTTTCGGTGGCAGTGCTCACCCCCGCTCCTGGTGGCCGAGGCGACCGCTCCCGACCCGCACGTCTCGATCAAGGACCCCACTATCGTCTACTCCGAGGGGCGCTGGCATCTGTTCACTACCGTGCGGAGGCAGTCGGGGAAGGTGGACATCGAGTATCTCAGCTTCACCGACTGGGACCGGGCCGCCGCGGCGCCGCGGACGCCGCTGGGGCTCCATGACCAGTACTACTGCGCGCCAGAGGTATTCTTCTGCACTCCGCAGCAGCGTTGGTACCTGGTATACCAAATGGCCGACAAGAACCGCACCCCGCAGTTTGGCCCCGTCTTCTCGACCACGGAGAGCCTGGCCGACCCGCATTCCTGGAGCAAGCCGGCGCCACTGATTGCCAACGCCCCGGAGAATCCCAAGTGGCTGGACTTCTGGGTGATATGCGACGCCGAGAAGGCGCACCTGTTCTATACCTCCCTGGACGGACATATGTGGCGGCGGGAGACGCGGAAGACCGACTTCCCGGGAGGCTGGGGAGAGCAGCAACTGGCCCTGCAAGGGGACATCTTTGAGGCCTCGCATACGTACAAGCTCAAGGGCCTCGACCAGTATCTCACCATCATCGAGGCGCAGGGGGGAGGGCGGCGGTACTACAAGGCGTATCTGGCTGACAAGCTGGAGGGCCCGTGGAAGCCGCTGGCCGACAGCCAGGCCCAGCCCTTCGCCGGGGCGGCCAACGTTCGGCAGCAGGAGCCCTGGACCGCCAATATCAGCCATGGGGAGTTGATCCGCGCGGGGGTGGACGAGCAGATGGAGGTGGACCCGGCACACCTGCAGTTCCTCTTCCAGGGCGCGAGTGACGAGGAGTACCAGGGCCACCCGTACGGGCAGATACCGTGGCGGCTGGGGTTACTGACGAGAGAGAAGTAGCTCCTGGGGGGATCGGCTGTCAGGCAGTCAGGAACCCCTCTGCGCCTTCCGGACCGCCGCCACCAGCGCGTCGATCTCCTCGCGGGTGTTGTAGAAGGCCAGGGAGGAACGCACGGCGGCGGTCAGGCCGTAGCGGCGGAGGGCGGGTTGAGCGCAGTGGTGCCCGGAGCGCACGGCGATCCCCTCCCGGTCCAACCGGGCCCCCACCTCTTGCGGCGTCCGGCCCGCCAGCACGAAGGTCAGGATACCCACCTTGCCGGGGGCGGCGCCGATGAGCCGCAGGCCCGGGACTGTCGCCAGGGCCGCCATCCCATACGCCGTCAGCGCCTCCTCGCAGGCCGCGATCCGCTCCCGCCCCAGGCGGTTGAGGTAGTCCACCGCCGCCCCCAGCCCCACCGCGCCGGCGATGTGCGCCGTCCCCGCCTCGAACTTCACCGGTGGCCCTTTGTAGGTGTTGCCCTCGAAGCTCACCGTGTCGATCATGTTGCCGCCGCCTTGCCAGGGGGGCATCTCCTCCAGCAGTGCACGCTTGCCGTAGAGCACCCCGATCCCGGTCGGGCCGTAGAGTTTGTGGCCGGAGAAGACGTAGAAATCCGCGTCGAGTGCCCGCACGTCTACGGGCAGATGCGGCGCGCCCTGAGCCCCGTCCACCAGTACCCGTGCGCCGGCCTGATGGGCCTGCGCGATCATTGGCCCGAGCGGCAGCACCGTTCCCAGCACGTTCGAGACATGCGCCAGCGCTACCAGCCGCGTCCGGGGGCCGAGGAGACGCTCGTACTCCTCCGGCACCACCTGCCCGGCGTCGTCCAGCGGCGCCACCCGGAGCACGGCGCCCTGCTCCTCACACAGCATCTGCCACGGCACCAGGTTGGAGTGATGCTCCAACTCGGTGACGACGATCTCGTCGCCTGGCCCGACGAAGCGGCGGCCGTAGGTCTGGGCCACCAGGTTGATCCCCTCGGTAGTCCCGCGGGTGAAGATGATCTCCTCGGGCGACTCGGCCCCCAGGAAGCGCTGCACCTTGCCCCGGGCTGTCTCGAAGGCATCGGTGGCGCGCTCGGCCAAGGCATGCGCGCCGCGGTGGATGTTGGAGTTGTCGCGGGAGTAGAACTCCAGCAGCGCGCCGATCACGGCGTGGGGCTTGTGGGTGGTCGCCGCATTGTCCAGCCAGATCAGCGGTTTGCCGTTGACCTGCTGATGCAGGGCGGGGAAGTCCTGGCGTATCGCGTGGACATCCAGCAGCCCCGCCGGTGGCGGCTGCGGAGCCGGAGGCGGGGGAGGGTCGGGCAGGAAGTAGAATCGAGGCGTCGCGTCCATCGGCAGGCCGGCGGCGGGGCTCACCGGCGGGTCGGACAGGTCCGGGAGGGGGGGCGGCTCCCAGGCGGGCACCGCCGCTACCGGCCCCTCAGCGTATAGCTCATTGGCGATGCTGGTCACCAGTTCGGTCTCCGGCGATTCAGGCGTAGTCATGGAAGTAGCCCAGCTCCACGTTCTCCAGCGCGCCCAACGCGTCGTCGGCTAGCACCGCCACGGAGAAGTACAGGCTGACCAGATACGAGGCGATGGCTTTGCGGTCGATACCCATCGGGCGCACCGACAGGCTGGGCGACTGCTCGTCCGGCACGCCCGGCTGGTGCAGCCCTACTACGCCCTGCTCGTTCTCCCCGACGCGCATGAGCAAAAGGCTGGTGCGGCCGGCGGGTCCATTGCCGCCCTGCACCGGCAGCTTGTCGCACGGTACCAGCGGCACGCCGCGCCAGGTCACGAAGGAGCAGCCGTGCATCGACACGGTCGGCGGGGGCACACCGCGGCGGGTACACTCCCGGCAGAAGGCGGCGATCCCGCGCGGATGGGCCAGGAAGAAGCCCGGCTTCTTCCAGACCCGCGAGAGTAGCTCGTCCATGTCATCCGGCGCGGGCGGTCCGCCCCGTGTCTGCACGCGCATCCCCGGCGCCACATTGGCCAGGAGGCCGAAGCTGGGGTTATTGATGAGCTCCCACTCTTGGCGCTCCTTGATCCCCTCGATGCTCAGGCGCAGTTGCTCTCGCACCTGGTCGTGGGGGCTGCCGTACAGGTCGCTCACCCGCGTGTGCACGCGTACGATGTTCTGCACCACGCTCAAGGGGTACTCCTGCGGCTCTTCCTCGTAGGCGACGTGCATCTCCGGCAGATCCGGCTCGCCGTCATGCCCGGACAGGGCTGGCAGGGGGTGCGGACCAGGCCCGCTTCTTGCCGCTGCCCGTACCGCTTCGCTCAGGCGCACACCCACCTCCGGCGACTCGGCCACGACTGCCTCCAGGTCGGCGCGATCCAGCGTCAGGAAGGTGCAGGCGGTGACCGCGGTGGCGGTTCCGGCGGGGCGGGGACATCCGGCGGGCAGCAGGCGGCCGAAGCAATCCCCCGGCCCGATCAGCGCGAGTTGCAGCCGCTTGCCGTGCTCCCCGGTCGTCGTCAGCTCCACCTTGCCGGCAGCGACGACGCAGAACTTGCTCTCCATCTCCTCCTCGGAGACCAGCACCTGCCCCGCCTCGGCCTGGCGGCTGACCAGCTTGGCCGCCAGCCGTCCCAGGAGCGCCTCCTCCATCTCCCGCAGCGGCCAGAGCGCCCGGAGGCGTTGCGGCTCCACCCGCGCCTGGCCCTGGTCGACGACCGCGGCCACCTTCCCCTCCCCGGCCAACACTGTCTTGACCCGGTTGACCCGGTAGGTCCCGGCCTCCACCGGCACCCAGGGCAGCAGGCTCAGCACCCACCGCGGCGTGATCTCCTGCATCTGGGGGATAGTCTTGGTGGTAGTCGTCAGCGTCCGGGCGGCGGTTACGCTCAGGCTCTCCGCCCCGTCAGCCAGCGCTGACGCCAGGGATTCGCGCTCTTCAGAGGTAGGCAGCATTCGGTTCTCCTCCCGTTCGCCCCGGGGACCACGGCCCGCCGGGGCATATCCTGTCTATCACTAAGAGACATCTTCGCCGGGTAGAGCATCTATTCCTGCCGGGAATGTGCATGCACTGAACTCTGTTTATCGTTCCCATTGACCGGGGGAAGGTCCTCCCTGGGGCTGGTCGGGAATGGACTGCCGGGTGCGGTGAGGGAGGGGCCTCCATGGAGTTGGGCCTCCGCCAGGCCGGGCACATGGCCGTGGAGGGGAGCGGTCCGGATACGGCAGGCCCGGAACGCTGCCCCTCTGGACAACCTCTCGTCGTCGGGTCATAATGCTGCGGGTGAGATCCCTATGGCTAAGTCCAAATTCCGGAAGTTTAAACGACTCCTGGCTGATCTGGAGTCAAAAGACTCGACAGTCCGAGCCCTGGCGGCCGACCTGCTGGGGGAACGGGAAGACCCGCGGGCGGTGGCGCCGCTGATCGGCGCCCTGGCCGACCCGGACGATAAGGTCCGCTACCAAGCGGCCTTTGCGCTGGGTGACCTGCGGGCGCGGGAGGCGCTGGAACCGCTGGCTGAGGTGTTGCGCCAGGACCCGGTGCCGACCGTGCGCGCCTCGGCGGCGATGGCCCTGGAGAAGATCCGCGGGAAGGCGGCGCTGGATGCACTGATCGCGGCGCTGCATGATGAGGACAGCACGGTGCGCTCCATGGTGTGCACGGTGATCGGCAACCGGCGGCGGCAGCGGTCAGTCCCGGCTCTGCAAGAGCGCTTGACCGACGAGGACCCGCTGGTGCGCTTTAACGCGGCGTATGCGCTAAGTCGCTGTGGAAACGACGCTGGGGTGGCGGTGCTGCAGGAGGCGCTGGAGGATGAGGAATTGTACGTGCGCTTCGACGCGGCCTACGCCCTGACCGCCCTGGGGTACGAAGAGGGCCGGACGGTCCTGGAGAAGCTGGTCAAGGAGCCGGACGTGGACAAGTGGTATCGGAAGCTGGCGCGGAAAGTGTTGAAGCGGAGCAAGGCCTGACGAGCGCGGGGCACGCGTGGCATGAAAGGAATCTGACTCTATTATGAATCCCTCCCCTATCCTCTCCCGTCTCGTGGAACTCTCGCGGACCCTGGGTCGGCCCGACTGGGACTGCGTTCTGCTGGGGGAGGGGAATACCTCGGCGCGGGTGGAGGAGGAGAGCTTCTATGTGAAGGCCTCCGGGGCGCAAATGAGGACGGCTGGGGAGGAGGGATACGTGCGCGTGCGATTTGCGCCGGTGCTGGAGCTGCTGGGGTCGGAGGCGGGGAGCGACGAGGCGGTGACGGCTGCGCTTACCGCCGCCGCCATCGAGCCGCCGGGCATGCGGCCGTCGGTGGAGACGATGATGCACGCCTACCTGCTGTCGTGTAGGCTCACCGGAGATGAGCAGGGGATCAACTTCGTCGGGCATACCCACCCGACGGCGATCAACGCCCTGACTTGCTCCCAGCGCGGTGAGGAATTGGCGCTGGGGGGGCGGATGACGCCGGAGGAGATCGCTTTCTGCGGGCCGCGGACGTGCTGGGTGCCGTATAGTGATCCGGGGCTGGGGCTGGCGCGGGCGGTGCGGGAGGCGGTGGAGACCTATGTCGAGGAGTGCTCCGCCTTCCCGCGGATGCTGCTGGTGCAGAACCACGGGTTGATCATCCCCGGGCGCACCGCTGAAGAGGTGGAGACTTCCACCCAGATCGCCGTCAAGGCCGCCCAGACGCTACTGGGAACCATGGCTTTCGGCGGACCCCACTTCCTCCCGCCGGAGG
The DNA here is from genome assembly GCA_029821755.1 of Candidatus Zipacnadum vermilionense. GTDB lineage: Bacteria > Armatimonadota > Zipacnadia > Zipacnadales > Zipacnadaceae > Zipacnadum > Zipacnadum vermilionense. The sequence goes on along the minus strand of JALGSV010000046.1, from coordinate 12,455 downwards.
AAGTCGACCGCATCTGCACGCGGCCGGATGAGGCGCTGCGGCTGCGGAAGATGGGGTGGAAAGAGTAGGGAGGACGAGGCCCCGCCGGGGAACCTTGTTCTCGGTCCAAGCGTCTTTGGGAGCACCTGCACCCACGGAGGGACTCTAATGCGCGTCTCGTGGTATCTCCTCATTCTGTCGGCCGTGACCGTTGCCGCTCTCGCCCTGCTGGCTGGTTGCGGCGGGGCTACGCCCGGGGGGTTGGCTAGCTCCGGCGAGCAGACCGAACCTCACATCCGGGGCGAGGCCTTCCCGCAACCCCTGGACGCCTCGGCGGAGGCGCAGGCCCAGGAGGTTGACTTCTACGGCCAGCGGGCCCTGCAGCTCGCCAACGGACTGGTCACGGTGGTGGCTCTGCCGGCCACGGGGCGGATCGTCAGCTTCACGATGGGCAGCCTTGAGTTCCTCCGGTCCGACCCCGAACAGGGCGGCGAGGTCGTGCAGGCGGTGGAGGCAGGGGCGATGGAAGACGCCACCGCCGAGCCCCCCGCCTGGAAAGGCGAGGTCACTACCGCCCGGGGCATCTACGCGGAGGTCAAGCTGACCACCGCTGAGGATGAGGAGTCCCCTGTGCGGCTGAGCCGCACTTTGCGGCTGAGCCGGACGCTGCGCCTGTATGCCGGGAGCACCCGCCTGACCGTCACCGATCAGCTCACCAATAGCGCCGATAGGCCGGGGAAATGGTCGCTGCAGACCGCTTGCCGGCTCATGGGCACAATCGGTCCCGCCCCGCCCACCGGGCAGGTCCGGCTGTACGCGCCGCTCGCGCCGGCACCGGGCCATCCTGATGGCTTTTGGTCGCTGGACAAGGAGGGCGACACCACGCAGTTCCAGGCCGCGGCGCAGGGCCGCCTGCTAGAGGTCGCTTACAGCGGCAAGGCGGGCGAGGTTGCTCTGAACCTACGGGACGGCTGGCTGGGGTATACGGAGGCCGGGGGCAATCGCGCGCTGGTGCGGCGCTTCACGCTGGCCGCGATCGGGGAGTACCCCGGCGGGGCGCCGGTGCGACTGCGGACTGCGGAGGCCAAGGACGGCGAGGCCTATGTGGGGGTGCTGGTCAGCTCGCCCGTGCAGGAACTTAAGCCGGGACAGTCGCTGACCCTGGTGCAAGATTGGCACGCCACCGTGGTACCCGGTCCGATCGTGGATGCCGCGGAGTACGCGGCGGTGTCGGAGCCCCTGGTGCTCAAGCCCGAGGGCGAGGGCTACCACCTCACCGGGCGGCTGGGAGTGTTTGCGCCGGGGACGCTGCTGCTGTCGCCGGTGAATGCCGCGGGACAGACGCTGGGCGACCCGGTCCGCCTGGCGGTGGCTCCGGACAAGCCGGTTACGCTGGATCAGACCCTCCCCGGTGGCCCCGGCGCTACTGCGATCCGCCTGGTCCTGGAGAACCCCTCCGGCACGCCGCTGGCGGCCCTGGCGCAAGTGGCGCTGCCGAGCCCGACGGGGTAGAGAAGAAGGGACTCGGACAAAGCAACAAGTCCCCTCATCGCTCCAGCTCCCCCGAGGTTGCCTCCCCGCGATCGGCCTTGCTGAACTGGCTGGTATTGTCCACCTTTAGATAGGTCGCGTCCTGGGCCCAATAGCGGGCCACCGTCTCCTGGCTGTAGTCGAGGTAGAGCCGTCGGGGGCTACCTCGTACATCAGGCGCTCCCAGAAGGGCTTCATTCCCGGGTCATTCCAGACTTTCTCGCGGTCCATCAGGTCGGCAGTGAGCGCTACACGCTGCAGGGCGCCGTAGAAGTAGCCGGTGTCGTTGATGCCGATGTCCCGGTACTTCCACCAATCGTTCCAGACGGTCTCGCAGTAAGGCTTCCAGCGCTCGGCCTGCTCGAGGTCGGGGTAGTAGAACATGGCCAGGGCGCGGGCGCAGGCCTCGCCTTGGGCGCGGTGCTGGGAGCCACGGGTGTAGTTGAGGGTGGGGCTCCAGGAGGAGAGGTGTTCGGCGAGGCCGACGAGGGTGCTCCGGGCCCAGACCTCGTCTTGCTCGATGAGGACCTGGTCGGCGCGCAGCTCCCGTAGGATCATACCGATCAGGTAGGGTCCCTCCCAGGAGTAGTGGACGCCGCCCTCCTTGGGCAGGGACTCAGCGATGTAGTCGGCGTAATCGCGCAGGCAGGCCAGCAGCGCCTGGGCCAGGGCGGGGTCCTTGGTGACGTGGTAGGCGGCGGGCGTGGACAGAGCGTGCCGGGGGCCGTAGATGCCGTGCTTGGGGTTAGGCACAATCGGCTCGGGGTAGGTCTGCGCGTAGGCGTAGTAGTCCTGGGCGGTGACGGGAGTCGTAGGCACGGCAGGCACAGGGGCGGCTCCTTCCTGCGCATGGCCGCAGGAGGTGAGGGCTGCGAGCAGGGCGATGAACGCTAGGCGGGTAGGCCTAGGTCGGCTCCTGCGGGGATAGCCACCCTATCGGGGGCCTACAGCGCCGGGAGAGTTCCACGGGGGGAGCGGGCGGACCTGCCCGCGTCTAGGTAAGACTGTTCAACGACCTCCGGCAGCAGGTGCGGGGCGAAGGGCTCGAGGTAGTCGCGCCAGGTCTCATTGCGCAGGGCGCGGCGGAAGGCGCTGAAGCTGAGGTAAGGGATGAAGCGCGGGCGCTGGGGGGTGCGCAGGAGGGTCATGCCTACCTCCCGCGGAGTGCGGTTGCCCTTGCGGTTGTTGCACTCGATGCAACAGGCCACCACGTTCTCCCAGGTGTGCCGACCGCCTAGGTGGCGAGGGATGACGTGGTCCACCGTCAGGTGCTTGGACTGCTTGCCGCAGTACTGGCAGGTGTGCTCGTCGCGGGCCATCAGCGCCGGGCGGGAGAGCTTGACCTTCGGCAGCGGCCGGCGGATCTGGTCGGCCAGGCGCACCACCGAGGGCAGGCGCACGGCGGCGGTCGCGGCGTGGACCATCCGGGAGGCGTGCTCAAGCGGCACGGCCTTGCCGAGGTAGACCAGCACTACGGCCCGCCGCCAGGAGCAGAGGTTGAGCGGTTCGTAATTGCGGTTCAGGACTAGTACTTGGCTGTTGGTGGGCATGGTCGTCCGGGCCCTACCCCGGCGGCGGGGAGGCAAGGCAAACAGGATGAAGCAGGCAGCAACAAAAAGGCCCGCGGCGGGAATGCTGGCGGGCCTTATCGGGCAGAGCTAAGGGAAGCGGCAGGGCGCCGCTGGACATAGCGACTGGCGGTGTATCAGGAACTGGTAGGCCGGATTATGGCGAACGTTCGCCAGCATGGACGCTTCAGTGACTCCTATCGTATCGTTGAAATCGTATCACAAGCAGGGGTGGGGGTCAAGAAGGCACCTGTACCTCTCATTTGACACCTCCCCTCCCTGCCCCCTAGACTACCCCTCACGCGTAGCACCCATTCCGTCCCTGGGAGGACCCCTCATGAAGCGCGCTCTTTCTGTGCTCCTGGTTACGCTCTTTGTTCTCTCCTGCGCCGTGGCGGTGGCTCAAGAAGGGCCGGGGCCGGGGAAGAAGCCGGCGATCCTCTTCTGCTGTCCCGGCGAGAACCGGTACGACTATGTCGGCTACGACTACATGCAGGCCCTGGAGCAGGCGGGGTTCGTCGTGGACTACATCGAGGGCGCTAAGGACCTAACCTGGGACAAGGTCAAGAACTACAACGTGCTGTTTGTCTACGACTTCCCCGCCCGGGGACCGGACGCGGAGGCGATGAGCACCTCCTTGGCTATGCGGCCCCCGTGGCTGGCCGACTACTGGGCGGTACTGGACAGATTCGTCAAGGCCGGCGGTGGCGTGTTCCTCCACTACTGGCCCTTCTGGGGCGGGGCGGCGCCCAACGACCTGCTCCAGCAGTGGGGGCTCCAGTTCCCGCTGCTGTGGCTGCGCGATACCCTCGTGCAGCAGATGACCAACATGCCCTCGGGCCTGGCGTACACCGACCAGATTGCCGACACGCCGGTAAGCAAGGACGTGCGCGGGTTCTGGTACCCCTACGATTCCCACTATTTCGGCCAGCACACCATGCCGATCCTTGTCGACGCCGACTGGCAAGTCGTGGCGCGGCCCAGCCAGGCAGCGTACACGGTGGTGCCGAAGTTCGGCCCCGGCGAGGCGCAGCCGTCGAAGGATGCCCTGATTCCCGGCGAGCCGGTCAAGGATCCCGTGCTGTTCGCGATCCGGGACTACGCGGGCGGCGGACGGTTGGCGACGGTCCAGACCTGGTTCAACTTCTCCGTCGGCTCGGGGATGAAGTGGCTCTACAACGACGAGGTCCTGACCAAAGGCCTGGGCACTCGCCCCAGCGACTACGGGAAGCTGCTGACCAATACCTACCGCTGGCTCGCCGAGCCCAGCCTGAAGTCAGGGGCCGTAGGCGGGGCTGTCCAAGACCAGAACCGGTTGCGCGAGCCCATGCTACGAGCGGGAGCGATGGACGAGTTTCACGACTGGTACTATGAGGAGGACGAGGTCCTGGAGTACCATCATCCCCCGGTGGCCGGCCAGCTCTATCGCGGGCTGATCGGGGCGCAGACGGCCCTGTCGGGCGGGACGGGGTCGGTGGCCGACTACGCCCAGGCTGCGGCGGAGCTCAAGCTCGACTTCATCGTCTTCCTCGAAGACCTGGCCCAGATGACCCCGGAGAAGCTGGAGCGCCTCAAGGACGCCGTGGCTCGCAACAGCACGCCTACACTCAAGCTGATCGCCGGGTACCGGATGAAGGTCAACACCGGCAACTACGCCTTCCTGTGCGGAGAGAATCCGGTCTGGCCAGAGGAGCGCATGCTAACCGGGCCGGACAAACGGACGATGAACTGGCAGTTCCAGAACGAGAAGGGTGAATGGGCCAAGGGCAACCCCGCTCTGGACTGGTGGTACAACGTCGCTTTCCCCAAGGGCAACAACCTCGGCTACTACAACTTCACCAAGTCCGGCGACGGGATGAAGATGTACGACCTGCGCGTTTACAGCATGGTGGCGCTGCGCACCTACGAGGGCGGCAAGCTGGTGGAGGACATGACCGCCGACTACTTGACTACCTGCCAGGCCACTTCCGTCCCGACGCCGGTTAGCCTCAACCTGGTCAAATCCCCGGCAGAGATGAGGGCGGCGGTGGCGAGCAACCAGGCCCTGACCTACGGGCTGGCGCGCTCGCTGGACCTGGTGTGGCAAGACGCGCTGCGCTGGACCACCTCCTACGAGGCCCCCAACGCCTTCCCCTCCGACGGGCCGCTGATCGAGGCTTGGCCCAAGTGCAACCGGGTGATGACCTTCGGGTCTGAGAACTTCGTGTCGGGGCGCTCCCTGACCCCCTCGCCGATCCGCGTCACGGCGTCGACGGGACTCAAGGAGATTCGCATCTACGATGGCGAGCGCCTCTTCCGCCGCTTCCTCTGCGGCGGGACGAAGGAGTTCGTCACCACCCTCTTCTTCCCCGGTACCGTCCAGCGTAACCTGGTGCTGATCGCGGAAGACGCCAAAGGAGGCGTAGCGACCAGCTTCGCCTACCGGCAGTACAAGGAAGGCGGCAGCTTCGTGCCGGTCTTCTGCGGGGACCACACCAACGATTGCGCCTACATGCTGCTCGCGCGCGGACCGCACTGGCCGAACCTGTTCATGACTCCGCGGGTACCCCAGGCCGGCGGGACCTGGGACGGGGGGCCCACCGCTGTCCGGGCGCTGGTGAGCCCCCAGTACACTTACCCGGCCGTGTATACTGACCAGGGCAACTACGAGGAGCCGGTGCCGTACCAGGTGCCGCGGCTGGAGTTCGCCGACGAGGGCGCCTCGCGCTGCCGGATGGACAGCACGCGAACGACGGTGGAGGGCGTGCCCATCATCAACCCCTGGCACACCTGCGGGCCGCTGCGGCCCTCGCCGATCGTGGACCTGTCGGTGAGCCATACCTACTTCGACCAGTACGTCACCGGCGTGGAACCCAACAACTACGGCGCGCCGGGCGTGCGGGAAGGCCCCATCGCCAGCCTGTTCACCGAGCGGCTCACCTACAAGCAAGACTGCACCCCGACCCAGATCCGACTGTTCCACAGCTGGTGGCGGGGGAAGACGGCGCCGCGCAGCACCATCCTGGTGATGGGCAAGGGCACGCAACTCCTGGACATGTGGGATCTGACGGACACCCCGCCGCAGATCAAGCGGGCGCGAATCGACACGGGCGGCTGGTTTGCCCTCTTCAGCAGCCAAGTGGCCAATACCCACCTCTTTCTCAACCGGGGCAAGCCACTCCTCATGGAGGCCCATCCCTACACCTGGTACTGGCTGAACCTCTACGCCGACCTGGACCAGACCCCGGTGAAGAAGGGCGATACCTACGACGCGGAGATCTTCGTGCAGGCCTGGCCGCTGGATCAGGCCATGACCGACGCGAAGTCGATCGCCGACATGGTGGCCTACCTGGAGAGCCCCACGGGGATGGAGATCACCCGGGGCAGGCAGGCCCCGGGGCCGGGCGGGCTGCTGGAGCTGACGCCGGAGAATTACGCGGTGGAGTTGTCCATCCCGAAACCGGCGGGGGTGACCCGGACCGTCCCGCTGCGGGTGGGCGGCCTCAATCACCGCTGGAGCGTGGGTCTGTACCAGTTCGAGGGCTACCGGACCCACTACTACTCGAAGGGGGACAGTGGCTGGCGGGCTCTGGGCCTGGACTTCGAGGGCCGCGCCTACGCCCCGCTGTTCGTGAGCAAAGCTGCCAACACGCACGTCATGATCGGTCACCCGGTAGTGGCGGACGCGGCGGGGAAGGACCTCTTCATCCAGGTCACGCGGATCAACGACGGCCTGGAGGGCAAGCCGCCCGCCTGGCACCTGTCGGTCAACAACCCCACCAACCAGCCGGTCACGGCGACGCTCCAGCGGGCGATGGAGGTGCCGGGCCTGGCGTTCACCCAGGAGACGATGACCCTGGCGCCGGGGGAGTACAAGGTATTCGCGAACAAATGACGAATTGGGTACCCGGTTTGCGCGGGCCCCGCCGCGCGGGAATCCATACGAGAAAGGTTGCATGACTGTATGCCTCTAGCCTACCGTCCCGATTGGGGATCTGCCCGTGAGCGTCTTACTGCCTGGTGGAATGGGGAGGATATTGGGCGGGCAGCCATGCAGCTTACCGCCCCCCGGGAGGAGCCCTGGGAGTGCCTCCCCGAGCTGCCCCGACCCGAGGGCTGGGAGACTGACTATTCCACCAGCGACCTGGAGTACCACCTAAATGTACGCTATCGCGGGGCCGCGTCGGGCTGGTGTCTGGGGGAGGCCGTACCCACGGTCGCTCCGGGAGACCTAGCACCCAATACGCTAGCGCTGTACCTGGGCTGCCAGGGGCACGAGATGCCCGGCACCGTCTGGTGCGAGCCCTTTATGGACGACCCGGAGACGGCGCGGTTTGAGCTTGATCCGGAGAACTTCTACTGGCAGTTCACCCAGCGCGCGGCGCGGCAGAGCCTGGCCTTCGGTAAGGGCAAGTTCCTCCAGCAGTTCCCGGACCTGATCGAGGGGCTCGACACCCTCGCGGCTATGCGCGGGAACGAGGTGCTGCTGACCGACCTGATGGACCGGCCGGAGTGGGTGCAGGCTTGTATGCGGCAGATCACCGACCGGTACTTCCAGTACTACGACCTGCTATACGATATGTTCCGCGACGAGGTGGGCGGCTCCATCTTCTGGGCCTGGGCGCCGGGGCGGATGGCGAAATTCCAGTGCGATTTCTCGGCGATGATCGGTCCCCGCATGTTCGAGGAGTTCATGGGGCCGGTGCTGCGGGAGATGACTGCGCGGGTGGGCTACTGCATGTACCACTGGGACGGCCCCGGGGCCATCCCGCATAAGGCTACGCTGCTCAACCTGCCCGACCTGGATATGCTCCAGTGGACGCCCGGCGCGGCCTCCCCGCAGACTTATGACCCGCACTGGTACCCGCTGTACCACGAGGTCCTGGACGCCGGCAAGAAGCTCCTGGTGGGCGCCAACTGCAAGGAACACCTGGAAGGCTTCAAGCGGGAGTTCGGCGAGCAGACCAAGCAGATGCTGATCAACGGCGCGGTGGCCAGCCCGGCGGAGGGGGAGGAGTGGCTGAGGTTGATGGAGTGCTGAGGCATTGCGGAAAAGCCATGCCGAATAAGAGTTTGACAGAAGTTTAGCGCTAAGTTACTATAGTGGCGCATAGTAGGATCGTGCTGTCCGAGGCGAGAGGGTGGTCTCGAGTGCAGTTGATCAGCCTGGGTAAAGCCGTCGATGAGATCCGAAGAAGCGGGGAACTGGCTGAAAGAGACCGTTGGCCCTTCTTCTTCATGGTCGGGGCCGGGATTTCACATCCGTCGGTGCCGCTGGCCGAGGGCGTCATCAGCCACTGCCGGAAGGAAGTTCGCGTCTCACTCGCACCAAAGTCCGAAGATAAGATCAAGGAATACGAGGAGTGCTTCAAGGCCGCCTATCCGGGCATGGCCGACCGCCAGAGGTATCTGAAAGATATCTCCTGCCAGCCGATCTCCGCCGCGAACTTCCAGCTTGCGCAGTTGCTCCTCGAAAAAGACCGTAAGCCTCTCACGAACCTCGTAGTAACCACCAACTTTGATGACATGCTGACCCGCGCAATCCGCCTGCTGTGCGGAGAGGCCCTCATCTCCGACCACCCTCTCACGACCGGCAGACTTGACCTGAGCGGACCTATCCCCTGCATCGCCCACGTCCATGGCACCTATTGGTTCTATGATTGCTGCAACCTGCGGGAAGAGAGGGACGCCCGAGCGGAAACGGAGGGAGAGGCCAGCCAAGTCTTCATGCGCATGGGGGACTTCTTGGACGGGGTGCTCAGCCAACGCTCGCCACTAGTGCTGGGCTACGCGGGTAGGGAAGGCGATGTGTTCATGAGCGCCCTGGAGAGACGCCTGCGGCGGGAAGGAGGCTTGCCGTACAACCTGTACTGGTTTGTGTACCGGCGAGAGCAGGCGGACGAACTTCCCGAGTGGCTCCGCGAACACCAGAGTGTGAAAATCGTGGCTCTCGAGGCCCCCGACCGGCGGGGAGGATCAAGTCCACGGGAGGGAGCGGCTGGGGAGGTGACCTTGGCGGGGAGCCCGCCGAGCGAGGCCAGAGAACGGACGCTGCCGGCGGAGAAGGTATTGGGGACGCTCATCAAAGCGGCAAAGCTGCCTGACCCATTGCTATTCAAAGACCCCCTGAAGGTCTTTCGAGACCAATTGGCCCGCGACTGCGGCGAGACGGGCGATACGGGGTCGATGTACGATGTGAGCGAGGCCCTGCGGATCGTCGACAGCGCGCGCACGCAGCCTGACGTCGAGACAGGGCCGAGCAAGGAGAACCCAGTAGAGAAGCTACGGTCCCTATGGCGTCAAGGGGAGTTTCACAAGGTGCTGGCCGCAGCGCAGGATGTTGACGTTGGCGCCCTCAGCCCTCAGGATATCGTCGAGGTTCTCCGGGCGGTCCGGGAGGCCATGTCGCTGTCGGGAGAGGCGACGGATATCCAGTACGGGGCCAGATTGGTGGAGCTTGGGGACAAAATCGTGGGGCGAGGGGACCCGCTGCCCCCGGATATCAAGCGCGCGGCTGAAGAGATGATGGCCCGCGCGCTGGTCAACAAGGGCTTCGCGTTGGGGGAGGCGGGGCGTGGGGAGGAGGCGATCGCGGCGTACGAGGAGGTGGAGCGGCGGTTCGGGGCGGCGTCGGAACCGGCCCTGCGGGAGCAGGTGGCAAAAGCCCTCGATTTGTGGGCTTTCTTGCTCGAGCGCGAGGCGGATAAGCGGGAGAGCGAGGAGGCGAAGCAACTCCAGACTGAGGCAGACGCCAAGTACGCCCAAGCCGATGAACGGGTAGCGGGAGGGTCGTTCTACAACCGCGCTTGCTCAGCCGCGCTGAGAGGAAACGTTGAGGAGTGTCGGCACTGGTTGGAGGAAGCCCGGAAGGCGGAGACACTACCGACTCGGCGGCATATGCAGACGGACACCGACCTGGGTTCGGTGCGCGACCGAGAGTGGTTCGCGGTGATCCTGGAGGCGGCGAAAGACGGATAGCCGCCGGCATGCGATGCGCCTCTACACCTTCTGCAGCGCCGCTTCGTAGAGCTTGACGTAGTCGCCGGCGGAGCGGGTCCAGGTGAAGTCGGTGGCGAGGGCGTTCTGGACGAGGGTGGGCCATTTCTTCGCGTCGGCGAACGCTTTCGCGGCGCGCTGGAGAGCGGCGAGCATCTCGTCCACGCTGTAGTCCTCGAAGACAAAGCCGTTCCGCTTCTGGCCCTTCTTGGACTTTTCCGTGACGCTGTCGGCCAGGCCGCCAGTGGCGCGGACCACCGGAAGGGTGCCGTAGCGCATGGCGATCATCTGGCCCAGGCCGCACGGCTCGTAGCGCGAGGGCATCAGGAACAGATCGGCCCCGGCGTAGAGGCGGCGGGCTAGCGGATCGCTGAACTTGAGCCACACCGCGATGTTGTCGTACTTCTCCGCGGCAGCGGCGAAGAGCTTCTCCAGGTCCGGTGCGCCTGTCCCCAGGATCACCACCTGCATTCCGGGCAGCATATCGAGGGCCTCGGCCACCAGGTCGAGGCCTTTTTGTGCGTCCAGGCGCGTGACCAGCCCCACCAGGGGCAGGGCGGGGCGGACCGGGAGGCCCGCTGCCTCCTGGAGGGCGGCCTTGCACTGGGCCTTGCCGGCGGGGTCGGCGGCCGAGAAGTTGGCGGGCAAGGCGGAATCAGTCGCCGGATTCCAGGCCTCGTAGTCAATACCGTTAAGGATGCCCTGGACGTCTTTGCCGCGGCGCTGGACCAGGTCCGCCAGGTCGCCGGAGAAGGCGGGGTCGGCGATCTCTTTGGCGTAAGTGGGGCTAACGGTGCTGATCAGGTCGGCGCAGGAGAGGCCGGCGGCGGCGAGGTTGAGTTGGTCGTTGACGATGAATTCGCCGGTGCAGGGGAAGCTGTCCTGCAGGCCGGTGACGGGGAGCAGGGCCGGGGGGAAGGTGCCCTGGTAGGCAGGGCCGAGATTGTGGGCAGTGTAGATGGTGGCTGGCAGGCCGCCTTGCGCGGCGGGTCCGTCACGCTTGAGATAGACCGCCAGCAGAGACGTGTGCCAGTCGTTGAGGTGGATGACGTCGGGCTTCCAGCCCAGCGGCGGCAGCACGGCCAGGATGGCGCGGCAGAAGAAGGTGAGGCGCTCGAGATTGTCCGAATAGGCGCCGCCGGGCGGGCCATAGACGCCGGGGCGGGAGAAGTAATCGTGGTGCTCGACGAAATAGATCGGCACCTCCGAGCCGGGGAGACGAGATTCATCAAGGGCGCAGCCGCTGGTCCAGCCGGCCACGGGCACGGGGACGCCCGGCACGGCACGCCACAAGTTCCACTTGCCCGCCTCGGCGCCCTGGGTGACAGAGAGGTACTTGGGCATGATGACGCGGACGTCATGGCCTAGCTCGGCCAGGGCCAGCGGGAGGGAGCCGGCGACGTCGGCGAGGCCCCCGACCTTGGCGAAGGGCGCAACTTCGGCGGAGGCGAAGAGGATCTTCATAGTAGGCGACTCCTTTGGGGAAGCTCAACGGCAGTAGAAGTGACAGCGTACAACTAGAAGGACAGAGGAGGTCACCGGAAGGTTCAGGTGAGAGCACCGCTCTGGCGAGCGGTACCACGGGACACAGGCAGGGATCAGTCCAGCATGGCCCCGGCGGGGACTACCGCGATGCCGGAGTCGGTGACTACGAAATGGCGCCGGTCGTGGCGGGCGTCTATCCCGATCTCGTAGCCGGGGGGGACGTGGACCCCCTCGTCGAGCAGGGCGCGGCAGATCTGGGCGCCGGCGCCGATGAGGGCATCGTCCATGATGATCGACTCGCAGACTTGCGCCCCCTCTTCCACTACCACGCCGGGGGACAGTACGCTGCGCTTGACGGTGGCGCCGGAGATGATGCAGCCGGGGGCGAGGAGGCTGTCCTCCACCAGCAGGTGTTCACCGGAGACGATCTTGGCCGGGGGGCGGCGGCGGCGCGAGCCGTAGACGGGCCACTGCGGGTCGTAGACGTCAAGCTGGGGCAAGGGCGCGATCAGGTCGAGAGTGGTTTCCCAGTAGCTATCGAGCGTCCCGATGTCACGCCAGTAGGCCGGGGCGCCGGAGGGGTCCTGGAAGAAGTAGGCGTAGACTGCTTCGCTGGCGGATACCATGGCGGGGATGATGTCCTTGCCAAAATCGTGGGAGCCGCGCTGGGTGGCGTCGGCGGCCACGCGGCGCGCGAGGGTCTCGGTGTTCCACAGGTACACGCCCATGGAAACCAGGGAGTACTCGGGGTTGCCGGGCATGGGGGCCGGGTCCTGCGGCTTTTCCTGGAAGCCGATGACGTGTCCCTGGTCGTCCACCTGCATGACCCCGAACTGGCGGGCCTCCTCGCGAGGGCGGGGGACACAGCCCACGGTAAGCTCGGCGCCGGCGGCCTCGTGGCGGGCCAGGAGGTCCGCG
>JALGSV010000045.1 GCA_029821755.1 Candidatus Zipacnadum vermilionense | reverse complement strand
GACGTCTCGGCAGCGGCCTGCCTGGCACCCGTCAAGGGCAGCGCGGATGGCGGGGTCGGTGGGCGATGGTGGGCGCGGGACGCGGAGTGCAGGGGCGGGGGAGGAGGCTCGACACTGGCATGTCCATAGATTCGAGGAGGCACTATCGATGCTACCGAGACCGCCCCGAGTCATAACCGAAGACGACCTGCAGTCCTTGATCGACGGCGAAGTGCTTGAGATGCGAGGCATTGAGTACAAGGAGAAACTGCCTGGCGGAACCGAAGCCGACAAGAAGGAGTTCCTTGCCGATGCTGTGTCGTTCGCGAACGCCGGAGGCGGCGACATCATCTTTGGCATGAGGGCCGAGGATGGAGTGCCGAAGGGATTCGTGCCCATCGGCCACGTCAAGTGTGACGACGCGATGCTCCGTCTCGAGCAGCTGATGCGTGACGGAATACAGCCCAGAGTCCCCGGGGTCCACGCCATCTCCGTGCGGCTGCACGGCGGGAGTGACATCGTGGTCCTGAGGATACCGGCAAGCTGGGCTGGACCGCACATGGTGAAATACAAGGGCAGCCAGCGGTTCTACTCGCGCAGCTCCAACGGGAAGTACCCGCTGGACGTGTTCGAGATAGGGGAGCTGTTTGCGTCATCGCGCGGGCGAACCGATAGGGTTCGCGATTTCAGGCTCGAGCGGATGGGGAGGATCATCGCGGGCGAAACGCCTGTACGACTGCCCGATGGCCCGAGAACTGTGCTCCACATCGTCCCGCTGTCTCCGCCAACCGGAGGCGTAGACGTCTGCGCCGTTGCTAGCGGGAGAACCCGGCTGCGACCCATGTACTACAATGGCGGGGATAGTCGGTACAATCTCGAGGGGCTCCTGTCGTACAAGGCACTCGACAGCCAGGGGGCGTCTGACGGGTACACCCAATTGTACCGCAATGGAGCCATCGAGGCCGTCGAATGGAGATATCTGGCGGCGGAGGGCCTGTGGGGCTCCGCCTATGAGAGAATGGTAATAGAGGCATGCAGCTTCTACATGAATCTGCTCAATGACCTCGGCGTTCCAGCCCCCGTCGCTATCCTGCTGACACTTTTGGGGGTCCAGGACTTCCCTATACAGACAAGAAGTAACGACTCTTCGCACGTCATCGATCGCGATAGCCTGCTGCTTCCCGAAATCATCGTCGAGGAGTTACCCGAGAGCGTCGCCGGGCAACTCTCTCAGGATGTCGCGAAGGTCCTTCGGCCCTGCTTCGATGCCCTCTGGAATGCTGCCGGATATCCGCGGTCGCTCAGTTATGACCAGGCCGGAGAGTGGGCGCCGAAGTGATGGGGACCAACTGGCAGTCCGGCTGCCGTCGGGCAAGGGCCCGTGAGCCCTGGTCCCGCGCTCCCGAAGAGCGACCACGTTAGGGACGCCCCTTCTCCCCGATGAGTTTTCCCTCATCCCGGCCCTACGGAGGTTGCGCCAGGCCTCGCTTGCTAGCGCGGCTGGGCGCCGGAACCTCACCCCCTGCCCCCTCTCCCGCGCTACGCTTGGGAGAGGGGGTTCGGACGTCTCGGCAGCAGGCTTGCCTGATACCCACCAAGGCCCGCGCGGATCGGGGCCGGCCGGTGTGATGGGCGCGGGGAGCCAGGCTCGGGCTCTACTCCTCCGGAGGTGACAGCGGGACTCCGGGCAAATGCAGCGTGTCCTGCGCCTCCAGGTACTCGGTGTTGAGGAACACGCGCGGGCGGATGTTGCGCGGGATACAGCTCCGCGAAACATCTGCCCCAGGGAAGCCGCCGGACTTCTGCTAAGCGGTCTCGGTCCTCCGCAGGCGGCTCTGCATCTCACACAGTTGGTGCCGGTTTCTCCGAGCGGCCGCTACTCCCCCGCCTCGAGGCGGATGCCGTCTTTGCCGTCGCCACCGGTGATCTGTACCCGGAAGAACTTTACGTCGGTGACGCCTGGCGGCAGGTCCACCGGCAGATCGATGCGCACGGCGCGGAGCTGCGCCAGGGCCCGGCGCACGAAGTCGGCGTCGGGCATGGTGTTCGGGACTTGGCCGACCAGGTTGGGGCCGCCACAACCGAGCCGTACCGCCGGGGCCGCCGGTGCGGTCTGGTCGACCCAGGCGTCCTCTATCTTCGGGGTGTTGCCGCCGTTACTGAACGTCGTACCAGCGCAGAATAGCGTCGTCGGGGCGCCATTCCCTTTGAACTCAATGGTGGCGGTCTTGCGGACGTCCAGGTTGCTGCCGGCCAGGCTGCACAGGCCCGCGAAACCGTCCACTAACACCATCGGCTGCTTCTCCGCGCCGATATGCCACCAGACCGCCGCGGCGGAAAGCGTCCCGGAATTGGCTGCGGTCAGGTCGAGGAGCGGCGCGGCATAGTCCCATTCTCCCTCATACCAGAAGGCCTCGCCCACCAGCTTGCCACCTTCGGTCACGTTGAGGAGCCGACAGCCGTGGCCCACGGCACCGGTGAGGAAGGCGACCTGGTTCTTGGTCACCCCTCCGCCGGCCGCCCGCGGACCGCCGCGCACGTTGACACCACTGAGACAGTTCCCGAAGCCGCCGCAGATCATGGTGACGTCAGTGAGGTCCAGCCCGTCCACGCGAATAGCGGCTCCGCACATGTGCGTGCCGCCGGCGCCACCGGCGTTGAGCTGATTGCCGTAGACCCGACCGCCCTCCTGGTCGGCGTTCTCCACGACGATGCCATCCACCCCATTCTGATTGCCGCCGTTGACGGCCAGGTCGCGCAGACTGGCGCGGCTGGGCCCCAGCAAGCGCAGCACAGGGCCGTCGCCTCCGGCGAAGTTGAGGGAGGTGCCGTTGCCCACCCCATCGCCGACTAGCTGCAGGTCGCTCCCCGCCGGGATGATCACCGGCTGCTTGAGCGCGAAGTTCCCCTTCGGCACATGCACCACCGGCTTGCTGCCGACGGGCTCCTGGGCCGCCGCGTCGATTTGGGTCTGTAGCTCTCTCGCGTCGTCGTCGGTGCCGGGGCGCACCTCGAAGATCTTGCGGTGGTGGTTTGCCGGGGTGCCGGGCAGGCGGAAGGTGGCCGGCACCGGGGCCGCGTCCGGCGCGAGGTCTTCCTGGTTAAGGGAGTAGAACGATCCCCACGCTTCATTGCGGCCGGTCATCAGGCAGTCGGGGTCTTCGGTGAAGTCGCGGCCCTGGTCGTCGAGGAACTCCAATTCGGCTACGCGCATACCCGGAGTGCCCCCGGCATTGGCGGTGACCGCCAGCCGGTACACGCTAAACGCCTGGGGGGCGGCGAGGGTGAACTCCTGCTTCGCCTGACGGGTATTCCAGCTTTGGTTTGTCTGCGTATCCAGAACGGTCCAGGGGCCGCCCGAGTAGTTGGACCCCAGGAGCCGGAAATCGCGGGGGTCGTGCTTCGGGTCACTCCCCGAAGTGAGGGTGTATTTCACGACCGTTCGCCCGACGTCGCCGGCGCCGTTCCACTGGAGCGTGCCGGGGTACACCGGGTGCCCGGTATGGGGATCGTTACAGGTGGGATCGAAGAAATCGGTCGCCGGGTCGTTGTCGAGGACCTTCAGCATCTCCTGCTTCAGGGTGGCGGCGTTGGGGTGCGGATAGGGCGCCGGCCGGAGGGGCCAGAGGCCGGAGGTGAAGGCATTGCCGACCGCCAGGGTGCTGGTGCCGTTGTTCACCACCGCGCCCGTGGTCCCCGGCCGGCTGACAATGAGGTTGTCGAGCAACACCATATTGCCCCCGACACTGATCGCCACGGGATCGGTGGTGTGGTAGACGCGGTTGCCGCGCACGTAGTCGGCGAGTCCCTGAATGAAGGTCTTGGAGCCTATGGAGGTGTTGTTGACCACCGCCAGGCACATGCCATTCATGGTGCCGATGTCGAACTCCTTCGAGCGCAGGAAGAGGTTCTCATAGGCCTGGTAGCCGCCCATGCGGTTGTAGATGCCCTTGCCGCAGTCTTCGAAGAGACAGTACCAGACGTAGATGTCCAGCGTGTTCCATTGGATGGTGGAGATGCCCTCAGTGCAACGGAGAAACTTGCAGCGGAGCACCGCATGTTCGGCTTGGCCGGCCGGCCCGTTGTCGCCGAGATTGAGCCCGATGCCGTTGATGTCTTTGAAGACCAGGTCGCTGATCTCGCAGTAGGTGGAGAAGCCGCCCGCCCGCACCAGCCCTCCGCCGGCCTGGCCCTGGTTACCGTCAAAGGTGAGCCGGCTGACTTTGCAGTACCAGGAATCGTAGCGCAGCATCGGCTGGTCGGCGGGTCCGTCCCAGAGGAGGATGGTCGTCGCCGGGTCCTCGCCGATGAGGTTGGAGCCCAGGTAGTCGTTGTGCGCTTGGCGCAGCGGGCTAGTGTTGAGGGTGTCGGTCAGCCGGTACGTGCCCGCCGGGAAGTAGAGGACGCACCAGTCGTTCGTCATGACTGTCTTCATATCGTCCAGCGCCTTCTGGAGGGCGGCGGTGTCGTCGGCGACCCCGTCACCCTTGGCGCCGTAGTCGGTCTTCACGTTCCTCCAACTGGGGAAGGGACCGGCGAACTCCTCGCCGGTGTCGAAGTAGGTCACCGTCTGGGCGCAGACGGGGGCCAAGCACAGCGGCAGGACAGCCAACAGCGCGAGCAGGAACAGCCAGCTCGATCCGCGCCGCCGGCCGTGGTGAGTAACTGATACCACAGCAACCATCCTCTCTTCAGGCATGATAGCTCCCGGCTACTCCACTCCCGAATAGTTCAGGCTCATGTCGACCGCTCCCAAACGGCGCAGGTCATCCAGAGCGCGCGTCAACCGGGGCAAGGCCTCAGTTAACGCCGTATCGGGAACCTCCGAGGACCTTTCGCCCACGGGCAAGTTTCCAACCAGCATCAACTGGGCGGCAGGGGTCATGGTGAAATCGGGTCTGGACTGATAGAAACAACTGCCCCACAAGACCAGGGCAAACGGGGCATCCCCTTTCTGTACCATGCGATGGAGCGGATGCACGACGTAGAACAGGAAGGGCCCCAGCATCAACTCCCCCCGGTAGTTGTTCACCTCGACCCCGTTGTTGGTCGGATGGGCGAGTTCAAACTTGGCGCCCTGGAGGGTCACCCGTCCGGCCGGCAGTGTCGCATCGCCTTCCATGCGGAGGTAGTGCTGGGATTGTTCGACGTAGAAGTCACTCATGACAATGGAGTGATTGTCCTTGAGCCACAGCGCCGGGTCGGTCCCGGTCCCTAGCCGAGCAGTGCCGCCGATGAAGCCGCTGCGGTTAGGCGATTTGCCCTCCAGCAGAATCGTGCCCTCGTAGGATAGCCCCAGATAGACGGTGGCCTGAGCGCAGTCCGTGAAGCGGAGGTTCCCGTTCACCTCGCGGAATAGCACGCGGTCTTCCGGGCCCAGATTCTCGAAGCGGAGCCCGCGGTCAAGCGGCTTGTACTGGTACATCCCGTAGACCCAGACGCGGTCGTAACAGATGGACGAGGGCCGACCGGAGCCGGTCTGCAGGATGTCGATGGCATTGTCGCCCATGCCACAATCATGGTGGCCCACAGCGAGGTTTTCGAGGGTGAGACGGTCGGGATCGCGGATTTCGATGATGGTGCCACCGGCCGGCCCCTTCCAGATCAGCGCGGTGCGGTAGCCGCTTCCCCCGAAGTAGTAGTCGCTACCGGTCAGCTGCAGAGTCTCGCTAACCACGTAACGGCCACCGGGCAGATAGGCAATCGCGCCTTGGCCGTGAGCCCGAGCGGCCTCGATCGCCTGCTGAATGGCCACGGTGTCATCCGTCGCGCCGTCGCCTTTGCCCCCGAAATCCCGCTTCACATCGAAGACCTTGCCCGGAATCCGTATCTGATTGGCCAAGAAGGACTGTTCGGGAGAGGTCACCGAGCCGCCCAAGGTACCAGGCGGCACCTCGTAGATGGTGGCGTAGGTGCCCTTCTGCACGAACTCGGCAGGGGTCGCCGGCTGGTTATGGGAGAGAATCAGACGCAGCTCATTGCCGATCGTGCGCACGGGAGGTTCGGCGCTCGGGGGGTGCGTGAAGACGCAGTCGAAGATAACAATGGGCGCCCCGCTCAGGACCATGGCTCCCGTCGCGCTCTTCCAGGCGTCGACGTGGCAATCCTGGATCATCATCGGAGCTACAGAGCTTCTCGAATGCAGGAACCGTTCCGACCCCTGAGAGGTACAGCGGCGTACGGAGCTGGCCCCCTCGCCACCCATCCATTCCACATCGGATTCGGTGTTCTCCTCAAAATGGCTGTTACGGAGGTAGAAGTTGGAGCCGGTGCCGCTGAAGATCCCGATGCCGCACTGGCGGAACTCGCAGCCATCGAAGGTATGATTAAGGTCGTTATACGTCCGGATGGACACCCCGTGTTTGCAGTCCTCAAAGAGGCAATGGTCATAGAGCGTTTCCGCCGAGGCCACTTTCTGGGCGTGACCGACGCGAATTCCAGCCTCGGTAAAGTCGCGGTAGGTCTCATACTGATGGCGAATCTCGGTTTCGTACACCTTCAGGCAGGAATGATCGAATCCTACCGCGGCCTTGCCGCGGCCATCCCACGTCAATCCTACATAGCGAGAATTGGGCATGCCGTCCCTACTCCAGAACATGCGGCCCTGCTCTTCGCCATCCCACACCAGGGCGCTGGTCGGTCCGTGTCCGAGCAGGGTCACGCCGAGATAGCGGCCCTCAGGACTGGATAGCGTTTTGGTGATCCGGTAGGTGCCGGGCGGGAAGTAGATGGTGACGCCGTCCTGGATTAGGTCCAGCGCGGACTGGATGGCCGCCGTGTCATCTTGTAGGCCATCCCCCTTCGCCCCCGGTTGGACTGATGTTCTTACATTGATCCAATCCGAGCGCTGCTCCCACTGGAGTTCGGGGAGGTTGGCGACACTGGCGGCGAGGGCGGCGCCAGCCAGGAGCGCACTGAACGCGGACGCGAGCACGGCGAGGTGAGCCAGCCCCCGCAAGGGGAAACGCACAGTGTTCATAGTGGTCAAGTCGTTCCTTCTGCTAGCTCTAGGCACCTGCGCATCATGCCAGGAGGCGCAGGCAGGGGCGAGAAGTGTTGGTCAAGACCGCCAAGAGCGCGGCCCCCCTTCCGCAAGGAAACCCGGTCACCGCCGGCACTATTCGGCCGGCGGCTGGGTCGCGGCCAGCAGCTCAATCGAGCGCGGGCCGTTGCGGAAGAAGACACGGTCGAAACGGACGTCGGTGACTTCGAGCGGCAGCGGGGTCAGCCAGGGCAGGCGCGCGGTGCGCGTTTGCGCCAGCATTTCGCGCAGGAAGGCGGCGTCCACGGTGCCTTGGTCGAGCACGGAGGTAGTGCCAAGGTCCGGCATGTGCTGGCGGTTGTGGAACAGCACCACTTTCGCATTCGGCGCTTCGTTGCTGAAGGCGTCCTGTCCGAAGACGTTGCCGAGGAAGAGCACCTGCAGGTCGTCGCGCTCCCCGCGCACCTTGATCAACGACGGGCGGGTGGAATCCACCGAGTGCACGTTGACACCGATCATGGTGATTTTGCCCTGGAAGTTGTCAATGTCAATCGCCGGCAGGCCTTCTTCTTCCGGGAACATCAGGGTACTCTGGTAAGTGCCGACAGCTACCGTACCGCCATCGGAGGTGAAGGTTCCCTGCCCGCTCAGGCGCAGGTAGGTGCGGTACGGTCCCTCATACCAGGCGTCGCGCTTCAGGATGCTGCCGCCGTTTTGCAGTTCGAAGCTGTCGCGGCTGCCGCCGCCCATGCCATAGCACACCACCTGGGTGCCTTGGCGCTTCCCTTGCTGGGCCAGCGGGCCGCCGATGGCGATGACCTTGCCGAAGCCGGAGCCCATCGAGCTGACATCGGTGTAGTCCAGGCCGTCGACGTAGAGTTCGGCGGGACTTGTGTTGCAGTCCATCCAGACTTCCTGCATGTTCACGCGGCCGCCGGGTTCGTCGCATTGATCCACGCAGACGCCTACGGCGCTGTTGGCACAATTGAGGTTCAGCTCGCGGAAGATGGCGTGATTGGGGCCGTGGACGAGAATGATAGGCTGCTTCTCCGGCCCGATCCAGTTCAGGTTGGTGGTATTGAGAATGCCGTCGCCAGTGAGGATCATGTCGGTGTTGGCCGGTATTACCAGCGTTTCCGCGATGGCATAGTCACCCTTCGGGAAATGAATGACCGGGCGCTGCCCGGCCAGCTTCGCCGCGGCGTCGATGGCCTGCTGGATGGCTTCCCCGCCGGCGCCGACCGGAATCTCGAACACCTGGCGGTGCAGATTCGGCACCGTCCCCGGTAAAGTCGGTAGCTCGGTTTTGAGGCTCTCGCACGAGACGGTCTTCTCATCCTGAGTAGTCAGATGTCCCTTCACGTCAAACGGGTTGTCGACGGTGAAGGTGTTGCCGAGAGAAACCATGTCCGCGTCGCCCACCGGAGTCGCGAGCTGGATGACCGGCCCCGTCCTGACCTCCGGGCGGCTGCGGATGATGTTATCCATCACCAAGATATTCCCGGAGTTGGCGATGCGGATGGGCGTGGCGTCGAGGGAATCATAGATGCAATTGCCCTGAAAACTCGTGGACGCCCCCCAGTTTTCTTCATCTGACCAGTTGGGGGAGCGCTTGGCAACGAAGAAGGCCTTGGAGTTGAGGGAGGTGTTATTGCGGATGCCGAAGTACGAGGTGTGCATTGTGGTCATGTCGGCTTCGGTGGAGTTCTTGAACAGGCTCTCGTAGACGTGGAAATGCCCGCCGCCGTTGTTGTATTCGCTGCTCACGCCGATGCGGCAATCCTCAAAGGTCGAGTACCAGATCCACCAGTTCAGCGTGTTGAAATTCTGGATGCTGATGCCGGCTTTCGAGCAGCGGATGAACTTGCAGCGCAGCACCAGGCACTCGGCGATACCGTCGCGTTCACCGGTTTCGATGCCGAATTGCACGTCCTTAAACACCATGTCGGTATACCCGAGCGCGGTGGCAAAAGGCAGGCCGTGGAAGATGGCGTCTTTCGCCCGTCCCTGGCCGTCGAGAGTGAGCCGCATCATGCGCGCAAACCAGGGGCAGTAATAGAACATGCGCCCGTCCAGCTCGCCATCCCATTTGATGATGGTGGTGGCCGGGTCTTCGCCGATGATGCCCATCCCGATAGTTTCGTTATGCTCGGTGCGGGATACGTTCAGCGTCTTGGTAATGCGATACGTACCCGCCGGGATGTACACCACTTTCCGGGTTGCGGCAGTCGGATTGACGATATCCAAGGCCCTTTGAAGGGCCGCCGTGTCGTCGGTCACGCCGTCGCCTTTCGCGCCGCATTCGGTTTGCACATTCACCCAACTGGGGAAGGGGCCAACGAACTCGTCGTCGAAGTCGAACTGAGGTAACGTCTGCGCCGCGGCCACGGTGCACAGCAAGAGCACCGTTAGCGGCGCCAGCAGGAATCGGCAGCCATGGATGTGGGACTTTCGCATTGTCATTCCTCCACTTCCGAATCGTGGGCACCATACTCAGCTCGAGGGCTGCTTGCGCCCACCCCGGGCCTGCCCCGGCTGGGGGGGAGGGGGGCACGAACTGCTCTCGCGCTGCGCGGGCCTCGTAACTCACGGTCACCCATACACAACGCCGGGGTCGCCGTGTTGGTTGCAGCGAACCGTCGCGCGATGCCAAGAGGCGCCCGGCTGGCCACGAAGGCTCTTAGCAGGTAGGGTCGAGGCAGATCTCGGCCCAGACTACCGCGCCGGGAATCTGGGGGGGCTGGAACTCCACTAGGTTGACATCGTCGAGCAGGGCGGTCAGGGGAATCTCCCAGGAGAGCCAGCGCGCCATTGCCTGGTGGGGGCGGCCGGGAGACGGTCCCTCGCGATTGGGGACGCAGGGGAGGGAGTTGCACCAGACGGAGAACTGCCTGGCCCGCAGAGCCGGGGTGTCGGCGGAGAAGCCCAGGCGCAGCCAGGCCCGCCCGCCGGTGGGCCGGGGGCCCAAAGCGAAGCGGAGGCTGGCGCAGGTGTCCATGCGAGCCAAAGAGGCGCCCTGGGCCGGGTTGACCAGCGGCAGAGGCAGGACCGCGTCGGTCGCCGTACCCGGAGGGGCAGTCTGGGAGTAGGTGATCACCTGCCGCCGCGGGCCGGCGGTTATCGTGGACAGATCGGTCAACCGGGTGAGCAGCTCATCCATGAACGGCCGGTCTTCGCTCTCGTAGTAGCAGACGTTGAAGAGGTACACCCGGTCCGCCCCCCGCTCGTAAGCCGCAGCCGCCGCTCCACAGTGCATCTCCACCGGCGTGTGCATGCCTCCCGCCCCGGGGTAGGTGTTGTAGCCGGAGTCCAGGCAGACGCCCAGTTGTCCCCGCCAGTTGCCCAGCAGCGCCTGCCATTCCTCCAGCGGGTAGTCGTAGTACAGGCCGGAGCAGAAGGAGGAAACGATCACCTGGTCGACCAGATGCTGCTCGGCCCAGGCGCGGACATCGTAGCCCAGGGCCCAAGCCTCGGTGGGCTGGGCCGGGACACGCACCCCCACGCGGATGGGATGCCCCACCCGCCGGGCCGCCTGGCGGGCCAGCGAACGCACCTGACGGGTGAAGTCGGTTAGCGCTGCCCGTCCCTCCGCCTCCCGGCCGGGCCGGAAGTGCATCCCCCAGCGCATCCAGTCCAGCTCAAGGCCGTACATGTCGTAGCGGTCCAGCAGCTCGCGGATCAGGGCCAGGTGGTGCAGCCGCACCGCCGGCTGGGCGTAGTCCAGTGCCCGCTCCCAGCCGCGTTCCTCGCGGTAGGGGGCACGGTAGTACTCCGGGTGCTCCCGCCAGAAACTGGAGTGCCAGAAGGCCTCGGGGGTGTCGTTGTAGTGGCAGTCGTTCATCCTTACAGTGAGCCAGCCCTCAATACCCAGCTCCCGGCAGCGCTCCAACCACAGCGCCGGATGATCCACGCCGCGCTGCTCCAGCAGCCACAGGTTGTGGAGCCACTGGCGGCCCTGGCTACCCAGAGTCAACTCGCGGTCGCGGGGGTCGTGCAGCCACTGGAGCACCGGCTGGTCCGGGCCGGCCTCGGGGTCGTAGCCGTCGTAGAGCCGCTCCCAGGAGCGGCTGGCGAACAGGGCGCGCTGAACGTTGGTGCAGAAGAAGAGCGCGGACATGCCGGGGAAGCGGGCGTAGTAGTCAACCAGGGCGCGCACGCCCTCGGGGGTCATGTCCTCGGACGGGTGAGTGGCGTAGAAGTGAGCGTTGTCCTCGTTTACGCAGATGCCGGGCATGGGGCAGCCTCCACTACTATTTAGAAGTGATGGTATACTTCCACCTCGGCGGGCCGCTTTCCTGCCTTGACGACCGCCGGGCCGGATGGCGAATCGCCCTCCTGGCTGGCGAGGAGGGCGGTTGCCTTCTGGCCGTACACCACTCCCGCGCACTGCGCTACAACTCGTCCGGCCCCGCTATCTTGCCCAGGATGGCGCTGGCGGCGGCGATTGCGGGGCTGGCGAGGTAGACCTCGCTCTTGGGGTGGCCCATGCGGCCGACGAAGTTGCGGTTGGTGGTGGCGATGGCGCGCTCACCGTGGGCCAAGCAGCCGCTGTGGCCGCCCAGGCAGGGGCCGCAGGTGGGCATGCTCACGGCACACCCCGCCTCCAGCAGCGTCTCCACGATCCCCTCCCGCGTCGCCTGCAGATGAACCTCCGCGCTGCCGGGGAAGACCAGGCAGCGCACGCCGGGGGCGACCTTGCGGCCCTTGAGTATCCCCGCCGCCACCCGCAGGTCCTCCAGCCGCCCATTGGTACAGGCACCGATGACCGCTTGGTCGATCTTCACCTCGCCGACTTCAGAGAGGCCGCGGGTGTTCTCGGGCAGGTGCGGGAAGGCGACCTGCGGCTCAATGTCGGTGGTGTCCCACTCGAATACCTCGACGTACTCGGCGTCGGCGTCGCTGGCGAAGACCCGGTACTCTCGGTCAGAACGGCCCTCCAGCCACTGGAGCGTGGTCTGGTCCGGGGCTATGATTCCGCACTTGCCACCGGCCTCGATGGCCATGTTGCACATGGTGAAGCGCCCGGCCATCTCCATGCCCTCGAGGACCGGCCCGGCGAACTCCATGGCCCGGTAGCGAGCGCCGTCCACGCCGATCTTGCCGATGGTGTACAGGATGAGGTCCTTGCCGCTCACCCACGGACGCAGACGGCCGGTGAAGACGAACTTCATGGTCTCGGGGACGCGCAGCCAGGTCTCGCCTAGCGCCATCCCGGCGGCGGCGTCGGTGGAGCCCACACCGGTGGCGAAGGCGCCGAGGGCGCCGTAGGTGCAGGTGTGCGAGTCGGCGCCGATGATGACGTCGCCGGGAAGGGCCAGGCCCTTGTCGGGGACGATGATGTGCTCGATCCCCCCGTCCTGAGACTCGTAGAAGTGCGGGAGGCCCTGCTCGCGGGCGAAGTCGCGCAGGAGCTTGGTGTTCTCCGCGGACTGGATGTCCTTGTTGGGGGTATTGTGGTCCGCCACCAGCACCACGCGCTCGGGGTCAAAGACCTGGGTCGCGCCCATGCCGCGGAACTCGCGGAGGGAGATGGGGGCGGTGATATCGTTGGCCAGCACGAGGCTGAGCCGGGCGGTCACGAAGTCGCCGGGACTGACGGAATCAAGCCCGGCGGCGCGGGCGAGGATCTTTTCGGTGATGGTCATGGTGGTTCTCCTGGGAGCAAGACGCGAGTGGACGGCGCGGAGGCCAGCGGTTCGCGCAGCGGGCCGAGGCAAGCGCAAACGCCTACTGTGCGCTCGCAAGCAAGCGCAGAGCATTCGCCCCTGCGGGACTGGCGCTACATCTGCGCCATCCAGTATACCACAACGTTGTCGTTGCCTGCAGGCGGGGCCTGCTCGAACTCCACCGTCACATGGTCCGCCGCCACCTCGGCAAGGCGGGCGCGGGCGGTACGGGAAGGGCCGTGGCCACCGAAAGCAGACCGAACGCGAAGAGAAGCACGGCAGTGCAAAGGATAATGGGTCGCATAGGAGAACACCTCCGCTGAGATTGCGTGCGGACAGATTCCCGTCTACCGGAGGGACAATCTTCCCGCCTGCGTGGCGCGGGCTCTATAGCCCGCGCTCCCCTGACCAACCGCAGAGGGCGGGCTAGAAAGCCCGCCCCACGCGGACGACCGTCCCGCGCGGGTCGTCCGCTCGCGAGCCGCACCGATAAGGAGCTTTGATCCATGGCTTACCGTATGATCCAGATCGGGACCGGCGGCTTCGGCGCCTCCTGGTGCCGGAGTTTCCTGC
Source organism: Candidatus Zipacnadum vermilionense (assembly GCA_029821755.1). Taxonomy (GTDB): domain Bacteria; phylum Armatimonadota; class Zipacnadia; order Zipacnadales; family Zipacnadaceae; genus Zipacnadum; species Zipacnadum vermilionense. Next base: position 12,600 of record JALGSV010000045.1, on the reverse strand, counting down.
CCCCGAACGTGGTCGGGAGGCTGATCGAGGCGGTGGCGGCGGTGGACCTGAACCCGCAGGCCCACCAGGCTGCCATCGAGGGCCTGGGCCTGCCGGCCGAGAAGTGCTACACGGATTTGCAGCGGGCGCTGGACGAGAACCCCGCCGACTTCTGCACCGTCGTGGTGCCCCCGGCCTGCCACGAGTCAGTGGTGGATGCGGCCCTGGCCCACGATCTGCACATTCTCTCGGAGAAGCCCATCGCCGATACCCTGGGGGCCTCCGTCCGCATCGCCCAGAAGGTCAAGCAGGCCGGCAAGAAGATGGGCGTGACCATGAGTCACCGCTTCGACCAGGACAAGACCTCCCTACGCCACGAAATCCTCTCCGGTCGCTGGGGGCCGCTGGACTACCTGGTCTGCCGGTTCAGCTGCGCCCTGCGCAGGTTCGCCAGCTGGGGCAAGTTCCGCCATGAGATTCCCGATCCGCTGATGGTAGAGGGGGCCGTTCACCACCTGGATCTGCTGGTGGACATGACCGGGGCGCAATGCGACACGATCTACGCCCAGACCTGGAACCCGCCCTGGGGCGAGTACGCGGGGGACTCGCAGGGGCTGGTGCTGATGCGCTCGGAGAACGGGGTGCGATCTACCTATGAGGGCGCCAAGACCAACGCGCGGGGGCTGAACTGCTGGGGCAATGAGTACATCCGCGCCGAGTGCGAGTACGCGACGCTCATCCTGGACACCCGCGAGCTGCGCGCCCACCCCGCGGACGGGGTTGCTTGCCGCAACAACGCCGACGCCGACGGCTCCTGCGCCCTGCCGCTGCTCGAGCAGCCCAAGTGGGCCAACACCTGGCTTATCGAGAAGTTCGTGAACTGGCTGGAGGGCGGCGAGCCGATGGAGACCAACGTGGAGGACAATCTGCAGTCCGTGGCCCTGATCTTCGCCGCCATCGAAAGTAGCCGCACGGGGCAGCCGGTGAAGGTGCAGGAACTCCTGGAGGAGACCCGGCGGCAGGTGGCGGCGGAAGGGTAGTAAAGTGATGACCGACGTACTGGAGCTAGGTTCGCGGCGGGAGAGGGAGTAGTCCACCGTGACGCGTCGCGATTTTCTCAGGACCGGCACTCTCGCCCTGGCCGCAAGCGCCGTGTGCGGCAGCGCTGCCTGGGCGCAGGGAGGTACCAGTATGACTCAATCTGACCAGCGTCTTCTCCCCCGGTGGCGCGGTTTCAACCTCCTGGAGATGTTTACGACCGGCAGCAACGGCGACTGGCAGGAGGACGACTTCCGCTGGATCAGCGACTGGGGCTTCGACTTCGTCCGCCTGCCCCTGTGCTACACGCTGTGGATCGAGGACGACGACCCGCTGCGCCTCAGCGAGGGCGGCCTGGCCCAGGTTGACCGCGCCGTGGAACTGGCCCGGAAGTATCACCTCCACGTCTCCGTCAACTTCCACCGCGCGCCCGGCTACTCGGTCAACCAGGAACGGCCCGAGCCCTTCAACCTGTGGAAAGACCCGGCGGGGCTGGCGGCCTTCTGCTTCCACTGGGAGACCTTTGCCCGGCGCTACCGAGGGATTGCCTCAGACCAGTTGAGCTTCGACCTGGTCAACGAGCCTCCGGCCCCGTCGGCGACCGGCATGACCCGGGCCGACCACGAGCGGGTGGTCCGGCAGGCGGTGGCAACTATCCGCGCCGTTGATCCGGACCGCCTGATCGTCGCTGATGGGCTATCGTGGGGAAATGACCCCATGCCCGAACTGGCGGACTTGCAGATCGCCCAGTCTTGCCGCGCCTATCAGCCGATGGGAGTCAGTCACTACCATGCCTCCTGGGTTAACGGCGAGCGTTTCCCGACCCCCACCTGGCCGCTGGGCGAGGGCGCCGACCGCTGGGACCGCGCCCGCCTGGAGCGCCACTACCAGCCGTGGGTGGACCTGGCCCAGCAGGGCGTGGGCGTCCACTGCGGCGAGGGAGGCGCCTTCAATCGCACCCCCCACGACGTCTTCCTGGCCTGGTTCCGCGACGTGCTGGAGGTGCTCCAGCCGCACAACATCGGCTGGGCCCTGTGGAACTGTCGGGGCAGCTTCGGGGTGCTGGACTCCGAACGCGCGGACGTGACCTACGAGGACTGGCACGGGCACAGGCTGGACCGGAAGCTGCTGGAGTTGTTGCAGGAGCAGTAGGGGCGGCTTTCGGGAACGAGGCGCCGGTGCCACCGAGTCCCGGCAATCCGGATGGTTCACCCCCGGCGCGGGCGGATGTTTCGCGGGATACGACCCCGCGAAGTATCCGCCCCTACGAAGCCCGCCCTCCCATGGGGCTGCCGGCGCGGGCAGGAAAGCCCGCGCCACGCGGAGGGACGCCAGGCAGGTATTGTCTCCCTGTACCGCGAAACGCCCCCCATTCTTCTCTTCTGAGGTGGTCACGGTGGCAGAACTCGCCAGCATCGTCCTCGCTGCGGGACAGGGCAAGCGGATGAAATCGGCGCTCCCCAAGCCGCTGCATCGCTTGTGCGGCAAGCCCATGCTCAGCCACGTCCTGGCGGCTCTGCGCCCGCTGGGGCCGCAGCCGCAGGTGGTGATCATTGGCGTGGGCGCCGAGCAGGTGCGGTCGACTTTCGACGAGCCGGACGTGGTCTGGGCGGTGCAAGAGCAGCAACTGGGTACGGGCCACGCCGCGGCCAGCGCCCGCGAGGCACTGGCCGACTTCACCGGCGACGTGCTGGTGACGTGCGCCGACATCCCCCTGGTCCGGTCCGAGACGTGGGAGCGGGTCCTGGGCGAGCATCGCAAGCAGGGCGCCGCGGCCACCATTGTCACCGCCCTGTTCCGCGACCCCACCGGCTACGGCCGGGTCATCCGCGATGAGAGCGGACAGGTGCGCCGCATCGTGGAGGAAGCCGACTGCGACGAGATCACCCGCGGCCTCAACGAGGGCAACGTCAGCGTCTACTGCTTCAGCGCGCCGGCACTCTTCGAGGCGCTTACCAAGCTGCGTCCGGACAATGAGCAGGGGGAGTACTACCTCACTGATGTCGTTGAGGTGCTGGTGGAGGCACGCCAGAAGGTCATCCCCGTTCTCGCCGACCCCGACGAGGTCATGGGCATCAACGACCGGGCCCAACTGGCACACGCGGAACGGCTGTTGCGCGGCCGCATCAACCGTCGAGCGATGCTGGAATACGGCGTGACCTTGATTGACCCCGAGGCCACCTATATAGACCCGGAGGTGACCCTCGGTTGCGATACGGTCATCTACCCCGGCGCAGTGTTGGCCGGGGCCACCACCGTAGGGGAAAACTGCACTATCGGCGCGCACGTGCTGATCGAGGACTGCGAGATCGGCAACGGCACCAACGTCCGCCACGGCAGCGTGGTGCGCGAGAGCGTGGTGGGGGAGGGCGTGACCATCGGCCCCTTCGCCCACATCCGCGACCACAGCTCCATCGGCAACGACACGCGCGTGGGCGGCGGCGAGGTGGTGCGCAGCAAGCTGGGCGAGCGGGTCAACGACCTGCACTTCTCTTACTTGGGCGACACTACCGTCGGCGACGGGGCCAACATCGGGGCGGGCGCCATCACCTGCAACTACGACGGCCGTCGGAAGAACCCCACGGTCATCGGGGACGGCGCTTTCATCGGCAGCGACGCCTGCCTGATCGCGCCGGTGACGATAGGCCGAGGCGCCTACGTGGCCGCCGGATCGGTGGTGACGAAGGACGTCCCGCCCGAGGCTCTGGCCTTGGGCCGCGCCCGCCAGGAGAACAAGGAAGACTGGGCGCGGAGGTTCAAGAAGTAAAGGGCGGGCCCCAGTCCCTCCACGCCGGCGCTCGATCCCCTCACATCTCCAGCCCCAACCTCCCGCAGCCTACCGATAGGACCAGCCGCATGAAGCTGCGCAGGGGGCCGGGAGGGGTTAGCCACCAGCGCTCGAAGAGGACCTTGCCGCAGTGCCAGGAGCGCGCGGTGGGGTGCAGGCGCAGGTGGGGGGTGGGCTCGGCGAAGTAGTCCGCTGTCGCCGCCACCGCCCGCCGCCGGCCGGCATCCAAAACGCAGAAGCCGTGCCCGTTGAAGGCCTCGTGCGAGTCGGCTCCCATGACCTCCGCCGCGATCCGCCGCGCCACTGTCAGCCCCTGCCCGTGCGCGAAGACCCCGCCCTTCGGCAGGTACAGCGGCGTCTCCGCCTGCCACCGGCCGGGCGTGCGCAGGGCGGTGGCGTCCCCGATGACGTAGGTGTGGTCCGGCCCGGCCGAGAGCGTCAGCGGGTCCACCGGCACCCAGCCACTCTCGTCCGCCAGCCCGGCCTCCCGCAGCAGCGGCGACCCGCAGTGTGGAGGCACCCCCAGCAGCAGATCGTAGCCCACCGGGTCCTTCCCCTCGAACTGCATCTCCCGCTTTCCCGGGTCGACCGCGGTCAGCTTGTGTTCGGGATGGAAGCCGATGTCCCGCTCCTTCAGCAAGTGCAGGACGGCCTCACCCATCTCGGGGCCGGTATCAGGCATAGGCCACGGTTCGTAGCTGTAGACCTGCAGGTCCACCTTACCCCGCATCCCGCGCCGACGGAATAACTCGTGCAGCAGCATCGCCCCCTCGAGCGGCGCGCCGGGGCACTTGTAGGGCGCGCGGCAGATGACGAAGGCTATCCTCCCGCCGGTGAAGGAGGGCAAGGCCTCCCGCAGCCGGCAGACGCCCTCCAGCGAGTAGAAGGTATGCGCGCCCCCCCGCAGGCCGGGGATCAAGTCGGGAGCCAGGTCCGCGCCGAGCGCCACAACCAGATGGTCGTAGGAGAGTGCCTGGCCGTCCACGGCAACCCGGTGAGCGGCCAAATCGATCTCGCGCACCTCGCCCTCGATCAACTCCACCCCCGGCGCGAGCAGCCGTTGCACCGGGCGCATGATCTGGTCGGGACGGCGCACGCCCGCCATCACCCAGGTGAAGGAGGGAGGGAAAGCGTGACTGGCGTTGCGCTCCACCATAACGACGCGGTGTGGCGAGGGGAGGCGGCGGCGTAGTTCATTGGCGGCAATCAGGCCACCCACACCTCCGCCCAGAATGACCACGGTCTCTGCGGGCATGCTGCACCTCTTCGCGTACAGGGGCTGCTGCGACAACGAGGTCACTCTATTCGCCAGAGGAGGCACTTGCGCCTGCTCCGGACCCCGGGCTACTGTCTTGACGCCCTGACCGGGGAAGCGGTATCATCACGCCAGCGCTGCGAACCGGGGGCAGGCGGAGCCGGGCTGGGCACGAGCACCGGGAGCAGCACTAGGCGCGGAGGGACGCCCACCGGCGCCATCATCTCAGCCCAGGGAGGGAACAACGTATGTCTCGCATAGCAATCGCGGTGGTTCTCCTCGCGCTGCTCCTCAGCGCAGTGGCCGTACAGGCCGGTGAAGTCAACCAGATGGCGCTCAGCCTGAAGACCGCAATCTACCTGGCCCGCGGTGATACGGGCCTGGCTTCGGCCAATGACGGCGGCGCGATAGCCTACAATCCCGCCAACCTCGCCAGCGTCAGCATCACCAACTACTCTGACGACCCGTTCCGGTACGGGGGTGACCCCAAGCCGGTCAAGACCGAGTGCGTCAACAGCATCGCGGTAAGCGGCGACTCCGACTTCTGGAGTCTGTTCCGCGCCATCCGCGACGTCCGCAAGGACTGGGGCATCGGTCTGGGGTATGTGAATCTCTCGACCAACGGCACTGATTCAGACTGGTGGACCGTCGGCTTCGGCTCGCGCATCGCTGACTCCAACTGGAACGCCGGGCTGGCGCTACAGCACGTGGACGCTGGCCTGATGAGCACGTCCGCTAAGAATCTGATCAACCTGGGCGTGCAGGGCACGGTATACGAACGCGACGGGGAGTCCGTCCAGGTGGGCGCCCTGGTGCGTGATCTGACCGGTCGCCTGGCGGCTGGCCCCCTCTACAACGTGGGTGTCGCCGGCACTTTCAAGGACACCCTGGTAGAGATCAACTGGTGGGACATGACCGACCAGATACAGAGCTCCGTCAACATCGGCGTACAGCAGAAGCTCGACTCGCACTGGTCCCTGTACGGCGGCCTCATCGACGGCGATGACCTCACCGCCGGGGTAGGCTTCATCGACGGCTGGTGGAACCTCGCCGCCGGTTGGCGCCAGACCTCGCAGATCGCCACTGTGTCCGACGAAGTGATCTTCACCGCCGGACGCCGCATACAGTTCTAGGGCTCTGCTACGCGTGGGGCCGCGGGTAGCGTCCGGCAAGAGGACAGCGCCGGGCGCGGAGCCTCATCCCCTACCCCCTCTCCTCACAGGAGAGGGGGTGAATGGCGAACCTGGTTCGGAGGGGGAAGGGATTCCGGATTCCGCACCCGAAGGATAGCACTTAACGAGGCACCAGGGCAGGTGGCGCGGAGCCGGCATCGAACCGGCTACCGAGCAACCCCCGCTTAGCACAAAGCCCCCCGCCTGCTTAGACGGGGGGCTTTTTTTCCTCCGGGATAAGCGCCGCCGCTAGTCAGCGGCAGCCTCGTCGCTTGCTACCTCGCCCTCGGGCGTGAGCCGCTTGTACTTGACTTTTCCCTGGGCCGGCATACACCCTTCCCGGAAATCCAGCTTCACCACCGGCGGCGTGTTCGCCTTGTCCTTCAGTTCCTCACACGCCGGCCAGGGCAGCAGCCGGTCCTTGGGGATGTCGTCAATGTACTCGGCGCGGAACTTGCGGTCCTGCATCAGGCAGTGGTCGGCATGGACCACGAAGGCGGGGTGGGAGCGCATGCGCTGCCAGATAGTCTCCAGCGAATCGTCGCGGACATTGCCGAAGGTCAGGGGCATGAAGTCGCAGGGATCGATGTCGCCGAAGGCGGTCATGTAGAACTGACTGTGGGCGCCCATGCATCCGGCGCAGTCCGGACCCTCCACCTCCGACTGGGCCACGATATTGGGGTAGTCCGCCAGGGCGCTGTAGTGGCGGGCGGTCTCGATCAGTTGCCGCCTTTCTTCGCGGGTAATCAGGCACTTCTCCTCCATCGGCAGCAGGCTGCCGGTGGGCACCACGTCGAAGACCGTAACCTCGTCGCAGCCCAGTTCGCGTGCCTTCTCGATGAGCTGTTCCACCCGCCCCTCCCGGACGTCCTCGCCGCTGGCGTAGGTAGACAGCGAGGTCAGCAGACCGGCCTGCCGGGCCCGCTTCATCCCGGCGATGGCCGTGTCAAAGCAGCCCACCATGCCGCGCAGATCGTCGTGGACCTCGGGGCGGGGATCGTCGATGGAGACCATCAGCGAATGCAGACCGGCGTCAACCAGGCGGCTCACGTTTTCCTCGGTCAGCAGCAGACCGTTGGTGAACATGCTGGCGTGCGCGCGGTTGCGGTCAACCGCGGCGATCAGGTCGAAGAGGTCCGGGCGCAGCAGCGGCTCCCCGCCGGTGAAGGTGATGTTGAAGATGCCCATGTCCTCGGACTGCCGGATGACGGACAAGAACTCCTCGGTGGTCAGCTCCGAGCGCTCGCGGGTCTTGTACTTGGCCGCGCTGCAATGGTAGCAGTTGAGCTGGCAGCGGGTGGTTACCTGCAGGGTACAGGTGGTGGGCTTAATCACGTCGCGGCCTTGCGTGACCAGCCGCGCCATATGGTTCACCAGCCGCTGGGAGGGGACCGGGGGCTGATAGAGATTGTACACAACGCCGCCCTCCCGGATAGCGATGGGGTGGGCAAAGCGCTCGAGGGCGGTCTTGAGTTTGCCCAACTCGCCTTGGGCTAGGGAAGCCAAGGGCCCAGTGGCCTGCCAGGTGACGGTCATGGCCTCGGGGTCTACCTCGAACTCCAGCCCCAACAGGGAGGTCTTTTCCCCCGGCGGCGGCGCTGAGGCGATAGCCAACATCCCTCCGAGCATGGGGAAACGGGTGAGCAGATCGACTCCCTGCTCAGTGAGCATCCCCTTGAGGCGGTAGGGCCGATCATCGTCGGGGATTCCCTCCAAACTGAGCAGGTCGTAGTTATGCCTGAGCATGCATGGTCCTCCTGTGAGGTAGCCTTGGGTAGTGGGGGCACAAGAAACGCGAACCGGGCTCAGAGGGTGCGGTCGGTCCGTACGTGCAGGGGCTACGAAGACGGCACCGGCAGCTCGGCAACGTCAGGGGCATTATGGAGGTGTGCAGGTTGTTTGTCAATCTAGCCCACATGCCGCACCCCGCCCGGCGTTGTGCCGCGCCGCATATCACTGAGGGATATATGCTACTACACTCGCAGCCCCTTGGTGTCAAGAGAAGCGCGGCCGGCAAACGCCTTTTACGACCACCTCTCCGCCTCTGCCACGGCCAGCTTCGCCCACTCCCGGAGCCGCTCCGGATGGCCGGCGAGGGTTTCTAGCTCCCGGCAGACTACTTGGTAGGGGTGGCCCTGGAGCTGGCGCAGGCCGGTCTCCAGGTGCTTCCGGATCGGCTCCAGGTCGTCGGGGAAGACCACCTTGGCGGCGCTCTGACGCCACATGATGCAGTACCGCCCCTGCGTGGCCTCCAGCACCTGGTCCAGGTCCGTCCAGTAGCTACTCACAAACACCCGCAGGTTGGGGATGCGCAGGACGGTGTCAATCTTGTGGGTCAGGTCCTCGCAGCAGCCGTATTGGGTCATCCCGAACTGCGAAAAGAGCGGAATCTGGTAGTTGAGCAGGAACTCCTCCTGCATGTGGGGGGAGACTTCCTGGAACTCCTGGCTGTTGGCGGCCCCCCACAAGTTGTGGAGCCGCAATTTGCCGTCCGGGTAGGTCTCCCCGATCGGGTCGCTGCAGAACATGGGACCGGTGTTGTTGGGGGTGAGCAGGCCCGTGGTCTCCGCCGCCCGCATGGCCGCCAGGGAGGCTTCGGTGAGCTGGGCCATGGCCCGATGCACGCGTTCGGGGTGGAAGGCCAGGTCGTCTAGCATCTGCGCCATGCCCCGCAGGTTCTCCAGATAGTACCCCAGCGTCCAGCCAAAGGGGGGAGCCACCGCCAGTTGCACCGGCATTGCCTCGCCTAACACGTCGTCCATCCGCCCCAGATTCTCCTGGCTTTGCTGGGGGTCGAACTCCCATCGGGTCGGAGTCAGGCGATCGTAGTCCTCCAGCGTCTTGATCGGGTGCTCGTAGCGAAAGCCCCCGACGCCGGTGGATTGGACCTGGCTGCCGAAGGGCAAGCCCAGGGCATGGTCCGACTCGCTGTGCCAGGCCGCCCCCACCGGATACCAAGCGGGCCAGACGTGGTCCATCCCACATTCCCACTGATAGAAATCCTGCCGGAACTGCCGCTCGATTCCCCGGCAGGTCCCGTCGGTACACTGCAGCGATTCGGAGGGGACCATCGTCTCCCAGGCCGCATGGGCCTGCCACCACACGGGCGCCCGGTCCGGCCGGCGTAGCCCGTTCACGGCGCGCCAACGCTGGCGACTAGTCTCCATCTCCTCAGACAGCGCCAGGTCATAGGCGCGCCGGGCCAGGTCGCGGAGAACAGCGAGGTCGGAGGCGGGATACTGGAGCATGTGAAGAGGCTCCTTGGGTTTGCAGTGAGTGACTCCGGTTCCGCGTGGGGCGGGCTTTCTAGCCCGCCCTCGGGGAGGCACGTCCATGAGAGGGCGGGCTAGAAAGCCCGCCCCACGCGGAGGGAGCGGCTCACGGGAACAACTGCGCGCGCAGCAGGCTTTGCTCGCTATGCAGCACCGGGTCTCCGGTGACCGGGTCGGGGGCGGTCGTCTCGGTGCGGATCAGACCCACCGTCGGGGCGAACCAGGCTATGGTGTCGAAGGGTGTGCCGTCCGTGGCCACGTCATGCTCGCGGACCTGGAAGCAGCCCTCGTAGAAGGCCGCCGGCACCGTCAGCGAGGCCGTGGTCGAGAGCAGATCCCAGTAGTGCTCCGGCCGGGCGACGTCGACCCAGTGCGCCCCCGCCGTCAGCGGCTCCTGCAGGCGGTAGTAGTAATGGGCCACATTTTCGCTGCCCTGGCGCACGTAGTAGACCTCCTGCAGCCCGCGAGCGTCGTGGCGCAAGTACATGAATCCCGGCGGGGTCTTGGGGTCGGTGTAATTGATCTGCAACTCCCACCAGACCCGCCCTTCCAACACCACCTGCTGCTGAGTCGTGATGGTAAGCGTCTCCGGCGGCGTCGCCTGGGCCGGGAACACCTCTGTGCCAGTGTAGACCCACTGGTTAGCCTGGTAGAAGGGGTAGTAGTCTGCGGTCGGGGTAGCTCCGGGAGCGTTCACGGTAACCGTCAACGGCTCCGTGGCGAAGGAGCCGTAGGTGGCGCTTACCTGGGTCGAGCCCGCCGCGCGGGCGGTGAGCATCCCGTTTGCGTCCACTGTCGCCACTGCCGGATCGCTGGAATGCCACGTAGCCTTGTTGGTCAAGGCAACCTGCCCCCCGCCTGCGGTGTTGCCCGCCGCTAGCAGTTGCACCTGGTCACCCAAGGTGGCGGCGAGGGGGAGCAGGCCGGTGGCGGTGACGTAGTAGTAGCCCAGGGTGAGACTGAGGATCGGCGCGGAGGGGGCGCCGCTGCCCCCGCCGCATCCGGCGAGCAGGAGGGTCAGGGACGCCACGAGTGCCACCGCGACAGTCAGGCGGGGCCACATCCGAGCAGCAATACAGGTCGGTTTCATGTGGAAGTCTCCGGAATAGGGGGGATAGTACTCCGCTATCAGGACGCTTGCTGGGAGACGAAGGTTCCGGCGTCGGCAGGGGCAGGACCCCTCGGCGCTCGGCTAAGATCGAGCAGCAGCCCACGAGAAAGCGGCCCCCACGACAGTCTTCGCGGGGGCCGATAGTGCGACGAGACCGGAGGACCGCGTTAGTCGGTGCCCAGCCAGAAATGGGTATCGCTAGCGTCCGGAATGTTCTCCCACTTGATCCACTTGGTGTGGCCGTCCGCATAGGCCAGGTTGCAGCCCTCGTTGTGGCGAGCGGCCATAGCGCCCCCGGCGGCTACCTGGCTGTCCGTGGCGTCGATGAGACTGGCGGTCTCCGCGGGGTACTCGAGGTAGGACTCCGACACGCCGGAGATGTTGGAGTTCATCCCGTAGCTGCCCTCGTCCGGCGGCCCAGTCAGCGCGAACGGCGCATCGTCGGAGCCGCAAACGTAGATCTGCGAATTCTTCACGTACGGCAGGATTGCCGAGGTCCAGTTGCCCGAGAGGGGGTTGCGGCCATCATAGTCGCTGGCGTACATGATGGAACCGAGTTCGAGCTGCTTGGCGTTACTCAGGCAGCTCGACTGCTTTGCCTTGGCGCGAGCCCGGGCGAACACGGGGAAGAGAATCGCGGCTAGAATCGCGATGATCGCAATCACGACTAGCAGTTCGATGAGGGTGAATCCTTTGCGCATGGGGAGAGGCCTCCTTGGGAGTGTGGTGCGACTGGTGAACATCATACCGCATTCACTGGTCAGCGTATACCATAACACTTGAGGATGCGGTCCGGTTCCCACCAAAGACGCCCCCCTAGGGCCCTAGGGAGGGAGCGTCCGTCAGCGCTGGCCGCAACTCCGGGCCCAGGCCTAGACCGGGAGGTTACGCAGGAAGTCGATAGCCCGAATGCTGTCGCCCATGCGGTCCTCGCCCACCTCGCGCTCGATGGCGAAGAAGCCGTCGTAACCCGCCTCCCGCAGCGTCTTGACGTACCGCGGCCAGTCGACCCAGCCCTGCCCCAGCGGCACCTCCAGATGGTTCCCGTCCTCCTTGACCAGCGCATCCTTGGCGTGCGTGTGCCGAATCCAGGGGGCCAGTATCTCCGCGCCGGCATGGGGGTCGAAGTTCTCGTCCGCCCACTCGCGGGTCCAGGGCTGTGCCCACATCTCGGCCAGGATCACTGGCCAGATGATTAGGTTGGCGGGATCGAAGTTGACGCCGAGACCGGGGCTGTCGATGGTCTGCATCACCCGCTGGAGCAGGCGCGGCGGCTCCGGCCCAGTCTCCCAGCACAGGGTGGCTCCGACCTGCTCGCCGTAGGCCGCCAGTTCGCCGGCGCCGTCGATCAGCGCGGCCCAGCCCGGATCGGTTTCCTCCCAGGGCAGTACCCCGCAGTGCGCCTGCCAAAGCCCGCACTCCAGGTCCGCCGCAATCTGCAAGACCCGCTTGCCGTTGGGGAGCAGGACAGCATGCTCTTCGCGATGCGGTAGCTCCCCCAGCCCCCAGGACACTGCCGACACCACCAATCCATAGGAGCGGAGGAGGTTGAGAAGTTCCTGGCAGGCGGCGGTGGTCATCTTGTCGAGACCCCAGGGCCCCGACAGCGACAGATGCACGCCCTGGACATCGAGGTCGGCGGCGATGCGCAAGCCCTCGTACCAGTCCTCGCTCAGCGCTTGCGGGAAAACGGCGATCTTCAGATCGTTCATAGGGACAACTCCTGGGTAGCGGGATAGAGTGGGTCGGGGGCCTCTATTCGCCAGGGAGGGAGGGATTCCTCCCGCGGCATAGGGTGAGGGGCAAGTTTGTCAACACTGCCTGCACAACGCAAAGGGAGACCTCGAAAGGTCTCCCTGTACGTTGCGGCTGTGGCGCGTGCTCCAGGCCTTGAGGGCCCACAGTTCACGCGGTGCTTTCGCTCTAGCCACCCGGCTTCACGGGCGGCGGCGGCGCGGGCTCGGTCGGCGGCGCTTCGTCGGCCG
>JALGSV010000044.1 GCA_029821755.1 Candidatus Zipacnadum vermilionense | reverse complement strand
GGCGCCGATACCGAGACCACCCAGATTCCCCTGAGCCTGATGGACCAGGACGTGGTGGCACAATCCAAGACGGCGCCGCTGCCGCAAAAGTTCTGGACGCCCGATCCGCTGCGGTCGGGCTTCTCCTATGATGCGCCGCAGGCGCATCAGACCTACACCCACGAGGACTACAAGGCCTTCGTCACCAAGGAGATCGAGGCTGGCTGGCCCTCCTACCAGTACCACTTGAACAACGAGAACACGGCCCTGGGCGGCGGCTGGTACTTTGACTATGGGCTGCGGACGGCGGCGTGGGCCGTCGTTACGCAGAACCCCCAGTGGATCGAGCGGGCCCAGAATATGTTCGAGATGGCCGACGCCTCCTTCAAGGCCAACGACTACGCCGGCCTGGGCTGGATCAACGCGCCGCTGATCTACTACTACAAGCAATACCTGGTTGAGGTCGATGGGTGGAAGCCGGAGTATGAGGCAATGGTGCAGGACTGGGTTACCCACGCCTTCCCCGAGTTCCCCAAGGACCCCAAGGGCGTCTACCTGGGGATGAACAACTGGGGGCTGTCCTCCGCGATTCGCGGCGTCATCCTCAAGTACTGGATGGGCGACGCGATGCAGGACCGCGCCCAGTGGGACAAGCACATCGCCGACACCTGGGGGCTGTTCATCAACGACGTTAAGGATATCGACGAGAACACCACCAATTACGCGCCGTGGGACCTGTGGCTGATCCTCTTTTATCTGGACGTCAACAACCAGACGGACCTGATCAAGACCGATCCGCGCCTGCGGGCACTCTATGAGCGGTATATGCTGGAGGTAGCCCCCAGCGGGGCGCGGCCGCACTACGGCTCCACCAACGGCTGGCATGACCATCCGGCGCTGTGGGCCTACCTCTTCGAGCGCGTGGGACAGATCACCGGCGACGGGCGCTACAAGTACCAAGCGCGCATGATGTACGACTACTCCATGAAGCATGTGGTGGACTGGCACCAGTACCACCTGGTCTACGACGGGCAACTTACGTGGCTGGCGCGGTTGCTGGCCGAGGTGCCCGACGACAGCCTCGCCCCCGTTGTTCCGGAGGCTAAGACTTACCTGACCATGCGCGGCAAGATGCGCCCGCTGTCCCCAGAGGAACGGGAACGACTGAACATGTGGACGGAGACCACTGCCACCCCGGTGCCCGGCAAGATCATCTTCCGCGGTGGCAACGAGCCCGGCAGCATGTGGGCCATGGTGGACCTGACCGACGAGGCCGGCCATTGCAGCGCCCGGCCCACCTCCCTCAACAGCTTCATGTCCAAGGAGGCGGTGTTGCTCTCCAGCCAGGCCTACTTCGAGCAGGACCCACAATACCACGACATGGTGTGGATCGAGGACCTGGAGGGCACCCAGGGCGTGCAGCCGGAGATGGACATCACTGTGCCGGTCCTGGAGGACGGCCCGAACATGTCCTACGTGGTGGCGCAGGTAGACCGCTACATGCGCTGGCCGGTGACGCTGAAGCGGCATTTCTTCTTCGCCAAGGACCGCTTCCTGTGGGTGCGGGACGAGTTGAGTTTCAACTCCACCTTCTTCGCCCGCATCGGCCCCAGTTGGCTCTCTCGCCAGCTCTTCTCCAGTGGCCCCAACTGGGTCAACACTTACTTCGACATCATGCCCTACACCGGCCTGGGCAAGGGCGGCGGGATGCACTACTGGAAGAACTCCAACTACGACCTGATGACCTGGTTCGTCCCGCGGTCGGGGATGAGCTTGGCGCTGGGCGATTTCGGCGGGCAGAACCTGTTCATGAACGCGCCGCTGAGCATCCGGCAGGTCTGGCGGGGTCTGGCCAAGCAGGGCGAGGGGCTGACCTTCGACACGTTGCTGCTGCCGCACGCTCTGAAACACAACGTCTCCGACGCCACCTGGCTGGCCGACACCATCACGGCTCTGGGTACTGATCCCAAGCAGACCGCGGCGAGCTTCGACGTGCCCTCCAAGGGTGAGCGCGTGCTGCTGCTGGCGAGCAACAACGGCACCTTCACCGGCGAGGGGGTCGCGACTGACGCAACCCAGGCCATGGTGGTGTGGAAGGGCGACGCCGTGGCCAGCTGGTGGGTGCGCGGCGCGACGACGCTGAAGGTAGGGGACGAGGTGCTCCTGCAGTCAGCGGAGCGGGTGAACAAGGAGGGGTGAGATGAGGCACATCGCAAGACAGCCCCGTAGGGGCGGATGTTGTGCGCTTCCGAGCGCACAACATCCGCCCGCGGGCGGTGAGAACATGCCACTTCTCTGGCTCTGCCGTCCGCGCGGGCGGATATTCCGCGGGATACGGCCCCCGCGAAACATCCGCCCCTACGAAGCTGGACGGGCTCGGCCCGCACGCTCCGAGACGAAGCACTGCGCTACACTGGCCCTCCTGCTGCTGCTGTTGCCGGCCGCCCCGTCCTTCGCCGTCGGTCCCCCTACCGTCCTCGACCTTTACGACTGGACCAACCTGCCGAGTGTTGGCGGGCCGGTGGTCCAAGAGTCGACCAACACCCGCGGCCCGGACGCGGGGAGGCTCAAGGACGCCAGCCCGGGCCAGTGCGTGCTGTTGGAGGCGCAGGGCCCGGGGTGTATCCTGCGGCTTTCAGTGATGTCTGTGGCCGGCCGGGTGAAGGTCTACCTGGACGGGGCCGAGGCGCCGCAAATTGACGTGAAAGCGGAAGACCTGCACCCTCTGTACACCTTCTGGGAGTTCTGGGACGCCAAGAAGTTCGCCAGTTTCGACCAGGACCATCCGCAGGTCTTCCCCTTCCTGGCCCCCCTGTGCGCCCGGGCGCCGGGGTGGCAGAACTGGTCGATGATACCGATTGTCTTCGCCCGGTCCGCGAAGGTGGTATGGGAGCACGACCCCAGCACCGTGTGGGCGAGGTACAGCGTGCTGTGGAGCGGTCTGCCGGCGGGGGACAGATACCGCAGCTATTCCGCGCAGGCCATGCAGGAGCAGGAGGCGCAGGTCTGGGAGGCGGCCCAGGCCTGGCGGCAGCCCGGCCGGCGTCCCTATCGTTACCCCGACGAGAAGCCCGAGTCCGGCCAGTTGGCCCTGCCCGCCGGGGCGACGGCTGAGCTATGGAAGGGCACGGGCGCCGGCACCATCGTCAGCCTGCGACTCAAGGCCACACAGTGGAACCGGGCGGTAGATCGCCTGCTGGTGCTGCAGGCCTACTGGGACGGTGAGACGCGGCCCTCGGTGGAGTGTCCCCTCGGCGACCTGTGTACCAGCGAGGCCGGCCAGCCCAACTCCCATGCCCTGGCGGCCGGCCGCGGCAAGGACGGCTGGTACTACTTCTACCTGCCTATGCCGTACGCCAACGGCGCGCGGCTGACGCTGCACAACTACAGTCGGCACGAGGTTCCCTCCCTGGAGTGGGAGATCGTCACCCGGCCGGGCGCACCGGCGGCCGATGCCGGTCGCTTCTGCGCGCGCTTTAAGCGCGACCAGCGGGTCGACGACGACGGCGTGTACGAGATGCTGGCCGCCACTGGAGCCGGGAAGATCGTGGGCTTCAACATCTACGTTGATGGCTTCCAGGTGCCCATGAAGGAATGGAAGCGTCCCGGGCGGATGGCCTTCTACGCCGACGGGGAGGCCGAGCCGAGCTTGGCCGGTGCGGCCCTACTGATGTACTGGTACGAGGGCTCCTACGGCGGCCCCAACTCGGCGCCGCCGCTGATGGCTACCCCGCACTTTGAGTACGCCACCTTCGGCAACTTCGGCTCCTACCGTATGTTCCTCACCGACGCGCCCACCTGGACGCAATCGGGCCGTCTGGCGATGGAAGTGGAGATGGACGAGGTCAGCGGCGGGGACTTCACCAGCGTAGTGTGGTGGTACCGCACGCCGGAGGGGACGGACAACCTGCCGGCGCTGCAGGCCGAGGACCTGGTGCTGCCGGTGCGGCATGATCCCGGCTCCCTTGAGGCGGAGGACCTGGTCAAGACGGCCAAGCTCAGCCAGGGCGATTTGCTGGTGGTGGACGACTCCGACGGACGGTATGGGGTGGGCAACAACGCCTTCGTCTCCTATGCGCCGCTGGGAACGGGAGATTCGGTGACCTTCACGGTGCCCGTGGAGAAGGCGGGGAGGTACATCCTGGGGGCACGGTTGGTGACCGGACCCTCGGGCGGCTTCTGGGGAGTGTCGGTCAATGGCTCATCGATCGATTCCCGGCAGGACGCCTGGGGCTGCTTCAACGACGAGACCACGGTCGCCTGGTGGGCGGGCTTCCGCAACGTGGGGGAGTTCGACTTCCGGGCGGGCGACAACCAGGTGACCTTCGTCTCGCGGCGGGCGTACGTGGGAGCAAGGAGCCGGGGGATGTTGCTGGGCCTGGATGCACTTACGCTTACGCCGCCCCCGCCCTCACAGTAGGCGGGAAGAAACTGCTCAGCTCTGAGCGATGAACGATGAGGGGAATACGTATGCCTCTGGGGCAGGTGCTCCCCTCCCCAGTCCATCCGGAGGCGGTGCCGCTACTCGGCGGTGCCCTGGTCCTGCATCATCTGATCGAACTTAGCCCAGCTCATTTTGTACCCCTTCTGCTTGTTCTTCGGCTTCCAGAGCACGGCTCCGTTGCTGACGAGGAATCTGCCGAAGGCGGTGCCGTCGCGCTTGATGTAGAAGTCAATGTCAGCCCTCTGAAGCTTCCTCTCGGGAATGCTGAACGTGACTCCATGCTTGGCCATGCGAACGTCCCCTTCCGATGTTAGAGTTGCCCACCAAACGCCGCACGTAGCAGGGCGGAGGGTAGGGCTTGCACGGCATCCAGTGCGCATGCGATGGCATCGGGTGCGTGCTGGAAATCCTTCATTTGCTGGCCGATAGTGGCGGCGAGACGGTGTTGCTCCCTCAGAGGAGGCAAGTCGATCTCCATAGACGCGACCTCATCGGTCCGGATTCGAGGAAGCTGTCCTGGCCAGGTCGTGATAGGGGCTCGACCAAGGAATACGGGACTGCGCATGAACCATGCGACAAACGAGGTTTGTGCAGCAGCTTGATCGACGCTGTAGACGTACTGGTCAACGGAACAAAGACCGTCGAACTCGGCCACCCAAACCTTGTTCAGGTAGGGCCGCAGATAGCCGTAGACGATGTCTCCAGTGTAGAACCGTGGCTTGCGCCCAGTAAGTTTGGACATCTCAACTTCGACGGCGCCCGTCCTCAGGCCAGTTGGAGTAGCGATGTGCTCAAGGCCGACAAACAGGGCGGGCCCTTTCGGGCGGTCGCGGGGGGGCACGATTTCTTTGCGAAGGGATAGGAGCACTCCGAGCCTCTTCTTCGGCCACCGCGCGGCGTCCGGGCCGTCGAAAACTTCGCACAGGAAGGCGCACAGGCGGACGGCTCGGGCCCGGATCAAGTCCTGATTGGGAGCGTCGCCGAGGTGATCTGCCATATTCATCTTCGTTGCCCGAAGGGGATCCAAGCGTTGGTCGTGGCCCACGGCACAGCCCAGGCGAGCCGCTGTAAGCCCCTCTGCCGACAGAAACGCTTAGTCCGAGGCCTCATTCGCCGCCCGCCGGAGGCTTCCTGCCCTCCCTCGGCATTCCCACGACACAACAAAGCCGCCCGGAGGCGGCTTTGTACGGCTCACTGGTGTGCGTTACTGCTGGACCTCCTCCATTACCTCATGGGCCTCCTGCCGACAGTACGGCATCGACTTGGCTGCGTAATGCACCGCCACGCCCGGAGGGACCGACAATAGGTTCTCGAAGGTGGTCAGGGAATGCGCGATGCGGCCGCCAGGCCTCACCATGCGCTCGACCCCGCGGGTGGGGTGACCCGGTCACTTCCAGCAGGGGAAACTGGGGCGCCCCCCCCCCCGCACCCTCTCGGTCTGCGTAGCGGTCATCTGCCCGTCCCCGCCACCATGTACCGTTCCACGCGGCCCTCGAACTCTCGCGGCGGATACTCCGGGTCGTCGTGGAAGCCGACCGCTTCGTACAGGTGCATGCCGCGAGCATTGTCGGTCCACACGCCGAGCATGATGCGCGCGAAGTCGAACCGGGCCGCCTGTCGGATCATGCGGGTCAAGAGCACTCGGCCCAGGCCCTGCCCATGGTACTCATCCACGATGCCGATGCCGAGCATCGGGATGTCGGGTCCGGTTGCCCTGTCGAGCCAGCAGTAACCCACGATGCGCTCGGGAGGTTCGGAAACGGTAGCGACTATGGCGAAATGGTCCTCCGACTCGGTGGCGGCCGCCAGTTGTACGGCCTTCTCGTGCGCATCCTGGATCGAGCTCCAGCCGTGCATGAAATCCCGGCTTGAGGCCGACAGGCCCTCGACGTATAGGGTGAAGGCCTCCATATCCTCGGACTCGGCCCGACGCAACCTGACCGCCCGGCCATTGCGCAATTGCACACGGCCTTCTTCGAGCGCTTCGCCCCTGATCTTATCTGTCACAGGGCTACCTCCTGGTGGATCTCCCTTTACGCGCCAGCGGCCCTCGCCAGCGCCTTCAGTTTCCCGCGCACGTCTGGTGTCTGCGCGGCCAGGTCCGCTGTCGCCCAGTTACCCTCGCTACTCTCCTTCGCCGTCAGCTTGAGGTTCCCTGCCCTCTCTCGGCGTCCTCGCGACACGATGAGGCCGCCCGGAGGCGGCTCCGTGCTGTGCGGTCACTGCTGGTCTTGGGCTCTCCTACCCCCTGCCCGGGGGATTCCGGCGCGTCCGGGGGCGGACGGCGTCGGCGGGGGTTCAAGTGCGAACGCCGGTCAGAAAGTGGAGCGGGGGGCAGGGGTGAACCATGTTCTCGGAGAAGGCTTACTCAGCCCACTGATTTGCACCTCTTAGGTTGGGGCCACCAGTGCCCCAACCTTGCGGAGGGCGGACACGGGGCGGTCACCATCTCAACCTGACAGAGGGAGGAAAACAAATGCGCAGACAACGAGTGTACGACATGAGGCAGTGTGGTGGTGCCGTAGTGGTGGTCTTGCTGGCCGCGGCCCTCGTCACCGGCTGTGGGGGGGGGCCGAACTCACGGCTCCCGGACCGGAGCCGGCGGTGCAATCGACTCCCTTCTACTTTGTCGCCGACATCGCGACCGGGAAGGTCACGGCGCTTCCACCCGGCGAGACCCCGCCGAGCGTGGTCAGTCCCCAACTGATCGGCGTCAACACCGGGGTCGGATCGGCCCTACAGGTGAGCAGCACCAACCTGTTCAGTTACCCCGGCAACCCCGGGTGGCGTGCCTTCCGCTTGCGGGTCACCAACAACATGCCGGCCCTGGTGGGACAACTACCGAGCGGGGAAGTCACCGGCCTGGACCTGATCTTCACCTCACTGGTCTTCAAGAAGGCGGGTGGGGTGATCGTGCGCACCGTACCCGACCTGGCAGTTTCTCTCCAGAGCCCGCGTGACGTGATCATTGACCTGGCCAACTCCACCGCCACCAGCCAGATTGTGTACTTAGCCTGCGCCGACAGTTACCGCATCTACCGGATCGTCCGGGACCCGACCGACAATACTACCGACAGTGTGGACTCCGTCGCGGGCGGGGGGGCTTTCCTCGACGCCGCTACCGGCAACGACCTCATGCTCGATGCCCCCTACGGTCTGGACGCTGACCTCTGCAACGGTTTCTGGCTGGTGGAAAGTAGCGCCAAGCGTGTCTATTACCTCCGCCTCGAGCCCGGGGCCGATCCTCGCACGGCCACGGCCGCCCAGTACCAGGTAGTGCAGAACCTGACCACCATTGCCGACCCCAAGGACTGCTCAGTCGATGACCACGGCAACGTGTTCGTCGCCAACGGGAGCGCCGATAAGATAACCAGAGTGGACGCCGATGGCACGCTCACCAACGTCCCCGTGGGGTTGTCGGTGGGCCTGGGCGCTTGCGTGGTGAATCATCCGGGCACCATCTGCTACTTCAAGAGCGCCAACACCGACCGCGTCTACCAGCTTCGCCTGACTGGCGCCAATCCGAA
Organism: Candidatus Zipacnadum vermilionense; assembly: GCA_029821755.1. Lineage (GTDB taxonomy): Bacteria > Armatimonadota > Zipacnadia > Zipacnadales > Zipacnadaceae > Zipacnadum > Zipacnadum vermilionense. The sequence continues at coordinate 18,172 of JALGSV010000044.1, read as the reverse complement.
GCTGGCCGCCTCGTGGACCGTGGCGGAGATGACCGACGGCGGCACCGGTTACCGGGACGGCTCCGGGCTGGTAGCTAAGTTCGGCTTCAGCGATTCCGGCATGGCCCTGGACGCCTCCGGCAGTCTGTACCTCGCGGACTTCTACAACCACCGCATCCGCCGCATCGACCGGATCGCGGGCGAGTAGCCGCCTAGCGTATCTCTGACGGCTGACTAAGGGCGGGTATTTCGCGAGGACATCACCCGTGAGATGCCCGTCTCTCTCGGCTGCTCTCCCCTAGGCATGCCGCAGTATGCCCATGATCTGCTCCGGCGCATACTGTTTGCGCGACCCCCTGTTTACCCCTTTCCTATTGCTCCAACTGCCCCCGTACTAAGACAACAGCCAAACTCGCTCTTAGTGGCTAGGTTAGAGGAGGTCGCCGGCGGATTTCGGTGGCTTCGCGCATGGGTCGCAGTATGGCATATTACTCTCCTCTTGGTGTCAGGGCCTACGGACCTCCCAGGCTAACGGAGATTCAGAATCGTGCGGGGAGGGGAGAGCGTCTCCTGAGGGAAGACCCCCCCGGCCCCCCGAGTTCCACCTCTTCGTGACGGCGGGCGATGGCCAAGCGTTGCTGACGACGACCCCGCCGGGATCCCCCGGGTAGGGAGTAACGCTTAGAACCGGATGAAACACGACGCACAATCGAAGGGGAGAGGTACATTATACCGCGGAAGCTTCTTGTGGTAGGGATCTTGATGGTGTTAGTGGGGACGGCGGGGCACCACCGGGGCTTCCGAGCTTTGCCCCGGCGTGAGTGACCGTCGGCATCAGGTGTCAGCGTTGTCTGCACGCAGCGCTAGGGGTGGACAGGACTCCAGAGACGGTGGCGACGCAGCCAGCGGGCGATGCTTGCGGTAAGGGCCTGGAGTACGGCTGGACCTGACCGCAACTACGGGCGCGGATGGCAGAACTACAGCGACACGCCATCCCTGGCGCTGGCCTCCGCACAGCTCACCGGGGATTGCGTACACCTGCCACCGAGCGAAGCACAGGCTTCGGCCTATCTACTTGGTGTTTGCGCCAGGTGGGCTGCCTTTTCGCGGCATTCGCTGACCCGCAGCCAGTTGCGGAGCTCGTCCCACAGAGCAACGGTGTGCGCATTCGTACCGTAGTCGTGTTCGTCACCGATGGAGGACGGGGCTGGGCGGTGGCACCCATGTTGAAGGTGGTGCGCGAGCCCGGCGGGTACGTCGTGGAGTGTCACCCTATCCTGGAGGACAACGTCCTGCGGGGCGACGTGCGGAGCGTGGCTGAGGCGCTAGGCTACGAGGTCCACGCCGAGCACTTGGACATCGGGCGGGTGTATCTGAAGCCTCAGAGCGCGTAGCAGTCGCGAAACTACATCGTGCTGTTATTTATGTTGCCCCACTGCCACATCTGCTCCTCCTGAGGGGCAGTGTACTCGTACAGGCGGTGGGCGACCCACTTGAACCGCCCGTCGCGGTAGACCCGCGCGCAAGTCTCGAACAGGGCGATCCAGGTGCCCGGGGCGTTGTTCCAGCCGCACTCGTCGCCATAGAAGGGCACCACGCCATTCGGCGCGACCTGGGAGAGGAAGCGGTAGATGAGTGCCTTGACCGCCGGGTCCTGGTACTTGTCCTCCTGCTCCATCGCTCCTATCCAGAAAGCCAGGTAGGTGAAGCAGAGGGCATTGTAGCCCTCGGCGTTCTCGTCGGTGTCGCGATTCTGCCACCAGTCGTTCCACACTAGCTCGGCGTACTTCATCCGGTCGGCGTTGCGCGGGTCGTCGGGGTATAGCTTGGTGAGGATTATCCGCCCGGTGGCCCAGCCGGTCGAGCGGTTCATGGCCCCCACCTCATAGCCGGCGTTGCGGTCCTCCATGAGGTTGAACCAGTCGTGTACCAGCTTGTGGTCTTCGGCGGTCAGACTAGTGCTGTCTTTGATCCACAGGTAAGCATCCAGCGCTAGGCAGATGATGTTGAACCCCACCTTGTCTTCCTTGCCCGGCCCCTCGGTGAGGTAGGCGTAAACCCCGCGCATGAAGGTCATGGCCATCTTGGCACGGGTCTCGTCCCGGGTCACCCGGTACCAGAAGGCCTCGTGGCGTGCGGCGTTGTTCTGGTACTTGGCCGTAGCGCTGCCGGCGTTCTGCCAGGCGGCCTGGCGGCCCTTCGCGTAGGTCCGGGCGATCCAGTCCATGTAGCTTTCGCGGGTCATCGTAGTAGGTGGAGGGAGGGCCGTAGGCGGCTGGAGCCAACGGCTCTGGTCAATCGGCGGAACTTCGGTGCGGAAATCGTAGGTGGGTTGGGCTTGCTGCGCAAGGCAGCCAGAGGCGAGGAGTAGGGCCAGGAGGCCCACCAAGAGGCGGATGGACTAAGCGACAATCCTCTCTGTACGTTGACTCAGACCTCTCCCACAGGGCGAGGTCGGTGTGCACAGGCGCGGCGAGTGAGGGTACGCGACCCCTACGAGGCCGGGTCCGTCTCCGGGTATCCCAGGTCCCCCGGCTGGAGGAACTTCTCCCGCACTCCCGTATCCTCCGCAGAGGGCAGCCGGCCGCTCTCGTCGAGCAACCGCGGGCGCACTAGCAGCACCAGCTCGGTGTTGCTCAGGCGCGTGCTCTTGCTGCGGAAGAGGGAGCCGATGATAGGCAAGTCGCCCAGGAAGGGAATGCGCTTAACGGTGCGTTCCTCCTGCCGCTGGGTGAGGCCGCCGATAACGATGGTGTCGCCGTCCTGCGTGCGTACGGTAGTGGAGACGCGTCGGCTCCCCAGGCGGGGTACGCCAGTCTTCGGGTCGATCTGCGAGATGTTGGAGACCTCCACCTGCAGGGAGCTGGTGATCTCGCGGTTGCCGCCGGTCCAGGGCGTCACGTTGAGCCGCACCCCGACCGGGATGGTCTCGATCCGCTCTTGGAGCTGCCCGTTGGACACATATGACATCTTGATGAAACGCTGCGCGCCGATGAAAATCTCCGCGCCCTTGCCGTTGACCGCGGCCATGGAGGGGTGCGCGCGCACCTCCGCTCGGCCCTGGGTGAGCAAGCTCTGGAGCCATACCTGCAGCTTGGCCGTTTCGGTGATGGCGGTAGCCAGCCCGCCACCCAGTGACAGGTGCTGAAAGTCGACGCTTCCCGTGGTGCTGTCGGTGCCTGCCGAATACTCCGCGCTCTGGTATAGCCAGCGGAAGCTGCGGTCCAGATCATTGGAGTCGGTGAGTTCAATCACTGCGCACTCGATCAGGATCATGGGCGGCGGAGAGTCGATGGCACGCAGATCCCGCCCGATCTTCTCCAGCATCTGGGTGGGCGCGGTCACGACCACCGCGTTTTGCTCGGGGTTGTCGTGGACGTACTTGAACAGGAAGGTCGGCAGCAAGGAGGCGGCGTCAGCGGCCTTAAGGTACTTCATCGGGAAGGAGGTCGTGCCGCTGCGGTGGTAGGTAGGCAGGTCGGTGGGCACGCCCTCGCTAAGCATGTGCACGTCGGCCACCGAGGAGAGCGCGAGACCGTAGCCGGCGGCTATGCCCTTGATCACATCCAGCGGTTCGGCACGCTCCAAGTTGAGGCTCACATGGTGCTGCACCGCGTCATCCACGGCCACGTTGAGACCGCCTTGCAGAGCCACCTCGGCCACGACCCGGTGAATGTCGGCCTTGAGGGCCATTATCGTGATCAGGCCCCCCTCACAGGTGACGTTGATCAGGCCTTCCTTGACGGTGTCGCCGCCCGCCCCGGGCGGTCGGCCGCGTTCCACAGTGCGCTTGCTGAAGACGGTCAGCAGCAGCGACTGGCGGTCCTCCGTCAGGCGCGCCTCCACCCGGGCCGGCTGGGTCATCGTCACGGTCATCACCACGCCGCGGCCCTCCTGAGCATTCTGGGGCACGGTTAGCACTACCGTGGCCACCGGCTCCTGGTCCACGTCGTAGAGCGTCTTGTCCAGGGTCAGCCGCGCCTCCGGCAGGCGCAAGGCGACCTCCGTCAGTTCCGCCCCCCACTGCGCCGCTTGCGAGCTGGCCTCCCAGCGGTAGGAGAGAATCCCGTCCGCGCTGATCAGGATCTGGACCCCGTTGCTGAGGGGCGTGACCGTCACGTCGCGCAGGTTGCAGTAGGCTCCGCCCGCGGCCTGCGCGGCGGAGCTCCCCACTAGCAGCAGCGCGGCCAGGGCACCCAGTTGTAGCCGACGACACTTCATTATGGTCTTGCCTCCGTAGCTCTCGCGGGCGCCGGCTCCTCCGCCAGACGCGCCCGGCCTTCCACTAGCATCCATACCTCGGTGATCTCGCCGCTGCGGGCAGTTTCGTCGAACAGCGCCGTCAGCGGCCGTCCCACCCCCAGCCGACCGGCGTCCCACTCCTCACCGGAGAGGGTCAGCCCACCAATCAGTATGCACCGACCCGAGCCCAAGCGGACCTGCGCGTCTACCGAGTACCGCTGCACCCGCGGTCCCAGGGAGTTGCTCGGCAGAACGGCGCTGCTCTCTGCCGCCACGTACGCGGTGATCTCCTCCCCGGCCGTCCGGGGTTGGACGAAGAGCCGCGAGCCGGCCTGGATGGAGTCCAGCCTCATCTCCTGCGTGCGCCGTCCCGCCAGGCGGAAGTAGTAGACTCGGGTGCCTACGAACAGCTCCGCCTCCTCGCCGTTGGCGACCTCCAGCGAGGGGAGAGCCATGATGCGCACCTGCTGCCGCGTGGCCAGGGCGCGCAGTTGCGTCAGCAGCGCGTAGGCCGAGTCGGCCCCCGTCTCTACAGAAAGGTTCTTCGTGCCCTCCACCGCCGCGCGGGTGGTGCCCCCGGAGAAATTGGCCAGAACTTCCCGCACCCGCTCGTCTCGTCCCTGCACCCCTATCAGCCAGACCCGCAGCCGGCAGTGGGGCGCCGGCTGGTCGAGGACGGCCAGATCGCGCGCCACCTTGTCCAGGATCGCCGGCGGCCCGGTCGCGATCACCGAGTTCATCCCCGACTCCGGTCGGACGTAGCGTAACATCGGTGTCGCCAGCAGGTCCGGCGCGTCGGCCGCCTGTAGGTAACGCAGCGGAATCCGCCGTTGCTCTGCGGCGTAGTAGGAGGCCGCATTGTCGGGTAGGGCTGCCGTCATGTAGTAGGCCCCCTCCTGCCGGGACACGCTCAGCCCATAGCCGGCGGCCAGTGCCTGCAGCATCGGTTCCAGCGGCATGTCCCGCAGCGAAGCCGAGACGTAGCGCTGGGCGTTGTCGTGTACGAAGATAGCCGCTCCGGTGAGGGCGGACATCTTCTGGGCCACGACAACCAGATCGGCGTTGGTGGCCTGCAGCGAGAGCCGGTCGGCAGTGCCCCCCACGTCCAGCGCGCGGTTCTCGCCGCTGTAGTGCTCTGGGGGGGCCTGGTAGGCCCGGTCGCTGGTGACAATGATCATCGCCTCGTTCTGCGCCCGGGTGCGCATGACCATGACTTGCGGTCCGGCGTAGCGCCAGGAGTTGGTTTGGTCCCAGCTATTGTCGGGTATCTGCAAGTAGGCGAGATAGGCGGGCCGGAACAGCACCAGTGTGCAGGTCAGCCCCACGCTGTCTCGGCTCTCGCTGGGCGCGGCGCAAACGATGTGACTGACCGGGTAGATCCCAATGTCCTGCGTGGAAGCTGTGCCCGGCCGTACGTTCGTTAGCCGCAGGACGATGCGGCTCAGCGGTTTGAGGCGCCAGCGTCCGGAGCTGTCCGGGGCCCACAGGTCCCAGTCGCCCATGGTGAAGTTGAGCAGGCCGGTGGCCTTGATGCGGATCACCACCGCGTTCGAAAGCGGCTCGACCGTGATCTCCTTCAGGTCGCAGAAGTTCTGGACCTGCGCCTGGCACGGACAGGCGAGCAGGAGGAGGAGGAGCCCGTAGGGCCGGAGGCTGGCCGGTCTGCCGTTCCCTCTCCGCCCGAGCACGCCGCTAAGGTGCGCGGCGGGCGCGTGGCGGTAATGCCGCGCCGGGGCGGCATTACCCGTCTCTGGATGATACTGCCTCGTCCTCATTCCCCTTCCGCCTCCCCTGGTGGCTGCGCTTCCTCCAGGATGCGCGCCTCCTCCGCCGCCGGCAGGTGACCGGTCTGGGAGAGCAGGCGGGCGGTGATGAACACGGCCAGGTCCACGCTGGTCTTTTCAATGCGCTTGGAGCGGAACAACTGCCCGATGATTGGGATATCGCTGAGGATCGGGATGGCCTTGCGCACGGAGCGCGTCTCGGTCTGGCGTAGGCCGCCGATGATGATCGTCTGCCCGTCCCGCACCCGGACCACCGTCCGCGCCGTCCGCGTGGTCTTGGTGGGTAGGCCCGTCACCGCGTCGGGCGCGCTCAGGGTACTGATCTCTTCCTCTATGTCCAGAATGATCTCGCCCTCGCCGCCAGTCAGGGGGCTGACGCTGAGCGACACACCGGCGTTGATGCTGTTGGAGGAGCCCTGCCCGGGCAGGTTGACCGGGGTGGTCAGGTACTGCTGCTGGCCGATAAAGATGGTAGAGCGCTGCCCGCTGAGCGTCGCGACTCGCGGGTTGGCCCGGATGCGCGCCCGTCGCTGCTCCTGCAGTGCCTGGAGCCGGGAGAAGAAGTCGGTGGGCAGGTCGGCAATGCCGGTCATGGTCAACTGTCCGGTGAGCGAGTCGGTGGTAATCCCAAAGTTCTGGTTGCTGTACCCCAGCAGCGCCGAGAACGCATCGGTGTCCATGTCGGTGAACTCCACCACGTTGACGTCTAACATGATCTGCGCCGCCGGCACGTCAAACTGGGCCACGTCCTGGCGGAACTTCTCCAAGAGTGACTGGGGCCCGGAGAGGATCACCGCGTTCTGGTCGGTGTTGATCTTAACCCGGCTCTGCAGGAAGACCGGCAAGAGTTGCTGCGCCCGTGCTGGGGCCACGTACTTGGTGGTCACCGAGGCGATGTCGGACAGGAGGTAGGACGAAGGGGAGCGCGGCACGCCCTCGGAGATGATATTCACGCCGTCCACCACCGCAAAGGAGAAGCCGTAGGCGTCCACGATGATGTTGAGCACCTGGTTGGCGGGCTTGTCGATCAAGTGGATGGTGATCTTGCGCTTGACCGTGTCATCCACGATCAGCGGGAGCTGGGCCTGCCCGGCGAAGGTAGTCAGCAGTTCATGGGACTCGACGTTCACGGCGTGGATGGTCCAGCCGTGTTCGGTCGGCGCCAGGCTGAGGGCCTTCTCCGACGCGGGCTCGGACTCCGCCGCTGGGCTGTCGCTATTCGTCGCCGCGGGCGCGGGGCCGGGAGCAGGCGGAGGCGGTTGCGCCTGGGACGGCGGGGTGCCTGTCTCACCGTCGGGTTCGGCACTAAAGACGGGCGCGAGGCCCATCAGGAGCAGCAGGATCAGAGTAGGGAAGAGGGATCGCATGAAGAGTGGGCCACCTGACCGCGAGAAGATGCCGGGAACAGACCCCGTATACTGACCATATCATTCTACCGGGTAACAGGGCTGCGTGCAAGGCGGGGTTGTCGCTGGCGCGCTCAGGGACTGACGCGGGGGCGTCCGGGGTACCCCACCCCGAGCCCGCGCCGATGGGAGGAGCGTCACGCCCCCGGAATCGTCTCCAGCCTAAACACGCGTGTCTGCGGTGCCTCCAGGCGGAAGTGGATCTCCTTCAATTCCCTCCCCACCAGCCCCCCGCTTACCACATCCCACACGGTATACGTCCCCGGGAGCACAATCCGCTTCTCGCCGGACTGCAGCGAGTGCAGGGCCACAATGGTGCTGTCGGCCATGAGCACGTCCCCGCCCTCGGAGTAGACGTGTGCCCCCGCCCACCGAGCGGCGTTGCGCCACAGGCCGGCGGGAAGGGGGACGGCGCTGGTGAAGACCGAGAAGTAGCGGGCGGCGCCCTCGCCGACCTCTTTCGCCGCCAGCCCCGCAATCGTGTCCCCATTCTTCGTCCAGGCCAAGCCTAGCTCCGTGCCGTCGGTGGGGAAGAGGAGCGGGCCGTAGGAGGGAACCCCGCTGATTACCGTATCTGCGGGCAGTCCCTGTGTCAGGGGATGGTCGAAGTTGCTGAGCAGTGTCTTGCGGGTGAAGTTGACTGGCCAGAATTTGAAGCTGAATCCGGTCAGCGCGGCAGCGGATTCGGCGCTAATCTGCTGCCCGTCGGAAATCCCCGATCCCGGGCCCCAGATAACGACGTTGCCATCGCGCAGGATCTTCTCCTTGAGCAGCGCTAGCCGCTCGTCGTCCACCTTGTACAGGTTGGGGAAGTAGAAGACACGATGTTGCGGGAAGTTGGGCAGCGCCAGGTCGTCAAGCAGGTAGATGCGGTACGGCACCCCGCACCGCGCCAGGCCCATCTTCTGCTCCCACATGATCGCTTCATTCTCGAAGTTCCCGGCGCCGTTGGTCTCCATGATCGCGTTGTCGTCGATGATCATGGCGATTCCCGGCACGGTCTGGTGTGGCCAGTTGACTGCTTGCTTGAGCACCTCCACTTGCCTGCCGATGGACTTCTGGATCTCCTCCGGCTTGTACCAGTCGGAGTACAGGTCCATGTAGTAGTAGAGGAACCCGCGGCTCAGGGCGGTGGCCAGGTTCCGCCAGGAGATGGCCTCCCATTCCTGGAAGTTCCGGGCCAGGCCGTAGGCGAGGTTCTCGTCCACGTAGGTGCGCTGGTCCATCTCGCAGATGAACAGCTTCCCGCGCAACACCGCGGAGTCAGCGATCCCCTCCGGCTGGAAGATGCCCCCGGGTCCGCGGGCCTGGTAGTCGTGCGGGGTAAGGATGCCGTCGAATCCGGGGGTGTCCCACAGGCCGGTAACCCCGCGACTACCGGACATCGTGACCAAGTTCAGATCCCCCAGCCGCCGCGACTGCTGGTTGTAGAAGAAGTCTCCGCAGTTCCAGCCCATCATCTGCTGCTTGTACATGTCATAGACGAAGATGCGCTGCTGGTCGGTGCCGGCGCGCATGGCGGCGTAGATCTGCCGGGCTCGGGCGTGGTACAGGTCGCGGAGCAGATCCAGCCAATCCCGCAGAGGCTGGTTAGTTTCCGGGGCCTGCCAGTACAGCCAGTTGGACACTACCGGCGTCGGCCCGCGCAGCTTGTCCTTCGGCACCTCCACCGTCTCCAGCCTCAGATCCTCGTCGTGCCAGGCCTCTCGCAGCTTCTCGCTTGTGCCATACTTTTGGCGCAGGAACTCCCGCCACTTGGCGACCATGAGCGGGTTGTAGTCGTAAAGGTTCCCCTCAATAGCTGGCACCGGGGTGCCCTCGGTCTGGTACAAGTTGACGTATCCGATAACCCGATTGGCCCACGGCTGCGACTCGGCCAGCTTGACGATGGTTGTGCAGAACTGCGCGGCCTTGCTCCAGTACAGGTCGGACCCCAGGGAGGGGCCCTGAGCGGGCTTCCCCTCCTCGTCAATCCACATGTGCTCGGGGTGCAGCTTGGTCCAACTGCTGGGAGGGTCGATGCCAAAGCGCACCATGATCCAGGCGTCCGGGTCGCCCTTAACGATTGTCTCACCAGACTCGCGCAGATCGGCGAAGCCCTGCATCTTGGTGGTGGGTTCGCTAATCAACGGCTGGTCGCTGATGTCGTCGCCGAACCAGTAGGGCGTCTGGCCTAGCTCGGAGTGGGTGGAGGGCAACATGATCTGATAGTAGTTCATCTTCTGGTGGAAGAAGTGATCAACGCCCTGCTCGAAGTGTGTCTTCGACCAACCAATGGGGCAGTAGCCGACCATGGGGTTGGGCTTGCCGTCGATGAAGACAACCGGGCGCCCCTGGTGCATGCGCACCTCGGCGTCGGCGGCCTGGACGATAGGGGCAACCAGCAGGCTCAGTACGGTAAGTAGAAGGGGGGTGGCGAATCTGCGCATCAGAGGTGACCTCGCAAGGTATGATTGAACTCCTATTCGCCGGGCTGGAGCGTGGGGCCTCCTGTCGTCGGGGAGGTGTCCTCCACGCTGTGCGGGAATCCTCTGTCAGTCCACCAGGAGCACACGCCGGTGCCCCTCCCGACTCAAGCGCTGACGCCTCCTCGGGCCCGCGGCCCGGCCTCTGTCCTCCCGCTCCCAGTCGGTGCCAGTCACCGTCGAGATTACGCCACAAGGCGCTGCTGGCCGCCCAGACCCAGCTGTCCGGCGGGAAGGGCAGCATGGCTGAGTGGGAAGCTGCCGCGATCGCTGCCGGCTACAGCGCAGTCGTCTTCCGCGAGGATATCCTCAACCTTACCGCCGACCAGTGGACCGCCTTCCGCAAGGAGTGCGATGCCGCCGGTGACGCGAGCTTCCGCGCGGTCGTCGGTCAGGCCGGTGGCGGGCTTCAAGCAGACCGTCGAGCTTGTGCCGGGCATCGAGCAGCGGCTGAAGGGGAAGTAGACTATCCGTCTGTGGGGGGGCGGTCCGCTCGCCCCCCAGAAGCGAGGTTCATCCGTGACTACCCGAGAGAATTGGCTCCGTGCCGTACAGTACCAGCACCCGGAAGGGGTCCCGTGCAGCGTCGGTTTCGCGCCGGCCACCTGGCATCTGCACCAGCAGGGCCTGGAGAAGATCGTCCTCGACCATCCGCGCTTGTTCCCCGACTACCAGCCGGGTAGCGCCTGCTTCTATGACGAGATGCCGCCGGTGCACCGCGCGGGGGAGTACTACCGCGATAACTGGGGCTGCCTGTGGTACAACGTTCACGCGGGGCTGGAAGGGCAGGTAGTGGAGTCGCCGCTCTCCGACTGGAGCCGCCTGGCCGACTACCAGCCGCCCGACCCTCTGGTCGACAACGAGAGGGGAGAGGTGAGCAAGGACTGGGACCAGATCAAGGCCGACTGTGAGAAGGCCCGCGCCGCGGGGCAGTTAGTGGGGGGGAACGGCGAGCGTCTCTTCGACCGGCTCTACTTCCTGCGCGGCTTTGAGAACCTGATGATGGACTTCGGCAGGGACGATCCCCATCTGCCCGCCCTGCTGGAGATGCTCACCGATTACGAGCTGCGGCTGGTGCGTAAGTGGCTGGAGATCGGCGTGGATATGATCAGCTTTCACACCGACATCGGCACCCAGCGCAGCCTGATGATCAGTCCGGAGAAGTTTCGCCGCTACATCAAGCCCATGTTCATGGAGATCTTCCAGACCTGTCGCCGAGGCGGGGCGCTGGTGTACCTGTCCTCCGATGGGTGCCTGCTGGAGATCGTGGACGACCTGATCGAGTGCGGCGTTTCGGTCCACGACCCGCAACTGCGCGCCAACACCCTCCCCGGCATCGCCGCCGCCTACAAGGGCAAGCTCTGCGCGAATGTGGATCTGGACCGGCAGAGCTTCGCCTTCATCTCCCCGGAGCAGATTCGCGACCAGGTGCGGGAGGTAGTGGAGGTCATGTACGAGCCGGAGGGCGGCCTGATGGTAGCCGGGAGCGTCTGGGACGAGAACACGCCTCTGAGGAACATCGAGGCGCTGTGCAGTGCAGTGGAGGAGGTCTGCTTCAGTCCGTAAGGCCTCGCGTGGCGCGGTGGCGTCTTTCTGCAGAAACAGGAATCTACGAATAATGTTCTTGGCGGGAACATATGGTTTCCGTGGAACGTCATGAGTTTCGAAGGAGCGGCGATTGTTGGCCATGTCTATCAACATGACACGCAATGGCTGCTTGGAGTCGCACGGCCCCTCCCCGCCACCTAGCCGTGAGTGGAGAACCGGTGCGATCAGTAGAAGGGGCAGGACGCGTGACCCAATCCGTTACATCTGTGCTGTTGCTGGTGTCCCCACGCTCACAGGAAGATGAACAAGCTCTGCGAGAGGGCGTCATAGTAATAGACGCCTCGGGCGCGACGGATGCGGATCGGGAGGGCTGTCGCGGACCATTCCGGCCCTTTCTACCTCTGATGAAAACTTTGACTCACCTGAGGATGTGTAAACGAATGATCCGCACGCTGCTACTGGTAAGCTGTCTCATATCGCTGGTCCTCCTCGGTATCCTCGTCGCTGGTTGCGCGTCCCAACCGGGGCCGGCTGTGTCAGGGCCGGGGCAAGCTGCGGCCCCGGCGGCGCCTGAGCCGGCTGCCGCGCCGGCACCTGACGCCCCGGCTTCGGCGGCCGTGATCTACACCTGCCCCATGCATCCGGAGATTGAGCAGAGCACTCCGGGCTCCTGCCCGAAGTGCGGGATGGATCTGGAGGAGAAGAAGTAGTTGGTAGACTGGGTTATTGACCGGGCGGCTTGCTGCCCGGCCAAAGCGCAAGAAGACAATGCCGGCGGAATGCGGAAGATACTCTCCGCTAGAGGACTGCCAGAACATGCACATGTGGGGCAGGCCTTTCGCTCAGGAAAGCACATGGCAAATCCGTACACTACCCAGGCGCTTCGAGTATCGTTGCTGCCGCTGCTTCTGGCCGCGGCCCTGGTGCTTGGCGGCTCCCTCACGCCGGCCCTGGCCCAGCACGACCACGGCGGCGGGGCTACCCACCAGATGCCCTCCGGCGAGACCATGCCCGGCATGGACATGGGTGGCGCAGCGGCGCCGGGGAGTTGGGCAAGTCACTGGCAGGTCTGGGCCGCCCTGATCGTCGTGGTCCTCTTTGTGGTTTTCACGATCCTGCGGCGCGCCGGCCCCTTGCGCCGTGTGAGCGCCGGCATAGGCGGCGGCGTTGCCCTGCTCCTGGTCGGCTACTTCGCCACCAGCTATCTGGTAGCCCGTTACCGTCAGCCCGGGCAGATGACGCTGCTGGAGGCCAATATCATGGACATGTCGTCCATGCGGCCTCTTGCCGGCTCGGTCCCGGTAGCGACGGAGGGTTACCCCCGGCCGTTTCGCCTCGGGCGTCACCTACACCGGCACGGTCGTAGCGCTCAATGACGAGGACGTTTACCCGCGGGTGCCGGGCACCATCGTAAGCCTGTCGGTCTATCCGGGCGATCGTGTGCGGAGGGGACAGTTACTAGTGCGTCTGGACGACCGCGAATACTGGGCCGTCGCACGGGCCGCCGACTGGAACCGTCAGGGCCGCGTGAGCGGGGCGCTTACCGCCGAACGCGAGCGGGAGGCGGCGGCGGCCTCTTGGCAACAGTCGGAGGCCGAGGCTACCCGAAGCCTCACGGGGGTCCGCGTGGCTCAGCGTGAATTTGCTGGCTCGGAGGCCGCCGTCAGTGAGGCGCGCGCGTCGGTCGAGTAGGCCAAGCACGCGAGCAAGCCCGTGAGGCCGCGGTAGCGGAGGCCCAAGCAGTCGCCAGCGGCGTCGACTCCGCTGAGGCAGAGATAGTGAGCGCCAGCGCTGATTTGGAGTACTGGCGAGCGGAGATCAAGCGGGAAAAGATTTTACTCGACCAGGGCGCGGTGTCGCTGGAGGAATACCAGCGCGAGGAGGCCGAGTACGCGGCGGCCAGGTCCAAACTGGCGCAGGCGTAGGCCGCGCTCCGAGCGAAGCAAGCCTCGGTCCGGGGCGCGCAAGCGCGCACCCGGCAAGCGGAGGCCGCCATCAAGAACACTCAAGCGCGCGTCCGCCTCCCGGGTGCGGGAGGCCGCCGCCGAGGTAGGGGAGAGCACCGCCACTCTCACCGCGGCCCGCACGGTGCGCGGCTACACCGAGATTCGCGCCAGCAAGCCGGGCAAGGTTATCCAGCGCGCGGTCAGCCCCGGCGTACTGGCTAGTCCGGGCATGCTCATCCTGCGCGTCGCCCAGATCGATCGGGTCCGCCTGCAGGCGTACGTGACCGAGAAGGACCTCAAATGGATGCGCGTGGGGGACCCGGTGGAGGCGTGCCATCCCCGCCTGCCCGGCGGAGCCCTGTCCGCGCGTATCACTTCCGTCTTCCCCGCGTCCGACCCCGCCACCCACACCGCCATCGTCGAGGCATTGGTGACCAATCCCCGGGAGGTTCTCGCTCCGGGGGACGCAGTGACCCTCAAGATTACCACTCACCCCCGCGAGGACGTTATCACTGTGCCCAGCTCGGCCATCGTCTACCGCACCGTCGTTGGCACCGGGCCTTCCCGTGGACAGGAAGCCACGGTGTGGCTGGCTGGCCGTGGGGAAGCTCGCCAGGCGGAGTACACCTGCCCGATGCATCCCGAGGTACGCTCCGACCAGCCCGGAGCTTGCCCCAAGTGTAAGATGGACCTGGTGCAGGTCCCCGGTACGGGCGGCGAGGAGAAGTCGGCCGAGACCTACTACACCTGTTCCATGCATCCGGAGATCCGTTCCGACAAGCCCGGCCTTTGCCCGAAATGCAAGATGGAATTGGTCCCCGCCACCGCCGCCGGACAGGCGGGGGTCAAGAATGCTCAGCAGGTGGTCGTGACCCTGGGCGCCAGTGATGGCGAGCGCACCGAGATCATCTCCGGTTTGCAGGCGGGTAACGTAATTGTCGTCCGGGGGCAGACCAACTTGCGGGATGGCGATCTGGTTTTCCCGGTGCCCTGGACGGCGCGGGGGCCAGCGGAGCTCCCGCCGGCTGCGGGCGCCTCGCCACCGGCCGCCGGCGAGCAGAAGGCTGCTCCCGCCGGGCATGAGAGCATGCCGGGGATGAAGATGTCGGCACCGCTGCAGCTTGACCCCTTGGCGAGGCTGCGGCTGCCCCTTCCGCTTCTCCTTGCCCTCCTCGGGCCGCGGGGAGGGTTGTAATCCGCGTCGTCGCCCCAAAGCGATTCCCCGCCCCCGGTCACCGGCCTGGCGGCCATCCCGAAGGCGTCGATTGAGCACCCCTGGATCGTCATCGCCTTCTATGTGGGCGTCGTGGTCCTGGCGATCCTCTCAATCGGCTTCTACACGCCGCGCCGCTTCATGCCGTACATGGAAAGTCCCGTTATCGGCGTCTTCACCATGATGCCCGGGTTGTCTGCTGAGGAGATGGAACTGTACGTCTCCAAGCCCATTGAGGAGCAGATGACCAACATCCGCAACGTCCACTACCTCCGCTCCACCTCCCAGGACGGCTTCTCGGTGGTCTCGCTGGAGTTCTACTACGGTGTGGACATGAAGAAGGCTCTCTTTGACGTCCAGTCACTGATGAACCTGACGCAGTCGAACCTGCCGATGACCACGGCCAATCTGAAGCCTTCCTGGGTGCTGGCCATTGATCCGCTCAACATTCCGGTCCTGTCCCTCAGCGTCACCCACGACACCTGGAACCAGGTGCGCCTACGCGAGTTCTGCGACAATGAGGTAGTCAACCGGCTCAAGCAGTTCGTGCCGGATGTGTACTCGGTGATGGCCTTCGGAGGCTATCGCCGGCAGCTGCAAGTCATCGTGGACCGCACCAAATTGGGCGCCTACGGGGCCTCCGTTCTGGACGTGCGCGACGCCATTGATCGCTACAATATCAGCCGCCCGGCCGGGACGATGACCTGGCGAAGCGACGAAAGCATCGCCCGTGTGGACACCCGCGCCCGCAACGCGGCCGAGGTGGCTGAGTACCCGCTGCTGGCGGGGGGAGCCGTAGCCCCCGGGCTTCCCGGCCGTGATACCGGACCCGCCTCGTCCCCTCACCTGGTCCGCATCAAGGACGTGGCGCGAGTGCTGGATACCTTCTGGGAGCGCCGCTCCGCCTATCACATGGTCAAGCATGAGAAGGGCACTCCGGGAGAGGTCGTCCCCTCCCTTGGGATCTCCATTGTCTAGAACCCGGAGGGTGCCCGCGAGGCGGAGAAGCGGACCTGATTCTTCGTGATCGCGGTCAACCCCTTCCAGCAGCTGCTGGAGCGCATGGAGGGCGGCTACGGGCGGACCATCGGCTGGTTGCTGCGGCACCGCTTCGCTAACCTGGCCCGGGTGCTGGTCACCCTGATAATCGGTTTCGGCTTCTACTACTTTATCGGCTCGGAGATGATGCCGCTGGCCGACGTGGGGCAGGCTTACGGCGTGCTGGAGATGCAGCCTGGGTCCTCCTTCGCGGCCACCGAGACGGCGGTCACGGAGGTGGAGAAGATCATGCTCAAATATCCGGAGATCGAGTTGGTCTCCACCGAGATCGGCGCTGAGACCATGCTGGAGTCCAGCGGCACGTATTTCACCGGCTATGCCATGCCGCAGGTCAGCGCCGCCACCTTCATGATCACGCTGTCGGACATGAGCGACCGCAAGCGGGACATCTGGCAGGTGATCGACGGGGTACGCGACGAGGCCCTAACGACTATTCCGGGCATCCGGCGCCTGCAGATCAAGGAGATGGGCTCCGACGTCATGGCCACCTCCCAAGCGCCCATCGCCTTGATTGTCTATGGACCGGACCTGGAGGTGCTCGACCAGATGGGGCGGCAGGTAGCCAAGATAGCCGAGGAGCGAGGCGTGCGCCAGGTGGCAACTGACTGGACCATGGGGGTGCCTACGTGCCAGGTCCGCGTGGACGAGGCGAAGGCGCAGCAGTTGGGTCTCTCTTCGGACATGATCTCCCAGCAGGCCTACTATGCGCTCAAGGGTGGCTTCATTGACGAGTTCTACCGGCTCCCCAATATCCGGCAGAACACCATTCTGGTGCGCTATGAGCACGAACAGCGGCGGGGGGAGACGGACCTGAAGCAAGTCTACCTGACCACGCCGGACGGGCGCCAGGTGCCGCTGGGTAGCCTGGCCACAGTGGTGCGCGAATCCACTCCGACCCTGATCAGCCACGACGGCATCCGGCGGGTCATCTCCATCCTGGGCTTCTACCGCAAGGGGGAGAAGCCCTCCATGGATCTAAGTATGGACGTGCAGATGGCCGCCATGGCCCAACTCAATTTCCCGCCGGGCTACGGAATCGAGATGCGGGGCGACATGACCCAGATGATGGATAGTTTCCGCCGCATGTTCGGGGGACTGGCGCTGGCTGTCATCTTCATCCTGTTGGTGCTGGTGGCCCAGTTCCGCGGCTTCACCCAGCCGCTGCAGATGGTCTTCTCCCTGCCCCTGGAGCTCTCCGGCGTCTTCCTCGCCCTGTTTCTGGCGCACATGACCTTCTCCACCGTCTCCATCCTGGGGATCATCGTGCTTACCGGTATGGACGTCACCACGGCCATCCTGCTGATTGACATGATCATGCACTACCGCGACCGCGGGGTGAAGCGGGACGACGCGGTCCGCTGGGCCTGCCCCCAGCGCCTCCGGCCTATCCTGATGACCGCGATGATAACCATCGCAGTCATGATTCCAGTCGCTTTCTTCCCCAAGACCGGCCTGGACGCTTACGCGCCGCTGGTCATGGGGACGATCCTGAGTCTCTTCGACATCCCCATCATGCACACGTACGTGGACGACCTGAACCGGTGGCTGGCCCGGAAGTTCCTGCGCCGCGAGTACCAGTGGCCGGTGACGCGCTCGCTGGACGACGGCGTGGTGCAGATACCGGAGGAAGATGAGTAGGCTGCGACGGCTGCGTATCGGACCGACCTTCCTGATCGCCCTGGTGCTCTCGGGACTACTACTGTGGTGGAAGCACACGCAGGACCAGCGGCCGCGCGGGCCGGTGATAGTGGAGCGTCAGACAGTGGCGACCAGCGGGAGGCTGGGAGCAGTGGCGCCCGATTTCGTCCTGGCGCGGGCCACGGCGCTGGGACTGTCGACGGATCAGCGGGAGCAGGCGGGGCGACTGGCGGAGGAATGGGAGAGAGAGACCGCGGGCCTCCAGCAGCAACTCGACGTGGCCGCCGCGGCGCTGCAGGACAAGCTCCAGCACGCCGCTATCGGCAAGCTCACTCGCGCCGACTACCAGGCGGAGGCGGCGCAGGTCCAGGCTTTCTCGCGCCGGCTCTCTGCTCTGCGCCAAGTGTACTGGACGCGTCTGCAGGCCATCCTCACCCCCGATCAGCAGCGGCGGGCCAAGCAAGCCTGGGCGGAGGCGCACCAACTGACCGTTGCCGCGCCCGGAGAATGAGAGGTAACGACTATGCGACGACTATCGGTGGCACTCCTTCTGATAACGGGGATAGCGGCAGCTGTCGGGGCTGCGGAAGGCCCTGCCGCCGAGCCCCTGAGCGTGTCTCTTCAGGAAGCCGTAAGCGTCGCTTGGGAGCATAGCCCGGTGCTGCAGGCAGTGGGTGCGGAAGTCCCGGCCGCCCAGGCGCGCCTGCAATTGGCGCGTGCCGGCGGCCGCCTGATCGCCTCCACTACCACCTTCCTCACCGCCGGCACTATGTCCGACCTCGTCCAGGGAGCCACCCCGGTCGAGCCGCGGCCCTCCCTCGGCGTTGCCGCTGCCCAGCAGATCGGCCAGAACCTGATGGTGATGTATCCCCTTTCCACTGGCGGACGCGTG
>JALGSV010000043.1 GCA_029821755.1 Candidatus Zipacnadum vermilionense | reverse complement strand
ACCCGTGCCCGGTTCTGGGGCATCAACGTCGCCAAGGATTCCGTCTTCCAGCCCCACGCAACCATCGACCAGGTCTGCGATCTGTTCGCTCGGGCGGGGATCAACCTCGTCCGGCTGCACCACGTGGACGATGTCGGCGGTCTGTTGCCGCCCGGCCGGGTCGGGCTGGGGCAGCGCCTGGACCCGACCGCCCTGGACCGCGTGGACTACTGGATCGCCGCCCTCAAGCGGCGCGGCATATACGTGTACATCGATCTGCTTGACTACCGCACCTTCACCGAGGAAGAGGGCGTGCCCAACGCGGGGCTCCTCGGACGGGCAGCCAAACCCGTGGCGCTGTTCAACGCGAAGCTCATCAGCCTGCAGATGGAGTTCGCCCGCGACCTGCTGGTGCGGCACGTCAACCCCTACACCGGCTTGCGCTACCGCGACGACCCCGCCATCTGCCTGCTGGAAATCTGTGACGAGAACAGCGTGGTCGGCACTATCAACAGATGGGGGAGAATCCCGTCGCCCTACCGGGAGGAACTGCTACGGCGGTGGAACTTCTGGCTGCGTAGGCAATACGGGACCACGGCGGCGCTGCGGAAGGCCTGGGCGGTCCCGCCCTCGGCGTCGTCCCCCGGCGGGCTGGGCCCCGCCGAGAAGCTGGAGAACGGGACGATCGCTCTGCCGGGCGTATCGCCGGACCTGATCAATTTCGAGGTGCGAGAGCCGGACGTCCGCCGCTTTGCCGGAGGCCTGGAGCACGATTATCTCAGCCAGATGGTGACCTTCCTGCGCTCCCTGGGCGTCAAGGCGCCCATCACCGCCGTCACGGAGCCGGACTCGCCCGCCTCGCTCTTGGCTGCCGCCGATACCCTTGACTTCATCACCGGCAACTACTACTACGGACACCCCATCTACAAGAACACCTACCCGCCCGGCGTGAAGGGGACCTTCGAGGTCTCCAACATGGTCTGCACCTACGGCCCGGACACCGCCGCGCGTCGCCTGTGCGGTAGCCGCGTGGCGGGCAAACCCCTGGTCATTCGCGAGTGGAACGCCTGCTGGCCCAACCCGTACCGCGCCGCCGGCCTGGTCGAGGGCGCGGCCCTCGCCGCCCGCCAAGACCTGGACGCAATGATCCTGTTCAGCTACTACACCCAGCCGGATACGATGGCGCTCAGCCCCTTCGACCTCTCGCGCGATCCCTCCCTGTGGGGTATGGTAGCGCTAGCGGGGGAGGTCTACCGCGACCCGGACCTCATCGCCTCCGGGCCGCGCGTAGCGGTGCTGTGGGACAAGTACGCGATCTACGACAAGCCGCGCGGGGCGATGGCGGGAGAGGTCTTCGACGCTGCCCGCTTCACGGTCATGGAGAACTGGCTGCCGCGCCATCAGGGGCAGACGGCTGACGCCTACGCCCTGGTTTCTCCGGGCGCTCGCGAACTGATGCCGAACGACGCCTCCGCGGAGGCCTACGTGACCGGCGACCAGATGGCCACGCTCCGGGCCAACCTGATGGGTCTGCTCAACGACATGAAGGTGAAGCCAGGGCCCATCCGCTATGACGCCGGCCTGGGCGTGATGACCATCACCGGGCGCACCGTGCGCGGCTTCGCCGGGCAGGCGCAGGTAGAACTCAAGAGCCCCGACGGTGCGCTGGGCCTGGTCAGCGCCACCCCGCGCATGGCCCTGCTGTGGCTCAGCCGGGACGGGAAGTCGCCCGCGGAGAGCCGCGACTGGGTGGCCAAGATGACCACGGGCGCCTGGAACACCGGGGAGCAGGTACGACCACACTACAACGGGAATGGGATGAACGTAGCGGCGCTGCTGGCCATCGGCGGCGCCCCCGTCACTACCGGGGGCAAGCCCTCCGAGAGGCCCACCGTGCTGACCGTGGGCGGCAAGCCGGTGCTGAACCTGTGGCTGCGGGGCGGGGTGTGGGAGTTGCACCAAACTCCGACCCACCGCCGCCTGTACTGTGACACCGGGGACGTGCGCTTCGAGTTTCCGGACCTGGCCGCTGCCCTGCCCGTGGCGCAAACGGCCCAAGGCCCGGCCCCCCTGGCCGGTCCGCCCTGGACCTATCCGGAAGGCGCCGCCTGGGTGGAGGCGCCGATGCCTGCGGTGGAGGGAAAGTGACATGACCGACGACTATCGTTTCGACCTATTTGACTGTGTTTCGCCCCTCGACTTCCGCTACTGGGGAAGCGACCGGGCCCTGCGTGAGTTGCTGGGCGACTACGTCACCGAGCACGCTCGGGTACGTTCCGAGGCTCGGGTGGAGGCGGCCGCGACCGCGGCCCTGTCGGAGATGGGCCTGTGCAGCGCGGCGGTGGCCGGGGAGATCGCGCAGGCCGCCGAGGCGGTCACGCCCGAGGAGGTCGCCACCGAGGAAGCGCGCATCAAGCACAACATCCGCGCCCTGGTCAACTGCCTGCGCGCCCGGGTCAGCGACGAGGCCAAGCCCTTCGTCCATCTGTGCATGACCAGCTTCGACGTTATCGACACCGCCACCGCTTGGCGCCTGCAGAACGTCGCCCTCGTCGCGGCTCTGCCGCAGTTGCGCGAGTTGATCCGCATCCTGATCGACTTGGCCCGGCGGGAGAAAGACACCGTGCAGATCGGTCGCACCCATGGTCAGCACGCCGAGCCGATCACCTTCGGCTTTGCCATTGCTGAGTATGTCGCGCGCCTGGGCAACCGCGCCGTGGCCTTGCAGCGAGCCGCCGAAGCCCTCCCGGGCAAGATCAGCGGCGCCGTCGGGGCCTACAACGCTTCCGCGCTCTTCTTCGCCGACCCCCGCGAATTCGAGCGCCAGGTGCTGGCGCGCCTGAACCTGCCGGTGGCCGGCTACTCCACCCAGATCGTGGAGCCCGAGCCCTTGTGCGACTACGTCCACGCTCTCGTCTCCACCTTCGGCGTGCTCGCCAACCTCGCCGACGACATGCGCGCCCTGCAGCGCAGCGAGATTGCCGAGGTGGGGGAGGCCTTCGAGGCGGAGCAGGTCGGTTCGTCCACCATGCCCCATAAGCGGAATCCGTGGAACTTCGAGAACATCAAGAGCCTGTGGAAGGAGTTCATGCCGCGCATGGTGACGGTCTACTCGGACCAGATTTCCGAGCACCAGCGCGACCTGACCAACTCGGCCTCTCAGCGCTTCATTCCGGAGACGGTGGTAGCGCTGGTGGGGTCGGTGCGGCGGATGCAGCGCATCATGGGACGGCTGGTGGTGGACCATGCCAACATGGAGCGTAACTTTGCGCTTACGGCGGGGATGATCGCCGCCGAGCCGGCGTATATTCTGCTGGCCGCCTTGGGTCATCCGGACGCCCATGAGGCCGTGCGGCGTCTGACCCTGGAGGCACAGCGCAGCGGGCGACCTTTCCAGGAGGTACTGACGGAGGAGGCCGACTTGGCCCCGTACCTGGCCCGCTTGAACGGCGAGCAACAGGCCCTGCTGGGCGACCCCCGGCGCTATGTGGGGCTGGCCGCGGCCCGGACGGAAGAGATCTGTGCAGAGTGGGAGAAGCGGTTAGCCGAATAGTCTCTGGTCGGTAGTCGCCGGGCCCCCGCCGGAAGGGTAGCCCCTCCGCACGGGGCTACGGCAGCGGCCGCTCCCACAGTCCCGCTAGCTCGTCTTTCCGGGGTATTCCTGCCCGGCCGCCCAGCGCTCGACACTTGAGCGCCGCCACCAGTGCCGAGAATTCCAGGTTGGCCGGCAGGTCATACCCCAGCGTCAGCCCGTAGGCGAAGGCTCCGTGGAAGACATCCCCCGCACCCGTTGTGTCCACTACCGGCTCCACTGGACAGGCGGGCTGGTGTAGTACCTCTCCGTCCGCATAGGCCACCGAGCCCCGGGTCCCCCGGGTGATCACCAGGGCCTCCGGCGCGTACTCCGCCAAGAGCTTTTGCGCCGCGCGGTCCGGGTCGCTCTCCCCCGTATACTCGAGCAAGTAGTGCTCCGGCATGATATGGTGCGTCCCCAGCCGCAGCAGGTTGCCGTTCTCCGGCGTGGGCCGCTCCAGGTCGGTGACTACCGACATCTCCGCCTCCCGCGCCCAGATCGCCGCGGTGGCCGCCGCCTTCCAGTGGTGCGTATCAAAGAGCAGGCAGCGGCCGTCGGTCACGAACTGCTGCTCCAAGTCTTCCGGTTCGAGCCGCCGCTTGTTGCCCCGGTCGAAGAAGATCGCCCGGTCGCCCGTTTCCTCCTTAATGAAGCAGTAGGCGACATGCGAACGCGCGCCGGGGTCGGTCTGCAGGTGCGAGACGTCCACGCCCTCCTCGGCAAAGCTCCGCTGAATCTTGCCCCCGGCCTCATCGTCGCCGTTGGTGCCGACAATTGCCGCCCGCCCTCCCAGGCGCGCGACGGCGACCATAGCCGTCCCGGCCTGGCCGCCGCCCTGTTCCTCGAAGCAAAGCAGTTCCGTCTTCTCGCCCAGCCGCGGGTAGTGCTGGACCAACCCGAGCAGGTCCCACGCCGCCCCGCCCAGGCCGATGACATCAAAGCGTCGGCTGTCGCTACTCAAGATCAGGGCCCTCCCTGCGGTTCTACGGTGAACTGATCCAGGACCTTGCCATCCACCCCCAGGGTCGTGACTTGCAGCGTCTCGTCCGAGACCTGTATCCGTGCGAAGGAGAGTACCCCGGCGAAGGCCTGGCGGTAGGGATTGACCAGCGTAGGATTCGGGTACAGCGGCGCCCCGCCTCCCCCCACGACCAGATAGTTGAGCCTTCCCTTCAGGGACCGCTCGTAATTGTGATTGTGCCCGTTGAAGACCAGGTCTACGCCGCCCGGTGCCTCCAGGTAGGGGCAGAAGTACTGGCGCGCGCCCGCGTCGCCCTCATGCGGCCCGGAGGTATACGGCGGCTGATGAAACATCGCGATCCGCCAGCGCACCCCCGCCGGGCGCGGCTGGGCCAGCAGCTCCTGCAGCCACCTTCCCTGCTCCTCCAGGCGGCGGCAGGCGTCGAGCACGATGAACTGGCAGTTGTCGTAGAGGGTCGAGTACCACTCGCAGCCGTGGTCCCCGGCCCCCGCCGGGAGGGGCAGGAAGTCGTAGTAGTTGCTCGCGTTGCCCTCATGGTTGCCCAGGCAGGGGTACAACGGCACGGTCGGCGAGAAGCGGGCGATGACCGGGAAGAACTGGTGCCAGTCGGGCAGGGAAGAGCCGCTCGCCACCAGGTCCCCGCTGTGCAGGATCAGCGTCGGGGCGCAGGTCATCATCGCCTTGACCACCTTCGCGTGGTCAGCGGGATTGGACCGGGTATCGCCGTAAGCGCAGAAGGTGAATGCCGTTAGTCCCGCCGCGGGGGTCGTGAAGCGATATCGCCGACTGGTCGCTTGCTGCCCATCCGCCTCGGCTACCAGCCGGTAGTAGTAATGGGTCCCCGGCTGCAACCCCTTCAAAAGCACCTTGTGCGCTTGCAGTGGTCCGCCCCGCGCCACCGGTTGCCCGTCCACCTCGACGTAGCTGTAAGAAGGTATATTCGTGTACCAGGCGAGTTGGGCGGAGGTGCTGGTAAGGTCTCCCAGCACCGGCCCCCAGACGATGTAGAGCCCCGCCGAGGCCCCCGTCGGCGCCAAGAGCAGGGCCAGGGCGACTAGCAGGTACAGATGCAGAATCCGATTGAGGAAACGTGAAGTAGTCATGTTTTCACCTTAGCGAACCGTGCCGCTATCCTTCCGGGGCGTCAGCCAGAGGCAGCCGTACAGTGAAGGTACTCCCGTGCCCCTCCGTGCTCTGCACGCTTACCCCGCCGCCCATAGCTTCCGCCGCCATTTTGACGAAAGTCAGGCCGAGCCCCGTTCCCCGTCGCTGCCCCCGCTGGCCCGCCACCTGGCCGAATTTCTGAAAGATGCGCTGCTGGGCCTCCGGGGGAATGCCGACGCCGGTGTCCTGTACCCGCAGCAGTGCCTGCCCCCTGGCCGAGTCCTGCTCTGCCCACACTCGCACCCGGCCCTCGAAGGTGAACTTCAGCGAGTTGCCCACCAGGTTGGTCAGCATCCGCCGGACAAAGTCCCGGTCGCCCCGCACGAATACCTCCGCCTCCGGTTTCTCCACGGTCAACTCCAGCCCTCGTTCCAGCGCGCTCCCCAGGGTTGTCTCGCGTACCTCCGCGAAGACCTCCCGCAGCGGCACCGGCTCCGCGTCTATCGACATCTCCCCCGACTCCATCTTCGCCACGTCCAGCAGGTCGTTGATCAGCCCCAGCATGGTCTCCCCCGCGTCCACCGCCAGGGGCACCATCTCCTGGGTCAGGTCGGCCTCGTACTGATTGTTCACCGCCATTCGCAGCCCGCCCAGGATGCTGGTCAGCGGGGTGCGCAGGTCGTGCACGATCAGGTGGATCAGGTTCGCCTGTGCCTCCTGGAGTTGCCGCAATTGCTCATTGGCCTCCGCCAGCGACTGCTTCTGCGCCTCCACCTGGTCGTAGAGCTGCTTGGTGTGCAGCAACGACCGGGCGTAGGCCAGCAGTGTGTGCGCTCGGACCGGCTTGTCCACGATTCCGTCCGCCCCGTTTTCCAGGGCGTAGGCCTCGTCGGCGAGAGTGTAAGAGGTCGTGGTCAGCAGCACCGGCAGGAGCCCGGGCACCTGCTCCTGTATCTGGCGGCACAACTGGAATCCGGTCATTTCCGGCATCAGCGTGTCGGCGATGACCAAGTCCGGCTGCTCGTGTTCTATCATCTCCATTGCCTGTCGCGCGCCCGGGCAGCGTAGCACCCGGTACCCGGCGGCCTCCAGGGTCGCCGCCAGGAATTCTGCGACCGCCGGATGGTCGTCTACCACCAGCACGCAAGGCGCGGGCTCCGCAAGGGCGTGGGGTGAGGCGACGTGCGCGCGCTTGTCGTGGGGGAGAGGGTTCTCCTCGCGCCCCGGGAAGCCCCGCCAGTACAGGTGTGTGGGCCGCGCCGGGCCATGGGTCAGGGCATGCAGTGGGTAGCCCAGGGGGATCATGCCGACCAGCCACATCTGCGGGTCCAGGCCCAGCTGGTTGGCAATGTCGTCCGCTAGGTGTGTCGCTCCGGTTACCCAGCATGTCCCCAGCCCCTCCGTCCGCGCTGCGAGCAGCAAGTTTTCCACGGCCGCCGCCATCGAGCCCAGGCCCAGCAGGCCCCCGCTTTCGCAGTGTCCCATGTAGACCAGGATGAGAACGGGAGCCGAGCGCACGATGGGCAGGACACTGCGGGCAAGCAGGAGGATCTGGGGGGGCTGGCTTCCTGCAGCGCCGGCATGAGTTCCTGGATGCGGCTCTCAAGGAAGGAGGCAAACCGGTCCTTGGCCTCCCCGCCCAACACCAAGAAATGCCGCTCATCCTTGGGCGTGCCGTAGGGCGCCGCGTGGGCCGCATGGACCAGCCGCTCGATCATCTCCACCGGCGGCGCCTGATCGGTATACCGCCGCACACTGCGCCGCTGCTCAATGGCCTCTAGTACTTCCATTACCCGTTGCCTCCCGGGGAGCACGAAGGATATTCCCCCCGGCCCGGCTCTGTTCCTCCCGCCAAGAAGGAACCCATCCGGCCTGTGCCGAACTTACCCTTCCCAGTCGGCTCGTCCCGCGCCGTTAACTCGCGACTATCCCACCAGAGGTGTCACCAATGGACCGACTAGAAATCCTCAACCGTATTCTCGACGCCGGCATCACCGCCGTCATTCGCGCCAAGAGCAGCGAACACCTGATGCACGTGGCGGAGGCGCTCAAAGCCGGAGGGGTGACCAGTCTCGAGGTCACCATGACTACGCCCAACGCCCTGCAGGTCATCTCCGAGGTGAGCAAGCGCTTCGGCAGCGAAATTCTGCTGGGCGTGGGGACCTGTCTCGACCCCGAGACCGCCCGCGCCGCTATTCTGGCGGGGGCCGAGTTCGTGGTCTCCCCCACGCTCAGCCTGGACACCATCCACATGTGCCACCGCTACGACAAGGTGATCCTGCCGGGCTGCTTCACGCCCACGGAGATCCTCACCGCTTGGGAGAACGGCGCTGATCTGATCAAGGTCTTCCCGGCCGGGGTAGTAGGGCCGAGCTTCTTCAAGGACATGCGGGGCCCGCTGCCGCAGGTCAAGCTGGTGCCCACCGGCGGCGTGGACCTGACCACTGCCGCCTCCTTCATCAAGGCCGGCGCCGCCGCCCTGTGCGTAGGCACCGCCATGATGCCCAAGGAGGCCATGGCCGCCGGCGACTGGAAGGCCATCTCCGCCATCGCCGCCCAGTTCGTGCAGATCGTCAAGGAGACTCGGGCAGCGCTGTAGCGACCTCGGCGCTCTACGTGGGGCGGGCGGGAAGCTCGCCCCACGGGGAACCTACTTCCCGTACCGCCTCACTCGTGCGTATTCCGCCCAGAAGGGCCCCGCGTCGAAGTACTCCGCCTCCGGCACGTCCGCCAGGTACTGGTCCCCGCCGTCGCGCCGCGCTCTCTTCGCCGCTAGCGCGATCTTGATGCACTCTAGCTGCACCGGCAGCGGCCAGGGTGGCTCTCCGCTCTTGATCGCTGCGACAAACTTCTCGATGAGCGCCCGGTACATGCGGCCGGAGTCGACGGTGGTGGTGTAGACGCCGTTGGCCGAGTTGAGCGTGAGCAGCCAGGTATGGTGCGGGGTGCCGAGCTGGAAGAATACCGCGGGGCCGTCCTGGTACTGGCACAAGAAGACATCCGTTCCGCCCTGCCGGCCGCAGTGCCGCACGAACAGCGCCCCGCCGCCCAGGTACCCCTGGAACATCTCC
This sequence comes from Candidatus Zipacnadum vermilionense, assembly GCA_029821755.1. Taxonomy (GTDB): domain Bacteria; phylum Armatimonadota; class Zipacnadia; order Zipacnadales; family Zipacnadaceae; genus Zipacnadum; species Zipacnadum vermilionense. The sequence goes on along the minus strand of JALGSV010000043.1, from coordinate 17,428 downwards.
ACCGTGTGGATGCCGTAATTGAAGAAATCCCCGGGGCCCTGCGCCCAGACGGTGGCGACCTCCCCGATCTCCTCCTGCCGAGCGCGCAACTCCTGGATCTCGTAGGCGTACCGCGCCGACGACCCGGTCATCACCATCGACCCGAACTGCGCCTGCAGGTGCAGCAACTCGCTCAGCTCCCGCAGGTTCCCGACCGCCGGTTTGTCCATGAACACCGGCTTGCCGCGTTCCAGGTACGGCCGCGCGTGGGGCAGGTGAAAGTCCCAGTTGGTGCTCCACACGATCCCGGCGTCAGTGATCTCAGCGACTTCCTCGGCGTTCGCGCAGACGTTCGGGATGCCGAACGTCTCCGCGTATTCCTTCACGAACGCGTCCGGCCGGCACCCGCCGGTGTCCGCGACCGCTGTAACCTCCACCCCCTCCATCTCCGCCAGGATGGGGAACCACGCCTCGCAATGCGAGGTGCATAGATCGATGAGTCCGAGTCTGATCATGGGGTCACTTCCTCTGGGTAGCGCAGGCCGCCTGGCCTGTGCCCCTAGTGCTCCACGCCCGGTTTTCCTCCATACGTGATTCCCGCGCGGCGTGCCGTCTCCTCCGCCAACCGCCGCAGCGCCTCCCCCGGTATCCCCGGCGCGGCGCTGTACACCGTCAGCGCGTCCTTGTCCCGCCGTAACCCCAGCCCGGGCCAGTTACTCCCCTGCATCGTCCCCACCGTGTCCTCCCCGGTGACCAGCACGAACCGCGGCTGCACCGGCATCTGCGGTCCCCACTGCAGCGGCTTGTCCGCCTCGGGGGTGAAGAAGGGCTCCCCGGGCGGGACCTCAATCCGCAGGCTTCCGGCGGAGTTGGGCATCGTCGCCTTCAGGCCGGTTAGGCGGAAGATAGCGCTGGGGTCAATGAACCCCCCGTCCAAGGCCCCGGCGGCGTACAGCCACACCACCACCGTCCCCGGCCGCGTCCGGCGAATGATTGCCTCCCGCAGCTCCTCCGACACGTAGTAGGTGGCCGCCATGACGTAGCCGCCGTAGCCTCCGCCTGTCGCCGGCAGATCCCCGGTCAGCCATGTGTCCGGCCAGTACTGCGCCTGCATCTCCCCGGCCTGGCTCTGCAGCGTCACCCGCTGTAGGTCGGTGCCGGGGCTGAGGTGAGCAAGACTGCGCTCGTCCAGCACCAGCGCCCAAGGGGGTGGCCCCGCCGGGATGGTATTGGACTCAGACCGGTTGTACACGGTAGTCGCTTGCGCCTGGGCCGAAGTGCGGAAGATGGTCGGCCCGTGTCCTGAGACCGTCCTGACGATCTTCGCGTCCTCGCTGGGCTGCTCCAGGTAACGCTTGCTTCGCAGCCCGATCGAGTTGACGGGCGCGGTCGGCGACTGCGTCGCCCCCGGTGGCCCTACCAGGAAGTTGATCTCCTCCGCGGCCAGTAGTTTTCCCAACCCCAGGTGTCCGGCTAACGAGGGCGGCCAGTCTCCCGCCGGCCACCACAGCAGATGCCCGTAGCACGCCCCCCACAGCCGCTCGGGCCCTGTCACCTCCCGCCCCGCCTGGACCAGGTCCAGGATGGTCTGTGCCGTGTACTCCCCCAGGAACTGCTGGTAGTCGGCCAGGTGCTGTTGCCCGGAGGGCTCGTACAGTGTCGGCGACTTGGGATCCAACATGTACCGCGCCGCGGGCGGCTTGATCTGCACCCACTGCGTGAAGATGAAGCCCGCCTTGACCTCGGGCGAGTCCATCAGCGGCTGCCGGGGCTGGCCCCAGGCCACCCGCAGCGCGCCCAGGCTCCCGTATTTCCTCTGCAGCCAGGTGCGGAAGGCAACCTGCGCGAAAACCGACGTCTCCTGAAACTCCGGCGCCTGATGCCACGGCACCCACCGCCCGGCCCGCCCCGAGTCCAGCTCGTACCCCACCACGCGCTCCGCCCAGACGCTGCCTTGAACGTGTGTCACCAGACTCACCAGCGCCTGGCGCGCTGCCACCCGCCATGCGGAGGAGTACCAGGAGGCGTGGGTGAGCTTGCGCTCCGCCGTCAGGTCCGGCGGCGATTTGGGGGAGGGGACCAACGTCTCCGGGTGCTGTGCCTCCCACCAGGGCGGGCTGTCCACGGTCACCTGGAGCAGCACCTGTGCCGCCGGGTCCCGCGCGACCAGGGCGGCCAGCCGCGCGTTCAGGTCGCGGTAGTCGTACTTGCCCTCTGCTAGCCACACGTCCGCCCCTTGCCCGTACGGCGAGAAGGCGCAAGGGGCGGGTAGGCGGTACAGGTGCTCCGGCCCTCCCGTCGGCGGGGTGTAGTCCGGCTCCAGCGTCTCGGTGTCGAGGAGGACCGCGCCTCTGGTGAACTCGGCCGGCGCGGAGGGAGCCGGAGGGGGCGCTGGCAAGACCTCTGCTGGACCCGCCTGGCCCTCCAGACTGCGCCAGTCCACGACGTACTTGGCGCCCGGCTCCAGGTTGCTCAGTCGTAGGGCCAGCCGCCGGGCCCCACCGGGCCCGGGAGCGACCGTCAGCGTCACCGGCTTCCGCTTCGCCAGCGGTTGCGTCTCGCCCGCCTGCCAGGCATTGTCGTACCCCTGGCACCCCAGGGCCGCTACCGCCGGGCGGTCATTGTCCAGGCTGACCGTCGCCCGATAGGTGCCGGCGGGGAAGAGGGGAGAGCCGGCGCTATACAGCTCGGCGGTCTCTCCGCGCGGGGCAAAGACCCAGCGGAGCCCCTGGCCCGACGGTAGCGCGTTCACCCGGTACACCTGGTAACGCGCCGCGAGATCCCCGGGCAACAGGCCGCTGGCCACCTGGTGGGGCTGGTCCAAGCTCACCCGCGCTAGATCCGCGACCGCCGGGCGCAAGGCCGTCGAGGCCAGTAGTAAGAGCAGGAGATGCCACATACGGGGGAAGTGCAAGAGGAATATCACTTTCAGGAGCGTTGCGGTAGCCAGGTGGTGCGGTCCCAGGACAGCACATCAGCGTTCGCGCCTGTGCCTCCTTCGCGGCCGTCAGCGCCCAGGCTCCATACCTCGTAAGCTCGGCGCGGGTCGCCCCCTCCCGGGGCCACGTAGTGGAACTCTCGTCCCCAAGCGTCCTGTAGGACGGCGGGGTCCCTCAAGTACGGTCCGTTCCAGTTCACCGGCTTGGACCCAGTGGTGGGCTCGGCTACCAAGGCGGCCAGTCCCTGGCTGGCCCGGGGGAAGGCTCCGCCGTTATCGGCGCCATACTTATCCAGCGCCTCGCATACAAGCTGCACGTGCTGGACGGTCATCACCCTCGCCTGGTCACCGGAATCGCCCCAGATCAGCAGTCGCCCGCCCACCACCACCGCGGCCAGAATGGCCAGCAGCGCCAAGATTTCCCAGGCGGCAATGCCGGCCCGACTTGGCTTCCCGCACCAGCGCTTCATGCCTGCATTATAGGCCCCCGGCTGGGACGTGACAAGTTCTCCGGGAGGGGCCGGATTCGCCGCGCACTTCGTGCGCAACTCATCCGGCCCCTCCCTCACCACTCCATCACGAAATCCACTACCGCCCGCGCTGTCTTCTCCTGAGCCTCATACCGCACGTGCGTGAAGGGCCGGAAACTGCTGCGGCTGGAGTACGCCCACACCACCTCCGTCTCGCGTATCTCCGCTCGGAGGTCCACGCCCAGCGCCTGCGGCCGCATGCGCAATTGCGGTTCTGTTCCGAAGCGCGCCCCCAGCCCCTCGACCGAGGGTTGCTCTTCCCGCGACCCTTGGAAGAGCCACGCCAGGCCATGCGGCTCGTCCAGCGTCACCGTGTCCCGCAGCACCAGCCGCCGCTCGGGGAAGAGCAGGAACTCGCGCAGGTACTCGGCCACTCCGGCCTTTTCCGGGTAGGCGGGCGCCAGGTTCAGGCGGATCAGCCCCCGCCCAGTCTCGGGGTCCCAGTCGACGGCCACGATCTGCTCCCCGCGCCATCGCCAGGAGGGAATGGACATGGGGTAGCCGATGTCGCCATTCTGTCCCTGCCCGTCGATCAGCAGGCAGTTGCGCAGGGCGGTGTGCAGGCGGTAACCGCTGTCGGGGGTGCACAGCACGGGCACCTCGTTCAGGAAGAGGCTGAAGTGCCCGGCGGCGGGGACCGAACTCAACCGGTCGGACGGCCCCGGCGCGTGCAGGTACCCATAGAAGCCGTCGAAGGGCGCGCACTTGAGGGCCAGCGTGACCCCGCGCACCGAGTCGCGGTAGTGCACCAGTCCGCTATCCTCGAAATGCGCCAGATGCGCAAGCGGCTGCTCCGGCGCCACCGGCGCTACGGCCGGGTCATGCGACATTAGCCCCCACACCGCCCCCTGATAGAAAGCATTGCGGGCCACGGGGTGGTAGAAATCCGTCGCCTGCAGCGCCAGCGCCCGCTCCGCCAGGTAGGCTGCTCGTCCGTCCTGCCACTTGCTGGCCGCGCGGTTGTAGAACTCCACGGCCCCCAGCAGGGGCATCTCGTCCGTCAGCCCCGAAATCAGCATGGACTTGCCGTCCTCGGATAGGACCGTCAGGACATAGTCAATGACCTCGTGGAAGGGCGCCTGGTCGAAGATGTCCTCCCCGGTCAGCGCTAGGAGCGCGTCCCGGTAGTGGGTGGTGTAGTCCATGTACAAGTGCGTGCCCTGGTAGGAGCTCAGAGGTACGGCTCCGTCCCGAGGGGTGGCCGCCAGGGCTCGGCGGAGGCGCGGGATATAGTAGCGCACCCAGAACTCCGCTTCGGGGATGACCCCCACCAGGTGCAGTGCCGCCGCACCGAAGGCGAACACCGACCGCCAGCCATGGTCCTGCTGCAGCGACCCGCCCCAGTAGTCACGTGTCAGCAGCGCCTGCTCGACGAACTTGGTCCCCTGGTCGCGCAGCTTCTCCACCAGCCGGGCTCGCCGTTCCTCGCCCAGGTGGTCCCGCAAGGCGTGATACGCCCAGGCCAGCCCCAGCATGCTGGTCGCCGCGCTCATGTCTCCGTTGTGCGAGTAGCCCTCGGGGTCAGGGTTGCCCCAAGCCGCGCGATCCAGGTGGTTGTCCACCAGCGCCAGTGCCGCCTGGAGGTAGTCCTCGTTACCGGTCAATCCGTAAGCCGCCACCAGGATGCTCACGTGCAGCCCGTCGTGGTCGCCCAGCCGTTTCTGCAGGGAGTCATGCCCCTCGGAGGGGCGCAGGATCCAGGCGAAGGCCTCCTCAAGCGGCTGGCGGTACTGCCGGTGCGTAGTCTCCAGCGCCTCCCGCAGCCGCGCCCAGTACTCCGGATCGGCCCACTGGGCGGCGGGCGAGGCCTCCGCCGGGTGGCGCATCTCCGGCAAGGCGGGCAGTAGCGTGTCGTCCGGGTCCGGCCCCAGGCGCGCGGAGGCCCAGCGAATCGCGTACTCCTTATACGGCAGCAACTCCATCCGCGTCGGCCCCCCCGCGTAGAAAGCCACATTACCCCGGAAACGCTTATGCGCCAGGTCCTGCAGCGAGATCCGCTGGAAGAACCACAGTCCTAACCGCCGCCCGTTGATGGTCACCCAGTAAGTCGGCACCAGCGGCCGGTTCTCGTGGTTGATGGAGAAGTCCCACGGCCCGGTGCGCTGTCCGGTGTTGTGGAACTTGTGCAGCGGCTCGTACAAGCTCTCCCAGTCGAACTCACGCGCGTCGGCTACCACCGAGAACTGGTACAACCCCGGCGCCGCGTCGAAGTCGACGATGATACGGCCCTCGGGGTCGGGGGTGCAGGTCACAGTCCGAAGCCCGTCGTGATCGGCAATCTCAATAGCAATGGATGCTGTGATAGTTGTGTCAGACATCGGTCTCTCCCAGCGGACGTGGATTCCCCCCCCGGCGGCTACGGTCGGGCGACCGGCCAGGGCGGGGGCAAGGCCTCCGCGCCTATTCCCCCTGGCCTCCCCGCCCTCCTCTCCACAGGAGGGAGCGTGCCCACGGGCGCGACGCGGCTGCAGGAAAGCGGAGACGGTCCCGGTGGTCGTCGAGTGGCAGGCGGGAGACCCGAGCTGAGGTGAAGGGATTCCCCTCCCCAGGAAAGGGGAGGGGATGAGGCTACTGCGGGATCACGTGATAATTCGTCGCCGTGCAGTCGCGGGGCGGGTTGCTCTCGGAGTACCACTTGGCGTGACCATCCAGGAACGCCGCGTTGGCGCCGTTGTTGTGCCGGTTGTCAGTGATGACGATTCTCGCCGGGCCCTGTATCAGCAAGCTACCGTCGTAGAAGGCGGTGGTCTCAGCGGGATACGGAATCGCCCCGTACCTGACCACGGGCTGCGGTGGCGGGCCGCCCGGCGCGCGGTAGGCGAAGACCGCCTTGTTCCAGCCATACGAATACTTGCCCATGCCCGGATACGCCGAGAAGTCCACGGCTCCGTGGGCCGTGTCCGCCGCGCAGAAACGGATTTGCGCGTTCTTGGTATACGGCTCGACCAGCTCCATCACGCTCCAGAAACTGGACATGTCCGCCAGTCCATCCACCGCTACCGGCAGCGTCTCATCGTAGTCCTGGGTGTACATCTCCACCGCCAGGCCCATCTGCTTGACATTGGACAGGCACGTTGTCTGATGGGCCTTAGCCCGGGCCCGGGCGAAAACGGGGAAAAGGATCGCTGCCAGAATCGCGATGATGGCGATCACCACCAATAGCTCAATCAAAGTGAAAGCGCCACGCCGGGTCATGGAGTCAAGGCCTCCTCCTGCTATCTGACGAAGTCCGTTGCGGCACAGTTCGCACGGTGGCCTCTGCCGCGGCCAGCCTTCAGTCAGGATCGCTTGTCTCACCGGTGCGCCAGTTCCGCCGATAGGTCCAGATACCGCTTGATCCCTTCCGGGGTCACGTTCCACGGGATGTGGTTGCCGATGCACATCATGTACCCGCCGGTCAGGTGCGCGGTCTCCACCATGCTCTCCACCATCTGCCGAATCTCCGCCGGATCGTTGCGGGTCAGGATGCGGTTGTCGCCCTCGCCCGCCAGGAACAGGTTGCGCCCCTCGTGACGCCGGGCGATCGCCTTGTAGTCGGTATACGGCTCGCTGATTATCCCCCGCGCTCCGCAGGCGATCACGTCGTCGGCAAGAACGTCCATGCACCCGTCCGCCATGAAGATGACTTCCTTGCCGGCGGCCTTCATTATCCCCCAGAACTCCTCGTAGCGCGGGAAGATGTACTTGTGCATCCAGGCGGGCGAGCAGACCGGGCCGCGTGTGGTGACGATGTCGTCGTGGCAGATAATGAAGTTGACCGGCAACCTTGCGAACGTCCGGAAGACCCGCCGGTTGATCTCGGCGAACTCCTCCATGATCCGCTCAAAACGCGGGTCCAGGCAGGTCTCCAGGAACAGCTCCCAGCCGAAGGTCAGCAGCGGCCACATAAACATCGTGTTGTAGAAGCCCGCCGAGGCGGTGCTGCCCTCGGGCGCGGTGTCGCCCCACTCGGCCGGGTACTGCTGGCGGTAGAACTCATACAGCCGTTCCTCGTCCCGGAAGTCACGCGACTCCACCACATCTATGCCGGTGAAATCGCCCTGCTCCAGCGGCGAGAAGGCAAAGACCTCCTCGGCGGTCTTGAGCCCCAGGCCCCAGTCCCAGGTGCTGCTCACGCTCTCCCCCCAGCGGACCCGGTGCGCTCCTTCCTCGTCGGTGCAGCTACTCTGATCCTCCAGGTCCATCACCGGCCGCGGCCGCGGCTCGTCGGTTTCCGGCACCCCCAGCTCCAGTTGCGGGTAGAGTTCCGCCAGCCGCTGCCGGCACGCCTGCGGATGCTCGTAGTAGTCAATCCCCGTCAGATAGGTCTCGCAATCCGGGCAGGACCAGTGCTCCCAGTGCGGGACCCGCTCCGGGCCCAGGCCCATGAAAGCCTTGTACTTGTCGTCGTACTCCATGAGATACCTCCAAGACACGATTGGCCGGGAAGTTCGGCGTCCTGTCGTGCGTTTCCTCTTGTGTGGATCCTCCGGCCACTCGTTGGAGCCACTGCGATACGTCCTGACGAGAAGGGCTCATTGCGCCAGGCTATCGCCTGTGGTATCCTACCGGGAGGGATGAAGTAGGGAGAACCTATCGGACCGTCGGTTGTCTAATACTAAGAGAGGGAGCGCATGATCGCTGCTGAGACGATACAGGAAGTGGAGACGTTGGCGGAGTCCTTTGCGGAAGTGAGGGGTCGTCTTTGACTTGGGTACACGTGAGGTTGATCTAAGGAAGCTGCTGACGGAGAGCGAAGCGCCTGACTTGTGGGACAATCCGGAAAAAGCGCAGGAGCTGATGCAGCGCATCAGCAACCTGCGAGACAATCTGCAGCCCTGGGAGGACCTGGAGCGGAAGGTTGGGGACCTGGGGGCGCTGACCGAACTGGCCGCCGAAGGGGACGATCCGGAACTGGAGGCGGAGCTGCAGCGGGAGCTGGCCGAGACCCAACGGGATTTTGAGAAACTGGAACTGGCCACCGTCCTGGGCGACAAGTACGATACGGCGAAGGCCATCGTCACCATCACCGCCGGGGCGGGGGGGACCGAGGCGTGCGACTGGGCGCAGATGCTGCTACGCATGTACCAGATGTGGGCGCAGAAGCAGGGGTATGAGGTGGATATCGTCTCCAGCGTACCGGGGGAGTCGGCGGGGATGCGTAACGTCACCTTCCGGGTGGCGGGACGGTACGCCTACGGGCACCTGAAGGCGGAGGCGGGGGTGCACCGGCTGGTGCGGCTGTCGCCTTTCGATGCCTCCAAGCGGCGGCATACGAGTTTTGCCTCGGTGGACGTGCTCCCGGAGGTGCCGGAGGCCGAGGAAGCCAGCATCCCGGCGGAGGACCTGCGGGTGGAGACCTACCGCTCCAGCGGGGCGGGCGGGCAGCATGTGAACAAGACCGACTCGGCGGTGCGGATCACCCACCTGCCCACGGGCATTTCGGTGCAGTCGCAGGGAGACCGCTCGCAACACGCCAACCGCCGGACGGCGATGCAGGTGCTGCAGGCGCAGCTGGCTCAGTTGGATCGGGAGGCGCGCAAGGCGGAACTGGAGGGCCTGCGCGGGGAGAAGGGTGACATTTCTTTCGCCAACCAGATAAGGTCCTACGTGCTACAGCCGTATACTATGGTGAAGGACCTGCGCACGGAGACGGAGACCAGTAATGTAGCCGCCGTACTAGACGGCGAGATAGACGCGTTTATTCGAGCCTATCTGCTCAAATCAGCGGGCGAAGGCAAGTGAGTAAGATGCACCTGAACCGCAACCGGAGGGTAACAATCGGACTGGTACTGGCGGGGCTGCTACTGGTGGCGTGGTGGGGGTGGGCGCAGAACGATGGTCTGAGCACGGCTCGCAGTGACCAGCAGGAGACCTCCTTCGGCGACTTGACGACCGATGCGCTGTGCGCGAATGCCGACGCCGTGATCGGTCTGGCGCCGGCGGTGTCGTTCAAGCCGGGGACGATTCCGGCGGGGGCGACGCGGGAGCAGATCGCGGGGCTGCTGCAGACACCAGAGCACAACTGGGCGGTGTTGAAGCTGACCGGGGCGCAGATCCGCAAGGCACTGGAGCGGTCGCTGAGCCGGGCGCCGCTACCCAACACAGCGTTCCTGCAGGTGTCGGGGCTGACGGTGACGTACGATCCCGGCAAGCCTCGGAACCGGCGCATCGTGTCACTGACCTCGGCGCAAGGCCCCATCCAGCCGGACGAGCATTATGAGGTGGTCATGCCGATGTTTTTGGCCCAGGGCGGGTCGGGGTACTTCCAGATCTTCGGCAAGGACGACATAGTGCGCCAAGGCACCACAGCGCTGGCCGACGCCATCGTTCAGTACCTGCAGGCCAACCCCGACAAGACCTACACCGGGCAGGGCCGGGTCGTGGTGGGAGGGTAGCTGAACGGCGGTTGAACGGCAGTAGCCTCACCCCCGACCCCTCTCGGCGCGCGGACGCGCAGGGCAGGAGAGGGGGTATGGGGAGGGGCGGTAGTCGGGGTGGCGGGTGGGACGGTTGGGCCGGGGCGGGGCTGTGCCCTGAGGCCTCTAGGGCGGATGGCTCCTCTTCTCTACCTCCCCTGTAGATTCCTGTTAAGGTGCTGACCGTGACGCTGGCCTAGACCCACCTGCTGCTGCTGGTGGGGCGGTTGGTGCTACTGTCAGCCTACCCCTGGTTCGAGCCGGCGCAGTTCCCCATAAGGATGTGATCGCATGCGCTTATTCCTCCAGTGGCTCCTCGTTCTGCTCCTAATGGGCGTGGCCCTGTCGGGGGCTTTCGCTGAGGTGCGGTTGGCGGCGATGTTCAGCGACAACATGGTGCTGCAGCGGGATATGCTCATTCCGGTCTGGGGCTGGGCCGAGGCTGGGGAACGGGTTGTCGTCACGCTGGGGGAGCGCAAGGGTGCGGCCACCGCGGGAGCGGACGGGAAGTGGATGGTCAAGCTGCAGCCGCAGTTGGAGCGCAAGGCCAAGGCGCTGGGCAACTATGCCAACGGCACGGCAGCGCTGGTGCGGCCGTGGCTGGTAGCATACGACCAGGCGCTGGCCGCGGGAGAGTCGCCTCCGCCCCCGCCCGCGGCGTTGCCCGATCCCCGGGACATGAAGTTGCCGACAGGGCTGTGGAACGGCATGATTGCGCCGCTGGTGCCGTACGCCATCCGCGGGGCGATCTTCTACCAGGGCGAGCACAACGTGTGGGACTCGGCGCCGTACGCCCTCCTCTTCCCGGCCATGATCCAGTGTTGGCGGAAGCACTGGGGGGAGGGGGACTTCCCCTTCATCTGGGTGCAACTGCCCAACTACATGCCGATAGAGCCGCAGCCGCCCGCGGAGAGCCTGTGGGCAAGCCTGCGAGAGGCGCAGGATCAAACGCTGTCGCTACCCAACACGGGGCAGGCTTGCACACTGGACATCGGCGAGACGGCGAGTATCCACCCGCCGAACAAGCAGGACGTGGGGCGCCGGTTGGCGCTGATCGCCGAGAAGATGGTCTACGGCCAGGACGTGGTGGCCTATGGGCCGCGGTTCGTGGGGATGAAGGTGGAGGAGAATAGGGTGCGGATCTCCTACACCGAGGTGGACGGCGGGCTGGTGGTACAAGGCGGGGGGCCGCTCAAGGGGTTTGCGATCTGTGGGGAGGACAAGCAGTGGGTGTGGGCGGAGGCGCAGATTGAGGGCGATACGGTGGTGCTCACCAGCCCGGAGGTGCCCAAGCCGGTGGCGGTGCGCTACGCCTACGCTAACAGCCCGATCTGCAACCTGTACAACCAGGCAGGGCTGCCGGCCTATCAGTTCGCCACCGACAAGCGGGAGAAGTGAGGGGGGAGAGTCGGAAGTCAGAAGCCGCGGAGGGGAGTAGGGAGTTGACCATACCGACCTCGCAGAGAGCGAGGCCGGTATTTTTTTGTCCGTATCATAGGAAAGGGCGCACGGACGTCGAAAGGAGATAGGGCAGCATAACCTGAGCATCTAGCGACGGGATTGGCAAGGAGGGGAACGACGATGGCGGATTTGCATGAGGCAGTGCTGACGGGCAATCACATGCGAGTGAAGAAGCTGCTGGCCGGGGGGCTGTTCCGGAAGAAGGTGCCGGTGATGGTGCGGCACGGGAACCGGGCGACCGCACTGCATGTGGCGGCGGAGACCGGGCAGGTGGGGATCGCCCGGGTGCTACTGGCGGCAGGGGCGCAACCTGATGCCCACGACGGGGACGGTTGCAGTCCGCTGCACCGGGCCGCTGAGCATGGGCATGCCGAGGTGGTCAAGCTGCTGCTGGACAAGGGCACGGACGTGAACGCGAAGTGCGGGTTCAACCTTACCCCCATCCTGTATGCCGCGGACTTCGGATGGACGGTGGCGGTGCGGGTGCTGGCCGAGCGAGGGGCCGACGTCAACGTGCATGGCGAGGAGGGCCGGACTCCACTGCACTGGGCGGCGATGCGCGGGAACCTGGAGATGGCGGAGATCCTGATAGCGCATGGGGCGGAGGTCAATGGGCACGATGTGACCGGACACACGCCGCTGGCGATGGCTATGGGCGAGGGGCACGGGCAACTGGCGGCGCTGCTCAGGCGGCATGGGGCAACGGAGCAGGAGAAGCGGGGAACGCTGGCGACGTCGCGAGAGTAGCGGCCCCACCGCCTCCCCTTGCCGGGGGAGGCGGTGTCGTCCACCGACCCGGATGTTGCCTTCCGGTCGCTGCGAGAGTCGCTCGTAGACGCTCCCTCCGCAGACGCATTGCCCTCGACAGTCGTGGGCCGGATGGGGCTCGTCTCTGCCGGGCAGGGCGCGGCGGAGCCACCCCTGGGGCCTCTGCACAACGACAGCACGCCGACACGCCTCGACTGTCACGAAGGAGGGCAGCGCGAGTGCGTAGAACTAGCCGCCTGATGTCGCCTTTCCCTCCTCCCCATCGCGGCTTTACGCTGATCGAGGTGCTGGTCGTCCTGGCGATCATCGCCATCCTCGCGGCTATCTTGTTCCCCGTATTCAGTGCGGCGCGGGCGAGCGGGTACAAGGCCGGATGCGTGACCAACGTCCACCAACTCCTGCAGGCCTCCACGATGTACGCGAGCGACCATGACCGGCGGCTGGTGGCGGCGCGGCTGTATACGGGGGGAAGCAGCCTGGGAACGACCTGGTGCGTGGCCCTGCAGCCGTACATAAAGAACCAAACCATCCTGATCTGCCCGGTGGACACCGCGCCCCAGACGGTGCCCAACAGCGACGACCTGCCGCACAGTTACGGGATAAACTACGACCTAACCTACGTGACCGGCTATGGGGCGACGAACCTGGCCTGGGCGATGTCGGCGCTGCCGCGGACCTCGGACCTGGTGCTGTTCTTCGACATGAAGTCCACCGCCGGGGCGATGGGGTCAGGGTACGCGGCGAACCGCGTCAGCCGCGTGGCCGATCGACATCAGGAGAAGTCGATAGTCGGCTACCTCGACGGTCACGCCAAGCCCCAGGCGGCGAAGCAGATCGATGCGACGAGGCTCTGGAACCCGACGGCGCCGTAGAGAGGCGTCGACGAACGACTATCGATCAGCAATCATCTATTTCAGAGGTCCCCATGTCCACCCCCTGGCACAGCGACAAGTAGTTCACCAGTCCCTGGGACTTCGCGCCGGAGGTGCGCGAAGGGCTGGAGTTAGCACCGGAGATCAAGTTTCATGACATTACCCTGCGCGACGGGGAGCAGCAGACGGGGGTGGCGCTGCAGAGGGACGAGAAGGTACGCATCGCCGAGAGGCTGGCGGCGGGGCGCATGTGACGGTGACCTCGCTGGGGGAACGGGCCGGGAACGCGGCGCTGGAGGATGTGGCCCTCTCGCTACTGACCATGTACGACGTGGACGGGGGACTGCGCTACGAGAAGCTGTAGGGGCTGTTGAAGTATATCCGCGAGGTAACGAAGCTGACCATCCCCAGCAACCGGCCGATCGTGGGGGACGCGATCTTCGCGGTGGAGGCGGTGGGAGGGGACTAGAGGGACAGGGGGTAGGGGGCAGGTGTCGGAGGAGAGGGGCGGAGGCGATGGCGGGGAAGGGTAGCTTCCCGTGACCGCCTCGTCCCTGGTGTCCCGCTTCCCCCTACCGCATCCCCCACTCCCACTCCGGCGCGGAACACATACTTTCGTACCACGGCCACGGAGGGATGGGGCCCAGGCCGCTCGCGAAGGCTACGGGCTGTTCGGTGCGGATCACCCAGTTGAGCAGCCGGCGGAGGAGTTGCTCGCGGACGGCCGCGTGGGCGGGGTCGCCGAAGAGGTTGCGGGTCTCACCGGGGTCGTGGATCAGGTCGTACATCTCCCCGGTTTCCTCGCCGGAGAAATGGTAGCTTAACCGCCACTCGCGCGTGCGAATGGTCTTGAGGAAGGGCATCTCGGTGAAGACCTCCTGCTTGCCCACCCAGCCGGTGCCGCTCTGCAGGTGACTTTGCTGCAGGGCGGTCAGCAGGCTCTCGCCCTGGACCTGCGGCGGGATGGGCAGGCCGACCAGCTCGCAGAGCGTGGGGGCGAGATCGATGGTCTGCACCAGGTCGCTGAAGCGATGCGGGCCGGTATGCCCGCGCCAGTTGCAGATCAGCGGCACACGATAGAGCGGCTCGTACACCCCCATCCCCGTCTTGCCATACTGCCCATGCTCCCCGGCGTAGTCCCCGTGGTCGGCGGTGAAGATCACCAGCGTGTCGTCCAGCTTTCCCTGCTCCTCCAGGTGCGCCAGAATTTTCCCCACGTTGTCGTCAAGGGCGGAGATCACGCTGTAGTAGCAGGCCAGTGCCGCGCGCAGGGCCGGCTCGCCGGTCGTGTCGCTATTCCACAGGTTCTCCACGCCCGCGCGGCGGTAGAGGGGCTTGGTCTCGAACTCGCCGGGGACGTTGGCGGGAAGTTGGATCTCGTCCGGGTCGTAGCGGAAGGGGCTGTCGTGGGCGACCTCGGTGGGGGCGTGGGGTCCGTGGAAGGAGACGCACAGGAAGAAGGGCTGGTCGCCGGCGGCGTCAATCGCCTTGATCGCCTCGCGGCCGGTCCAGGGCTCCATGGTGTGCTCGTAGTCGAGAGGCGTTTCGTAGCACCCGTAGTTGCAGGCCTCCTCGGGCGTCATGGAGTGCGGCGTCAACCCTTCGGCGACCAGGTAGTCGTGGTAGCAGTCGGGGCGGCCCGGGTCGGCCTGGGTGACCCGGTAGTCGTAGCCGTCGCCGGCCCAGCGGCCCAGGTGGGCCTTGCCGACCAGTCCGGTCCAGTAGCCGCGCTCGTCGCGCAGAGCGCGGGCGATGGAGAAGGTCTCCTGGGGTAGGTCAATATCGGAGTTGGTGTACACGCCGTGGCTGTGGGGGTAGCGCCCGGTGAGCAGGGAGACTCGGGAGGGCATACAGATGGCGCAGGGGGTGTAGGCGCGGGTGAAGTAGGCGCCCTCCCGGGCCAGGCGGTCCAGGCGGGGGGTGCGTACCTCGCGCTTGCCCGCGTAGCCGAGGCAGTCAGCGTTGAGCTGGTCGCACGTGATGTAGAGGAAGTTGGGTCGGTTGTTAGGCATAGTGGTTCCTTCCTGTAGTGGAGGGGGCTGGCTCCCGCGCCCCTACATGCGAATGACGGCCACGCCATATACCCCGAGTGTGACGCTGCCGGTTACCTCTCTCCCGGTGATTAGCTCAGTGCCGCCTGGCGGGACCTGGGCCACCAGCTCCTGCTCGGTGTGGTTGACCAGGAAGAGCAGCCGCTTGTCGCCGCCGGAGCGAATTGAGGCCTCCATCCCCAGCGGGGGCTTGACTAGTGGCTCGACGCCGGCGTGGGCGAGCAGATCGGTGATCAGACCGTCATAGAACTCGGGCTCCTGGACAACTGTGCCGACATAGTAGCCCCAGCCCTCGCCGAACTGGTGGCGGGTGGCGGCGGCGTAGGGCTCCAGGTACCACGAATCGTAGCCGGCCAGGGACTCGGCGCCGGTGGGGGTCAGCCAGTCGGCGTACTGGTGAGCCATGAACTTGTGGTGGCCGACCAGCGCGCCATGCAGGCGGAATTCCACGCCCTCCGGGAGGGTCTCGTACTCCTCGATGGTGATTCCCAGCGGCTCGGAGAGCAGACCGGGGAGGGTGCGGGCGTGGGCGAGGTTGTTCTCATCCTTCACGCCGGTGCGGCAGTCGGCAAGCAGGACGCCGCCGCCCTGCACATAGGCCGCCAGGCGCTCGGCCAGCGGGTCGGGCAGGAGGTACAGGTCGGGCGCGAGGACCAGGCGATAGGGCGAGAGATCCTGGCCGGGGCGGACCATGTCCACGTTCACCCCGGCGCGCAACAGGGCGCTGTAGTAGCGTTGCATCGCCGCGTGGTAGTCGTTCTGGGGGAAGCCGGGCTGGAAGCGTAGGGCCCAGAGCGACTCGTAGTCGTAGATCATCGCCACCTGGGGCTCGACAGTGGTGCCGGTTAGGTGCTCAGCGAGCCGGTGGTACTCCTGGGCGGTCTGTGCCGCCTCCTGGTAGCGACGCAGGCCCTTGCCGTCATGGCCGAGCAGGCCGTGCCAGTACTGCTCGCGGCCGGCGGTACAGGTGCGCCAGCGGAACCAGACCTGGGCATCGGCGCCGTGGGCCAGTTGCTGGTAGGCGACCTTGCGCAGCTCGCCGGGGCGAGGATTGCGGCCAAAGGAGCCCCAGCCGGGGGGGCCGGCCGTCTGCTCCATGATCCAGAAGTTCTGGCGCTTGAGGCCGCGCATCAGGTCGGCGGCGGCGGAGCTGGCGTAGGGAATGGCGGGCTTATCTCCGACCGGGTAGTTGTCCCAGGAGACGAAGTCGAGGTCCTCGGCGAGGTCATAGTAGTTCAGGTCCGGGAACAGGCCCATGAAGTTGTGGGTGACGAAGTGTTGCGGGCAGACCTCGCGCAGGATATGCACCTGTTCACGTTGGAAGCGGACGTTGAGTCCGGAGTTAAAGCGCTGCCAATCCAGCAGGGCGCTGGGGTTGTGGCCGTGGGGCTCGGTGGGGATGACCACCTCATCCCAGCGAGTGACGTTATGTCCCCAGAAGTGCGTGCCCCAGGCGGCGTTGAGCGCGTCCACGGTATGGTACTTGGCCCGCAGCCAGTCCTGGAACTCGGAGCGGCAGGTATCACAGTAGCAGACAGGATGGCCGAACTCGTTATCCGTCTGCCAGCCGATGACGTTGGGGACGGGGGCGAAGTGCTCGGCCATGGCGCGGGTGATGCGCTCAGAGAGCAGGCGGTAGGCGCCGGAGGTGAAGCAGTTGTTCTTGCGGATGCCCCAGACAATTCGCGTCCCGTCGGTCTTGGTGGCCATGACCTCGGGGTGCTTGCGCGGCGCCCAGGCGGGCATGGTCGCGGTGGGGGTGCACATGATCGCCGAAATCTCGTGGTCGCGGAGGATGCCGAGGGCCTCATCAAAGAGGTCGAAGGTAAAGCGGTTCTCCTCCGGCTCCATGAAGATCCAGGCGAACTCGGCCAGGCGGACGATGTTGAAGCCCGCCTCCTGCATCATGCGGGCGTCGGTTTCCCAACGCTCGCGGGGCCAGTGCTCGGGGTAGTAGTCAGCGCCGACGTACATAGTGGGCCTCCTGGGAAGGTCGATGGTCGTTGGTCGTCGGGTCCCGGAGGGGCCGCATGGGTGGCCCGCGCCGCCGTTTGGCGCGAGACGGGACCCATCCGGCCCCGGCCGTCGAGAACCATGCACCGGGAGGGGCCGCATGCGAGCGCTGCTCGGAACGAGCAGGCGAAATATCCGGCCCACGCACGGAGGGGAGTTCCCGCCGCAGGGGCGGGTCTCCTGCCGGAGACAGGAAAAGGGACGAGAAAGGTCGAAGATGGGCGGAGGTGATATGAGGTGAGAAGCCGACGCCTGAAAGCTGTGCTGGTGCTCGTGGCGCTTGCGGCGGGGGCGGACGGGTACCGGCGGCGGCAGGGCCCGAGGTAGACCCGGTAGCACAGACGCCCACAGCCGGTTGGGGCATGTGGGCGCCTTGTTCACCTATTCAGTTGTCAGGGCTTGAAGCGGGGTAGCCTAG
>JALGSV010000073.1 GCA_029821755.1 Candidatus Zipacnadum vermilionense | reverse complement strand
CTGGCCGGCAGCGCCGCCGGGGGGGCCGGGGGGCCCGGGCGGGCCCTGGGCGCCGGGGGGGCCAGGGGCGCCGGGCAGCTGGAGCTTCATCAGGTCCATGAGCCGGGAGACGGCCATGGCGAACTCGTAGCGGGTCATGGGGCAGCGCCAGCGCCAGGAGTTGTCGGGGTAGCCGATGACAATCCCGGCCTCGCTGAGCTTGCGAACCGCGTCGTAGGCCCAGTGATCGAGGGGGACAACGTCAGAGGGGCCGGGGCTGACCCCGGGCATCTCGGCGCCGGTGCCCTCCCCGGTGGGGCAGATGGGTATGGCGCCGGGTACCGGCTTACCCCCACCCGCCCAGACGGCGGTCGGGAGCAGCAGCATGACTAGCAGTAGTAGCAGCGACGTAAGCAGCGAACAGGTCTGCGATGGCATGAGTGGCCTCCTTGGCAGGCCGCCCGTCACCCCGGGCTGGGACCGTTCATCCGAAACCGCAGTCCATGCCCAGGTTCTCCCCCCTCCTACAGGTACGCATCACCAGACGAGCGACACCCTCACAAGCGTAGATTATAAGAATTCCTGGTGTCTAAGTCAACCCTGGGGAGAGATCTGCGCAAGAGGAAGCGGCCTCCTGTGGACCGACCGGTCCGGGCGGCGGCGGCGTACTATCATCGCTGCCGCTCCTGTCTGTGTGTAACTGGGGGGCTACCTCCCGCGAGGGCCTTGACATAAACGTTTAGTCAGGTTATCCTCAAGGTAATCTAAAGGCGCGTCTCGGGAGTCAGAAGAGGTGAGGCCATGATTCGCGGATTGGTACGGTTGGTTGCAGTCGCGGCGATTGTCGCCAGTCTCGGGGGCGGAGGGCGGTACGCGGCAGCGGAGAGCCGGCAGGAGCTGTCCATAACCGGTCGCGTAACTCCCTCGGAATGGCACGATGCGCTGGGTGTCTACTCACAGCGCTGGGAGGTGACGGTCACGGTCCACTACGGGGGGCAGGCGTACGAACAGTGGACTGGGCCGGCCAGCTCCGCTGGGATGTTCCGGGCTCCGCTGCACCGGGACCGTGACCGGTCGGGGGAGCGTATCGAGGTGCGGGTGAACGGCGCCTTCCTGTACGGGGACCGGACGGTGGAGGTAACGACGGAGGAACTGGAACTGGAGATGGATTCCCTGGACATCGGGACGATCGCCATGCAGCGGCAGAGGTAGGCGGGGGGAAGACCAACAGGTAACGGGGGACGGACAGGGGCGACCTGAGACAGGTCGCCCCTGCTGCTTTGTCGGGCTGAAGGTGAAGGGATCTATCCGCCCCCTACCCGGAAGTCGAAGGTGGTGGAGCCCAGGTCCTGGCCGTTCTCCATCAGGCGGACCAGCATGTGGTAGCTGCCCATGTGGGTGAGCTTGGGCTTGAAGGGAAAGTAGGCTGAGCTCTGGGGATCGATCTTCACGCGGCGGGCCTCGTAGGCCGCCTGGTCCGGCCCTTCCAGAATCTTCATGTAAGCCATAGGATTGAGGGTGCGTCGGGTGTTGTTGGTGGCGGAGATGAACAGGGTTACGTCAGTCGGCTTGGTGAACTCCCCGGCCATAGCCACGGGGCGGATGGCCAGGGTGATCGGCTCGGGGCGTAGGGCGACGCCGCTCAGGGCGATGCTCTCGCCAGTCCCCGGAGCCATCGTGAGGGCTACCTCAGCCCGGCCCCCGCGGGGCTTGGCGAAGAGGCGCGGCAAGCTGAGGGTCAGTATCTCGCTGTCGCCGGCGGTCAAGAGACGCTCGGCCTGCAGCCAAATGACCTGGGAATCGGTGGGGTCGCGCAGGCGGGCCACCAGGCCGAGATGGCCGGCGGCAGTAGCGTAACCGGCGGGGAGAGGGACGGAGCACCGGTAGGGAAGCGAGGCGTCCACCGGGACCTCAGCCGAGAGCCAGGCGACGTGCCCGGCGCCGGCGGTCAGAGTGAGCCCGGTTGGGCCGGCGGCCCTGGGGCTGCCGGAATCAACCGCCGCCCCGCCCAGGGCGGTCCACCAGGGGAGCGTACCATCGGGGGCACACTTGAAGTTGGGGTTCTTCAGCAGGTTGGGTCGAGCGTAGACATCCAGGACCGGAGGCGGCCAGGTCCGGGCGGAGGGGGAACCGGCCCCGGTGAGACGCACCGCGTCGTAGCGTACCTCATGCCCTTTGGAGTCCACTCCCAACACCACGCGAACAGAGGCGGTCTCTCTGGGGCAGGAATCGACGGTCAGGGCGATCTCGCGGCGGGTCACCGTCCAGGCGTCGGCCTCAGGAAGGGCCACGGTGATGACCTGATCCCCCAGCGGGCGACCGAGGGCATCACAGGGCTGCAGGCCGATGACGGAGCCGCCCTGCGCCGCAAGGTAGGCCACGCGGAGCGTCAGCGTATCGCCGGGGGAGGCCAGGCGGTAGCCCTGGCTGAGGAGGCGGTCGCCGGCCCGAGCGACAGTGCCGGCCAGGTAGATGGCCTTGCGGCCAAGGTAGCCGCCCGGGCTGAGGCTGAGCCACGTTCCCTCCAGGTCCCAGCCCACCGGGACTCCCTTGTCAAGTTGCTCGAAACCACCGTTGTAGGGAAAACCGGCATGCGCGAGAGCGGGCAGAGACAGGAGCAACAGTGTTAGCAGCGGTGCAGTTCTTCGACTGATCATTCCGGATTGCCATCCTTCCATCCACGGACGCCCCCGGCGCCCAACGACAGCAAGGTCAGACGCCTGACCGGGGAGACGAGTTCCACTTCTTGCGACAAAGGCGTTACTCCCGCGTGAGTTGACCTAGGCCTTCTCACGCAGCCCGGGGGCAGCGCCGGATAGAGCCTCACCCCCTACCCCCTCTCCCTCGCTTCGCTCGGGCGAGGGGGTCCCGAGGGTCGCCCCTGCCAAGCCCTAGCAGGGCGCAGAAACGCGCCGTCTCTCCCGGCGAAGCATTCTCTCAAAGTCCCTGCAGGGAGGGAGGGCGCACTCTGGGACTCAGGGCAGAGGGCTGGGTCCGGCTACCCGCGGCGCGCCTGCCAAGGGGCGAGGCTCACCAGACCGGGGAATAGGAAGGACCTGTGTTGCCGACCCTTGACAACCTCCCTGCCTCTCTGTATTCTAAGGCTCATCTCGGAGGATGACCTAATGAGCAAGACTAAGGTAGATATAGATAGACTGAAGGCCGTCGACACGAAGGCCTTGCACGAGATGGACGCCAGCGTGATGGGCGCTTTGGATCGGGAGGTCCGTGATCGGCGCGAGGCGAAGCGCGCCGGCGAAAAGAAGAAGCGGAAGCGCGCTCCTCGACGCTCCTCCTAAGTCACGGTTATCCAGCCGCGACAGTCGCCCGGAGCGTCAGTGGTGGCGGCGTAGCTCAGGTGGTCAGAGCACGCGGTTCATACCCGCGTTGTCGGAGGTTCGAGTCCTCCCGCCGCTACCAATCCTGCTCCGCTGCAGCCACGCAGGACGCGGCCGGCTTCGCGCCGGCGCAGCAGATACCCGGCACCAGCTCGGCTCCGCGCGCGGGGCGACAAGGGCATGCTTATTCCAGCGGCGGCGGGCCCCCGGGCCCGTCGCTTTTTGCGTTTAGAGAGGCCATGACCCGGGCCAAACATGGAGGAACCGGACGCCCTGGACCCACCGGGCGGGCCGGTCCCGCCGCCCTCCCGGGAGAGGAGACACCCACCCATGCCCGCGATCAACGAAGACGACCTGCGCTGGCTGCTGAAGCTGCTGGCAGAGGAGCAGCTCAGCGAGATTGAGGTCCACGAGGGGGAGTCGGAGGTCCTGGTGCGTGCCACCGTAGAGGTCGCCGCGCCCCTGGCGGCCGTCCCCGCGGCCTGCGCCCCGGGAGCGGCCCTGGCGGCCGCCCCGGTGGAGGCGCCGCTGGCGGAGAACCACCTTCCCGTCCTCTCCCCCATGGCCGGTGTCTTCTACCGCGCCTCCTCCCCCGACACGCCGTCCTTCGCTGAGGAGGGCGACCACGTCAACCATGGCGACACCGTGGGCCTCATCGAGGCCATGAAGCTGTTCAACGAGATCCCCGCTCCCGCCTCCGGCATTGTCTTGCGCTTCCTGGTACAAAACGAGGACCGCGTCGAGGCGGACCAGCCGATCATGATCATCGAGGTGTACGGGCATTAGGGGAAACTAGCAGTCGGTAGTCGGTGCCGTTCTTGAGGTGCATCCTTATGGCACAGGAAATCCGCGTCGGGATACTGGGGTTTGGGATCGTGGGATGCGGGACCTATCAGGTCCTGGTGGACAACGCCGAGCAGATTGCCCGCGTAGTCGGCGCACCGGTGCGCGTGGCGCGGGTGGCCGACGTTGACTGGACCCGCGAGCGGCCGGTGGACCTCCCTGCCGACTTGCGCAGCACCGACGGCCTGGCCCTGTGTTCCGCCCCCGACGTGGACGTGGTGGTGGAGACCATCGGCGGCATCAAGCCCGCCCGCGAGTTCGTCATAGCCGCCGTCGAGGCTGGCAAGAGCGTCGTCACCTCCAACAAGGAGCTGATGGCCAAGTACGGTACCGAGATTCTGGAGGCCGCGGCCCGTCAGGGAGTGGATGTGCAGTTTGAGGGCGCTGCCGGCGGCGCTATTCCCATTGTCCGCGCGCTCAAGGAGAGCCTGGCCGCCTGCCGGATCGACGAGGTCCTGGGCATCGTCAACGGTACCACCAACTACATTCTCACCCGCATGACCGAGGAGGGCCTGGCTTTCGCCGACGTGCTGGCCCAAGCCCAAGCGCTGGGCTACGCCGAGCAGGACCCCACGGCGGACGTGGACGGCATTGATGCCGCCAACAAGCTCGCGATCCTGGGGGCGGTGGCCTTCGGCGGGCGAGTGCCGGTAGAGGCCATTTACCGCGAGGGGATCAGGGACATCTCCCCGGTGGACCTGACCTACGCCCGGCGAGTGGGCAAGGTAGTCAAGCTCCTGGCCATCGGCAAGCGCGCTGGAGAGCGGGTGGAGGTGCGGGTACATCCGGCGATGCTTCCCCAGGCGCACCCGCTGGCCTCGGTCAACGGTGTCTTCAACGCCATCTTCGTCAAGGGGCCGGAGTGTGACGAGGTCATGCTCTACGGCCGGGGGGCGGGGAGTCTGCCCACGGGAGCGGCGGTGGCCGGCGACGTGGCCGACTGCGCGCGCAATATCGTGGCGGGGGCCCGCGGCCGCATCCCCTGCCGCTGCGAGGGCGAGGCCCAGGTCGTGCCGATGGCGGAGATAGAGTCGTCGCTGTACGTGCGTACGCAGGTGCTGGACCGGCCGGGGGTCATGGGCGCCATGGCCACCGAGTTCGGCCGCGAGCAGGTCAGCATCGGCGCGGTCATCCAGGAGTCCACGGACGGGAAGGTGGCAGAGATCGTCTGGATTCTGCATTCCGCCCCCGAAGGACACCTACAGAAGGCCCTGGAGAAGATCAAGGGGTTGGAGGTCGTGGTGGAGGTTAGTAGCGTGATACGGGTACTGGAGTAGGACGAAAACCGACCCGGGAGGTTGGGGCATGGTATTGGACATCATGGGTTCGAGCTTCAGTTTCGTCGCACGTATCGAGCCTGACCTAGACCCCAAGGGCGGCGTGCGGGAGTTTATGCCCCAAGACCACTACGACAACGCAAGGCAACTTGCGCTCAACCCCCACGGAGCAGGACCGTTCTGCCGTTTCCGCGTGGCACCGGACCTGCGAGATTGCGGCGTCTACGCCGTGACAGTGGATCGCGTCGTTGTGTATATCGGCGAGTGCGAGAATCTTTCCGAACGGTTCGGCCCACGAGGCTATGGCAGCATCCACCCCCGCAACTGCTTTGTCCGCGGGCAGCCTACGAACTGCCGCGTGAACAACCTCATTCTACAGCAAGCCAAGCGCGGCCAGATCGTCGAATTGTGGTTCCGCCAGACTGCGGGGCGAAAGGATCTGGAAGCCAGTCTCATAGAAGGAATCCAGCCAGCGTGGAACATCCAAGGGCGTGTAACGGGGCCCAGTGCCGTTAGAGCGTTACTTACGCAGTGGAGGTCAGAGGCACGATAGTCCCGTTTCCCACGTATCACCTTCTTGGACCCGCGAGCACCGGAGACCCCCCCCATGAAACAGCCCTGGCCCGGTACAATCGAGTACTACAAAGATTTCCTCCCCGTAAGCGACGCTACGCCGCGCGTGACGCTCCTGGAGGGCAACACCCCCCTCATCCCCTCCGTACACATCGGCCCCTCCCTGCCGGGGAAACTGTCGGTGTGGTTCAAGTATGAGGGCGTCAACCCC
>JALGSV010000042.1 GCA_029821755.1 Candidatus Zipacnadum vermilionense | reverse complement strand
TTCGGGCATGAGCCGGTGGGGCAGGTGGTGGCCTGCGGGCCGTGGGTCGAGCGGTTGGCAGAGGGCGACTGGGTAGTGGGCGGCGTGGACGGTGCCTTCGCCACCTACGCCCTGGGCCGGGAGAGCGGGCTCTGCCGCTTCCCCGCCGACCTCGGCGAGGGCGGCGCGCTGGCCGAGCCGCTCAAGTGCGTGACGACCATCGTCCGTGCCGCCGCACCCGACTGCGGGGACACGGTGGCGGCGGTGGGCTGCGGCTTCATGGGCCTGGCCGCGATCGCCACGCTGGGCGGCGGGTGGCAGGGGCAACTGGTGGCGGTGGACCCGGAGGCCGAGCGCCGGCGTCTGGCGCTGGAGCTGGGGGCCACGCACGCGGTGGACCCCGCGGCGGAGGACGCTCCGGCGGCCCTGCGCGCTCTCACCGCCGGCCGGGGGGCGGACGTGGTGATAGACCTGGTCGGCAACACCGCGGCCACCACGCTCGCCGCGCGGCTGCTGCGCACGCGAGGACGACTGGTGGCGGCGGCGGGGTACCTGCCGCAGGACGAGGGCATGGAGCTATACCTGCGGGCGCTCACCGTGCACTGCACGCCCCCGACTTTCTCCCCCGACCCGGACGACGATTGGCGGCGCGCCCTGGAGGCGATGGCAAGCGGGCGGTTCCCCCTCGACCGCCTGCTGACGCACCGCTTCCCCCTCAGCGATATCCAGGGCGCCTTCGAGACCGCCTCGCAAGGGGCGGCTGTAGGCTACCTCAAGGGTATCGTGGTCAACGACCTGGACTAGTAGGCAGGAGGACTCCCCATGGGCGACGGGAAGATTCGCATCGGATTGCTGGGCGCCGGCTCCATCCTCGAGGCCCATGCCGCCGGGTTCCTCAAGTTGCCGGAGGAGTGTCAGGTGGTGGCGGTATCCAAGGCCAACCCGGCGCAGGCCGAGACGGTGCGCGCCCTGTTCGGGCCGGACGTCGCCGTCGAGGGCGACTACCGGGCGGTGTTGGCCCGGGACGACGTGGACGCCGTGGACATCCTCCTGCCCCACGACCTGCACCTCCCCGCCATCCTGGCCGCCGCCGAGGCCGGCAAGCAGGTGCTGGTGGAGAAGGTAATGGCGCGCAACATCTACGAGTGCGACCTGATGATCGAGGCGTGCGAGCGGGCCGGGGTGTCGCTGGCGGTGTGCCATGACCGCCGCTACCAGCCCGATTGGGTAGCGCTGAAGCAGGTGGTGGAGCGGGGCCTGCTGGGTGAAGTCTACTCCTGGCGTCTGGAGCACAACCAGAACGTGGACCTGCCAGCCGGGCACTGGTGCCGCAGCCGCTCCGCCCTGGGCGGGGGGGCGGTGATGAGCTGCCTCACCCACCAGATCGACGCCCTGCGCTGGTACGCGGGCGAGGTGGAGAGCGTGGCCTGCATGACCCAGACGATACCGGCGCGCATGGAGGGCGAGTCCCTCGGCGCGCTGGTGGCGCGGATGCGCTCGGGGGCGCTGGCGCAGGTCTCCATCAACTGGGCGACGCGCGGCGGCAGCTCCCCCGGCGGCCACGCGCTGTGGGCGGAGTTCAACCACGTCACCGGCAGCCGGGGAGAGGCCTACTACCTATGCGGTCAGGGCAGCTTCCTGATGCTGTACGACGAGCCGGAGCGCGCGGCCGATCTGGTCGAGGAGCCTACGCCGGTGGCGGGCAGTTTCATGCGGCTGCGGGTGGGGGAGGGGACCGGTCACGAGCGCTGCCTCGCGGAGTGGCTCAAGCTGCTGCGCGGAGAACCGGCGGAGTTCAGTACCACCGGCCGCGATTCCCGCGCCACGGTGGAAGTAGCCGAAGCGGCCTACCGGGCTGAGGAACGCGGAGGTACCGTGCAGCTACCGATCACGCCCCGCCCGTGGGCCGAGGACTGAGCGCGTTACACTACAGGAGGCGATGCCTGTGAAGTCTGTGTGCCTGCCCCTTGTCTCGCTAGCACTTCTCGCCCTCGGTCTCTGCCCACCCCCGGCGAGGGCCGCGGCCCCGCCCCTCGCCTCCTTCACGCTGACCGAGGCCTTCGGTGTCTCGCACCCCGACCAGATCGTGGACTTCGACCTGGCCCAGCCGGTGGAGGCCGGCAAGTGCTATCTGCTCGGCTCCGACGGCAAGGAGGTAGCCTACCAGATACTGGAGCGCGGCAAGCGACTGGCCTTGCGCACGGACCTGCCGGCGGGAGCGACGCGCACCTGGGAGCTGTTCTCCGGGCGCGCCCCTGCGGCGGTGCCCAACGGCGTGCAGGTGGCCGAACAGCCAGGGCACTACGAGGTCACCAACGGCCTGATCGGCGTCCGCCTGCCCCGCTCGGTGAGGAGCTTCCCCGACCCCGCCCAGGCCCTCGCGCCGGTCCAGGGGGTGCGCTATCGAGACGGCACATGGTCGGGCACCGGCCCCAATTACCTGGCCACGCAGGCGGCGGCCATCACCAGCCTGCAAGTCCGCTTCCTCGAGCGCGGCCCCCTCAAGGTCGTGGTGGAACTCACCTACCGCCTGGAGCGCAAGGAGCTACGCGCCAACACCGACAACTCGGTGCTGATTCCCGCCGGGGAGGGTTACTACCGCAGCACCGTCGAGGTCCAGGCCGGACAGCCCTCGCTGCTCTTCGAGGAGGACTCCGACACCGACCTGGAGTACTCCCTCAACCTCTACCCCGGCCTGGAGCCCACCCAGGCCCGCTACCGGGGCCACCACGCCACGGCCAAGCAGTACGGGTACCAGGATGACGGCCAGGTGTATGCCGCGACCAACCAGCGCCCCCCGATGGACGCCTTCCTCGATCTGGGCTACGACGTGCCCCGCCGCGCCTTCTACGCCGCCACGCCCACCACGTACCGGTACATGGTCGTCTGGGACCCCTGGGTATTTGACAGCGGCTGGTACTACCAGGTCTACAACACGGAGGCGGGACCCGGCGCGAACCTCCTGGGCCTCTTCACCGGCCCGGCCTCCCGGGCCGTGGGAGCCTCGGCCTCAGGGGCAGGGATCTTCACCAACCCGGAGCCGCGGCGGGCGGGGGTCACCGTCGCTATCCGCCGCCTGTGCGCCGATACCCGCTGGTTCCCGCGGGTGCGCTTCGCCTGGGGGATGTTCCTCGGCGTCAAGGGCCAGGACCTCGCCCCGCCGCGGGAGGTCCAGCCGGTGCAGCGACAGATGAACCTGCACTCCGGGGTCAGCCTCAACAAGATCCACCGCTACCAACTGGACTATCCCGACCCGCCGCAAGGCTACGGGGCGCTGTACATGCCGCGCGCCTCGGTACAGCGGATGATCCAGCGGCTGCGTACCGACCGGGAGTTCTTCACCTACTGCTACAACGCCGACTCGTACTCCCGGCCCCTGCTGGACATGTGGAAGGACACCTCCGGCGAGGCGGCGCGCCAGGCCTATGGGGAGGTCAAGGAATTCGGGCGTTTCGTCGTGGACATGCTGGTGAACGGCGAGGGGACCTACCACCCCCACTACCACTACTGGCAGGCGGGGCAGGCGATGATGGCGAAGGGCTTGTGGGTGGACAGCCTGCTGGCCACCGACGCGCTCAACACGAAGCAAAGGGCCCAGCTCAAGGCGATCGCCTCAGCTTTTGGCAATGTGCTGTGGGACGACGACTTCACGCCGCTATTCCGTGAACACGGCCTCAACTTGGCGCAGGGCCCCGTTCAGTACCTGGGTTATCGCCACTTCTATGCGCTGTACCTCTCCACCCAGCCCACCTACCAGGCGCGGGCGCAGGAGGTGGAGGAACAGGCCCTGGCCGCCCTGCCCAGGATCATCAACGAGTCCGGCGCGGGGGTGGCCTGCACGCACTACATGCCCCCGTACGTCGCCTCCACCCTCAACACGCTCATGCAGCTGCAGATGCTGGGGAGGGATCACTTCAAGACCGAGCCCCGCCTGGCCAAGTTCGCCGAGTTCTATATGAACTTCCTCACCCCGCCCGAGCCCCGCTTCGGGGGGTTGCGTAAGTACATCGCCACCAGCGACAGCTCCAGCGAGTCGTCCGAGCTCTACGGCGTGCTGGCGACTGCCTTCCGCGACGCTGATCCGCAGCTCAGCGCCCGGCTGATGGGCGCCTGGAGGGCCGGCGGGCGGAAGCACGATTCTCGAATGGGCTCCACCTTGCTCAGGATAGACGATGAGGCCCCGGGCCAGGACCCGGCCCTGGGCAGCGCTACGTTTCCCGGCTACTACACGGTGCTGCGCCACGGCTGGGGCACGCCGAACGAGACGGCGGTGTGGCTGATTGACGGCGAGTTCTACCGCGAGCATCGCCACCCCGACCAGGGGATGGTGGTCATCTACGCCCTGGGCGCGCCCCTCTCGGTGCACTGGAGTTCGCTCTACTACCCGCAGGTGCCGGGGGCGTACCTGAACAGCACAGCGCTGCTGGAGGACATGATTGGTGTCCCCTGGGACCAGGACAGCCCCCCACTCAACACCGGCGGCGGCTGGCGCGACTCCACCTCGGAGGCCTTCCTGGCCTTCAGTACGGCGGGGTACACCCGAGCCCACTACACGGCCAAGGGTACCCCGGGTACCCAGGGCACCCAGTGGACCCGCGCGATCTACTCCCTCCACCCGAATGAGGACTACCCCGCTATCGTGATCCGCGACAGCTTCGCCGGGGAACAGGCCGCGACTCCTCAGGTCTTCACGCTGAACCTGATGGCCGAGGGCCCGGTGGGTACTCCCGCCGGGCCGGTGACGCCGGTTCTGCGCTCGCACCCCGCCACGGCCGCGGTCGATCCCCAGCAGCTACCCTCGGCCGGCCCGCCGCAGGCCCTGACACCCGCGGCGCTGAATCTCTTCCGCTTCACCGGCCCGCAGTTCGGTAAAGCGGGCGAGTCTCGCGGCATTGACTGCGATCTGTACTCCTTCGCCCCGCAGCCGCAGCAGGCGCTCCTGGGCAACTGGGCCGGCAACTGGCACCAGGAGGTGCGGGACCTCAAGGAGAGTCAGCATATCTTGCGCCTGCGGGGAACCGAGGGCTTCCAGGTACTCCTCCTGCCGTACCGCCAGGGAGCGTGCCGCGAGGACCTCCAGGTGACCCGCGAGGGGGACGCCCTCCGTCTCAACGCCGGCGACGAGACCACTCTGCTCGCGCCCAGCTTCTATGCTTTCTACTCCCCGCGGCGTCAGATCCTGGCCACCTTCGACGCCGCCCCGGCCGCGGGCGCCGGCCTGCGGGCCGAGGGCGGCCCGGTGGAGATTGTCGTCCAGGACGGGGAGATCACCCTCACCGCTCACGGCGCTCCCGGCGTGCGCACGATCGCGCTCCCCGGCCAATGGGAGCCCCAGGGCGGCGTTACCGGCCTCAAACCACAGGGAGACCGCTGGCTCTTCGACTACGCCGGACCGGCGCCCCTGTCGGTGAAGCTAGGGAGGCCGTAGCCGTTGGAGGCCGAATCTTGAGAAGCAAGGAGTCGCCACCTGTATGCCCAACCCTCAGCCCAACATCATCCTGATCACCACCGACCAGCAGCGGTTTGATACGCTGCCACCCTATGCGCCGCCGTTTATGCGGACGCCGCATCTAGACCACCTGGCGCGGGATGGGGTGGTGTTTGATCGGGCTTATGCGGATTGCCCGATCTGCGTAGCCTCGCGGATCACCATCATGACCGGAAAGTACGCTCGGTCGCATGGGCTGCCGAACAACGGACCCAGTACGAGCCGCGTCGGGCGGGAGGGGACGCTGCCGACGCTGCTGCGGGAGGTGGGATACCAGACGGCGGCGATCGGGAAGATGCACTTTACGCCGGAGCGGGCGCGGCATGGCTTCGACGAGATGGTCCTGCCGGCGGATTACTACCGAGCGATGAGCCGCAGCGGGAACCCACTGCAGCCGATGCGGCATGGACTGGGGCAGAATGAGCTGTACCCGACGCTGGCGACCGTGCCGGAGAACATGACGCTGACCTCGTGGATCGCCGAGCAGTGCGTGGAGTATATCCAGCAGCGCCGCGACCCGACCGTGCCCTTCTTCCTGTGGTGCTCGTTCTCCAAGCCACATCCCCCGCTGGACCCGCCCGAGCCGTACTACTCCATGTACCGCGACTGTGACATCCCCAAGCCCGTCTGCGGGGCATGGAGCGAGAGCGAGGACTGCCCGGAAGCCCTCAAGCGAGCGCGGGAGGCGTGGTCGCTGGACTTGCTCACGCCGGAGATCATCCACGAGGCGCGGGCGGCATACTACGGGCTGATCACCCAGATTGACTACAACCTCGGCCGGGTCTTCGCGGCCTTGCAGGACTTCGGCAAGGAGATGTTCGACGAGACGCTGTTCGTGTTCACCTCCGACCACGGCGAGTTCCTCGGCGACCATCACACCGGGGCCAAAACCTTCTTCCACGAGTCCTCGGCGCATGTGCCCTTCATCCTGCGGCTGCCCAAGTCGTGGGAGGAGCGACGATACGGAGAGCGGGTGAAGACGCTGACCTCGCTGGCGGATGTACTCCCGACGCTGGTGACCGCGGCGGGCGGGCAGGTGCCAGAGGGGATTGATGGGCAGGACCTGCGGGCGGTGCTGCGAGGAGAGATCGCGCCGCGGGCGTATCTGCTGGCGCTGGCCTCCTGGAGCCACCCGGAGCCGCAGGGCGCGCAGCATCTGAGCCTCACCGACGGGCGCTGGAAGTACATGTGGTACCCGGAAGGCCCCGCCGAGCAGCTCTTCGACCTGGAGACCGATCCGCAGGAACTGACAGACCTAGCCTGCGACCCGGCCTACGCGGACAAGAAGCAGGAGCTGAAGGCGACCCTCATCGAAGAGGAACGGTCGCGCGGGGGGAACTACCTGTCGGGTGACGAGCTGGTAGCCTTCCCCCGCCAGGGCGACAGCACCGCCTTCCGGCGCAGCAATCCGTGGCCAGGGTACCATACGGAGCACTATGGGGCGGATGTGAGGCACTGAGCCGAGCGGCGCTGGTGGCCGGGGGGGCGGAATCCCCGCAATCCGACATGCCCACAGACCGAGGAAATCGACCTAACGTCTTGCTGATCGTCAGCGACCAGCACCACGGCGGCGTGATGGGTTGCGCCGGCGACCCGATCGCGCGGACCCCGGCGCTGGACGGGCTGGCGGTGCGGGGGGTGCAGTTCGACCACGCCTACTGCGCGGCGCCGCTGTGCGGGCCCAGCCGGATGGCGCTGATGACGGCGCGGCATCCGCACGAGATTCAGTGCTGGAGCAACGATTACGCCCTGAGCAGCGAGGTCCCGACCTTCGCGCACGGCTTTACCGCGGCGGACTATGAGACGGTGCTGTGTGGGCGGATGCACTTTGTGGGAGCGGACCAGCGGCACGGGTTCTTGACGCGGTTGGTGGGGGATGTGCCCGAGTCGGCCTACCTGGAGGCGGGCTGGCGGCTGGAACGGGTGCTGGGGAGCCTGGTGGATACCCCGGGCTACGGGCGGGCGGGGCTGCTCAAGAGTGGGCCGGGGCGAACGGGGTACCACGCCTACGACGAGCTAGTGGCCGGGACCGCGGCGGAGTGGCTGCAGCAGCGCGGGAAGGCGGGCGCGGCGGCCCCCTTCCTGCTGGTGGTCGGGCTGGTCGCGCCGCACTGCCCCTTCGTCGCACCCCCCGAGGATTTCGCCTACTATGCCGACCTGATCAGCGTGGCGGACCTGCCCCCGGAGGACCCCCACCTGCCGCCGCCGGTAGCGGCGATGCAGCGGGCGGCCGGGATTGCGGAGCCCGTCCCGGTAGCGGCGCAGTGGCGGGCGCGGGTGGCATATTACGGGCTGTGCAGCTTTCTGGACCGCCAGGTGGGCCGGGTGTTGCGGGCGCTGGAGGAGGGGGGGCTGGGCGAGGACACGCTGGTGGTGTACACCTCCGACCACGGGGAGATGCTGGGCGAGCATGGCTGGTGGTGGAAGAGCACCTTCCACGAGGGAGCCGTCCGCGTGCCGTTGCTGTGGACCGAGCCGGGCGGGGCGGCGGCGGGGCGGCGGGTGAAGGCCAACGTGAGTCTGCTGGACCTGGGGCCGACGCTGCTGGAGAAAGCGGGGCTGCCGGCCCTGCCGGGAGCGTCGGGGAGGAGCTGCACCGGTCTGCTCCGGGAGGGCGGTCGGTCGGTGGACGTGGTGTGGGCGGAACATGCGCAGACGGGGGCGGAGGGGCAGGTATACGTCGGGCGGATGGTGAAGTCGGGACCGTGGAAGTATGTGTACTGGCACGGCGAGTCGGAGGAGTTGTTCAACCTCGAGGAGGATCCCGCGGAGACCCGGAACCGCGTGAAAGATCCGGCGTGCCCGGAGATCTGCGTGCGGCTACGGCGGCTGGTGTTGCAGGACTGGGACCCCGAGCAGATTGTTCGGCGCCTGCGACAAGAACCCGCGGCGCGGGCGCTGCTGAAGACATGGATCGACCGGGCGCAGCCGGCGGAGCCGGACCCGCTGTGGTTTGCGGAGCCGCCGGAGAACTGGGTGGATACCAGCCCGGAGCCGCGGAGTTAGGGAAGGCATCTCGGTTAGGAGGCGTGTAGTGTGAGCAAGTTGTCGCTGGCTATGGTGGCGGGAGCGCTGCTGGCGGGGCTATTCGGGTCGGCCTGGGCGGCGGAGGAACCACTGGCCGCCGGGGTCTACGACGTAACTTTCCGGCTGCAAGTGGACCGGATGGAGCAGTCGTGTACGCCGCTGGCGACCCTGACGGTGGGCGTGCCGGAGTATCCGCAGGTGGTGTACCGCCAGGTGACGCCGCTGGACTTTGGGGCGGCGAATACGCCGACCGATATCGTGATGCGATTTGACAACTTCACGCTGCAGCCGGCCACGCCGGCGGTGGCCCTGGCCAATCCCGAGGCTCCCGCGCCCAAGCTGACCTTCGAAACGCCCACGATGGCGCCGTGCAACCGGCCCGTCATCGGTACGGTATGGCCGGGGAAGGCGGTGTACTTCACCCGCGAGCAGGCCCAGGGGATGGTCTCGGTGTACAACGGGAGCGGGCAGGAGCAGACACTAGCCCTGCGCACGGCGCTGGAGAGCGACCTGAATCGCGTGCGGCCGCTGGGGGAGACGACGGTGATGCTGGCGGCAGGGGAGCGGCGGGAGGTGCCGGTAACGTGGGATACGGGGACGGAGGAGTGGGGCTTTGCGCTGGTGGCGACGCTGCGGGACGCGGCGGGCCAGACCCTCGACGAACAGCGGGAGTACTTCAGCGTGGCCGACAATCTGTGGACGGTGGGCATCACCCAGCGCCAGCGCGGGAGCATCGTGCCCTTGGGGCCGGGGCCGAATGCCTCCGTGCCAGTTAGCCAGATTCAGCAGGGGGAGCAGCAACTCGCGGCGGTGCTGGCCAAGCCCGAGCCGCCGGTGCAGTGGAACTACACGAACTACCTGGAGTTCTTCGCCTGGGCCCCGGAGGACTTCTTCCGGCTAGCCCCGGAGGAGGACTACTGGTACAGCGGCACCGGCAACTACACGACGAGCAAGCGGCACCTGCAGCTGGCCGTCCAGTGGCTGCACCGGCGGGGGATGCGGGCGACGACCTATACCAATCCTTTCGTTATCGGGTATGGGGCGGAGAAGGTCTACCAGCAGCATCCCGAGTGGTTCGCCTACAACGCCGACGGGCAGTTGTCGGTCAGCTCGTACTACGAGAAGAAGCTGGAGGTGGGCGCGCATATCACGCCCGAGGGGCCGTGGAGTCTGCAACTGTCGCCGTACGCCTTCTGCGCGAATGTCAACGCGGGGCGGCTGGACGTGATCGAACAACATGAGCAGCAGTTGGTCAAGGCGCACGACATGTTCGGGTGGGACGGGGTGCGCTTTGACAACACGGTCTACCCGGCAGTGGGGTATGACTCGCAGGGCCAGAAGATAGACGGGGACGACCCGGCCCAGAAGGAGGCGATTGAGGCGCGGGCGTGGGAATACCTACGAAAGCGGCTCAAGCAGGACCTGGGGCCGCGGTACGTGACGGGAACCAACTTCGACTATGAGTTCCGCGACCGGGCGCCGGCGGCCTGGGATGCGGTGTGCCGGGACGGGGGGCTGCTCATGGCGGAAGTACCGCGCAGCTCGTACATGCCGGTGAGCGTGAACAACCGCTGGGAGGACTACCTCGCGCGCTACCACGAGGGCGGCGAGGCGGTGCGGGCCCTGGGCGGGCACTATCTGACCATCGGCTTTGACCGCCAGTACCCGGTGGACCACCTGTATCTGAACATCTTCACCTACGCCGACCGGATCCACCCGTACGGGAACAGGAACTCGGACAACCTGCCGCTAGGCAATTACGCGCGGTTCATCACGCGTTACTCGGCCCTGTACTGGGACGTCAAGCGGGTGAAGATGCTGCCACAGGCCGAGCAGCGGGTGCAGGTAGACAGCCCCGCGCCGCTGTGGTGGCGGGACTTCGCTTGTCTGCGCCAGACGCCGGAGGGAGGGCGGCAGTACCTGATCAACCTGATCAACCCGCCGCTGCAAGAGCGGATCATGAGCGACCCGGAGAACCACGTGCCGGCGCCGCAGGAGAACGTCAAGGTCACCCTGGCCTTGGCTCCTGGGGAGAACGTCGCCGAGGCGACGCTGCTCACCGCTGATCCCACGATGAGCAAGACGACACTGGAGGTCAGCCGGGAAGGGGACCAGGTCTCGGTGACGGTGCCGAAGCTGTGGTTCTGGAGTCTGGTGGTGCTGGAGTAGAGATGCCTCACCCCCCTACCCCCCTACCCCCCTCTCCCTCGCCGCGCTCGGGACGAGGGGGGAGGCTGCCGCGTCGCCACGGAGGCTGAGAAAGCTCAGGTAAGAGGTCGAGGCAGGGGTATCATTTCCCGTAGGGGCGCGTCTGGCGCCGCAGGTGTAACGCGTGCCCGGTCAGCGACGCAACACCGGCCAGTGGGTGACTGTCGCGGCACGGTCACAAGCGACCACGGGGAAGCCGCGAGAGCCGCCTGCACAATCCGCATGTCCTCCACCTACCTCCAAGTTCTCTTCATCTTCCTGCTCATCCTACTGGGCGGGTTTTTTGCCATGTCGGAGATGGCGCTGGTCGCGGCGCGCAAAGCGCGGCTGCAGGAGCTGACCCGGCAAGGGAACAAGCGGGCGCAGCGGGCGCTGGAGCTGGTCAGGACGCCCAACCGGTTCCTGGCGACCGTGCAGATCGGGATCACCCTGATCGGCATTCTCACCGGGGCTGTGGGGGGCGTGACTATCGCCGAGCGACTGGCGGACTACTTTGCCCGCTACCCGGCGCTGGCGGCGGCGGCCTCGCCCCTGGCGGTGGGGATTGTGGTGCTGGTGACCACCTTCCTGACGCTGGTGCTGGGGGAGCTGCTGCCCAAACGCCTGGCGCTGAGCCGGGCCGAGTCCCTCGCGGTGGCGGTAGCCGGGCCGATGCGAGCCCTGGCGGTGCTGGTGGCGCCGGCGGTGTGGGTGCTGAGCGCGTCGGTGGACGGCCTGCTGCGCCTCTTCCGGGTCCGGCCCTCCGCTGAGCCGCCGGTGAGCGAAGAGGAGATCAAGATACTGCTCGAGCAGGGCCAGGCGGCCGGGGTGTTCGAGGTGGCGGAGTTGGAGATGGTCGCGCAGGTCCTACAGTTGGACCGACGGCGGGTAAGCGCCTTGATGACGCCCCGGCCGGACGTAGTCTGGCTGGACCTGGAGGACCCGCCGGAGGAGCTGCAACGGCAGGTGGGGGAGAGCGGCTACTCGCGCTTCCCAGTAAGCCGGGGGACGCTGGATAAGGTCGTGGGCATCCTGCAGATGAAGGACCTGTTCGCTAGGGGCGTCTTCGCCCCGGGGGAGATCTGCTGGGCGGGGGACCTGAGCGAGGCGCTGCGGCCGGCGGTGTTCGTGCCTGAGACCATGCCGGCGCTGGAGGTGCTGGAGACCTTCCGCGCCGCCGCCAGCCACATCGCCCTGGTGGTGGACGAGTACGGGAGCGTGCAGGGCCTGGTGACGATGAACGACGTGATGGAGGCGATCGTGGGGGAGGTGGCCTCCGACGAGGAGACCGAGGAGCCGGAGATCGTGCGGCGGGCGGACGGGTCGTACCTGCTGGACGGGATGCTGTCGGTGGACGAGTTCAAGGAGCTGTTCCACCTGCCGTCCCTCCCCGGCGAGGAGCGGGCCAACTACCAGACGCTGGGCGGGTTCGTGATGACGCAGATGGGGCGCATCCCGCGCGCCGGCGACAGCTTCGACTGGTACATCCTGCACATTGAGGTACTGGACATGGACGGGCACCGGGTGGACAAGGTCCTGGTGACACCGAGGCAGACGGATATGGCGGAGGAACCGTAGGGGGGAGGCCTCACCCCCCTACCCCCCGTCTCCCGCGCCTGCGGCTGGGGAGGGGGGAGCCGGAGCGAAGCCGGGAATCTTCCCTCGCCCTGCTGGCGTTATCCTCATCAGTATCGGGCTCTGGAAGGACTATCATGCTACGCCGACGCTTCGTCCGTCCGCTGTTGGTTGCGGGAACGGTAGCTGCACTGCTGCTGCCGGGCCGGTGGTTGTGGGGGCAGGAGGAGCAACCGGTTTTCCCCGACCTGGCGGCGCTGGGCGTGCCGATGGACCAGCTTCCGCAGGCGGAGGCGTTGCTGCAGGCGGAGTTGGACAAGCTCAAGGCTGCCGGGGAACCGCTGACTTTGGCGGAGCTGGCGCCACCGCCGGTGCCGGACGAGGAGAACGCGGCGCTGGTGTATCTGGAGGCGTTCGCGGCGCTGCAAGTGGCGCCGCCGGAGACTCCGGCGCTTCCCCCCCTCTTGCCCCCGGCCCCGGTGACGCCCGGCGCGGGCGGCGCGCCGCCACCGGATGAGAACGCTCCCGCCCCGCCCCCTCCACTCCCACCACCCGGCGCGCCACCTAGGGCCGGTCCACCACCTCCCCCTCCAGGTCTCCCGCCCGGCGGACCAGGCTTGCCCGCGGCCGCCAACGAGGAGGAGTATGTCGCCGGCAATGCTGAAGCCCTTGCGCTGCTGGAGAAGGCCGCCGGGATGCCGCGCTGCCGCTGGCCGCAGGACTGGACCAAGGGCCAGGCGATGGTGTTTCCGTATCACGCCCCCACGCGCCAGTGTGCGAGGCTACTCGCCGCCAAGATGCGGGTGGAGGCGCGTCAGGGCCAGGCGGACCAGGCATTGCATACCTGCGGTGTCAGTCTGGCCATGTCCCGGGCCATCAAGAGCGACCCCCTCCTCATCGCCAGTCTGGTGAGCTATGCGCTCACCGTGCTCCCGCTGGACGGCCTGCGCAGCGGCCTGGGGCTGGAACGGCTGACTGCGGACGGCCCCTTGCCTCCGGTCGTCCC
Organism: Candidatus Zipacnadum vermilionense; assembly: GCA_029821755.1. GTDB lineage: Bacteria > Armatimonadota > Zipacnadia > Zipacnadales > Zipacnadaceae > Zipacnadum > Zipacnadum vermilionense. The sequence continues at coordinate 13,534 of JALGSV010000042.1, read as the reverse complement.
CAACCCCGCCCTGCCCTCCACCGCGGCCTGCCGGGCGCTATACGAGCAGCTTGCCCATGTGGACCCAGCCTCGCTCCAGAAGGCCATGTTGGGCGAGCGGGCGATGATGCTCGGGACCTTCGACGGTTTGCGCCGGGACACTGAGAGAGCCCAGGCGCGGCTCAGGGCGGAGGCCAAGGGGGCCGAGTGGCCGGCGCCCTACACCCTCGAGCAGGGACTTCAGGTCCTGGCGCTGGATATGGTCGCCTACCTGAGGATTTCAGCGGAGACGATCAGCACCACGAATCTGGCCTGGCGTGAGGCGCGAGTGAGGCTGGCCGCTCTCGACGCGCAAGTCAACGCTCTTCCGCCGTACTGCCAGACGGCGAAGATGCTGTCCCCTCCTACCATGTTCGGGCGGATAATTCAGAAGCGCGACCAGTGCGCCGCCTATCTCTCTCGCGCGCAGATCGCCCTGGCCCTGGTAGCCTGCCATAACGAGACGGGACAGTGGCCGCAGTCGCTGGAGCAGTTGCGCAAGGTGCTGAAGTGGGACCTGCCGCTGGACCCCTTCTCGGGGAAGGACTTCGTCTACCAGCGCGACGGGGAGGGGTGGGTGCTGTATAGCGTGGGGCCGGATCTGAGGGACGACGACGGGGCGGGCTTCCCAGGGCCGAGGAGGAAGGACGGAGTGATTACGGGGGATTTGGTGTGGAGAAGGAAGTAGAGGAGCACCGGCAAGACGCCGGTGCCACCGGGAGGGCGCGGTACGAGCCCGCACCCTACAGGGAGTCTTTCACCACTGCGGCCAGAGCCTTGAAATCCGCCTCCAGCGGCGCTCGCATCCTGGGATTGTGCAGGGCGGCGGCGGGGTGGTAGATGGGCATGAACTTCAGGCCGTCCTTCTCGAAGACCCGACCGTGGACGCGGGACATGGAGGCGGAGGGGTCGACGAGCGTCTGGGTGGCGGGGCGGCCGAGGAGGCAGATCAGGCGAGGTTGGAGCAGGGCGATCTGGCCCTCCAGGTACTCGCTGCAGGCCGCCACCTCGTCGGGGTGCGGCTCGCGGTTGTTGGGCGGGCGGCACTTGACGATATTGGTGATGAAGACCTCCGGCCGGCGTAGCCCCGCGCCGAGCAGGAGCTGGTTGAGCAGTTGCCCCGCCGGCCCTACGAAGGGCCGCCCCTGCCGGTCCTCCGCGGCACCGGGCCCCTCCCCGATAAACATCACCGGCGCGTCCGACGGACCCTCGCCGGGAACGGCGTTGGTGCGGGTCTCGCACAGCCGGCAGTGGGGACAGGCGCGGACCTGGGCCGCGATGTCCTCCAGCAGCGATTGGCGAGCGGAGGGGTCCATAATGGTGGCTTCCGCCTGGGTCCGTCTCCCGTAGGGGCGGATGTTCCGGCGTCCACGCCGAAATATCCACCCGCGGCCGACTCACCCCGCTCACGCCGCGATCCCCAGTTCCTTGCACACCCGCACAATCTCCTCCGTGTCCCCCGCGCTCGCCTCGACCAGCGGCAGGCGCAGGCCGCCGCAGTCGAAGCCGCAGGCCTGCAGGGCGCGTTTGATGCAGGCGGGGTTGCCGGAGGGCTGGAAGGCCGCCTTGAACAGGGGCAGCAGACGCTGGTGCACCGAGGCCGCCCGGCGGACGTTGCCGCTGTGATAGGCCTCGATCATCTCCTTCATCTCCGGCGCCACGACGTGCGCGACCACGCTGATGACCCCTAGGCCGCCGACGGCCATGACCGGGAGGGTGACGCCGTCGTCGCCGGACCAGACGGAGAAGCCTTCCGGCGCGCCCGCGCAGAGCCTGCCGATCTGGGCGATATCCCCGCTGCCCTCCTTGGCGCCGACCACGGTGTCGCAGGCTGCGGCGAGACGGAGTTGGGTCTCGGCGGTGATGTTGCTGCCGGTGCGGCCGGGGATGTTGTAGATGATGAGCGGCAGGTCCACGGCGGCGGCCAGGCGGGAGAAGTGCTGGAAGTAGCCCTCCTGGGAGGGCTTGTTGTAGTAGGGGCCGACGATGAGCAGGGCGTCTACGCCGGTAGCGGCGGCCTCGCGGGAGAAGTGCACCGTGTGCTCGAAGTCATTGGAGCCGGTACCGGCGACGACCGGGCCCTCCCCGGCGGCCTCCTTGACCACGCGGAACAGCTGCAGCTTCTCCTCATCACTGAGCGTGGGTGACTCGCCGGTGGTACCGCTGACCACCAGGCCATCGTTGCCATGCGCGAGCAGGCGCACCGCTAGCTCCGCTGCGCGCTCGTAGTCAACCCGCAGGTCCGCGTCAAAGGGCGTGACCATCGCAGTGAGGAGTCTTCCGAGAGCTTCCATGGAGCTTCCTCCTGAGGCGCCGCGCGGGAGCCTCATCCCCTGCCCCCTCTCCGCGCGCTGGGGGAGAGGGGGTTCCGAGGGAACACAACGTAATATGCGAAGATCAGTAGTTCCTCGCGCCGGGGGGGAATACCTTCCTGGAGAGAGTAGCAGGGAAGCGCGGGCTGAGGTAGGTGTTTGGCGCACAGGCAGGAGGGGCGGGCCTTCCCACCGTTAGTAAGGCCGGGTCGGCGAGACCGACCCCGGAAGAGCCCGATGTACTGGAAGGTGCGGACGAGGCCGAGCCCCACCAGGTACGAGGGCCGCCGGCAAAGAGATTCATGCCGGAATCTATCGCCGGTGGCTCGCAGGATCCCAAGCTGCCCAGGCTGAGCGAGGAACTAGCCGAGCAGTCAGTCGGTTAGGGGCGTCCTCTCAGAAATACATCTTCTCGGCGACCAGATAGAGGAAGTCATCTTCCAGTTCGTTGGGCTTGATATGCTCGATTTTCCCGGCAAACGTCTCAGCCTGCTCACGACTCCTGCTGGAGACCAACATCTCCCAAGCCCCGCCCAAGGCAGCGTTGCCAAGCTTTACGACCTTGTCACGCGCGTCAGGCAATAAGCCGATGGCAACGGCGTTAGCGGCATCGATGTAATTGCCAAAGGCCCCCGCTAGATACAGTTTGTCAATTCCGTCTGCGGTTACCCCGTAGTATTTCATCAGCAAGTCCTGGTCGAGGCGCAAGCCGGCTTTGGCGGTTATGAGCTGGTAAACATCCTGCTGAGTAAACACTATGCCGTCGGTGACGGCAAACGCTTGCGGGAGTTTGGCTTTTCTGGTCATAATCCCGGCCTCCAGCAGCTGGGCAAGCAAATCAATCAGGCCCGAGCCACATATCCCCACCGGAGGTTTGTCGCCGATAGTCTTGTAGTCGACCTGGCCATTCCGCAGCGAAATGTTGGTTATGGCACCCTCAATTGCGCCTACCCCACTCTGGACCGCCGCCCCCTCATATGCTGCGCCGGCAGCGCACGAGCAGGTCATCAGGCCATGCTTGTCGCCTATCGCCACTTCCCCGTTGGTGCCGATATCAACAAGCATAGAAGGCGTCTCCGCCTCATAGAGACCAGAGGCAAGAATATCGGCCACACAGTCCGCCCCGGCGTGTCCGCCTATCAGGGGAGCGCCATAGACATTCGCTTCGCTGTTAATGGCCAGGCCAAGCTCCCCCGCCTTCACATTCACTGGGTCCGTGCTAAGGGGCTCAAAGGGAATCACCCCCAGCGAGCTGACCTCAATACCAAAGAAAATGTCACGCATCGTGCAATTGCCTACCACTACCACGTCGTAGAACTCGTCGCGATCTATCCCTTGCTCGGAGAGCACAGGCTCCAGGCTCTCATTTATCGCTTCTATTACCGTGGTCTGTAGCTCGGCGAGCCCCCCGCGGTTCTGCATCGTGTAGCCTATACGCGAGATCACATCGTCACCATAGGTCTTCTGTGGGTTGGAACGGGCCACAGTAGCCAAGGGCTGGCCAGTTGCCAGGTCAACCACCTGGAAAACTATCGTCGTGGTTCCCACGTCTATGGCCAACCCGTACAGATGGCCCCTGTATGCGCCCAGGGAACGCTCCCCCTGTGGTCCCCGGCGCCAAACCTGTCCATCACCCACGTAGACAGGCGGGGCTATCTCCACCTGACGATGGATGGTCTCGCTCAGGATGGAATACTGGCCGGCATTCTTAACGAAGACATGGATATTGGCTGGTTTTTCTATGGTCGCCTGGCAAGCCAAGCGCTCAGATCTGCCCAGTTGAAGTCGCTTCTCGGCTGGCGTAAGCGGATTCAAGGCTTCGGTTCCCCGGTCAATTCTGACCACACATCGCCCGCAGATGCCCTGGCCCCCGCACTCGGAGGCGATTTCTACGCCCAGCTTCCGGGCGTGCTCCAGTATGGTACCAGGGAATATCGGCAGGCCCTCCTTGGCTCGCTTAGACTGAGGGAAGAAAATCCTGTAGCCCTCAAACTTGTTGCTCATCTAGGTCACTCCCTGTGGCTGGAAGATACTTCATTCCGGACCGTCGTTCAAGAACACCTTGATATCCATGTTGTGCTCTATGCTCTGGGTTACATAGCACTGCTCAGCGGCTCTGACTATTGGAGCACGATACTTGTCCGGGACATGGCTAGGTAGGTTGACAGTGACATCTACAGAAGAGAAGCGCGGCGGTGAATCCCCGCTCTCGTACTCCACTCCCACCGTAGTTCCCTCAGAGGGCAGGTCGTGACGGTCGCAGAACCGTATCACGTACGCAGTGACACAACAGCCTATGGCCGCGATGAACAACTCCCCGGGCGACATGCTGTCCTCAGCGTCACTGTCTGGTCCGGCCTTGCCGATGATCAATTCACAATTGCCTGACCTGACCGCAAAGCGCATCCCCTTGTCATGCTTGATGGTCATGTCCATCGTGCGCAGCCTCCATATAGGCGATATAGGCGATTTCTGCACTCAGCAAGAGTGCCACATTAAGCGTGCCCCCCGCGCCACCACATCCTCCAGTCGTATGCCGGCCACCGTCCGGCAATGGTATAGTAGGCTCCGGTGCGCCGCCTGGGATTCCCGTCGCACGCACGCGCCGGCCCCCTGCGGAGCATTCACGCTCTCCTGGTTGTCGAGCAGCTCGAAGCTGTCGCCGTCGGTGCCAGAGGGGAAGCGCTTCGCCACACAGCCGGAACGCGGATCGAGTGGCGACTGCTAGGTTTGTCCTGAAGTGCTGAAAACGACTTTGAGGGCAGCACTTCTCATCTCCAGCCAAACAAAAACCGGCGGCCGTGCGGACGATCTGCCCGGCACGGCCGCTGGGTCTTGTTTGGCTCGACGGCTCATTCCGTCGCCGACGTGCCCGATTCGATCTCGCTTAGGCGCTTCCGGATGAAGTTCAGTTGCGCCTCCAGGGCCAAGGCCTGCTCCTGGAGCATCCTCATCTCCAGAGCAGGATCAGGCGCAGAATACGGGGACTGCGCCGCGGGATAGCTGGGCGGATATGGCCCGGGATACCCCGGGAAATTCCCCCGGGCGGGCAGGCCGGTAGCGTAGTACTGGCGGCGCCAGCCGCCCCCGCCTCCGAATCCGCCTCCGGGTATCGGGTTCATATAGCCGGGTGCGCCCTGCCCTGCACAATATCCGGCAGCACGCCCGGTCATCGGGCCCATTCCTCTCGGTCCGGTTCCGTCTCCTCTTGGCATCAGTGTAGCCTCCTTTCTCTTAGCATCCGCGTGCTGATATTTCGCCGGATACGGCTCCGCGAAACATCCACCCCTCCGCCCCGCCAGGACTTTTCAGACACGCTCTTACTGTTTGGTCGGCGCAGCCCCTCAGTTGACGCACTGCGACTGAGCGCAGGCAACGCCAGGTTCGTGTGATTGTCTGTGTCCGCACTGTAGGCAAACACAATCGCCGCCCGGTGCCGTTGCGAAGGGCCCGCCTATGCGCCCGCTCCCTCCGCCCCTGGGGCCTTACCCGCCGCGGTCCTATCCGCCACGACCTTGGCCTCCACACATAGGCACTAGGGCACCGCCGTTTCCCTCAGGGAGGTAGCGTCCACGCTTCAGACCGCCAACCCCTTGGCCGCCCCCCCTGCATAGTCACCCACCCCCTGCCCCTCGGCTATGGATGCTACATGTCATTTACATATAGCACACGCCAGGCCATTTGTCAAGTGGATTGGCATCTATGGGCAGGGCTTTTTCATTGTCCGACTTCCCGGCGCGGACGCCGCTGATCCGGCCCCTGCTCGAGCCGCTCCCTCGGTGCTCTACCTCCAATCTCGGCGCCCACCCGTGCCGGGGCCCAGGGCCTACTGCCCGCGCTCGACCATCGCGCGGCCAGTCCCGCGGCGCGCTCGCAATCCACCCGCAGGTCCGCGTCAAAGGGCGTGACCATGGCGGTAAACAATTTTCCCAAGGCTTGCATCGGGTATCCTCCTGGAACTAAACGACTGGAGAGAGAAACTCGCCCCGCGGCGTCCGATTCCCTTCCTCGCGAGCAGGTCTGTCCATGATTACTGGGGAAGTAACTCCGCACCGAACGACGATGGGCCCGAGGACGTCTCCAACTGTACGGCAAACCTGGTCTCGGCGGAGGTCTCCCATGTACAAGCACATCCTGGTACCCTTGGATCAGTCGGAGTTAGCCGAGCAGGCGCTGCCCCATGCCGTGGCGATCGCGCAGGCCACGGACGCCGAGGTGTCGCTGGTGGCGGTGGTGGACGTGCTCGACGAGGAGACCATGCGTGCGGCGGGAGCGGCGATCGACTGGCAGACGGAGCTGGAGAGCCTGGGCGCCTACCTGCAGGTGCTGTGCCAGCGACTGGGTGACGAGGGCGTGGGCAGCCACTGGGAGGTGCTCAAGGGCGATGTGGCGGAGGAGATCCTGGAGTACGCGGAGGACCGGGACTGCGACTTGATCGTGATGGGCACCCATGGCCGCTCCGGCCTGGCCCGCTGGGTGCACGGTAGCGTCGCCGACCGGATAGTAGCCCAGACCCTGGTGCCGATCATGCTGGTACGGGTCGAGGAGTAGGAGGGGAGAGGCTGGACGGCCGGAGCCTCACGTCCCTGGCCCTCCTCTCCTTGCGGGAGAGGGGGGAGCGCAGCGAAGGCTCAGCGGCCGGTGAGTGATGGTTCCCGAGTCTGCGCTGGCCGCTTACCACCTGCCACTTTCCACTATGTCCCGACTCACCACCTGGCCGCTCAATCGCAAACAGACCGCCGACCTGCTGCGCGAGTGGCCGGTGGGGGAGTTGATGTTCCTGCGGGAGGCGACGGGGTCGGCCAGCCCGGCAGTCATCGTAGTCACTCGCCGTGGGCAGTACTTCCTCAAGCAGCGTTCCCCTCGGTATAGCGATCCCCCACGGTTGTCTTACGACCATTCCTTGCTGCGGCATCTGGCCCGGGCGGGATTGCCGGTGGTGCTGGCGATCAAGACTCCCGACGGTCGCCGCTGGGTGGGAGCGGGAGAGCAGGTATATGAGATCTACCCGTGGGTGGAGGGCGACGCCCTCGACCCAACCAGCCGGGAGCAACTCAGCGCGGCCGGGGAGCTGCTGGCGCGACTGCACCAGGCCACGGAGGGCTTCCAGCCGGCGGGGCGCAAGGACCTGCCGCGGCTGTTTGACCCAGCAGACCGCCTGCCGGAGCTAGCCGAGGCGCGCGAGCTTTTGGCGGACGGGGTGAGTCCGGGGGAGGCCTCGCCGGAGGAGGCGGGGCGCATCCTGGACCGCCTGGAGGCCGAGGCGCGGGGCGTCCTGGAGCGCGTGCCGGACGAGCGCTACTGGGCGCTGCCGCCGGCGATTGTGCACGGCGACTACCACGCGGCAAATGTGAAGTACCGAGGCGGAGAGATCGTGGGGTTGTTCGACTGGGACTGGGCCAGCCGCCAGGCCCGGCTCAAGGACGTGGCCGACGGGATCATCTTCTTCGCCTGCCCCCGGGAGCGGCCGCTGGCGGGAGACGTCGTCTCCCTCACCCAACCGCCCCTCTACGACGCCGCGCGCCTCCGCGTATTCCTGGAGGCCTACCAGGCGCACCTGCCCCTGACCGCCGAGGAGCGCGCCTGCCTCCCGGACCTGCTCCGCGAACGCTGGCTCTACATCCGCCTGGACGCCATGCACCGGAAGGTGGAGCGAGAGGAGAAGCTGAGGTATCTGCTGGAGGGAGTGGAGGGGCCGCTGGAGTGGATGGGGAGATGGGGGGAGTGATGAATGATGAACGATGAAGCGGGGAGGAAGGGAGGCCGCATGACTCACGACGAAGGAGCACGGCGCAGCAAGCGTAAGAGAAGGCGGGGAGACAGCGTGGCGTCCCCCGAATTCCGGCGCGGTTCGGTTCGCCTATCTTCTGGCGTTCTCCCAGGCTTCGTTCATGGTGTCGAGGTAATCGACCCAGTCTGGGTCGCGAGGGGCGAGATTGTACAGTCGCTCGTCAGTCATGTACCATGCCCTGTCAAGCGGGTCCATGTACCGGAATCGCTCCGCCGGAGACAGAATCCGGAAGGGAAGCACCGCGGGAGAGATGGGCGTGGGAGTGACTCTGTATCTGTAGGGGCTCGTCGAGACCAAGCCCCCGTCACGCACGTGGACTGCGTAGCCAAGGCAGTCGTAGATGCGGCTTTGCGCCACAGGTTGGAGGGCGGCTTCGGGAGGAGGAGCGGGTTCTACAGTCCACCGACCGTCTAGCTCCACGAGGCGGTAGCCCGCTGCGTCGGCTAACCGCCGCGCTGCTTCCATCGGCGTGAGCTTGTCAATGCGTATGGTGATCTTGATCTGGGCGAACCGCGCTGGCACCGACACGTCGAGATCCCCGCGATCCCGCAATACGGCAAACTGGGCGGCCAGCGACTCACGGCTCGCAGTCCAACTTAGCAGAGGCTCTTGTTGGGGCGGGGTCGGAGTCGCGCCCTCGACCGGTGGCGCTGGTGAAGGATTGTCGGCGGCGAATGACAACAGCGGTAGGACCACGAGAAGCAGGGACACGCACACTCTTCCAACGTACATGATGATCCCTCCCCGTGAATGGTGCTTGTGCATTATACCTCCGGACAAACCGGAATGCAATGTCAAAGCGGGGCTCAATGATTCCGATAGTTTCGCGGATTCCGCGGGACTCCGGGAACAGGAATTCCGGGAATTCCGGAATCCCGGGGACACCATACCTAACTCTCTTGGTTTTCCTGGTTTGCTCCTCCCGGCTGGACTCGCCGGCAATTGAGGCCCATGACCTACGACGAAATCCTCGCCACCCTCCGTTCCCTCGGCTCGCCCGAGAACGTCGCCGGGATGGCCCGCTATGGTATCGTTAGCCGTGAGGTGCTGGGGGTGTCCGCGCCGAAGCTGCGGGCGCTGGCGAAGCAGATCGGGCGCGATCATGCGCTGGCGCAGCGGCTGTGGCAGGCGGACATCCTGGAGACCCGCCTGCTCGCGAGCCTGGTGGACGATCCGCGGAAGGTCACGCCGGAGCAGATGGACCGCTGGGCGGGGGAGTTCGACAACTGGGCGGTGTGCGATGGGTGCTGCCTGAACCTGTTCCGCAAGACGCCCTTCGCGTACGAGAAGGCCGTCGAGTACAGCGCCGCGCCGGAGGAGTTCGTCAAGCGCACCGGCTTCGTCTTGATGGCGACGCTGGCTGTGCATGACAAGCGTGAGCCAGACGCGACCTTCGCCGGGTTCCTGCCGATCATCGAGCGGGAAGCTACCGACCCGCGCAACTTCGTGAAGAAGGCCGTCAACTGGGCCCTGCGGCAGATCGGCAAGCGCAACCTGGCCCTGCACGAACCGGCGGTGGCCCTGGCGCGCAAGCTGGCCGGGAGCGAGGACCGGGCGGCCCGGTGGGTGGGTAGGGATGCGCTGCGGGAGCTGACGGGGGAGGCGGTGCGGGGGAGGCTGAGGGCGAACGGGTAGACTCTCTAGATCCTCTTTCCCATGACCCTCCATGCCACCAATTGCGCCGCGCCGATGAGGAGGGCTACGCCGGCGACCATGGCGAAAGCGGCGCGCAGGGAGGGCTCCAGGCCCAGGCGGGCCGTGAGGACCTCGGCGAAGAGGCCGCTGGCGATGCCGCCGGCTACGCCGCCAATGCCGACCACGGATTCATGGATGGCCGTGGAGTGGGCCAGGTCCTGCTCGCGGCCGTGGAGTGCGTAGTACAAGGCCGTGTTGGCGCTAAGGGCGGTGGCGGCGCCGGCAATGAAGCAGGCGAGCATAAAGGGCCCGACCGACTGGGCTAGCACCAGACCGCCCATCCCCAGCAAGGCGAGCGGCACGGGGAGGGCAATCGGCCAGATCCGGTACTGCCAGCGCCCGGAGGTGCGCGCGATCCAGAAGAAGACAACTACCGTCAGGTAGTAGGCGCCCACGGCCAGGCCGGTCTGGCTCTCCGGCATGTCGATGACGCTGGCGAGCTTGGGGAGGATGGTGAGATTGACCCCGGTCATGAACCAGGAGAGGAAGACGACCAGCCGGGCGGACAAGAGGTAGCGAGCGGTAACGGCGGGGTCCACGCGGACGCCGTTGTGTTGGTGGAGATGGGCGGCGGGTTCGGTGCGCCGGGGTTGGGGGACCAGGCAGAGACCGAGGGCCATCAGCAGCAGCAGGCCCATCAGCACCAGGAAGCTCCCGGCGTGCAGGGCCTGCCAGACAAAGCCTCCCAGCAGAGCGCCCACGACCATGCCGCCGGACCAGGCGACGTTGAAGTTGCCCAGGGCGCGATCCAGGCCGCGGGGGCTGTCAGCGGCCAGGTCGGAGAACCAGGCCTCAGTGGTGGGCCAGAAGAGCGACATAGCCCCACCGAAGAGGGCGGCGCAGGCGACCAAGTGCCATACTTGGGTGGCGAAGTAGTGTCCCAGGAGGGCCAGTGCGGCCAGGGCCAGACCACTCACGGCGGAGTTGCGCCGGCCCAGGCGATCAGACAAGTGGCCCAGCGTGAGACAGCTGACGAAGTACATCCCCGGCCCAGCCGCCGCGAGCACCCCCAGCCAGACCGGCGGGGCGTCGTAGCCGATGGCCTTGAACGCGGCCAGCAGGGAACGCGCATTGACGGTCAAATCGAGGGAGAAGGCCGCCGCCATCAGTAGCAGGATGGCGGTGCGAGCGCGGTAGATTGCGGGAACGATGGTGGACATAGGGCTAGGGCAGGCCTCGGCGGGAGCGCGGGGGACTCGCCTCGACAGCGTCGCTGCCGCCGCTCAGCGCGGCCCCCCCTCGGGGAGAGCGTCCCCACCCGCCTGCTCCCACAGCCGCGGATAGGCGTAGTCCAGCAGCGTCGCCAGGTTCTCCACATCGGCGGCGTTGTAGCGGCAAAGCGTGTCCAGGGCGTGCGCATCTCCCTGGCAATGGGCTTGCCAGAGCAGCACCGCGTCAAAGCCGCCCAGGCCGGCCAGGTCGTCGTCGCGGGACATCCCCAGGCGCTGCTCGATGGACTTTAGCCCCCCCGACAGGTTCAGACGCTTGAGGGCGTAGCGCAGGTCGATGTGCAGCACGTCCGGCGGGAAGTCGTGAAAGAGCCGGCGCAGGAAGGGCAGGTCGAAGCTGGCGCCGTTGAACGTGACCAGCAGCGAGTAAGCCTGGATATCCTCACCGAAGTCCTTCAGGTTCTCGCCAGCCACGTAGGTGTGCATGGTCTTGCCGTCGTAGAGGCCCACGACGGTGACCTGGGACCATGAGCCCATGCCGGTGGTCTCGATGTCCACATAGGCGACGCGGGAGGCGAAGTCGGGGTAGGCGCGCCAGTGATCGCGGGGAGAGAGGGCAGCGGCGAAGTAGCGGTGATCCCGGCGTTTCAGGCTGCGGTGCGAGTCGTCCAGGTGGCGACGGACGTCATCCCAGCGGACCTGGGAGAAACCGGCGGGCGGGGCGGAGGTGTCCAGCGCCTGCTGCCAGTGGCGCAAGCCCTCACGCCAAAGACGGCGTTCAGTCTCGTAGCCGACGCGGGGAAGATGGATGAAGGTCTGCTTGAGCATAGGCGCGAGCGGCATCCACAATGGAAGGGGCCGGATAGACGTCTGCTCGCGCCGCAGGCAGGCAGACAGACTCCATCCGGCCCCTCCTGGTCTGGTCAAGGGGGATTACTTGATAGTGTCGAGCAGCTTGATCGCGGTGGAGGCGGCCTCGGCTACGGAGGGATTCTCGTCGCGCAGCAGAGGGCGCAGCCACGCTTTAGCCTCGGTGGCGCGGAGCTGAGCGAGGGCATCCACGGCGGCCCGGCGGACCTGGTCCTTCTTGTCCTTCAGAGCCCGTTGGAGAGAGGGCAGGGCGGTCTTGCGGTCGCCGATCTTGCCCAGCGAGCAAGCGGCGTGCATGCGGACGCACCACTCGGGATCGGTGAAGGCAGCGGCCAGGGCCTTGGCGCCGGTCGGGCGGCCAACGAGGCCCAGCCCGCGAGCGGCGGTCATGCGTGTGGCCCAGTCGGTATCGGACAGCAGTTTGGCCAGGGGGGTAACCGCTTTGGCGTTGCGGGCCCAGGAGAGGCCCGTAGCTGCGGCACACCGCACCGGGGCGCAGGGCGAACGCATCAGCTTGGCCAGGTGAGAAACGGCTCCGTCTCCGGCCAGGCGGCCCAGGGACACCGCCGCCTTACAGACTACGGTCTCGTTCTCGTCGTCCAGCGCGCAGACCAAGCTGCCCACGACCTTGTCGTCACCGATCTCGCCGAGGATGACGGCCACCTGGGCGCGGACATGATGGTCGGAGTCCTCCAGCTTCTTGGTCAGGGGAGGCAGGCAGCGCTTACCAATGTTGATGAGTGCTTGGGCCGCGGCTTCCCGGACATCATCACTGGGAGAGCCCAAGGCGTCGAGTAGGGGCTTGATGGCGACTCGGCTCCGGATCTTGCCTAGCGCTTCCGCCGACGCGCGGGCCAACTCCACATGCTCGGAGGCAAGGATGTGGATCAGCGGCTCAAGGGCTTCCTTGCTCTTGAGTTCGCCCAGGGCGGTGATGGCAGCGCGCTGGACCTCGGTATTGGCGTCGCTCAGGCGGACGATGAGGCTCTGGGCCACGGAGTCATCACCGATGGAGCCGAGGGCCTCAGCGGCCCAGCGGCGGGCGCCCTGGTCCTTGGACATGAGCGCCTCGAGCAGGTCATCGATGGCGGCCTCCCCCACCTTGGTGAGGGCCTCGGCAGCGGAGCGTTGGGCGTTGACGGAGGAGTCGGCGAGGAGCTCGATGAGGTTGGGGATCGCCTCTTCGCCGGAAATCTCGCCCAAGGCATCGGCAGCGGCACCGCGCAGGCGGTAGTCAGTGGACTCCAGGTGCTCGATGAGGTAAGGAATCGCGGCCTCGCCGACAGCGATCATCTCTTCGAGGAGGTCCTGGCGCTCGGTGGGACTGGCGCTCTCTAGACTAGCGGATAGTTCTGCTACTTGGCGCTTGGTTATCGCCATTGTATGGATCTTCCTACCCCTGCGTATGACTATCGCCGACGCACGAGAGAGGGCTCTGCGCACGCCCCGCCCAGAGCGGAGACGCCCAAAGGAACACGTACGTTGCGTAGGACATTGCTCCGAATTTACGAGCCAGGCCGATTGCGGTTAGGCCGGCGGCGGCAGCGGTGCCGGCGGTGGTGGCATCGCCGGAGCTACCCCGGGACCCGACGGCACGGGGGCCGGGACCGGCGGAGCCGGTGGCGGCGGGCCTTCCGGAGCGGGCGGCGCCGGCGCAGCCCCCGGTGGCGCCTCGGCGG